>CAJTRK010000007.1 GCA_910578475.1 uncultured Lachnospiraceae bacterium | reverse complement strand
CAGCCATTGGTCTACCTGTTGCTTGTAGGCATCCAGTTTTGTTGGCTTTGGCTGTGTCAGTGTGTATTCCGGTTTTTGTGGTGACTGTGCATACCTCTTTGCTGTCCGGGGATCCATGTGGTATTTTTTCCCAAGCTCCACATAGCTCATTCCTTTTTGTCTGTCACTTCGTATGTCCATCCAGCTTTCTCCTCTCATTTCCGACTCCTTTCCCGGACATTTTTCGTCCTATCAGAAGTCTATCTTTTTTTCTTTCTCTCCGCCATAAATCTACATTTTTTCTTCGGCGTTTTCTTACATTTTATCATTGGCGCTAACAAAAGATATTGTAATGCAAGGGATTCTAAGGGGTTAAAAGATTCCCAAGTCGCTTCAATAACGAATATTGGAAAATCTACCTTTTCTGATTGGAAATCCGGAAGAAGCAATCCCAAAAATGATAAACTTCAAAAAATAGCGGATGTTTTAAATGTTTCTATTGAATGGCTTACAACTGGGGAAGAAAGAAAAGGAAATTCCATCTATTATACCAACGATGAAACCGCCAGACTCGCCCAGGAAATGTACGAAGACGAAGATATGCGCTCCCTTTTCGATATGAAGCGCAATATGCCGCCGGAACGCTTTCAGGCACACATGGATTTTATGAAAAATCTATATAATCAGGAAAAAGGAACTGATTTGTAGTCCAATTTATGGGACACAGATTTTTATATAGTGTAAAAGGGTGATTGGCTATGGAAGATATTAATATACAGCTTTTAGACATGGACACAAAGATTCCGGAACATTTAATCAAGAATAATGATGATTCCTATACGGTATTTCTCAATGCCAGGCTGTCACAGGAGAGCCGGCTCAAGTCATATTATCATGCCTTGCAGCATATTGCTGAGCATGATTTTGAAAAAGAAAATGTGCAGGAAATAGAATGGGAAACGCATGATATATGAATTTTTCTGAAAAGAGAACACTAAAAAACGCATCCTGCGCATTCGAAGTCTTAAAAACATAATATGCTTAACCGGGGATCCGGGGGACGTGCTCTCACCCGAACCGAGAACCTTCCGGAAGGGGTGATTATTATGAGTACATATGAAGAATTGAGTTTAATTGCAAGCGTAGCTTTGCTGATTGTAGCGATTCCGAATTTGAAAAGTAAGAAATAGCCGTCCTGCTCTCGTCTAAAGTTTAGGAACGGCTATTCTTATAGCTAAGTATTAAATTGCGCCGGGTCGGGTGAAGTGCACTCACCTTCCGGCTCCCTTGTTAAGCATATTATACACAATGCGAAGTCTTTTATCAACTATAAATTAAAACCGTCCCGATGCAACCAACACCGGGACGATTCAAAATACACCCGAAGATGTAATTCACAGCAATTATATTATATCATCTTCGGACGCTGATTACAATCAGATTATCTCAAAATTAATAGTTTGCAAACTACTATTTTTATACCATTTTTCTATTATTGGCAATTTGCATTCAAGGAGGATGATACAGTATGGCAACAGCAAAGAAACTTAAATCCGGCTCGTGGCGATGCCTCGTCTACGATTGCATGGAAGACGGAAAACGGAAATACAAATCCTTTACGGCCCCGACAAAGAAAGAAGCGGAGCACAAGGCCACGCAATATCTTATGGAAAAGGATGAAAAGAAGAAAGTCAAATCCAATGAAAATTTGTTCAGGGAGGAACTGGAGAAATATATTATTGCAAAAGAGGCTGTCCTTTCCCCGTCTACAATCAGAGGATATCGGAATATACAAAAAATGCTTTCCGAGAAATATTCTGCATTTTGCAGCATGAAACTATCCCGCATATCCCAGGATGATGTTCAGGCGGTGATAAGTGATTTAAGTAAAACAAAATCCCCCAAGACCGTCCGTAATTATCATGGTCTTATTTCTTCCGTAATTGGCCCAAATCTGGTATTAAACACTACTATGCCACAGAAAGTACAGCCGGACCTTTATGTTCCTTCTGATGGCGAAATACAGGCTCTGGTAAATGCTGTAAGAGATACGGAACTTGAAATTCCCGTGCTGCTTGGCGCATTCTGTATGATGCGGCGCGGGGAAATATGCGGGCTCTCTATGGATGATATCAGGGGAAATACAATCCATGTGCACCACTCTCTTGTGCTTGGAACAGATAAAAAATGGCACTTAAAGGCCCCAAAGACGGAAACTTCTGACCGATACATAGAAGCGCCCGGCTTTGTAACGGACAGGATAAGGGAATTGGGGTATATAACAAACTTAAATCCCCACTCAATAACGATTATGTTTCAGAGAGTGCTGGAACGAAACAATATCATTCATTTCAGATTTCATGATTTGCGGCATTACTCCGCCTCTATCCGACATGCGCTTGGCATACCGGACGCTTATATCATGGCCGATGGCGGATGGCGGTCCGACAAGGTTTTAAAATCTGTATACAGACACGCAATGAACGACAGAAAAAAAGAAATGTCAGACAAAGCAAACTCTCATTTTTCGGAATTATGCAACATGAAATGCAACACAAAATAAAAGAACACCGCATTTCTACGATGTTCTTAAATAGCGAGAGGGGGATTTGAACCCTCGACACTACGGGTATGAACCGTATGCTCTAGCCAACTGAGCTATCTCGCCATAGTATAAAAGTGTGACTTTCAAAACTCTCGCAAATCTTCCGCACATATCTCTCATGTTGAAAATCCGCAAGGAAATGGGACCTATAGGGCTCGAACCTATGACCCTCTGCTTGTAAGGCAGATGCTCTCCCAGCTGAGCTAAGATCCCATTCGGCAACGGGTTGTCCATTTCGCCAACCCGCTTTGCTAGTATACAATTTAATGGGGCTTCTTGTCAAGTATTTTTCCTAAATTTTCTTATAATTTTCTTATAAATTTTGCCGAACTAAATTTTGCTGAATTTTACAGGAAAAATTATTAACCGCTGCTACATTCTTTCCGGCGCAGAGAATCCGAGTAATTCGATACAGACTTCCAGCACGTCCCTCGTCAGTGTCAAAAGCGCAATCCAACCGGATTGTTTCTCCAAATTTTCCTCTGTCAAAATTTTTGTCTCATGATAAAAATGGTTAAAGGCATTCGCCAAATCATAAATATATGCGCACACCTTATGAGGCGCCACTTCCTCACAGGCCGCTTCCAGCATCGTATTAAATTTGGTAATTTCCAGCATCAGGTCTTTTTCCGATGCACTGGTCGCCTCACATATCGGAAGTCCACTCAGAGGGGTGTCATTTTTTAATTCTGAGACATTCCCACTCTGTCCGGAAGCGGATGCCGCGCCGTTCTGCTCTTTATATTTCTTCAGAATCGATTTGATTCGAACGATGGTGTACAGAATATACGGCCCGGTATCTCCTTCAAAGGAAGTAAATCTGTCGATATCAAAAATATAATCTTTTGAAGCCTGGTTTGACAAGTCTCCGTACTTCACGGCAGAAAGGGCTACAATGCCGGAAGTCTCCTTTGCTTCCGCTTCTTCCATTTCCCTGTTATCCGTAATCTTGCGGTACATCTCTTCGTTGATTTCCCGAATCAGATTTTCAAGGCGCATAACGCCGCCTTCTCTTGTTTTAAAAGGCTTGCCGTCCTTGCCGTTCATCGTGCCGATTCCGATATGCGTAAGCTGTGTTTCCGGCTTTACCAGTCCGGTCTTTCTCGCACAGCGGAATATTTGTTCAAAATATAGATTCTGCCGTTTATCCGTCACATATATGAGTTTGTCGGGCTGATATTTATCCATACGGTCCATGATGGTTGCCAAATCGGTCGTATTATACAGGGAAGCGCCGTCCGATTTTAAAATCATGCAGGGTGGTATCTCTTTTGTATCTGTCTCTTCCTTGACGTCCACGACAAGCGCTCCATCACTTTCATGTGCATAACCGTCTTTTTTCAATTTCTCGACCATCCCCGGAATAATGGGCTGAACATCCGATTCACCCTTCCAGAGGTCGAACTCCACATCCAGAGCCGCATAGTTTTTCTTTAAATCCGCTACGGATACAGCCATGATATGATTCCAGAGCGCCCGCAGTCCGGGAACGCCTGTCTGTAACTGGAAGGTCGCTTCCATTGCTTCCGCCTTATAATCCGCATCCTCTTTGGACTTTGCGCTGGCTGCAGGATAAATTTCTTCCAGTTCCGATATGGTAAAAGGCGGTTCTTTCGGGTATTCTCCCTGCCATGCTGCATCAAAATAAGGAAGTTCCGGGTGTCGTTTTTTTAATTCTGTTGCAATCAGACCCATCTGCAGGCCCCAGTCTCCCAAATGGATATCTCCAAGCACCTGATGCCCGGCATAGCGGCAGATTCTCTTAACGCTCTCACCGATAATCGCAGGGCGCAAATGTCCGACATGCAGCGGTTTGGCAATATTAGGCCCGCCATAGTCTACCATAATCATCTGCGGATTTTCCGGCATCTCCAGTCCGAATTTAGCATCCGCACGCATTTCCTGCAAATATTCTTTAACGAACTTTTCCGTCACCCTGAGGTTCAGAAAGCCCGGCGCAACAACGCTGACTTCCGAAAATACTGTATTTCCCTGTAATTTTTCCGCCACATCGTTGGCTATCATCAACGGCGCTTTGTGGTACTGTTTCGCTCCCGCCATCGCACCGTTACACTGATATTCACATAAATCGGGCCGGTTGGATATGGTAACCTTTCCCAAATCCGCCTGATATCCGGCCGCCTCAAAGGCCTTTCCCATCTCTTCCGAAATGAGTTCCATAAATTTTTTCATTTTTATCACCATGCCTTTCTTTCAACCTGTTCAATATCTATTCTTTTAACCTGTTCAACATCTATTCATGTTATCGGCTGTTTGTCTATCCCGCTGCGCACGGGAAAAAACACAGCCGCAGTAATCCTGTCTGTATAAATCATATTCTTTCGATAAGGCTATCGAACGCTGATATCCGCCGCGCTTTTTAAAATCGGAAGGAAGCCAGGCCACACCGTATTCTTCCGCAAGGCGCTCGCCTGTTTCGTTCAGCTTCACCGCATTTTTCAACGGGCTGATGGTCAGCGTTGTCGCAAAATAATCATATCCGCCGGCCCGCGCCAATTCCGCGGTCTTTCGAAGCCGCATCTCATAACAGGCAAAGCATCGCTCACCGCCTTCCGGACACTGTTCCATTCCCTTTGCCATTTCAAAAAAACGTTCCGGCTCGTAATCGCCTTCCACGATTTCAATCGGATATTCCTCAGGGCTGTCCGCCGCCGCATTGCCAGCCGAAATCCGTTGCTGTTGTCCGGCTTCCACACCGCCGGCAACAGTCCTCCGCCGTTGTTCAAGCTCCGCGTTATACGCGGCAATCAGGCGTTTCTGCTCCGCAACGCGTTTCCAGTATTCGTCTTCCATCGAAATATTGGGATTATAATAAAATACCGTAATCCGAAAATACATCCGCAGATATTCCAGAACATAGCTGCTGCATGGCGCGCAGCAGCTGTGCAAAAAAAGTCTTGGCGGCTGCATCGGTTTTTCGTCCGTCGCCCGGCTTTCCGCCTTCCCGGTTATGATATCTATTATCTTTTCCAGTTCTTTCTGGTAATTTCTGACCTTATTCATTTCATTATCGTCTTTAAGCAATGCTCCTTTCTCAGCGTGCGAATTTATGTGCTCAAACGCTGTGAATATCAGCACAAAACTGCCTGTCGGCTGACATGCAATAATGATTGGTTTATCGACTTATATGCTGCCTGTCATCCGTCTGTCTGTACCGCCTCTGAACTCATTTTATAGGACGCCGCCAGCGTTCATCGTCAATACGGACTTTGAAACACCATGCTCCGAACCTGTTCTGCTTCGTAATCCGCATCGCACGCCACCTCATATATCTTCCTGCATTTTTCTTCTTCTATCAGATAACCTGTTATTCGAAAATCTTCCAGTCCCGTCATATAGTATACATTGATAATATTTTTTTCGTCGAACCGCTCCACCCACATCATCTGAGAAGTTCCCGTTTCCTTTTTCATCTTATTCTGAAAATCACCGATTCCTGTCTCTTCTTCCTTACATGCAAAAATGAGCTGGTTATTAGACATATGTGTGGGAATCCAGTAAATTTTCCGATAATGCTCTATCTCTCCGTCATTATCCAGGTCACAGGCATACTGCCATTCTGTGTCCTTGTCTTCCATGCGCTGCTCCGCTGCTCCGTCAATTATCTGATATTCATCCAGCCGCGCTTTTATCCCGGAACATTCTTTTGCAAGCAATGCCGCCGGGAGTCTGTAATCTTCCGGGGCTTCGCATACTTGTGAAACATTATAGTCCTTTACCGTACGGGTCAAAAACACTTCTTCTATCCGTTGTCCGTCCTCATAGGCGAGAACGACAATGCCGTCACACATCTTCCGGTCATAATTCCAGTTTTCCCTGCACAGGTAGTTTTTGCCCTGCCAGGAAATAACGGTATACTCCATCAGCAGGGAATCGAATGTATCGGTCTTCACATAGGAGCCATCCGGCTGTCCTTTGAAAAAAACATAGTCCGCGTTTCCCGCCTGACCACCCGTAAAAATCCGGGCTACAATATCCGGTATGCCGTCGTTGTCACAATCCGCTTTTTTCATCGTATAGCTGCCGTTCAGCCAGGATAACGAGAGTATCTCCAGACGAATATCCAGGCTTTTATCGGCAAGCGCATACACTTCTTCCTCAGAAAGCGTCCTGTCACTTCGCATTTCATCGAGCAGCTCCGTCTCTGTTCCGTCCGCCACCGCATCGGAAAACGCTTCCAAAAGGCCCTGCGGCACATGACGCTGTCCGCCTTCCTCCACATGATATACGGCATACAGCTCTTTTGGCGCCATTTTATCATAAAACCGTTCATACAAAAGACGCACCCGGTTCTGCTCTTCTTTTTCCCATTTGTCGCATGAAAACGTCACATCAAACAATAGATTCTCCGGTGATTCTTCATAAGCCCTGAGGCGAATTATGTCTTCTTTTTCTTCCCTCACACATTCCCGTTTCCTGACCAGACGGTTTTCTTCCCATTGCCATAAGGTCTCTGTCTCCCGAATGCCCTCCGGCTCCATTGTTTCCAGGTCACGGCTCCAAATCGTTTTCGTTTCGGAGAGCCGCCAATGCAGCAAATCATAAATACCGATGTCCGATTCCAATTCCGCCGGCTGATAGTTTGAAGCTTCTTTGTCCCAAAGAAATATTTCTCCGTTGGAACAGATAAAATCAGAATGTCCATCGAAATTAATATCTTCCGACTGTATTCGGCAACGCTTCTTCATGTAAATTGTCTGGTAAGCCTTCTCGAACTGCCCTTCTTTGAAAAAACGGATGTTTGTATCTTCTGCCTCCGGTTCCATCGTGTAAACGCACAGAAAAGCAACTTTTTCCTCCGGCTCAAATCTTCTGTACGAATGGCAGTCCAGTTCTTCAGAATATTCGATACGTCTGCCGCTGTCCTTCCAACGCAATGCCCCATCCTGCAAAAGATAACCAAACAGATAAAGATTTTCCCGCCTGAGGGAACCCAGTGCCGTAATTTCCTGTACAAGATAAACGTCTTTCCCCTGTACGAAAATAAAATACTGACAATAATCTTCCAACAGCATATGATAAACATATTCTCTTTTTTCTTCATCCGCGTAGATACGGTTTCCCTCCGTATCTGCCGGCAACAGGGAAAGCAGCGCGTTCAGCAGCGCCATTTCCTCTTCATATTCCGCACGATAGTGCATCAGCCGGATGCGCGGCGGGATATCTATATCGATACTACCCTCGCTGCCTCTGTCCCGGTAGACCTCCTGCGCCCCGGCCAAATCCAGAACCAGCCCTTCTTTCTCCTCCGCAAAGATATTTCCGCATTCTTCCCGGTCGATTTGTTCTGCCGAAACACCCTCCGGCAGTTCGATAAGCAGGTTTCCATAGGATAACTGATTTCCTTCCGCCTCTGTCCGCTCCTCGTCCGGCGCCAGAATGACCGGCGTTGAACATGGCTTTCCCAGTATAACGCTCAACAGGAACAAGAATCCCGGCGCAAAAGATAAAAAGCAATAGCAGTATTCTTTGTAACCGAAACGCCGCCGCATACCAACTCTATACCCGTCTGGCAATCGTCGCAATATCAATCAGATTCAGTTCGCCCTGAGAAGCCGCGTTTTCAAGGCTTGATACGAGCGCAGTCGCCGTATCCATCGCGGTAATACAGTATACACCCGTTTCAATCGCAGTCCTTCTTATCAGGAATCCGTCTCTGCTCTTATCACGGCCCTGTGTCGGCGTATCAATAACAAGGTCGATTTCGTGTCCTAAAATTAAATCCATGACAGTCGGGGATTCCTGCTGAATCTTATTGACTTTTCTCGCTTTCACACCGGCGTCATTCAAAGCCGCCGCCGTACTTCTCGTTGCATAAATCTTATAGCCGAGTTTCTCAAAGCGGCGTGCCACTTCGATTGCCTCTCCCTTATCGGCATCTTTTACGGTGATTATCATTCGCTTATATTTCGGCAGGCTGATGCCTGCGCCGAGAAACGCTTTATACAACGCTTCGTTAAAAGTCTCCGCAATGCCAAGACATTCGCCTGTCGATTTCATTTCCGGTCCTAAGCTGATTTCCGCTCCGCGAATCTTTTCAAAAGAGAATACCGGCATCTTAACCGCAAAATAATCGGCCGCCGGCTGCAAGCCAGGTTCATAACCGAGTTCCCGAATCTTCTTTCCGATGATAACCTGTGTCGCCAGGTCCACAATCGGTATACCCGTTACCTTGCTGATATAAGGCACGGTACGGGAGGAACGGGGATTGACTTCAATCACATAAACCTCGTCGCCTACCGCAATAAACTGAATGTTAATCAATCCGATAACATGAAGGGCTTTCGCAAGTCTTCTGGAATATTCCGCAATCGTTTCCTTTACCTTCTCGCTGACCGTAGGAGCCGGATATACGGAAATACTGTCGCCGGAATGCACGCCCGTCCGCTCGATATGCTCCATAATTCCCGGAATCAGAATATCCGTGCCGTCGCATACCGCATCGACTTCCAATTCTTTTCCCTGTAAATATTTATCGACCAGAATCGGATGTTCCTGCTCATAACGGTTAATGACTGCCATAAATTCCTCGATTTCCTTATCGGAAATCGCTATCTGCATTCCCTGACCGCCGAGTACATAGGAAGGACGAACCAGTACCGGATAACCCAACCGGTTTGCAACCTCTTTCGCCTCTTCCGCGGTATAAACCGTTCCGCCTGCCGCTCTGGGAATTTCCGTCTCTTCCAAAATCTTGTCAAAGAGCTCTCTGTCCTCGGCCGCATCTACATCTTCCGCTTTCGTTCCGAGAATCGGCACACCCATTTTCATCAGGCTTTCTGTCAGCTTAATCGCTGTCTGGCCGCCGAACTGAACGACCGCTCCGTCAGGTTTTTCAATATTGACAACATTCTCCACATCTTCCGGCGTCAGCGGCTCGAAGTATAACTTATCCGCGATATCGAAATCGGTGCTGACCGTCTCCGGGTTGTTATTGATAATAATCGTCTCATAGCCTTCTTTGGCAAAAGCCCATGTCGCATGAACGGAGCAGTAATCGAATTCGATACCCTGGCCGATACGAATCGGACCGGAACCGAGCACAAGCACCTTTTTCTTCGGATGGGTTTCCTCCACTTCCGTCTCGGAACCGAATACGGAATAATAGTAAGGCGTCGTCGCCGCAAATTCCGCCGCACAGGTATCTACCATTTTAAATGCCGCTACAATGCCGTTATCATAGCGCATCTTTTTGATTTCTTCTTCTGTTTTTCCGGTCAGCCTTGCGATGACATTATCCGGAAATTCCATTCTTTTGGCTTCTTTCAAAAGCTCTGTGGTTAACGGACCTTTTTCCAGCGCCGCTTCCATTTCGGTCAAAATCGCAATCTTGTCGATGAACCAGATATCAATCATCGTGATGTCAAATATCGTCTGGTAGTCAACGCCTTTCCGAATCGCTTCCGCGATAATATAAATACGCTGGTCATCCACGATTTTCATTCGCTCTAACAGTTCTTCTTTGGATAAATCTGAAAAGTCATAGCTTCTCAGACAGTCCACATGCTGCTCCAGAGAACGAATCGCTTTCATGAGCGCCCCTTCAAAGTTATCGCCGATGCTCATGACTTCTCCGGTAGCCTTCATCTGTGTCGTTAAAGTACGTTTTGCCGTAATAAATTTATCGAACGGAAGTCTCGGAATTTTTACGACGCAGTAATCAATAGTCGGTTCAAAACTGGCATACGTTTTTTTGGTAATCGCATTCTTAATTTCATCAAGCGTGTAACCGAGCGCAATCTTTGCCGCCACTTTGGCAATCGGATAACCTGTCGCTTTGGAAGCCAGCGCGGAAGAACGGCTCACACGCGGATTCACTTCAATCACACAGTATTCGAAACTGGTCGGATGCAGCGCGAACTGTACGTTACATCCTCCCGTAATTTCCAGTTCGTTGATGATGTTCAAAGCCGCGCTCCGAAGCATCTGATATTCCTTATCGCCCAATGTCTGCGCAGGCGCAACAACGATGCTGTCGCCCGTATGAACGCCGACAGGGTCTACATTTTCCATACTACATACGGTAATACAGTTTCCCGCTCCATCGCGCATCACTTCATATTCGATTTCCTTCCATCCGGCGATACAGCGTTCCACAAGAACCTGTCCCACGCGGGAAAGCCGCAGGCCGTTTGCCAGAATCTCTTCCAATTCAACCTGATTATGTGCGATACCGCCGCCGGAACCGCCAAGCGTATAGGCGGGGCGCAAGACGACAGGATAACCGATTTCATTTGCGAAATCGATTCCGTCCTGAATATTTTCTACTACGAGAGAGGGCGCGCATGGCTCCCCGATTTTTTCCATCGTTTCTTTAAATTCCAGACGGTCTTCCGCTTTCTTAATCGTCTTTGCGGTCGTACCGAGAAGTGTTACGCCATGTTCGGCGAGAAAACCTGTCTCATCCAGTTCCATACCGAGATTCAGGCCCGCCTGTCCGCCCATATTCGGAAGCAGGCTGTCCGGTTTTTCTTTGATAATAATCTCTTCCAACACCTTTGTTGTCAAAGGTTCAATATACACTTTATCCGCAATATCGCCGTCCGTCATAATCGTCGCCGGATTGGAATTAACAAGAATGACTTCCATTCCCTCTTCTTTCAGGGAACGGCAGGCCTGTGTGCCCGCATAATCAAATTCCGCCGCCTGTCCGATTACGATTGGACCGGAACCAATAACCAATACTCTTTTTACATTAGGATTTTTCGGCATCTTACACCCTCCTCATCATCGTTATGAATTTATCAAACAAGTCTTCTGAATCCTGTGGCCCGGAACATGCCTCCGGATGGAACTGTACGGTAAAAATACTTTTGCCCGTATAACGAAGTCCCTCGTTCGTACCATCGTTGACATTGACAAACATCGGCACGGCCACTTTATCATCCAGTTTATCCGTATCTACCACATATCCATGATTTTGAGAAGAAATGTAGACCCTTCCGGTCTCCAGACTCTTCACCGGATGATTTCCACCCCGGTGTCCGTATTTCATTTTGAATGTGTCAGCGCCCGTTGCAAGCGCCATCAGCTGATGTCCCAGACAGATTGCAAAAATCGGAATATCCGTATCGTATAACTTTTTCAGCTCCGCAATGACCTCCGTACATTCCTTCGGGTCACCCGGTCCATTGCTCAGCATAATGCCGTCCGGCTTCGCGGCAATGATTTCTTCTGCCGTTGTCAGCGCGGGATATACCGTTACATCACAGCCCCTTGCGGCAAGAGACCTGATAATATTGTTTTTGGCGCCCAAATCGAGCAGAGCCACCTTCAATCCTTTTCCGTTTATTTTTTTAACCGTGCTCGGCTTTTTCTCCCGTATGCCCTTCGCATAGTCCGCCGCATTAAAATGGGAGCTTCCGGAAATCGGTCCGTTTTCCGCGATATCCTTCGTTCCCGCTATTTCATATTTTTCTTTACAGGTTGCAAGCTCAACAACTTTCCCAACGTTGTATGCTTTCAGTTTCGGAAGGATTTCTTCTAATTGATAAGACGCATTCGTTGTAATCATGCCGTTCATCGTACCCTTTTCCCTCAAAATCTTCGTCAGGGCCCTTGTATCGATGCCGGCGATTCCCGGTATTCCGTTTTTCTCCAGAAAATCCTGAATGGTCATATCGCATCTGAAATTGCTTGGAATCCTGCTCAGCTCTCTGACGATGAATCCGTCCGGCCATACTTTGTTCGATTCCATATCTTCAAAGCAGATTCCGTAATTTCCAATTAACGGGTAAGTCATGCACACGGCCTGTCCCGCATAAGAAGGGTCCGTCAACACCTCGACATAACCGGCCATCGAAGTATTAAACACGATTTCACTGATGATTTCCTTCTCCGCGCCGATATGAAGCCCTTCAAATACAGTACCGTCTTCCAAAATTAAAAATGCCTTCATTCTTATACCCTTACTCCTTTCTCAACCTGCACCTGTTTCCTCTCATATCCTGATTCTTCTGCGTAATCGTTTTATTATAGCACAAGCTTTTCCATTCTTCAATCATTTATCTTCTTGCATTTTTACATTTATCATAATATTCCGCGGAACTTCACTCCTCCAGCAAATCAAAATACACCAACGTCAACGCGGGAACGAGGGGCTGTTCCTTTACAAGATAGCCGGGAAGTTTGCAGCTTCCGAAAAGCTGCCCGTAGACCTGTATCACATCGCCCGCAAGTATCGGCGTATCATTCTCTTCCCGGTCATCCCGCACGATATAGTAGCGCGTAATGCCCTGCCCGTCTTCCCGTCTGCAAAGATAATAAATATTTTCGTCAAAAAGGCCGCCGTCAACCTGCTCCATAACGGTCAGCTCTTCCATAACCGCCGCATTCAGATACGTTTCCTGACTACGCAGCAGCTTCTTATAATCAACGCGCCTGCAGAGTGACCGAAATTCTTCTTCGGTATAATCTGACACTTCTGTCACATCTATAATCACAATTTCGGCATCGACATTATCCGTATTTTCAAGCAAGACTTTCCTGTCGTCCTCTTTTTGGTCGGTGTCATTTTCTTTCTCATCCTCGGAATCATTTTCAATTTCGTTCTCCGTCTCCGGTTCGAACCGGTTTCCATTCTTGGATTCCTTCTCAGGTGCGTCCGACTTTCCGTTCTTCGATTCCTTTTCGGACTCATCCGCAGTTCCGGCTTTCAACTCTTTCTCAGCCTCGTCCGCATATCCGGTTTTCGATTTCTTTCCGGACTCATCCGCAGTTCCGGCCTTCGATTCTTTCTCAGCCTCATCCGCAATTCCGGCTTCAGATTCTTTCTCAGCCTCATCCACAATTCCGGCTTCAGATTCTTTCTCAGCCTCATCCACAGTTCCGGCTTCAGATTCCTTCTCCGTCTCATCTTCCTTCTCAGCGAAAGGCTGTATATCCAACAGGCTGTCAACCGGAACGACCGTTCCCCCGTATGTCCCATTTTCATCGGACTGCATCGTGCCTGCAGACTGGCCGCTTTCCGCATTCCATTCTGCTTCCACGGACTGCCCATTCTCTGCATCCTGCTCTGTTTCTGCAGTCTTCCCATTCTCCACGTTCTGCTCCGTTTCCGCAGCCTTCCCACTCTCCGCGCTCTGTTCCGTTTCCGCAGTCTTCCCGCTCTCCGCGTTCTGCTTCGCTTCCTCGGACTGTTCTCCTTCTACATTCTGTACCGTCTCCGTGAGCTGTCCGCTTTCTTCCTCTTCCATCACTTTAACGGATTCTACCGCTTCTCCGACGCCGGTCTTATACACCGGCAAATAAACCGACAGATAATAGTATACGCCCGCCCCGCATGCCGCAATCAAAAATAGCAGCAGAAAAAAACCCGCCGGGTTCCGCTTTTGGCGTTTTCTGCAGTTGGGGCATACCTTCGCCGTTTTCGGTATCATCACCTGGCAGTACCGGCATTCTTTCAGCTCCGCTTCTTCCGGAAACCGGTATTCCTGATTTTCCGCCGCTTCCGTTTCTTCTTTTTTCTGTCCGTGTTTCTTCATGAATCCCATAGTTCCTCTCATTCCGCCGCAAAGACCGCGGCATCGTACCTCTTTGTATCTTGCAGTAAATTGCGAATCTTACCCAAAAGTCAGACGCAGGCTGTTAAGCCTGCGTCTATTATACAATAAAATCTTATTTATTTGCCAGATTTTTTTATGGTATCCGGCATACTCTTTTGCCTTACATCCCTTGATATTTCTCTCCGATAAGGCGCATATCGTCCCACTTCGCTTCCATATCCGCCACCAGCTTGAACTGTGTTCTCGCCCGGTCCAGATTATGGCCGTCTCTGTGAATCTTAAAATAAACGTCTCCTTCCAGATAATCCGCAAGGAAGCGGATGCCGCATTCATAAGTCATCAGCTTCGCTCCCATCGGAAGTGTTTCTACTTCCCGCCTGGTCAGGCTTCCGCCGCAGCCTTCCAGATAGCCTTTGGTAAATGTTTCATACAAAGACAAATCCAATTCTATTTTGCTCAGGTCTCGCTCGTCTTCCTCACCCGTGCTCGCTCCAAAGCGAATGGAATCTCCAAAGTCATAATGAGAGAGTCCCGGCATAACGGTATCGAGGTCGATAATGCAGAGCGCTTTTCTGCTCTTTTCATCAAAAAGAATATTGTTCAGCTTCGTATCGTTATGCGTTACCCGAAGAGGAAGCTGTCCGGCCGCGAGCAGGTCCGTCAGCACGGAAGTATCTCTTTCCCTTTCCAGTGCAAATGCGATTTCTTCTCTGACAAGCGACGCCCTGCCCAGTTTGTCCTCCTGCACGGCCTTTTTAAATGCCTGAAATCTCGAAGGCGTATGATGGAAATTCGGAATCGTTTCATGCAGAGTTCCGGCCGGATAGTCCGCTAGCATCCGCTGAAAATTTCCGAATGCCACCGCGCTGTCATAGAAATCTTTCGCACTCTCCACTTTTTCCAGACAGACGGTACGTTCGATAAACAGAAACATTCTCCAGTAATTTCCGTTACTGTCCCGATAATAATTTTCGCCGCCGCGGGTCTTTACGACATTGAGCGTCTCCCGCTCCGGCTCACCGCCCTGGGAACTAATTATATTTCGCAGATACTCCGTCACATTTACGATATTTTCCATGAGCTCAATGGGCTTTTTAAAGATGTCATGATTCATCCGCTGTAAAATGTACTGCTTTTTACCGCCTTCCGGCAACTCATAAACGAGCAGGAAAGTATCGTTGATATGGCCGTTTCCATAGGGTCTTTTCTCGGTCAGAACACCCTTTGCGTCAAACTGCCCAATCGCTTCTTCTATTCTGGCACAAGCCGTATTCTCTGTATTCATAAGCTCTCCTTGCAGCTGAAAATCTTAATTTTTCAGCGTAACCCACTTCATTTCCATCGGTTCCATAGAAAGTTCTTCCACCAGTTTCCCATGTACATACAGCGTCGTCGTTTTAGGTTCTTTCGAATTATTGATGACCGCAATTTTACCCGACTTTTCAAAAACGGCAAGCTCTGTGTCCACATTGGTCACATAGAACTTCTTCATCTCTTCTTCCTGATGCGCCGCGTAATAAATGGCACGCAGTAAGATGCGGCAGTTCTGCGGAGAATAAGGCAGTCCGGCAAAATAAACGCCTCTTCCTTTCCCATATTCATTGACTGTCAGACGGCTGTATTTTCCGTCCATGTTTAGAATCTGGTAGTGTTCTCCCTGCGCATAAATACGGCTCTTTCCTTCTCCAAAATCAATTTCGCCCTCGATATCCTCCAGAATAAAATGTCTGTTATCCATTTCATTATATTTATCCGTGCTCATGGAAAAACCGAGTTCCCTGTCCACACCAAGCACATCGCTCAACTGGAAATAACGTCCTTCATACTGACATGCGCTCGGCTCACCGATGCCGATAAAACCGCCGCCCTCATCCACAAACCGGCGAATCGCGCATACAACCTTTTCATCTTTCCAGTTCTCGGCGCCGCTCCATGCGGTGTATGCGTCTCCTGCGTTAATAATTACTCTGATTGCCGGGTCGATGCCGTTTCTTACCTCATCAAAAGTAATAAACTCCACATCAATCGGCATACCGCTCAAGCACTCGATAACGCCTACATAAGAATAAATCTCCCGATACCACAAAGCATGATGCACCTGATTTGCCATCCATCGCCGCAGATTGCCCCAACAGTTCAGAATCCCGACCTTAAAGGGCGCCGTATAGGACTTCTCTCCCTGCATATTTTCATGAATCTGCCGGAACTCATCCACCACTTTCTGAATCTGCTCAATAAAGCCCGGCCACTCGCTGGCAAGCTTTAAATAGCCTCCATATCCGATTCTGTCCAAAGGCGAACGCAGAATCGCTCTTCTTGCTTTCATCCAGTTATCCTGCGCCTCCCCAATCGGGTCGCCTCCCTCCGTGAAAACATCGGGAAAGAAATAAGGCAGCAGGCGTCCTTCCGTATAACCGACACCCTGAATGTCGGAAATCATGCGGAGCGTAACGCCGTCTCCCACAGAGCCGACTACCGCATCCAGGCCGATATCCTTAAAATATTTTCCGAAAGGCTCCGTTCCAATCCAGTGGTCGCCGAGGAACATCATCGCTTCCTTACCATAACTGTGTACGATATCGACAAGTTCCTTCGCCAGTTTGCTGACCTCTATCTGCTGGAATTCGATAAAATCCTGAAATTGTTTGGACGGAACCCGGAAAATGGAATTGTGATATCCCTGGTCCACTATGTATTCCGGCCGAAACGGATATCCCGCCCATTTTTCAAATTGTTCCAGAATATAGGGACTGACGCTCGCGCTGTAACCGAACCATTCTACAAATTTTTCCCGCTTTTTATCATCGAAAGTCAGCGTAAACTGATGGAAAAAGGTCGTAAAACGCACTACGTCCACATGCGGATTTTCTTCACACCATCTTTTCAGTTTTCCCTTTACATATGCCTGTGTCTTCGGCTGCCTTACGTCATAAGTGAGCTGGTGAGGCGCATCCTGCCAGTCATTTGTAATAAAGTTATACATATGCACCGGGTCCCAAATCAGAAAAGCAAGAAAGCTGACGGTATACTGGTGATAGGGAATGGTTTCAATAACCACTTCCCCGGCCGCTTCGTCATATTCCCATCGTTCCGGCGAGACCACCTCTCCCGTCGTCCGGTCAATTACTTCCCACCACCGTTTGGGATTATCGAGCGTATTCACTTTTAACTGTTCCGTATGAAATCCTTTCATCAGCGCAATGCGCAGTCTGTCGCTCTTTGCCGTCACGCGGTCGCTGATAAGATATTCCTGCTGTATTTCTTCCGGATTTTGCATCGCCCATTCATTATCTTTTCTGGTCGTATAATAAGTCGCATATATTTTGGCATTCTGGCCAAGCAGTTCTTCCGGCATCGTTGTCCCGTCACAGTCCCGCAGCGCATCCGCTCCAAGCAATTCTTTCAGCCGGAGCGTCTCTTCCACCATATCCACGTCTGTCGGCAGCGTCAGCCTGCCTTTGTTTTCCTGCTTCATGTTTCTACCTCCGTTTGTCGCACTTTATTGAAATTTTCTGTTATATAGAAAAAGAAGAAGCAAGATTCCCGCAAGTCCGGCTATCATCGTCAAAAGTCCGACCGGTCCTATATTGCGCTGCCCCATAACGATAAGCGCCATACTCAACACGAAAATCAACAGATAAGCGATTTTTACCATCCATTTCATAGCGTCTCCTCCTTTAACCTTTTAATCCGCCGAGGCTCATGCCCTGCGTCAGTTTTTTCTGCACCATAATATATAAAATCAATGTAGGAAGCATGACGATTACGAGTCCCGCATAAAGCTGTCCGTAATTTGCCGCCGCTTTCTGCGCCTGCATGAGCTGCATCAGCCCGACAGGAAGCGTCTTGGCGTCTTTTGTCAGCAGGGTCATCGAAATAATGTATTCATTCCAGAAAGAAAGGAAATTGAACAAAATGACCGTGATGATACTCGGCAGCGCCATCGGCATCATAATCTTTATCATCGTTCTGAAGTAACCGCTGCCGTCCACATAAGCAGCTTCTTCATAATCTCTCGGTATCGTTACAAAAAAGCCCGACAGCAGATAAATGGTAAAAGGCAGCGCAGTTGACGCATAAACGAGTGCGACGATAAACAGATTGTTCAGGAAAAATCCATCTGCTCCAAGTCCTTTTAAAAATTTATCGGCATCCACAAACATTAAGAAAATAGGAACAACGATATAGTTTACATTAATGAACAGACCGCCCATAAAAAGGATGTTTATCAGTTTGCTTCCCCGGAAACGGTATCTCGCGAGCACATATGCCGCGGGCAGCGCAACTATCAGTAAAATCAGAAGCGCCAGTGCCGTAACGAAGATTGAATTCATGAAATACTCGCCCATCTTTGCTTTTTCAAAAGCATCGATGAAGTTCTGGAAATAGATTCCTTTCGGCATCGTCCACGGATTTCCGTAAAATTCGGAATTTTCCTTAATCGACGCCAGAAATACCCACCCCACCGGCACGATGATGCTGACTGCCAGTGTCAGAAGGGCAACATATATAAAAAGCCTGTACAGTGTGTCGAAGCTCATTTCTTTTCTTTTTTTCATATGCTCTCCCCCTTAGAATTCCAACGGTTCCCGTTTGGTCACAAAATTGACGACTGCCGACAGACCAAAAGAGAATAAAAATACTACTACACCGATTGCCATACCGTATCCATAGGAAGAATTGGTATAAGCCTGCTTATACATATAACTTAAGAATACTTCTGTCGCTCCGTCCGGTCCGCCGCTCGTAAGCGCCTTGACAAAGAGGAAGCTCAGGTTAATAGAACTGATAACGAAAAATGTCAGAGTAGTCCTTACATTCGTCCAAATCAAAGGAAGCGTAATGGAAAAGAACTGCTGTACCCTTCCTGCTCCTTCCAGATTCGCGGATTCATAAAGGCTCTCCGGTACGCTGGCCATACTCGCCATATACATAACCATATAATAACCGATAGCCTGCCAAATCATGGCGATAGCCAGACTGTAAATAACCAGTTTCTGGTCGCCGAGCCAGAGAATCGGCGTTTCTTCGCTTCCCCGGAAAATACCGATGATGCTGTTTAACAGTCCGTTGTTCGGGTCATAAATTGCCGAGAAAATCGCGGAAATAACTACAACCGATAAGATATTCGGTATGTAAAAAATAATGCGGTAAAAATTCTGCCCTTTGATTTTTTCCCTCGAAATAATTGCCGCAAAAATCAAAGAAAGCGCCATCGTAACAACAGTCACGCAGACGATTAACAGAACCGTGTTCTGGAAGGAACGGAAAAAGTTCATGTCCTCCACCAGAATCTTAAAATTATTCAATCCCACAAATTCCTTCGTATTGGAATATCCGCCCCATTTATAGAGCGACATTTTAAAAACGTTAAAGGTGGGAATCAACATAAAAATCGTAAACAAAATGACTGCAGGCGCCACACATATCCCAATAAAAACACTTCTTGCCTTGCCCTTTTTCACGTCCATACCTCCGTTTCCCGTAACCGTCTGCCAGTTCACAGTTACCCGGTTTACACTGTCGCAATTTCCTATAGGATGAAAAAGCGCTCCAAAGGCGGAAACACCACCTTCGGAGCACTCCCCTGAATATTATTCCATTGCCTCTCTTAATTTGTCGCTTGCGTCTTCAACTGCCGCCTGCCATTCCTCAACAGTCTTGTCACCGCTTACGATACTGTTTACCGTACCGCACAGAACATCCAGCATATTTACGCCTTCTACCGGCGCCGTTGCTGCAAATCCGCCCATAACCGCGGTTGCACCGTTGTCATAAATGCTGTAAAACAGTTTGTTGTCGCCTTCCAGATAATCGCTGACACCGGTAATCGGCTGGATTGCCGCTGCTTTTGCAAAAATCTGTGCTGCTTCGTCAGAGTACATATATGCTACAAATTCTTTCGCCATATCCTGATTCTCTGCCGCTGCCGGAATCCACATCTGCTCGAACCAGCAGAAAGAACATCCCGCTCCGCCGTCGTTTACTGCCGGAATAGCCATGAAGCCCCATTCAAATCCATCTGCTCTCGGCGCGTCTGCCATTTCTCCGGGCAGCCATGTACCGTTCGGACAGAAGATTGCTTTGTTGTCGAGAATCAGCTGCTGATTCTTGGTAAAGTTATCGTTATTTGCATTTGCAACCGTTGTTGCTTCCGTATATTCGCCAAGCTTTGCAACGAGTTCAAATACCTTTGTCGCATTTTCACTTTCCCAGATACCGTCTTCATATGTCATACAGCTGTTGAAAAAGTCGGAACCGCCTGCGGAAGACAGTGTCGCATAAGTAAATGCGTCGAAATATCCGGTTGTCGGATAGGTGAACAATGCAATTCCTTCTGCCGCCGCCTGGTCGCCTAACGCCCACATCTCTTCCCAGGTTGTCGGAACATCCCATCCTTTTTCCTTGAACAGGCCTGCATTGTAGAACAGACCGCAGGGGCTGTAAAACATCGGCGCGTAATATGTTACACCGTCGCCGTAAGGATTGGTTGCCAGTGTGTCGAGGAAACCGGGAACGATTTTATCTTTTACTTTCACATCTTCGCCGGGAACCGTCATTTCCAGAACATCCGTCAACGGAAGAAGCGCATTTTCCTTTGTCAGCGTTTCTGTCAGAGCCGCTTCACGACCGGTCGCAAGATGTACAACATCCGGATAATCGCCCGCCTTCATGCTCGGGCTGATAACGTCTTCCAGTTTCTTATCAATTGTAAGTTCTACCGTAACGCCAGGGTGGGAAGCTTCAAATGCCGCCGCTACTTCAGACCACATCTCCGCGCCATAACCGCCTTCAAAAGCCGCCACCTTCAGCACCTGCTCTTCTACAGCCGGCGTTTCCGCCTCTGCTTCGGTCTTTGTTTCTTCCTGTTTCTCTTCTTCTTTCGGCGCTTCCTGCTGCGCGCTGTCTGACGTATTGTCAGCCGCCGGTGTCTGCGCCGTGTTGCTGCCGCTGCCGCCGCATCCTGTCATAACGGATGCTGTCATCGTCAACGCCAGAACTGCCGAAATTACTTTTTTCAATTTCATAATAACTTTCCTCCTTAAAAAGAATCGTGACCTTAACTACATCGAGTCAACTTTTTCATGTAACCTCAGTATAATCAATCAAAATTTTATTATCAATCGGATTGTTGCTTGCTATTTTATATATCTTGTCTTTTATTCAATTTCCCCATAAATTTTTGGCGAGTCCATCTTTTATTGTATATTTTTCATATACAAACCTCTATTTTTAATATTTTTTTATTCAACCCGTCAAACCAGATTGTCATATAAAAAAACAATTTACTTTTTTACAATTATTTTATTGTTCTTTTTCTTTTTCTGTTTTTCCTGTTTTTAGATATTTTATCAGAAAGATATTATGGACAAAATATCTAAAATCTGCTACATTAAGATAAAAATATAACAAATGCCCGCCAGACGGCAGGCTGACAGGAGCCATTATGGGAAATACGAGACACCGCATTGAAGGCGACAATTCGTCTTCCTTTGACCATTCCAAACTGTTATATGTATCGACTTCCAAATATGAGGGAGACTGGCAGAGCATTCTGCACTCCCATCCTTTCAGCGAGCTGTTCTATGTCGTGAACGGCAACGGCACTTTCGTAGCGGAAGGTTCCGAATTTCCGGTGAGCAGAAATGACATGGTCATCATTAATCCGCATGTACAGCATACCGAGAAATCCCTGCACACCACGCCGCTCGAATATATTGTGCTCGGTATCGACGGTCTCTCTTTTTCCTTTGAAAATATTGCTTCCGCACAGGACGGCATTTCCATGCAGACCGCTTCCGGAACCGTATATAAATACAATATGACAAACTCCAATGTTTATGCGTATCTGAATATCATGCTGGAAGAAATTTCCATTAAAGAAAAAAATTATGAAGCCGTATGTCAGAATCTTCTGGAAGTGCTTTTGATTTGTATGCTGCGCAATGACTATCTGACCATCGTCCAGAGCAACAACAGTGTTTTAAACAGAGAATGCACCCAGATAAAGAATTATCTGGATGCAAACTATTCCGAAAATATTACTCTGGATACACTGGCGGCAATTACCCATATGAACAAATACTATATGGCGCACGCCTTCACAAAATATATCGGGATTTCTCCCATCAACTACCTTCTTCAGAAAAGGATTCAGGAAGGAAAATCCCTGTTGGAATCCACGACCCACTCGATTGCGGAAATATCCGCGCTCCTGGGTTTTTCCTCCCAGTCTTATTTTTCACAGACTTTCAAAAAAGCGACCGGCAAGACGCCGATTCAGCATCGGAATGAATACCGCAAAAGAATGTAACCTAACAGAAATATGCAACGCCCGATTCGAAAATCTTCAAATCCTGTTCACCGTAAATATTCACCGCAACACCGTCGCCTCTTCGTTCGGAATGCGCCATCTTGCCGAGGCAGCGTCCGTCCGGTGAAGTAATGCCTTCAACAGAAGCATAAGAACCGTTAATGTTCCACTCTTCATCCATCGATACGTTTCCGTTAATATCCGCATACTGGGTCGCCACCTGTCCATTTGCAAACAGCCTGTCGAGCCATTCTTTCGACGCCACGAAACGGCCTTCTCCATGAGACGCGGGGTTTACATAAGTATTTCCCAATACCGCTTTCTGCAGCCAGGGCGATTTATTGGAAACGACTTTGATATACGCCATCTTGGAAATATGACGGTTGACGGTATTGAAAGTCAGCGTAGGCGAATCTTCTTTCTGCCCCATAATTTCACCGTATGGCACAAGTCCCAGTTTAATCAGTGCCTGGAAGCCGTTGCAGATGCCGAGCGCAAGTCCGTCTCTTTCCTGCAATAATTTCATGACCGCTTCTTTCATTCTCGCGTTCTGGAACGCCGTCGCAAAGAACTTCGCGGAGCCGTCCGGTTCGTCGCCCGCCGAAAAACCGCCGGGGAACATGATAATCTGCGCCTGCCCGATTGCCTTCTCGAAAACTTCCACGCTTTCCCGGATATCTTCTGCTGTCATGTTTTTAAATACTTTCGTTATGACGTCCGCACCCGCGTTCTCAAAAGCTTTGGCGCTGTCGTATTCGCAGTTCGTTCCGGGAAATACCGGAATGAAGACGGTCGGCCTTGCCACTTTATGTCTGCATACATAAATTTCTTTTGCCTGATAAACATCCGAAACAACCGGCGTCTTATCCTTTTCCGCCGTATAAGGGAACACTTTGTCCAGTCTGGAAGTCCATACCTGCAATGCGTCTTCCATCGAAACGGTCACATCTCCGTATACAAAAGCGGGTTCTTCCGTTACCGTGCCGACGAGTACGCAGTCCTCATCCTGCTGCAGCGCTTCCGCCGCTTCCGCAGGCATTTCCACAATGATATTTCCCAGTCCGTTTTCAAAAAGAGAAGCCGCGCTGAAACTTTCTTCGACGGCAACGCCCAGTTTATTGCCGAATGCCATTTTGCTTATCGCTGCCGCCGCACCCTTCGCATCCAGCGCGTAAGCCGCCGTAACTTTCTTCTCCGCCATCAGAGAAAGAATCTTATCATAAAGCCGCATGACTTTTTCATAAACAGGCAGGTCGTATTCATCTTTTACGATTCGGAAAAGGACGAGTCTGTCTCCGGCTTTTTTCAGTTCCGGGCTGACAATATCCTGTTTCTTCCCGATATCCACGGCAAAGGATACGAGCGTCGGCGGAACATCAATATCGTTGAACGTGCCGGACATCGAATCCTTTCCGCCGATGGAAGGAAGTCCGTAGGCAATCTGCGCTTTATATGCGCCGAGCAGCGCCGCAAAAGGCTGGCTCCACCGTCCTGCTTCCTCCGTCATACGTCGGAAGTATTCCTGGAATGTAAATCGTATTTTCTTATAATCGCCGCCGTTCGCCACGATTTTGGCCATCGATTCCGTTACCGCATAAACCGCGCCGTGATAAGGGCTCCAACTGGAAAGATAAGGGTCGAATCCATAACTCATCATCGTTACGGTATCCGTTTTCCCTTTCAGCGTCGGCAGTTTTGCCACCATCGCCTGTGTTTCCGTCAGCTGATATTTTCCACCGTAAGGCATATACACGCTGCCCGCGCCGATGGATGCGTCGAACATCTCCACAAGTCCCTTCTGGGAACATACATTCAAATCATTCAACAACGCAAGCCATGCCGCTTTCACATCGCCCCGGTCCAAAGCCTCTTTCACGGCAGGAACCGCCGTCTTCTCCAGATAGTTTTCCTCCGGCTTCGGCATATCCACACGGACTTCCGTTTCCTGATGCGCGCCGTTCGTATCCAGAAATGCTCTGGAAATATTGACGATTTCCTTATCCCTCCATTTTAAGACGAGACGCGGCTCCTTCGTCACGACGGCTACCGCCACCGCTTCCAGATTTTCTTCCGCCGCATATTGCAGGAAAGTATCCACATCGCCCGGCGAAACAACAACGGCCATCCGCTCCTGGGACTCCGAAATGGCCAGTTCCGTTCCGTCAAGGCCCGCATATTTTTTGGGAACTTTATCAAGGTCCACTACAAGGCCGTCCGCCAGTTCTCCAATCGCAACGGAAACGCCGCCGGCGCCGAAATCATTACATTTTTTAATAAGCCTGCTGACCTCTTCCCTGCGGAACAGACGCTGAATCTTACGTTCCGTCGGGGCATTTCCCTTCTGCACTTCCGCACCGCACGTCTCGATGGAACTTTCCGTATGAACTTTGGAAGAGCCCGTTGCTCCGCCGCAGCCGTCCCGTCCGGTCCTTCCGCCGAGCAGAACGATGATATCATCCGGGTCGGAAGTCTCACGAATCACATTTTTTCTGGGCGCAGCTCCCATAACCGCGCCGATTTCCATTCTTTTCGCCACATAATCGGGATGGTAGATTTCTTTGACGAGTCCCGTCGCAAGCCCGATTTGATTGCCATAGGAAGAATAGCCGCCTGCCGCGCCGCGAACCAGCTTTTTCTGAGGCAGCTTGCCCTTTAACGTATCGGCAACGGGAACCGTCGGGTCGGCCGCTCCCGTAACGCGCATCGCCTGATATACATATCCGCGGCCGGAAAGCGGGTCGCGGATTGCGCCGCCAAGACAGGTCGCCGCACCGCCGAAAGGCTCGATTTCCGTCGGATGATTATGTGTCTCATTCTTGAAAAAGACGAGCCACTCCTCAGTAACCGGTCCGTCACCGTAATCCATTTCCACCGGAACGACAACGGAACAGGCATTAATTTCATCGGACTGCTCCATATCTTCCAGCTTCCCGTCTTTTTTCAGTTTGCGCATCGCCATCAGCGCCAAATCCATCAGACAGACAAATTTATCCGTTCTGCCCGCAAATATTTCTTCTCTCGTTTTGAGATAATCCTCGTATGTTTCCCGAATCGGTTTCTGATAATAGCCATCCCGGAAGTCAACCTTCGTAAGCTCCGTCGAAAAAGTCGTATGCCGGCAATGGTCAGACCAGTAAGTATCGAGCACGCGAATCTCCGTCATCGTCGGGTCTCTGTGCTCCTCCCCGTCAAAGTAATTTCGAATATGGAGAAAGTCCTTATAAGTCATCGCCAGACCGAGGGAATCATATAATTCCCGGAAAGCCGTCTCCGACATTGTGCAGAAGTCCCGGAGCACCGCTACGTCCGCCGGCTCTTCATAAACGGTAATCAAAGTATCCGGTTTTACCATATCCGTTTCCCTGGAATCCACCGGATTAATACAGTATGCTTTTATTTTCTCAAATTCCTCATCTGATATCTGTCCTGTTATTAAATATGTGACAGCCGTCCTGATGACGGGTTCTTCATCTTCTTTGAGAAACTTCATACACTGTACCGCGGAATCCGCCCTCTGGTCGAACTGCCCCGGCAGATACTCCACACTGAATACCCGACCGTCCGCGGGAATTTCTATTTCTTCCTTATACAAAAGGTCAACAGGCGGTTCCGAAAAGACCATTCCGCACGCCTTATCAAAAATCTCCTGCGATACATTCTCCACATCATACCGGATGAACACCCGTACATCCTTTACGCCCGTAACGCCGAGATAGCTTCCTAGCTCCTCCTGCAGCTCCTTTGCCCTGACCGCAAAAGGTTCTTTCTTTTCCACATAGATGCGCTTTACGTTTCCCATACCTGCCTTATTCCCTCCATCAGTCTACATCAATCAACAGTCCCGCCATAATATACAGGAGCTGCTCATCAACCATTGCTTCCGTAATTCCCATTGTCTGGGAATTAATTTTCATGCCTTCCAGCACATACATAATATTGTTGGCCGCGCCCTTCGGATTCTCACAGTAAAATTCCCCCGAAGCGATGCCCGACTCAATCAGCTTTTCAAGAACCCGCACGCCGGCTTCGAATTGTCTGCGCATCATCTGGTCTTTTTTCTCCTTATTTTCAAAGGCATACTCATAGACCGCCATCGTCAGATTATTCTTTTTACGCAGTAATTCTTTCTTCTGTTCCTTTAAAAACAACGTCAGAATATCCGCCGCCGAATCTTCCTCCGTAATACCCTCCGAGAACACATCGTCGATTTCTTCCGCGTCTTTTTGCAGTACCTCCAGCAAAAGCTCTTCCGTACTGCCGAAATACAGATAAAGACCTCCGCGGCTGATATCGCATGCTTCCACAATATCTTTCATGGTCACATTTTTATATCCTTTTTCCACGAAGACCTTCCTTGCTGTTTCCAATATGTACTGCTTCTTTTGTAACGATTTTTCTCCCATAAGAATATAATACCTTCCTTAACAGTTCCTTAATTTCCCATCGGCCTGTCCCAAAATTCCAGATTTTCCTTCATTTTCTTTACAACGTTCAGAAAAACCCGGTTCTGAACCGCTTCCGGCCACATCCGGCCTTTTGTCATACCGCCCATCACATATTTGGACAGGATTCCCTTCAGCACATCCATCCGTGTAATGTCCGAATTGGAAATCGCACGCAATTCGTCCTGACAGGTAACAATCCTGTTTCTGGTATATACATACCGATAATTCCTGTCTAACAGGTTTGTCCTCTGTACTTCCTTCACAAATCCCAGGAGTGTGCTGTCATAAACCGGAAATGCGACGGAGTGTTCCGTAATTCCGGAACCCGTATAAGTCTCCGAAACATTGCTTCCCGATTTTTCCTCCAGCCAGGGCAGATATCGTATCAGACGTTCCACATCCTGCTTGTATTCCTGTACGACCTTTTTCCTGTATTCTATATCTTTTTCATCGACGGACATATCAATAACCATGCCTTTCTCTCAACCTGCATACTACTAATATTCTATCATATCTTTTTTAAAAGTACAGCATAAAAAATATCAGCCAAAGAAAAAGCGGCCAAAAAAGCTTCGGCATTTTGCCCTTAGGTACTATTCGCCTTTTTCTTGTATTTGTGCTATAATCGTTTTATAATGTTATCATATTACTAATGTATGTCTGTGCCCACAGACAGAGGGGAGCTATTTATGGCAGTAAAAGAATTTCCAATGGGAACCGTTCTCATACAGAGTGAGCAGCCAATCTCTGCTCTGCATCTCATCACAAAAGGCTCGGTAAGAGCATCTTACCCGGGCGGTGAATTTTATCTCGGCAAAGGAGATGTCATCGGCGTCTGCGAACTCGCGTATGATTCCTATTTTATTTCCTATCAGGCATCCGATGATACGGCGCTCGCTTCCTATGCCTGCGCGGACGGACATTTGATTGAGCTTCTCCGTGCAAAATCGGACCTTTCCAACCTGATAGTAAGTTCTCTGTTCAGACAGTTAAAAGAAATACTCGACCAATACGAACTGACAAAGTTCGACTGCGACAATTTCTATCAATATCTGATGAAAAGCTATTCCGAATATGGCCGTTTTACCGCAAAGCACGGAATTTCCACCAGAGTGCTTCCGGGCCTTGAAGACCTCTCGGAAGTGGAACTGGAAGACAATGTCCCGGACTGGCTGAGCAGTTATTACGGGCAATTACAGCGCATTATGAAAAGCATTACCGCCAAATCGCAAATTGCCGACTTTATTCTCGGCATGCTGTTAAAGGCAAGCCACGACGTCTACGAAATCTTTTCCGTATGCCGCGAACTCTCCGAGTACAAAGCTGAAATCGCCGGGCTTCTGATGAACGAAAACAAACTCGATTTCTTTGACCTGTATGCGAGCATCCTGTACCGCATCGGCGCGCACGACGAAGACTCCACAGCGATAACGGCCGCTCTCGGCACGATGATGATTCAGCTGGAAAATCAGGATTCCATCGACAAGGAAATGTACAAAAACCGGATTCAGGAGTATAAAAACAAACTGGAAACGCTCCAGAATGCGACGGATGCACCGGAAGAGCAGTCTGCTTCCGATGTTCCGGACCTTACGGACTCTCTGCATACTATCCTGACCTATGCCGACTGCGATGAAGAAACGACAAAAGGATTCAAAGCCGCCATTGAAAAATACAATAATCTTTCGGATAAAAACGCTTCCGATGACGCTTGCAGAAAGCTGCGCCTGACAATCAGCAAGCTGTTCTATAAAGTGTATTCACAGGCGTTCATGAAGAGCCTTTCCGATTCCAATATACCGAAAATCGTTAAAATGTTCTTTAACTTCGGCTATGTGGATGAAAAACTGGCGGGTATGGAAAATGCGGCTTATCTCTATTCCATCGTGGATTCACTGCCGAGCGACCCGTCCCGGAATGTTTATACCGCTTATGAATGGATGAAAGAAGTCTATGAAGGGCGCAAGGCTCCATGCCGTAACGAATTTGACAACGATTATGCGGCTTATGTGCATGAACTGAAAGTGACTGGTAAAATCACGGCCGCGGAAGAAGCTCCCATGCTTGCCGACCGTTCCAAACAGGTACAGTTTGAGCTGGATAATGTGTTCCAGTCCGTCAACAAAATGACTTTCGGCCGTATCAGTATCTTCTGTCCGGTTTTTTCGGAAAGCAATGTTTTGAAAGATTTGTCAGAATCCCTCGTATCTGCGGATAAAGTAAGAGAAAGCTTCAAGCGCATCTGCTCCATCGATTACGGCGCATATTACCGTGAGACCATGTACAGCAACCCGGATATCGGTATCGCCAAAGAATCTATCAGCGTGGAAATACTGCCTGATGTCATCCTGATGCCCAATGTCGGCGTCCGCGGCGTTATGTGGCAGGAAATTGAAGGCCGTAAACGTACTACCCCGGCCCGCATGATGGTATCCCTTTTCCAGATGGAGGATTTGAACAATATCCTTGTCCGTCTTACCGGAGAATACCGTTGGGAAATGTGCAAACGTATTCAGGGCGCAAGATGGAACGATGTTTCAGAACCGTCCCTTACAAGCGAATATTTCGATTATATCCAGTTTTACAAAAAGAACAGAGAGCTTTCCGCCGACGCCAAAGAAAAAGTCAAACTCAGCATGCAGAAAGCAAAGAACAGTTTCAAGGAAATGTTTATCCGGGATTATGAATCATGGATTATCTATGAAGGTTCGGGTTCTCCCCGTCTGAACAAAGTAGCCCGTACGATTCTGTTCACCCACTGTCCGTTCGCGAAAGAAATTCGTGATAAGCTGAAAGCCAATCCTTTGTATAAGGAAACAATGGACCGCTACGGTGTGAAACAGTCGCAGAAAATCCACCATATGGATAATCTGATTCAGAAAGTGAAAAACTCCGGCGCTGTGGTTCCGGACGAAATCACCGACCAGAGAGCTTTTCTTCTGAAATAGAAATTTAGTTAAAACATTTGAAGCAAACTGTCTGCACTGTATAATCGTTAAATCGTTTTTAATTGATAAATATGCGTATTCATGTTGTAGTGAGATTGTATAACTGAACAGAAAGCAGGATGCGATTTTCTGATAGATGCCCTCTAGTCTTACGAAAGAGGGTGATGCCCATGAGCGTGATGGAAGTTTTGACATTATTGCTTGTTATTTTTGCGGCTCTGTCTTACATAGACAATCATAAAAAAACGCAGGCTCAGCAGCCTGCGTTCCAAGAATTTACTGCGTAAATTCTTGTTTGGCATCCACTAAGATTACAGCAATTTCCTATAGGACAAAAAGAAATAAGCATCCTAACCGCCTAAAGTGAGGATGCTTATTCTTTAATAAACAATTTTCACAGAGGGCAATCGGAACTTCGTGTCCGATAAACCTTTCTGGCTAGATTATACACCAGAGCCGCTTGTTTTTCAAGTGGCTCTTTTTACACTTATGTGTGTAATTGTTTAACGAGCAGAACTGAACATCAGAATGAATTGACAAAGGTACTTCGTGAGGAATTTAAAAGTAGTCTGCCGACGGTGGAGGTAATAGAGAGCGAGCTGTCTGAATAAAAGAAGCAATTTTTTACAATTCAAATTTTATACTGATTGCTATGATATTAACAGACAGGAACACTGTCAATATATAGATAATTCGAAAGGAGGCTCTTAGCATGGATTATAAAAATCTGTTTGAAAAATTCAATGAGGGGGGGACTTCTTTTGCCAGACGCCACAGTTGCCTTTGATGCGATTCCGTGGTCGAAACACCCTGCTTTTGAGGGGGTAGAGCTAAAACATATTATCACATCCGAAAAAACAGATGGGCAATTCAGTTTCCATCTCGTGAAGATAGCTCCCGGCAAGAAGATTGGCAATCATATCCACGAGAAGCAGTTGGAAACCCATGAGGTTATTTCCGGTGCTGGCATCTGTGTGAACAATGGAACGAGACTGCCCTATGAAGCAGGCGTAATTTCTATTTTCCCCATCGGCGTGCCGCATGAAGTCATTGCAGGCGAAGATGGCCTTTATCTGTTTGCCAAATTTATGCCCGCGTTGTGCTGACCTGTTTCTTCTGTTTGGATTGTTTTGGAAGATAATTTATAAGCTAACGGCGGTATACCTACCTGTTTTTCAAATTGTTTTATGAAGTGGCTTTGGTCGCAAAAACCTGTGGCCAGAGCCACTTCTGTTATGGTTTCGGTGTTGTGAATCAATCGCTATGCCTTACGGATTCGGTTTTGAAGTTGAAACTGATGCGGCGTAAGCCCTGCTTCTGCCTTAAAGCTTCGGATAAAATGGTATTTACTGATAAATGCGTTTTGCGCCATCTCTTCAATACTGAATTTGCCTTCCGGATATAATTCCAACTGTTTTTTCAGGCGATTGATAAATGGATTCCGGCTTGCAGCATGCCAGTCCGTACAGGCGACAAGGGAATTTAAACAATTCAATAATGGCGCTATCCGGCACGGATTGATTCTTTCTGTATTGAAAGAACGCTTCAGCAAAGACATTATGTTACGCCGTATTTTATCTGTCGAATCTCGTACGGCCCTATTTTTATCAATACATATACTCAGCAGGGTATAACTGCTATGTGCCGAAATACTGTGCTTGTATTACTGTTCGCAGTAAGCACAATGGAGCCATCTAACACAATGCCAATTGTAAGCACGGAAACATGGTTATGTGTGGGATAGGATATTGTGGAATTTTCGCAGTAAATCAATTCTATGCCCGAATTTGAATTGTACAGGTAACGTATGTTGTTTGCTGCCATAAGGATTACTTCCTGACTGTTAATGCGTCCGCCGGGTACTGTGCCCTGTTTACTCGCTGAGGTTTTCATCTCCCCACTGTTTCATGTGTTCAAAGACAGGAATAAAACTTTTTCCCAAGTCAGTAAGGTTATATTCCACACGGGGAGGCACTTCTTTATAATCATGGCGGGTAATGAAGCCGTCCGCTTCCAGTTCCCGAAGCTGCTTCGTCAGGCTCGATTCCGTAATATCGCCGATATGCCTGCGAAGCGCTCCGAAGCGGTGTATATCCCGAAAGGCGATGTAATAAATGATTTCAATTTTCCATTTGCCGCCTAAAATTTTTTGTATGGTAGAAACTGTTTTGCATCGTTCAACAGCCAATGTGCTTTTTTTCATTCCCGCACTCCTTTCTGAAACAATATAACATACATTCCCCTATAAATCAATGTACCTTTTTCATATAGGTACTGTAAAAAAGTACAGTACTTGTAAAATAATTGTATCAAAATATAATGATTATAGATTCCGGAAAACAACATGCGGGTATGTATGGCGCAAGAAAACGCCGGCAATCAGGAAAGGAGATGTGTTTATGCACTACACAGGAACCATTTGGCGGCCGCCATATGAAGCGGCATCACTTTTGTTAGAGGTAACGGCAGGCTGTACGCATCATAAATGCAAGTTTTGTACCTTGTATCATGATTTGCCGTTCAAATTCAGAATGTCCCCTCTGGAAGATATTGTGTGTGATTTGCGGGAGTTGAAAGGGACCGCGAAAGGCCGGAACAGCGGTCGTGTCCGCCGGGTGTTTCTGACAGGCGCTAACCCATTCGTTTTATCCTTTGACAAATTAACTGCGATTGCAGAGCTAATCCATCAATATCTTCCATCCGTTAAATCTATCGGCTCGTTTGCGAGGATTACAGATATTACTCCAAAAACCGATGAAGAACTTGCCGGACTGCAGGCGATGGGATATGACGGTCTGACAATCGGAATCGAGACAGGCGATGATGAAGCCCTGCGGTTTATGAACAAGGGATATACCTCGGCAGACATCATAAAACAATGCCAGAGATTAGACGCGGCAGGCATTCATTACAGTTTCTTTTATCTGGTAAGTATTTCCGGAGCAGGTCGTGGAGAAATCGGCGCAAAATTGACGGCTGATATATGCAACCAGATACATCCTACACTTATCGGGGCAAATATGCTTACGATTTATCCCGATTCTCAGCTTCATGCCGAAATACAGCGCGGAAACTGGCATGAGGAAGGTGAACTCGAAAAATACAAAGAGGTACGGACACTTATTGAACATTTGCAGATACCTGCCATCTTCGCGGCGATGGGAGCTTCCAATGCGTACCAGTTTCACGGGCGGCTGCCGGAAGACAAGGAAAAACTGTTAGCGTTTCTCGATGGAATCATAGAAAATGTCAGCGAAGAAGAATTACAGCGGTACAGAAAAAGCGTTCATCATCTGTAAGGGAAAGGAGGCACAATCATGCACTTCACAGGCAGAACCTGGCGGCCACCATATGAAGCGCACTCCGTCATCATACAGGCTGCCTCTGGCTGCACCTACAATAAATGCAGGTTTTGCAGCCTGTATAAAAACGAATGTTTCCGAATGTCGCCTATGGAAGAATTTGAGGAAGATTTAGCAGAAATAAAACGTTATCAGCCAAATGCCCGAAGGATTTTCTGGACAGGAGCCAACCCGTTCGCAATGAGCTATGAAAATCTCAGACTGCGGGCGTTGACGGTAAGGGACTATCTGATTAAGTGCCGGACGATGGCTATGTTTGCGAGCATCCGCGATATAAAAAACAAGGAAATATGGCAGCTTCGGAAATTAAAGGCAATGGGCATTAACGGACTGAGTATCGGTGTGGAAAGCGGCGATGACGAAACGCTTGCTCTTGCCAATAAGGGATATACTTCGGCGGATATTCTGGAACAATGCAGGAAATTGGACGAAGCAGGCATTGAATACTACTTTGTTTATATGACAGGGCTTGCGGGAAAAGGCGGCGGATACCGGAATGCACGGAAAAGCGCAGAACTGTTCAGTCAGCTTAATCCGTATTTTATTTCCGTGGACTCTCTCACACTTTTCCCGGATACGGAGCTGTACCGGATGGCACAGCAGGGGATGTTTGTACCTGCCGAAGAAAAAGAGCGCATCCGCGAACTGCAAATCCTAATCAATAACCTAAATATACGCACACATCTGTTTGCAAACACGGTATCTAATTTTATACCCGTAACGGCATATCTTCCCTATGACCGCGAAAAGGTAACAAACGAGCTGCAATTTGTTTTAGATAACACGGATGAAATGGAAATGCGGGAATATAGAAATCATTTGAAGTCTTTGGGATAAGGCTCTCAGTGAAACAGCGTCTTGATGGGCTTTCAATAAGAAGAAATGTTCCGGGAACGCCTGAAACAGAAGCATTCAGACAAAGAAAAACGGCATAGCCTCTAAGACTATACCGTTTTTTCATCTTTATTTTTTGTCAGTAGGCTTAACCAGTACGAGACTCAGTACCAGTGCAATGACATAAAGCACGATTGTCGCATAGAGCACACACTGATATCCGGTCGGATTGACCGTAATGACCGAACCGTCAGCAAGCGCATGTTCCACCGGTTCCCCGAAATGATTTACAATCCAGGTCGCCATCTGGTTACCGGTCAGTCCGGCAAAAGCCCATGCCGAAAGAGTGATTCCGTGAATCGCGCTGATATTTCCCATGCCGTAGTGGTCAGAAAGCAGCGTAGGCACGTTGGAGAATCCGCCGCCGTATCCCGCATTGACAACGAAAATCAACCCGAGTACGAGAGCAATCAGCAGACCATTGCCTTCTCCGTTCTTAATGCCGCCGGTCACGATAACGATTCCCGTAAATACAATCGAAAGGATGAAAATAAGCTTATAAATGGTATTCCGGTCTTTCATCGTGTCCGCCCAAGCCGAAAAGCCAAGACGTCCGCCCGCATTAAAGATTGCCGACACGGTAGAGATGATGCCTGCAAAAGCGGCAAGACCGATACATTTTACAATCATCTTTTCCTGTGAAATCAGCGCAAGGCCACAGGTAATGTTAATATAAAACATCAGCCAGATACCGATGTAATTGGACAACGGTTTTGTCTTTAATACAGACATGATGCTATGGCTTTCTTCCTTATTCTGAGGTTCATGCCAGTCATCCGGTTTCTTTAAGAGCAAGTGCCCCGCAAACATCATGACGAAATAAACCACCGCCAGAATCAGGAACATCTTATAAATGCCGCCTTCACCAAGCCCACTCAGCATCCCCTGCATAATTGGGCTTGCAATCGCTTTCGCCGCACCAAATCCCGCAACCGCCAGTCCTGTTGCAAGACCTTTTCTGTCTTTGAACCAGAGCATCAGCGTCTTGACCGGTGACAGATACCCTGTCCCCAGACCGATACCCATGATAAAGCCATAACAGATATAAATACCAATCAACGCCAATACGCTTCCTTTGTGCGCGCCGCCGTAATAGATAAAAAATCCTGTACCCGCCATACCTGCCGCAAAACAGACAGACGCTATCAAAGACGATTTATGGATATCTTTCTCCACAACATTTCCGAGAAACGCTGCCGACATGCCGAGGAAAAAGATTGCAAAGCTGAACGCCCACTCCGTCGCACTCTTGGAAAACCCGATGTAATCCGCAATTTCCTGGCTGAAAATTGACCAACAGTAAACCGTACCGATGCTGCAATGAAGCAGCAAAGCGGGAATTGCCGCGCGAACCCATTTATTCGTGCGCCAGCCTCCCTGATTTTTCACACTCTCTCCCATATGTAATACTATGCTCCTTTACACTTTTGTATTTTTGCTAACTACTACTTTACACTAAACCCTTGCAGATTTCAATCCTATTTTTCCGCCCGATTCCTGGCCGATTCCTGGCCGGATTGCTTCACGGCTCCTGCTCGGATTTCTTCCCGGCTCCTTCCTGATTCCTTTCGGAAATTCCTTCTCCGCCATCCGCTCCGCACCGCAAAAAAGCGTCTCATTTTTACCAAAATATCTTTTCGCGCTTTTCTCCATAAATTGACATTTTCGCTAATATAGTTTCATTTCACCGGAATATATTCATAGACGAAATGCGAATTAAATTATATAGTGGTTATAGACTTAATCACGGAAGTTAAGTCGGTAATAGCAATTCCGGAAGAATTCCCCTTTTACACAACAGAGCCCCCGAAGCAATTCGGGGGTTTCTGTTGTATTTCGTTTTTTCTGCATTTTTGTATTTTTTACGACACAATATATCATGTTCTTTTATATTATCGCATTTTTCGACATTTTCTCCGTGCAATTATTTTGACTTTCAAACAAATATAGTTTTATTGCATGCAATCATCATATCACGATATATCCTATAAAAAATCACTTCAGGACAAGCACCGAATAAGCCGGCATTGCTGCCTTTCCGTCCGCCACGACAATCCGCTCTTCTCCGGTTTCCAACGTCCCCCGCATATTTTTTTCCGAAACTGCCTCACCGTTTACCATAAGACCTTGCAGGTCCAGCTCTTCCGTCCCCTCTCCGGTATGAAATATCAAGATGACTTCGGAGCCTTCCCATGTTTTGCGCAGGGCGCAAAAGCTGTCCCCTGAAATCTGTTCCAGATATTCTACCTCTCCTCTTGCGATTTCCGGGTTTTGGTTCCTGATTTTTATGACCTTCTTATAATACTGATAAACAGAATCCGCTTCCTGCGCCTGTTCCTCCAGACTGTCAAATTTCATCTTCACTTCATCCATGTCTGCCGGACCGTCGCACATGCCCTCTTTTTCAGGGTCTTTGCTCCAATACATCGGCGCACGCTTGTTTTCATCCTTTCCGGAGCCTTTCATACCGAGTTCTTCTCCATAATAAAGAAAGGCCGAACCGCTCATCAAAAGATTCATCGCGCCCGCAAGTTTCGTCTGCTTCTCCGAATTTTCACCCGCATAATACCCTGCGCTTCTTCCCATATCATGATTGGTATAAAAAGGCGCATCGATATAATTTTCATTGTACTGACCGAAGGTTTCCTGTAAGGACTCGCTCTCCAGGCCATACCGCGAAGCCGGAGAACCGTTGACCACTTTGGAGATAATGCCGTCTTTATCCGCAAACGCAAAGTTAAAAAGACTGTCGATGCCGCTTTCATAATATTTCGCATAATCGCTGATTTCCAGCCATGCTTCCCCGACCAGATAAGCATCCGCCTTCTGTGTCTTCACCACGTCGGCAAACCAGCCCAGGAACTCGATATTTTTCTCCGGATTCCCTGTATAAAATTCTTTGACCGCATCCAGACGAAAGCCTCCCACGCCCATATCCAGCCAGTATTTGGCAATTTCTTCAATTTCTGCCCGGAGCGCCTCGCTGTCCAGATTGAAATCCGGCATCTCACTCCAGAACTGCGCCTCATAATACCAGTCCGTTCCTTCTACCGCATAACAGCCCGCGCCCTGCTCTTTGGAAAAGTGATAATATTCAAAAGTCGGGCATTCCGCCGCATCCGGCTCGCCGTCCCCCAGTTCCCGAAGATACGCACAGGCATCCTGAAACCATGGATTCTGAGAAGACGAGTGATTCAATACCAGGTCCATAATGACTTTGATACCCCGCTTTTCACATTCCGCAAGCAGCTCCTTAAAATCCGCAAGCGTACCGTATGCCGCGTCAATATCACAGTAATCCGTCACATCGTATTTATGATAGGTTGGCGACGGGCCTATCGGCATCAGCCAGATGCCGTTGCATCCCAAATCCGTATCCGTCGCATCATCTCCGTCATTAATATAGTCAAGCTGCGAAATCAGCCCCTGCAGGTCCCCGATACCATCTCCGTCGCTGTCGTAAAAGGAATACACAAAAACTTCATAATAAGTACGATAATTATCGTCAATGATGTGCAGCGGAATGGCATCTGTGATATCTTCCGCCGCATCCGGCACAGCGCTTTCGCCTGCGTTTTCATCCGTCCTCTGTTCTTCCTGTGTCCCGGCGGTCTCGCTCCCTGCCGGAACAATCTCCGCGCCGGCTTCGTCTCCTGCCGGAACAGTGGCCGTACCGCCCATGCCGCATCCGGCCAGCGAGAACAATATACAGCCCGCCAGAAATACGGCAGTCACCCGTTCGCCGTTCTTCCGCCGCCGACTGCCCGATTTTACGCTTCTTTTTCCGCAATTCATGCTCTGCCCGTCCATGTCAGTCCCCCTTTTCTCTTTTCATAATGACTATAAATAAATGAATTCCTCCTCACAGATTTCCCCTGTATCTTTAAGGCGTACCGTTATCTTAAATGTGACCGGTTCCCCCGGAAAAGATTCTACAATATTGTTCCCGGAAAAATCCTGTACCAGCTCCACTTCATTCCCCTGCTCGTCCGTAATGCAAATCCGGTATTCAACGTCCACATCATAATTCGCTATCGTTGTCAGAGAATATATGTTTTCTTCCTCTTCCGACTGATACAGGGCGATTCCCATCGTCTGCGGGGACATATCTTCCATTTTCTCCTGCACCGATTGATAAAACAATTCCTGCCGCTTTTCTTCGTCATAAGAAACCATCATTTCCGCAAATGTCGCAGAATATTTTGCCGCCCCTTTTCCGGACAAATGATGGTAATCCATGAAATCATTATCTTCCATATCCAGGATATCTTTCCTGCACAGGTTAAAATCATAATATTCTATTTCATTTGTTTCAGCGTAATTTCTCATATAATGGTAAAAGGTATCATAATTTCCAAGCGCCTGTATGTAGAAATCAGCGACCGGCGTTGCAACCAGTACAAGCTGAATCCCCTCTTCTTTACAGAGAGCCACTATTTTATCAAGATACTTCAAAGAATACGCCGAAAGGACATTTTCCGATATGCCCGGATTATCGGCCTCTACTATCATCTGGGGTGTGCCGGGCGTGCCTTCCGAAATCATAGCCCCTTTGTAAAAATTGGAGGGAACATTTTCATAGTTGATATATTCCGAACTTCTTTTGCTTTTTACAATTCGTTCTAACCGGTTCCGGTCCAGCAAATAATTCCCGTAACGGGCGGACGCCAGAAAACTTTCCACATAATGCTCAGAACCGGAGGCATTTAATAAAAACTCCGCTCTGTTAAAGTTTTTCTTCATATAATCCGTTATGCAGTAAATGTACATCATCTGTTCGCCGGTTCTTTCTGCCGGAATATCTCTGTATTGCCGGTAAAACACATCCAGATAGACTTTTTGAATCGGATTATTCTTTACAGCCTCTTTTAACAGATAATAAGAACCGTCCACTTTCTGCACCGGGGTGGCCGCAAGATATGTATTTTCTCCCATGATTTCATCTAAGATTTTGGGGTCATATCCGCAAAACACATGGGAAGAACCCAAAAACAATGTCTCGATATCTTCCTGTTCATAAAACGCGTGCATTGCATACCGCACTTCATCATCCGCATCATCGATGACAACATAAGACAATACCGCATTTACAAGCAAAACTGCGCCTGTGACGATAAAACATCCGAACAGTACTCTGATTCCTCTTTTCATCTTTATAACCATGCCTTTCCCAAATTTATTCTTCAGGTAATTGCGAAACGTCCTCTTTTGAAAAAACAGTTGTGCAGACGAGAGTGCAGCGAAAGCGGCTCTGCGGTGATTGTCTGTTTTGTACAACGGAAGCTTTCAAAAATATTGTTTCGCAATTCCCTGATTCATTCTCCTAAAACTGGAAATAAATAAATTGTCTCGCCCCGCCCATTTCTACATGAATCTTTAAATAGATACACGCGGAAAGGATGCCGATATAAAGAAGGTAACGAAACCATCCTTCCTGTTTTGCAACCCAGTTTCTGATACAAATCCCCTTTTCATGAACAAAATCCACGATAAACAGAATCAGAAGCCCTAAAATGAGCAGATTCCTGTCTCCGTCGCCCAACACTCCCAGAATAGCCGTAAAATCTCCCAGTTCTCTTGTCATCTGAATTAAAACCGCAGAAACATCCTGTAAGGAAGCCAACCTGAAAAAGAGTAATGTAAAATCAAAGAATGCAAAGGTCATAAGGCCATTCCGCAGTTTTGTGCTGAACGATATATTTTTCTTTTTTTCGGAAGAAGAAAAAAGATTATACAGAACCGTCAAAAGGCCATGTAACGCTCCCCAGATAACGTAGTTCCAGCTCGCCCCATGCCACAGCCCGCTTACGCAGAATACAATTAATACATTCAGCTGCTTTCTGAAATTACCCTTTCGTCCGCCGCCCAGAGGAATATATAAATAATCCCGGAACCAACTTGTCAGGGAAATGTGCCATCTGCTCCATAAATCCCTGATGTTCGCAGCAAAATAGGGCCGTTTAAAATTCTGCATCAGGGTAATTCCCATAACCTGCGCCACGCCGCGTGCGATGTTTGTATAGCCGTCGAAATCACAATATAGCTGAAACGCATACAAAATTAATGCCGTTACCAATACCAGAAGTCCATAATGCTGATAATTTCCGAACACGGTGTCTACATACAGGGCCAGGCGGTCCGCCAGGATAATTTTTTGGAACAATCCCCATAACATTAACAGTATGCCGTTTTTTATCCGGTCGTAGTCCCACAGCTTTTTCGTTTCCAGTTCCCTCAGCTGTCCCAGAATGTTTCTGCCGCGTTCTATCGGGCCCGAACCTAACTGCGGAAAAAAGGAAACAAATACCGCATATTTTATCAGATTATGTTCCGCCTTTTCTCCTCTGTAAACATCTATCACATAGCCGACTGCCTGAAAGGTGTAAAAAGAGATTCCTATCGGCAATAAAAAGTCCATCCGCAGTCCGATTATTTTTCCGTTGCCCGCCATCCCCGACAGGCCGTTGATGCTGTCCACCAGAAAATTGAAGTATTTAAACAGAAAGAGAAATGAAAAACTCGCGACACAACAGACGGCAACTATCCGTTTTTTTCTTTTTTCGTCTTCCGCAGTTTCTAAAACCCGCCCCGCAATATAGGTACACAGCGTGATAAATGCCAGGAGCAGGGCGCTCTTTGCATTCCAGCACATATAAAAATAATAATTACAGACTAATAACCAAACCAGTCTCGCCTTTTTGTGCATAAAAAAAAGAACACAGACTACACTCAGAAAAAAAACAAAAAATTGTACGGAATCAAAACGCATTTATCTTATGTCTCCTTAACTTTCAATAATCTAATCTATCTTACCGTTAAATAAAAAGAAGTTCAAGATATTTCTTTATCGGGTAAAATACCCGTGGAGAAATATCGAGAACTTCTTTTCGTATCCGTATTCGCCTTAACCTTTTACCGAACCACCCGTAACGCCTTCTACATAGAACTTCTGCATCAGCACGAACAATGCCGAAATCGGAATGGATACGATAACGCCTCCGGCGCAGAAAATCGAGAAATATTTGTTAATCAGTGATTTACCAAGCATGTTGAACAGGCCGATTGCAATCGTCCAGTCCGTCGCAATACCGGAGTTTAGCATCAGTTTTGCCAGTACGAAATCGCCCCACGGTACGAGGAAAGAATTGATAATCGTATAAACGATAATCGGCTGCGACAACGGAATGATGATTTTGAAGAAAATCGTCGCCTCCGAAGCGCCCTCCAGCCATGCCGCCTCTCGCAGCGATGTGGAAATCGTGTCCATAAAGCCCTTCGTAATCAGATAACCGAGTCCGGAACCCGCCGAATATACAATAATCATACCGAGATGACTGTTCGTCAGCCCAAGAGATTTCATAACGAAGTACACGGCAATCATGGACAATACACCCGGAAACATGTTCAGAACAATACCGAAACTCATCAGCCCTTTTCTTCCCTTAAACCGCAGACAGCTCATTGCATAACTGACCATCAGCACAAAAGCAGTCGAAACGATACAGGTAAAAATCGCGATAAGCAATGTGTTCTTGAACCATGCGCCATACTGCACGACTGAATCCGGCTGCAAAAACAGTACTTTATAATTATCAAGCGACCAGGTTTCCGGGAAAAAGTGTGCCGTATTGATTCCTTTATACCCGCTGAAGGATGTAACCACCAGCCAGAGAATCGGTACAAGCCAGATTATCACAAGGAATGTCAGCACCAAATGTCTTACTACAAATCCTACTGTCTTTTTCATTAGCGGAAGTCCTCCTCTCTACTGCCTTTAATTGTCTGTGTGAAAGTAATCAGTGTAAATCCTGCACAGATAATAAATACGATAATACCAATAACAGATGCTATCTTATAGTTATAGTATTCGTTCGTCAGCCTGAACAGCCATGTAACGAGCAAATCCACCTCTTTGGCATTAGAGTTTGCAAGCAGCTGGTCGGATGTAACATATACATCCTGCGTCAGCAGGTAAATAACGTTGAAGTTGTTGATATTTCTTACAAAGTCCGTAATCAGACTGGGCCCTGTAATGAAAAGCACATAAGGCATTGTAATCTTCCAGAAAATCTGAAAACTGTTCGCGCCGTCGATTCTTGCGCTCTCCAGCTGGTCTACCGGAATATTCATCAGAACGCCCGTCGCGATTAACATCTGGTAAGGAACGCCGACCCATATATTAATCAGTACAATCATGACTTTCGCCCATGTAGGATTGGTCAGAAACGGGATATAAGTCAGGTTCGCATTCACCAGACCAACGCTCTTTAAGAAATCTGTCAGCCCGATATTCGAGCAGATTGTATTCACAATACCGCTGTCTGCAAAAAAGTTACGGACAAGCAGCAAGGTAACGAACTGCGGCACGGCAATCGCAACCATAAATAAGGTTCTCCACAGTTTCGGAAGTTTTGTCTTCTTGCTGTTAATGAACTGCGCCATCAAAATGCCGCCGATAAAGGTCGTCAATGTGGAAAGCACCGCCCATTCCAACGTCCAAATCAGGATTTTCCCGAAGGAATAACCAAATGTCAGCGTTGTTGAATTGGTAAAAAGCTGTTTGAAGTTCTTCCAGCCGACCCATGTAAACAATGCGCTTGGCGGCATATGCTGCTGGTCATAGTTGGTGAACGCTATCGCAATCAGCACCAGAATCGGTATGATATTCATCAGGATAATGCCAAGAGCCGGAAGCGTCAGCAGCGTAATATGAAATTTTTCATTGAACAGCGCCTTGATATCTTCCCGGAAACTGTTGATATGCTTTCCCGCTTCCTTCTGCTTCTGCAAACGGTAAACGGCTTTGATATTGCCAATGTATACGAAAATAAAAGATACAATTATGAATAACGCTATAATGGAGTTAAGCAAAATCAGAAAAGAGTTATCATAATCGTTTACTTTACTTGTCAATGTTAACGGGTCAAACACCTGTTCAAACTGAACAGTACCCAATGTACCGAATTTCGCAAGATTCGGGGCTGCATAAAAAACATATGTTATGATAAAAACCGCTTCCAGCGCAATCATAATCAGCCCGTTGATAATCTGCTTTCTCGCAATATAACCTGCCCCCATAATAAGCATGGATAACTTTACCCAGATATCGCCTTTCGCTACCGCTGTCCCGAATTCCTTAAAATAATTTCCGCTAAATATCTTTTTATTCTTCATAGGAAACCCCTCTCAGAGATATTTTTGTATGATTTTTCCAGAAAAGAATCTTTGAAAGATACCCCGCATCCCGACTTCGGCTGCGGGGTATGACAGAACCTGAGATTATTCGATTGGAGCCATAATACCTTCTACCGCGGTATCGAGTACGCTCTGAAGGTCTGAACCTGCGCTGCCGTCAGCCAGAATCTGTCCAAGCGTTTCTGCCGGAGCCCAGAAGTTACCGCCTACACGCTGAGGTGTTGCGTAAGCTGCCTGTGCTGCCAGTGCTGCGATTGCCGGGTCAGCCTGAACTGCATCGGAAGATGCTGCCGCTACGTTTGAAGGGCCGAGGCCTCTTGCTTCAAATCTTGCTGTCTGAGCTGTTTCACCGGTCAGGAACTCTGCAAGCAGCATGGACCAGCCGATGTTTGCGGAGTAAGGATTTACGCCAACAAGCTTATAGCCGGAGTAGGAAGACATCTGGCAGTCTTTGCCCGCTACATTGAAAGTAGGAAGCTTTGTTGCCGAATAGTTCTCGCCCCATGCGTCGGAAGCTGTTTCCGCTCTCCATGTTCCGTTTACAGCTGCCGCAATTGTGCCTTCTGCGATTGCTGTTGCCATTTCTTCGTCGCTCATATCAACAAGAACGTTTGTTCCGTACAAATCCATGATTGCCTGTGCAACGTCTGTCGCGCCTGCTGCATTCCATGTACAGTTATTGGAACCGTCCTCATTCATTGTCAGTTCATAGCCTGCGCCCTGGAAGAATGCGTAGATATACCAGCCGTTGGAAACATCCATTGCAATCTTCTTGCCTGCTGCTTCTGCTACTTCCACCATCTTATCCAGAGACTTTACGTCTTCATCCGAAAATACGGAAGCATCATAGAACATGAAATAACCGTTATCGGCTGTCATCGGATAAGCATATAATGTACCGTTAACCGTAGCCGCTTCCACGGAACCCGCTACGTTTTCGTTTGCCACATCAAGCGTATAAGTTGCCGCTACCGGCTGGAGCGCTCCTGCCTGAACCAGTTCGTTAATCTGGTCGTCAGCGAAGGAGAATACGTCCGCTGCCGCCTCTACGTCTGCAAGAATCGTATCTTTTGCTGTGGATTCAGATTCGGAACCCAGTGTAATATCAAAAGTTACATCAGGATATGCCGCTTTAAAATCTTCAAGGAGTTGTGTTGTCAGAGCCTGGTCTTCCTCGGACGCCCATACGGTCAGTTTTACCGTATCTGTTGTTGCTGCAATTAGATTCGCAACCGGGTCATCGGAAGATGCCGCAGAATTGTCTGCTGAGGTGTCCGCTGCCGCTGTATCTGTTGCTGCGGAATTGTCTGCCGCCGTGTTGTCTGCCGCTGCGGTATTGTCTGTTGTGGTATCCGCTGCTGTGGAGTTATCGGCTGAAGAAGCCCCCCCCGCCTCGTTTCCGGAGTTTCCACATCCGACAAGACTTGCAGCTACCATGGATGTTGCGAGCAATGCTGCTAATACTTTTTTCTTCATAACTTTTTCCTCTCTCTCTTTAATACTTTTTATTGCTCTATATAAAATGTGTTGCCACATCTTATACCATTTATACCAAAATTTTCTGCGAAACCGTGTTGCTTATTTTTTCGTAAACTTTCGCTTTAAAGTAAATTTAACACCAAAAAAGGCATTTTGTCAACCATCCATTCACCGCTCACATATTTTTTTGCATTTTTTGACGGATTTTTAATCCCTTTTTTGGTCATTCTGCCAATCCTTCCTCTTCTTCCTTGAAAATTGGATTCATTTTTTATATAATGATAGGACTCCGCTGTCACAGCCGGAGGAATCTGTTATTATGTTGAGGAAAATCTATGGCAACGATAAAAGATATTGCAAACCGTCTCGGCGTTTCCGTCAGCACTGTTTCCAAAGGATTGAACGGCGCCAGCGACATCAGCGAACAGCTTCGGCAGACCGTACTGGACACCGCCGTTGAAATGGGCTACACACCCAAACAAATGCGCGCCAGGGAAGCCAAAAAACTCTGCATTTTCATCGAAAATATGGAGTACGAAACTTCCGAACAATTCGGCTACGATATCATACTCGGCTTTAAACAGGCCGCTTATCCGGCGCGGTATCATGTGACCGTCATGCCGGTCACACCTGCTTTTCAGGAAATGGAAAAGTACGACACTTTTATGCTGAAAAACGGATATGTAGGAGCCTTTTTCGTCGGCTTTGCGTTACAGGATGCCTGGCTTGCACAGCTTGAAAACACTTCCATCCCGACCACGCTTTTTGATAACTATATCCGCAAAAACCCGAATGTCAGTTATATCGGCACTGACAGCTTTGAAGGCATTGACGACGCCATCGAACATCTCGTCGCGCTCGGCCATCGAAACATCGCGCTGTTAAACGGCTCCGCCCATTCCATGATTACGGAACAGCGCCGTCAGGCTTATATCGACAGTATGAACGCGCACCATCTGGAGATTAACGAAAAATGGATGCCTTACGGCTATTATGTCGCGGAAGCCGCCAAAGACCATGTGGCCAATCTGCTTTCCCTCGGCGTAACCGCCATCGTATGCGGCAACGACCTGCTCGCCTCCGGCGCGCTGAGCGAATGCCGTAAGAACGGCTATCGGGTTCCGGAAGACGTCAGCATCATCGGCTTCGATGACATCCCGATTTCCGCCAAGCTGAATCCGCCCCTGACGACCATCCGCCAGGAACGCATCGAGCTTGGAAAATGCGGCTTTTTTACGCTGCATTCCGTTATCAATCACGTTTCTGTCAGCAAAAACCTGCTGCGTCCGCAGCTTATTATCAGAAATTCAACCGCTCCGGTCAGAACGTAACATCTCTGACCGCTTCCAGCGCGGGAAGCGCATTACCGTCATAATCAAATAACGCCTGGTTGGCCCATTCATTGCCGCCGGGCCCTTTTTCTCCCATATAGGCAATCGCCGCGTCGGATGCCCATCCGGAACCGGCTACCGGAATCCATGCCGCTTCCCAGTAAAAGAAGCCTCTGCATTTTCCGTCCGGAACCTGTTTGATTTTTTCAAATAAATCCAGCAAAAACTGCTTCTGCCCTTCTTTTGTCATCGGATAAGGTACTTTTGCGGCGAGTTCCGGCTTTGTCGCCATGCCCTTTCTTTCCTGCGGCGCCAGTTTCTCATAAGCCGCATAATCTTCCATCGTAAATCCCATCGACACTTCCGCAACCATCAGTTCCTTGCCATATCTGACAGCAATGTCATTCATATTCGCCGCAAGGTCGTCAAGCGTTCCGTGCCAAAAAGGATAATAAGACAAACCGATAATCTGAAAGTCTTCGCCGTTCTCCATAAAATGGTCGAACCATTCCCGGTAAAGCGCGTTGTTTCCGCCGTTATCGAGATGAATCATCAGCGGAATGTCCCTGTCTACCGCCCTCGCGCCCCGGATACCGGCGTTCAGAAGACGGGCAAGGTTCTTATATTCCGGCACTTTGCCCCAGGGCCAGAGAATACCGTTTGTCACTTCGTTTCCAATCTGTATAAGAGTCGGAAAAGCGTCCGCCGCCCGCATGGCCTCCAGCGTTTCCTTCGTATACCGGTAAACCGCTTCTTCCAGCTCTTCCAGATTCATTCCCTGCCACGCTCTCGGCATGCTCTGTTTGCCCGGATCCGCCCAGAAATCGCTGTAATGAAAATCCAGCAGCACTTCCATGCCTTTGGCCAATGCACGTTTCGTCAGTTCAATCGTCGTGGGCAGGTCATTTGTGCCTGCCCCGTACGGTTCGCCGTCTTCCGTGTAAGGATTGTTCCAAAGGCGGAGCCTGACCGCATTGACATCATAACTTTGCAGAATATCAAGCACATCCTTCTCCTGTCCCCGGTCAAAAAAGCGCCCGCCCAGACTTTCCACTTCTTTCAGCGTAGAAATATCCATTCCTTTTAAAAATTTCATGTATTATTTTCCTCGTCCTGTTTTTAAAAATCAAACTTCGTAAACCTTTTCATCGCATCCCTGTATCGGAACCGCACCAGTTCATTCTTTTCCAGAACGTCTTCTTCCGTTCCCACATACTGACAGCGGATACAATGGTATTCCTTTTTGTCTTTGTCATAGAACATATCAATATCCAAATCCCTCATAAAACAGGAGGGACATCTGTAATTTAATTTGCCTTTGCCAGATTGAGCCATGTCGCAAATACCTCCTTATCTTTCAGCTTCGCCGTATACCCCAGTGTAAACATCGGGGAAAACGCATAACCCTCTTTGATATAGCCGACCGCGTCTTTCTTCTCACAGCTTAAAGAAACTCTCGTCTCGATTTCCGGAATGACGGAAACGACTTCTTTCGCGCCTTCCATCTGTTCTTCGCGGCATTTATACGCATACTTGATTTCTTTGTTCTCCGAATCGCCGATGCAGGTCAGCGTGATATTGCTCATATCCTCGGAATATTCCGTCGTGCCGTAACATGCGACCATATATTCGTTGATTTCCACTTCCGCATCCGGGTCGCTCATTTCCAGAATATTCCGTTCAATCCTGACATTGGAGCTTCCTTCTTCGAAATAAATCTTCGTCTGTAATGTAACCGTCAAATCATAAAATTCAATATCCACCGGGTCGAGCGTCAGGATTCTGGTCTTTCCTTCCTTTTCGCAGTTCTTCTCTTCGGAAAAATGCGCTTTCGTTCTGCACAGACACAAATCCACTTCTTCGCCCTTATAAGTCAGTTTCGCGCTTCTGACGGTTCCCTCTCCCGCATAGTGTGTGAAATATCCGGCCCGGTATTTCTCCTGAATCAGGAAAGGATAGGAAGCGTCCGTAATATGCTTCGTACCGATGCCGACCGGCCATTCCAGTTTCGCCGCATAAGGTCTTAAATCCACAATCGCGCCGCCCTGGTCCATGTTCACGCACACTCTCATGAACGGGTCGCAATACCAGAATAACTGTTTTTCGGAACCGTACAGAATGTCCCTCCAAAGCGCGCATTCCGGCTCTGTCAGCGTCTTTTTCTGACGATAGTAATCGGCAAACTCCGCCATCGTCATGTCGTCCAGTTTGCCTTCTTTTTTCAACTGGCCATAATAAGCCATGCCATCCTCATAGGATTTTAAAAGCAGCTCGTAAGGCGCTTCCCAACGGCCCATTTTGTTCATCCAGCCGGGGCCGACGAACATCATATTGTAAGCATAACCATTGTTATATTTTGCCAAATCACGGTACTGGTCTATCAGATTGTACAGATACGGAAATTCCCATGTCTTGGAATCATAGCTCATACTGCGCAGCACGTTCTGCGGATGGGTTCCGAAATTGGAGCCGTTTCCGTCATAGCAGGCAATCAGGTCCCTTGATAAGTGGGGAATCGCCACGATGCCGCTGTCTTCCTCTTCGTTCGCAGCTGGCGCATGCACGTTCTGCTTACTCGGAATCCAGGGAGCCCACGGGCCGCCGTCCATAAAAGTATACCAGGAATTATTGCAGGTATGGTACGCTTTCGGGCCCTCTTCCCAACAGGTCGCGACCGCACATTTCACCATCGGATATTTCTCTTTGATATAATTCACCAACTCCGCATCCATATAATAGGAACCCGTCGATTCCGGATAAAAACCGAAACGGTCATAAAATTTCCCGAATACGTCATCGACGATGGATTTTTTATCTTCCATCGAGAACATCCAGATACAGAAATCTTTCGTCTTGTATTTCTCACGAAATTCCGTGCAGGGCAGTCCGAGCAGCGACAATGCGATTTCATCTCCGTATTTTTCATGGTCCGCCTTCGCAAGCTCTACCGCTTCATCATTAAATAACGACGCATAGGTCATCTGAATGGTCGTCTTCAAACCGTTCTTATGCGCAATCGACTGCTGCGTTTTAAAAATGTCGAGCGATTCTGTCAGCAACGCTTTTCTGCCGATGTCCTCCTCTTTTCCATGTCCGGTCACCTTCTCCGCATATTCGGGAACCATTTCCGGCCGATGGATGATGTTCACAATAAACTTATTATCCATAATAATCCTCCATTCTTATTCTTTTCGTTTTCTTATCATTGCTCTTTTCGCCTTGTATTTTCTGGTGCGCAATCGGTTGTCCAATTCATAGCACTAGGATAACAAAGCGCCTGTCGGATGTCAATGTATATATTTGACTATTTAAAGTGTGCCTGTTTGTGTATTCTGCATAAAGGGGCGTTGTGAGCGGCATCTATTTCCTTACGTCGATTCCCGCATGGATATCCGGTAGCCGAGCAGAGTCTTTCCGGGAACCGCTTCTCCTTCGATGATTTTGAGGAGCGTTCGGCATGTCATTTTTCCAAGCTCTTCCATATCGAACCGGATGGAGGTGACGGAAGGTATATAATTTTCCAGAAAAGAGCTGTTATAGAAAGACGCGACTTTTATCTGTTCGGGCACGCGTATTTTTTTCTGCTGTAAACAGTTTAGCACACAGCCGCACAGATAATCGTCCGTGGAAATGATACACCGCACTTCCTCTTGCAGCATCTTTTCGATAATTTCTTCCACCGCTTCCAGACTCTCCACATCCGAAAAGACATACTTTTCAAATGCCGCATCCCCTTTTGCCTCAAATGCCTGGCATGCTTCCAGAAATCCTTTTACCCTGTACCGGTTTACCATATGCGCCCGGCTTCCGCCAATCAGCGCAATCTTTCCGACATTCTGCGCAAGGAGCCGCTCCGTCAGTTCGCGGCACGCTTTCTGATGGTCATTATCAATCCATACAATCGAATCGTCCATCGTGCTTCCAATCGCGACAAACGGAATCCCCGTCTTTTTCAGGTATTCTGCCGGCGCGTCTTCCACGAGCGTCCGCGTCAGAATAAAACCGTCCACCTTATGATTGACAACGACCCTCTGTAATCTGGAAATATCCTCCGCCGTAACGATAGATACCAGCACGTCATAATCCAGAGACGATGCAATTTTGCTGATGCCGAGCATACAGTTCTGAAAAAAGGGAAGTTCCACAATATTATAATCTCCCGGAATGACCAGCCCGATATTATAGGTCCGGGACTGCGCCAGCCCTTTTGCAATTACGTTCGGCCTGTAATTATGCGCTTCGATATATTGCAGAACTCTTGCGCGCGTTTCCTCTCCGATGCGCCCTTTTCCTGAAATCGCGCGCGATACGGTCGTCTTGGAGACGCCCAGTGCGTCCGCGATATCGTTGATTGTCAAATTTTTATCTTCTGTTTTTTTGTCTTCTGTCATTGGACCTCTCTTTCCTCCCAAAAATCTTTTATAACATATCATTCCGTTCCTGCATCATATCATACCAAAATTTATGCTTTTCGGAAAATCATTTCCTTATCGGATTCAGGAGGCAAAAGGAAAAATCGCTTCTTTGCAGACGAACGGCAATTTTTTCACTTTACCGTTCTGCCTTTTCGTGATAAGATTTATATATTCGCTTGCGCAAACGGTTGTTCATAAATAGCATACCAAAAGAGAGACAATCCTGCAATAGCAGATATACACAATTTAAACGGGGGTTTCGTGTGAAAATAAATTTTCACAGACGAATTTATTCGTCTTGCAAATATTGTGCCTGCGGTACAAATTCGCAGGCTATGGAAAGGCATGGTTATTTTTATGAAAGCAGACAAACTATTATTCGGAGCGGCATATTATGATGAATATCTGCCCTGTGACCGGATTGAAACCGACATGGAAATGATGGAAAAAGCGCATATCAACGTCATTCGCATCGCAGAGTCCACATGGAGCACATGGGAGCCGCAGGACAACGTATTTGATTTCAGCCATCTGCATCGCATGCTGAAAGCATCCGAAAAGCACGGCATTCAGGTCATCGTGGGCACACCGACTTATGCGGTTCCGACCTGGCTTGCGGCGAAATATCCCGATATTCTGACGCAGACTCATGACGGCCAGGAACGTTACGGCCGCAGACAGAATATGGACATCGCGCATCCCATGTACTTAAAACACGCGGAACGCATCATACGAAAGCTCATGGAAGAAGTCAGCCCCTATCAGCATGTCATCGGCTTTCAGCTGGACAATGAAACAAAATCTTACGATACATGCAGCGCTTATGCGCAGGCCAGATTCCGGGAATATCTGAAAGAACTTTTCCGGAACGATTTGGATGCGCTCAATCATCAGTTCGGGCTGGACTACTGGAGCAACCGCATCAATTCCTGGGAAGATTTTCCCGATGTCCGGGGCACGATTAACGGCAGCCTCGGCGCGGAATATCAGAAATTCCAGCGAAAACTGGTAACGGATTTCCTGACATGGCAGAGCGAAATCGTCAAAGAGTATGCCCGCCCGGAACAGTTCATTACGCAGAATTTCGATTATGGCTGGAAAGGATTTTCCTATGGACTGCAGCCGGAGGTGAACCAGTGGGAAGCCGGAAAAGCCGTTACAGTCGCGGGAGCCGACATTTATCACCCTTCCGCTCAGGATTTGACCGGTGCGGAAATCTCCTTCGGCGGAGCGATTGCCCGTTCCATCAAAAAAGACAATTACCTGATTCTGGAGACAGAGGCACAGGGCAACCACGGATGGCTTTCCTATCCCGGACAGCTGCGTTTACAGGCTTTCAGCCATCTCGCTTCCGGCTCCAATTCCGTCATGTACTGGCACTGGCATTCGATTCATAACGCCATCGAATCCTACTGGAAGGGCATCCTCAGCCACAATCTGAAAGAAAATGCCACCTACCGGGAAGCATGCCGCATCGGTGAAGAATTTGCCCGTTACGGCGGACACCTGAAAAACCTGAAAAAGAAAGCGCCTGCTGCCCTGCTGCTTTCCAATGAAGCGCTCACCGGCCTGCAGTGGTTTAAGATTCATGACAACCTCCAGTACAACGATATCGTCAGATGGATTTATGACGCTCTTTATGAGCTGAATATCGAATGCGACGTGCTGAGCTGCAACGACGTTGACTTATTTAGTCAGTACAATTTACTCATTACCCCTGCGCTTTACAGCGCATCCGAGACGGTTATCGATGCGCTGCGCGCTTATGTGGAACAGGGCGGCCATTTATTCTCTACCTTTAAAACGGCCTTTTCCGACCCGATGTTAAAAATATATGCGGATGACCAGCCGCATCGGCTGACCGATGTGTTCGGCATGACCTACGACCAGTTTACCGATGCGGTGGATGTCGGCCTGCAAAATATTGCCTTCCCGTTATCGGACGAATCTGTAAACAACCCCGGTCGGACAGCCGCGGACGCTTCGGATGCTTCCGGCCATACCGATGCCGGACACGCCACCGACGGACCAACTGTTCATTACTGGATGGAGCTTTTACAAACCGATACCGCGGAAACGCTGGCTTCCTACAAACATCCCCACTGGGACGCCTATGCCGCTGTCACATATAACCATTTTGGCCGGGGATGCGCGGCCTATGCTGGTTGCTATTTTGATAAATCCGTCCTGAAAGACCTGTTACGCTTCCTCTGCGAAAAGGCTGGTATTCCGCTTCCGGAAACGGTATTTCCGGTTATCATCAAACGCGGCGTCAACGAGGCCGGGCGGGAAATCACCTATCTCTTCAACTACTCGGACGAAACGCGAAGCGTCGTCTGGCGCGGTAAAGACTGCATACCGCTTATCGGTTTGGATAATACAAAAGCCCCGGAACAGAGAACTGTCCGGGACGGAGATACGATTTCGCTTCCTGGATGGGATTTTGCGGTGTTAGAGAGCAGAGAATGATTTTTCAAACACGCCCGGCATTGCCTGAACGGGACAGACTGTCAGTCTGTCCCACTTCTTAAAATCAGGTAAATTGCCGCTCATCCATCTCTTCAAAATAAACCCGCTCTTTATCGATTGTAATTTCAATCCGGCCGTTACTGTATTTTGCCGCGATTTCCTCGAGCTTCTTCAAAACATCCTCCCGGGTCATCTGAAGAAACGCTTCCACGTGCGTACTTTCCCATAAATTCTCGATATCGCGAATCACCCCGCCGACCTGCGCGTCGCGCTCCGCGACGGTAAGCTCATTTTTATTAAAAATGTGATAAGTAAAAGCATACTCAAAACCGCACCATGCAAGGCCGTCCGCTATCGTTTTCTGTAAACGGTAAGAAATATAACCAGGGTCTTCTTCCGGCCTTCCCGTTTTCAAATGCTGAACCATCCGGTAATTTTCTTCCGCGGAAAGCGTCATCGTTGTATCGGTAAAAAAAAGCTCTTCTTCCGACAAGACCACCTGGCGTTCTTTTCGATAACAGTCTTCCCGAATCCGCTCATAGGCGTCAAAATTTTCGTTTGCCCAATCCAGCAGCATCCTGTCAAAATCCGCTATCGTCATCCGCTGATAATCCGCTGTTCTCAGTAAAAACAAAGAATCGTAATCTTCCTGTGCAGCATATTCGTTTATGCGGGGTTCCTTCTCTTCCGGTTCCGCATTCTGATAAACCTCATCCATTGTCAGATATTCCTGTCCTCCCGCGGTGTTTTCGGTCTTTTCCTCCTCCGGCGTCAGCGGCATATAGAAATATTCCACCAGAATGTCCAGCGCATCCGTACACCATACCTGCTTCAGTTCCTCGATTCGGTCCAGAACAGCCTCTTCCATAAAGGACTCATTCCTTAACTGTGTTTTTGACTTTCCCTGTAAAAAATCCGCAAGTCCATTCATCATACCCTTTCGCGCCTCATCGTATTCTTCCACGGTGAGACCGTCCGGATTTTTCACGACAAGCGTGATATTATATTCCAACAGCGCATTTTCCTCAGGAGCAGGAAAATCGGTGGACACATATCCCCCAAAATCTCTTTCCCGCCATTTCGAAGCGGTAAGCGGTTCCAGCACATAGAAATACCAGGCCGCAATTTCATTTTCATCCTTCTCTTCATAAAAGGCTTGATTTTTGGAAAAATGCTCCAGCAATTCCATGTATTCCGGGGTATCCACAGTTTCCCATATTTTTTCCTGATATTCCGCCACCGTCAAATTGTCATATCCGTACAACGCCAACAGGCTGACATATTCTTCTTCCGTAAAACCCGTACCGGACGGTATCTTTTTGTCATCTTTTGCATTGACTTTTGTAGTCAATATCGAAGCCGTGAAAACGACTGCCAGTCCGACGAATGCCGCGCCGGATACTATTTTTTTACAAAAAGAGTTTTTCTTCCATTTCATAATCGCATCAATCCTTTCTTCCACCACATTTTGTCCGAAATGACTTCCGAGCGGCATAAGGCCGCTTTGTCTGGCCGCCATATCAATTAACACACGGGCATAAGCCGCTTTTTGGGTTCCGCCGGATAACCGAACCACCTTTTCATCACAGGAAAGCTCCAAATCCCGGTTCAGAAGAACATACATCACCCATACAAACGGATTGAACCAGTGCACACAAAGCGCCGACACGGCAAGCAGTTTCGTTACGGCATCCATCCGGCAGATATGCACATATTCATGCAGCAGAATATACGCAAGTCCCTCCTCGTTCTGCCAGTCCGTCTGTTTTGGCAGCAGAATCACCGGCCGGAAAATCCCGTATGTCAACGGTGTCATGACCCGGTCGCTCTGTCTTACCGATATGCGGCGACGCTTTTTATGCTCCAAAAGCCACCGCTCCACACCGGCTTTTCTGACAGGCAGCGACGTCCGGAATAAAAACAACGCACGCAGATAAGTCGTAGCGAAAAACAGCAAACAGGCAGACATTCCTGCACACCAGACCGGCAGAAGCGTCTCCATACGCCACGGCTCCATGCCGAATCGTTCCGGCTGTTCACGGGAATTTTGCTCCGTCCGAATATTCTCCGGTTCCGTTTGTCCGCGCCTTCGTATGTCCGTATTCTTCCGTTCGTCTATGTTTTCCGTTTTACCTGTACGTTTCTGTTCCTCTGTATTCTCCGGTCCGCCTGCACGCTCCCGGTTCTCCTCATCCACAGGATTCTGCATCGCTTCATAGGATGATTGCAGTCCGGCTGCGGTTTGTTTCCAGACAGGAAGCGAATAAATACTGTACGCCGACGGAATTACGACAGGAAGCAGAAGCCTTGACAGCGCAATGCCCCATAACACCGGGAAAATGCTTTTGGGAAGCCGTTTCAGCGCAATCCCGCGCAGCAACACAATCAGCAGAATCAGAACCGCACCGGAAACGGTCATCTGTACAAAAACCATCCTTTTCCCTCCTTTCGGTATACTTCACCCTTTCAGGCGTCCCGCGTTCATTCCTCTTCTTCCACAATCTGCCTGAGCCTCTCAATCTGACTCGCAGACAGTTTTTTCCTTCCGAGCAGCGCCGCAAACAATTTATCTACGGAACCGTCATAAATCTTATCAATCAGTTCGTTCGTTTCCGCTTCCTGTACAGTCTCTTTCGCAATCAGCGCATGACACATAAAATGCGGTTCGGAACGCTCTATGGCTCCTTTTTTCATGCACCGCTTAATCAATGTATACGTTGTATTAATATTCCAGCCCGCTTCTTCCCTGAGCACATCGGAAATATGTTTCGCGGTGGCGTCCCCTTCCCGCCAGAGCACTTCCATTACTTTCAATTCCGAATCAAAAAGCTTCATCTCTCATTTTCCTCCCATTCCGCTGCGCAGGCAGCTTTCTCTTCTCCTGCGCGATTCTCTCCGTATAACACTATAAGACTGTGGTAGTATGCTTTTATACTACCACAGTCTTATTCTTCTGTCAATCCAGTATGTAAATATTATCTATGCCTTTCCCCCCGGCATGCGATTCAGGACTTTCGGCTTCGCCTGTTCTTCTCATTCACATCTTCCCGTATCAGCGCATAAACGGTCGATAAAATCGGAATAAAAATCAGCATACCCACTACGCCCATCAGGCTGCCGCCCACCGTCACAGCCGCCAGTACCCAGATAGAAGGCAGTCCGACCGAATTTCCGACCACATGAGGATAAATAAGATTTCCCTCTATCTGCTGCAGCACGATAAAAAGAAGCAGGAACCAGATTGCTTTTACCGGGTCGTCTACCATAATAAGAAACGCTCCGACAAAACACCCGATAAAAGCCCCGACAATCGGTATCAACGCCGTAAATGCAATCAAAACGCCCACCATGACCGCATAAGGAAAACCGAAAAGCGTCATGGAAACGACGAACATCACGCCCAGAATAACCGCTTCCATGCACTGTCCCGTAATAAAACTGCTGAAATTCTTTCCTGCAAGAGAAGCGATTTCCAACGTCCTGTCATGCACTTTCTGCGGGAAATAGGCATGCAGTATCCTTTTGAACTGGCCGCCCAGTTTTTCTTTCTGCGCCAATATATAAAAAGAAAACACAAGCGCCACAAAAACATTGACAACGCCGCCGATAATCGTAGACGCTACCGTCACCGTAGAACTTACCACATTTCCCAGTCCGTTCTGCATAAAATCGATTATCGTATTGACAATCGAATCCCAGTTTATTTCCGCAGGTTCGAACTCTTCCAGCATGGCCAGAAGCTGCGGTTGAGATGCAAAAAGCTCTTCCAGCCAGATTTGCGCATCGGCCAGAAACTGCGGTATTTTATTGCCAAGTTCTATCATCGTTCTTGTCACCTGCGGAATTACCGTGACCGTAACGGTGACGATAACCAGAATGACTGACAGAAACGACAGAAAAATGCTTACCGGCCTTTTTATTTTCTCCGTTTTGAAACTTTTTGCCTTTGAAAACAATCCTTTTTCGATTACCTTCATCGGAATGTTCAGCACGAAGGCGATTGCCGCGCCATAGATAAACGGCCTTACAATTCCCAGAAGGAAAAAGAAACTATGTAATACAACATCCATGTTCAGCACCGCAAGACATACGACCGCAGTAAAAAGAATCAATCCTCTGATTTTTTTCAGGTTCCCTTTGTTTAAGTCCATGATTTTCTCCCATCCGTCTGCTTTTACAGACACCTGAAGCAAAAGCTGAAATTATCCGACTTTCAATCTTTTCTTCTTCTGTCTGTTTATTCCAAAAATTGCTATAATAATGATAGCTGTCATACTTCCAGTATACACGATAATTTTCCATATAATAGTTAAATTTTCATTAAAAACAAACAGACCGGACAAAATCCGGCATGTTGCGGTCAAATACTGCTATGATTCTCCTGACAGTTTTACGAAAGCCTTTTACAGATTCCATGGCGTCACGCCTTCTATGGTGCAGAAAGAACATGCCATGATAAGGAACATGCCGAAAAAACAGCCACCGGTATGAAAACGGCATATTCGGCATAAACATCGATGAGTCCAGAGGCTTTAACGAATTTGAATATCTGATTGCCAACGTATACACCCCTGCGGAAGATGTACCGGAAGGCTTCACGACCGTCGTAATCCCGGCGTTCACCTGGGCGGTATTTCCCTGCACAGGCCCGCTGCCGGACGTTTTGCAGGACGTTAATTCCAAAATTTTCTCGGAATGGCTCCCGGCGCTGAAAGACTATGACTTCGCGGCAGGCTACTGCATCGAAATGTACGATAAACCGGACAAATACCCGCAGGGCACGCGTTCGTGCCCTGCTCATGTCTGTAAAGCACCATTTGACGCCCGAATCCTTAAGCAACCAAACAGAACAAATATTTTGTAACGAAACTCATTCTTCAAGCAGGAAAGACAAGTAACTCTTAATATCTTCAGATAACAGCTCCCACTCCGGCGTTTCAATCCCATGTGGACAGGTGTAGATATTTCCATTGTGCATGAAAACAGGGTCTCCATTACAGGTCGCAAACACAAATGGTACATGCAGACAGGAATATTCCTCCTGTATAGCGGAAAGTTCTTCTGCCGGAACAAATCGAACAGCGTTTATCTCCACATCCAATGGATTATTATCTCTATAAAAGCATTTCATAACATCTGGTATTTTTTCGAGACTCCCCTCATATACAGAGAAAACATTGCGTTTATCCTGCCGGACAGCCTTTTCAACAAATTCTGAATACTCCATACAAATCCTCCATACCGCCACCCTTATACCAAAAAAGACGGATAGCATTTTTCAATTGTGTATACCCGTATTTTCTCACTAAAATGCCGCTGATACACGGAATTGGCGGCGGAATAGCAGATGATAATGATTCCGATGCTCACAGACACAATCATCCCGGCCGCACCGCCCCAAATTCCCTGTGCCGCTATGGAAACAGCTAACAGGGAAAGCGAAAACAACGCTTGTTTTCCTGTTTGTATCAATGCGTCCTTTGTCGCGGCTCCCCTGAGTTTCAACTTCATAAATTGGTATGCAGAGAATACCGCGATTGTCAACGTTCCCGCTGCACCCATATGAATCATTTTAGAAAGATTTTCCGTAATGGCAACGCCAGCGCTTTCCATCATACCAGAAACGGCCTGAGACGCCAATTCGCCAATTGTTCTCCCAACGCCGTAGCCAACTGCCGACGTCAGTCCGGATTCTACGCCGCTTTTTATACTCTCGGCCGCTGCCAGTTTCAAAGTATCAGGCGTTATACCCATCTGCGCAAGCGTCGAGACAAAGCCAATCGTCAATCCGACGCCTGCGCCAATCGCCACAGCTAATCCGAGACCGCGCAGTTCATTCCGAAATACGCGTTTTGCATTCGTTTTTTCAAGCATCTTATTTTTGTCGTTCATCGGCCCGTCACATTCATTTTTCCAGTTGCCGTCATGCCCTTCTTCAAGATGTTGTTTTCGGTTTTTATAAAACTTGATATTGTCAGGATTGGCCTGTTCTTCCGGATGGTCGGCGACATTTTTTTGATGATGGCCTTCCGCGCCGCGAACGCCCCCTTTGGGATTCTTCATTTTCCCATCTACTATTTTAGGCTTATTGACAATATCCGGTCTGTTCTCCAGGATTTCCTGCTGTTCGGCCGCATTCCAATTCGCCGAACCATTTCCGCCCATCTTAATATCGGCCGCTTCATAATCCCATGCCAGAGATACGCCGTCATTCCGGGCACCGACATATGCAGGGTTCTTTGCCATACCATTTGCCACTTTGTCGGCAAGCATGGAACGTTCCGCATTTAACGCCTCCAAAAAGCCGCCGAACTGTGTGTTGTATCCGTTCGTGACCGTCAACGCCGAAAAGGATGCGCCTGAAATCGGAACGGCCAAAATCCCTGACGCACTGGAAGCGTCCATTTCATTTCGTTTCACCGATACCTGCTGATAAAAAGTCAGACTGCGGCCATTCTTTAAGGATGTCAGCATACAATCACCTCTGCTTTCGTTCGCACTCTATGGCGTATCGGGTCAGAGCAAGTTTACCATCATCATCCAGTCTGCTGAATATATAGGAGTAAACGTGATTGTAATAAATCAGGGTTTCATTAAACAGACGGGAAGCATCGAATGCAAACAGCGTCGTCGATACAAGAGAAAATAACTGTGCCTGATTTTTGTACTTGCCCTCCTCTTTACGAAACTTCTCAAAAGCGGATGCAAAGGCCTGGGCCGCCTGTTTGTTGTAATCAATATTTTTCCCGTGCTCAAGCTGACGCATTTTCACACCGATAAGCTCTGAAACGTCTTTTGTCAAAGATTCATACAGGGAAGCCTGTTCCTCCGTGAAAGCGTCTTTCTCAATGACATCGTCAAGCTTTCCAATCTGAACGAGAATCTCATCAAATTTTTCCTGCGTTATTTTCCCCTGCATGGAATCTTTCAGTGCAAATAACTTTTTCAGAGACTCAGTATTAAGAGACTCCGCCTTCTCCTGTTCCTCCGCCATCCTTTCCATCGTAGTTTTTTTAATATTTTCTAAAATAACGTTTAGGCGTTGTTGGTATATTGAAAAACCTTCTACAAATTCCTTTGTAAGCATGGCATTTTCCGAATAAAAAGCCAGCGCTACATTCGCCTGTTCCGCAAAATTCTTTCTGTCTGCAAAAGCCGGAAGCGTTTCCGCCAGCGTACAGAGATAGGAGAAATACGCGGAGAAAATTTTCTCATCTCCCGGATTTCGATTAAACAGATTACGCCCTGCTAACAGAGCCTCGGTAATTTTTCCATTCTTTGTATATTCCTCAAATAAACGAAGCATTTTTATCCTCCTGATAGTTGCTCCCAGTTGTAAAAGTGATAAAACCAATATTTTACAACGGGATATTCTCGAAAAAATCGGACAGGCATCTGAGATTTGCAATTTTATGCTGAATCTCCTGAATGTCATATTTCGTTATCGTTTTCCGAAGATTATCGACATACTCATCCCATTCTTCATCCAGCCCGGCAGCAGCCCTCTCAAAAGCATTTTCAATTTGTTCCCAATACTGAAGGATGCCATCTCGAAACTTCATATTGAAATCATTCTCGTCAAAAACCGAAACAATTTTTTTGGCAACACTCTTTTCCCATCCACCGCCAAACAATCGCATAAGCTGTAATCCTCCTGCAATCAGAAGTCCTATGACAAGTCCAGTCTCACCGAAAAGCATTGGAAAAACAGCTCCCAGACCGATTGAAGCGCCGACCGGAATCTCTCCGCCAACAAGAAGCGCCACGCCGTAAATCGAACTTGCAAGAATCCCTCCATATCCTCCAAGTCCTCCAATTAACCCCATCTTTGAAAGCGTCGAGGCAAATGCCCATCCGGCGTCGAAATCCACATGGATGCTATTGTTTTCAAATGGCTGCGCAATGCTTTCCGTATAGGAAGTGATATAATCCCTCGTCTTCTCAGCGAGAATTTCCGTCTTCCGCGTCAGCAGCGTTTCACAATGCACCTGAATCATACTCTGCAGGGAACTGCCAAACAATTCCGTATCCTCTTTTTTGTTCTTAACGCCCTTTTCTTTCATCAACCGAATCAGTTCATCAATATTAACGGTTGACGCGAGATATTCGCTGAACTCATCCAAAGATTCTGCAGAAAGACGGGCGATTTCCTCTCTGACCTCCCTTTTTCTCCGGTCATTCTCCTGCATACGGAACAATTCATTCTTTTCAACCTCATCCAGCAATGCCGCATATTTATCACGTTCTGCCACAATCCCCTCATATTTCCAGATTTTCCTGATGAGACTTGGTTTGCGGGATGCTGCATAATCTCGTACAAAGGCCTTTGCTTTTTCATTAATGATGTCGGGCAATGCTTCGAGAATCTCAGTCAACGCGGCGTTAAAAGGCACGCATATGTCCGGAACATCAACTGTATAGGCAAAGAAACGGGAACGAAGCTCTTTACAGCCGTTATCCGCATAAGTATATCCCGACAAATTCTGCCGGCGATTCCAATAATCATTCGGAAGAGTTTTCAACAGGTTGGCACATCCCACATCCAATATTTCTTTAAGCTGTACTCTGTTACCATTGTTCACCGTATGCGCCTGCGATGCGATAACAAACAGATTGGAAAGCGGCTTCAAAGCGTTTTCGCCCTTTTTCTCCCATACGGGAAGCTCATTGATGTTACGCTTCAGATAGGTAATGTCTTCAATCCGCATAAATCCATTGGCCTGTGAAAGATAAATCACCACATCAGCCTTTTGGACCGTAGCAAAAGTAATTTCATCGTCCTTCTCCGTTTCCGTTCCAAAGCCTGGCAAATCAACGATATCGCAAGTCTTCAGAACAGGCGCATCGAGAAAAACTACCGCAGCGCCGGCTTCTTTGTCATAATGCTCACCCTGTCTTGTTCCAAAAGAACGCAGCATTTCGACGCCGCCTGCTCCGATTTTCCAGGAACGGCAATAGCTTTCATCGTGAAGTCTGCACTCATCCCACAAAGTCTCTTCGCCTTCCCTGTTTGCGAATACCCATACATCTTCTTCCATGAAAGCAGGTTTATCAGAAATATGCTTAATATAGACGGCTATCGACGTTGTAGGCGTCCATGAAGCCGGCATTTTATCCATCCCCAACAGGGCATTGATAAGAGTGCTTTTTCCAGTGTCCGAGCGTCCCACAATCGCAACTTTTGGTTTTACCAGCTTTGCGGCTATGCCGCTGCATAAATCCTCAACATAAGATTTGCGGTATTCCTCCGGAAGTTCCATTTCCTGTAAAACTTTGGAAACGTATTCCAAAAGTGTGATTTTCGTAAAGTCCGCTTTTTCCCATGTATTTTTAACATATAAAGGCGCAGGAATCGGCTTTTTCCACCCGGTCAGTTCTTCGTATGTCGCCCCCGTTTTTTCAAGGATTCTTTGTATCACTTGAAACGGTATGCTGTCCGGGTCTTTCTCCCATCTTGAAATATTGGACTGCTCAACGCCAAGCAGCTCTGCAAAAGCAGATTGTGTTTTGATTTTGAGCTTGTCCTCACGAAAAGATTTCAAATTCATTTAAAGTTAACCCCCTTATTCTGACTATATACCATATTATAAACCTGATTTTACAGAAAGTCAATAAAATATGCAGATTTGCATAATATTTGTATGCAAATCTGCATATGCTTTTTATTTTCGTCTGTTTAAAATATACGATTTCACTTTTCGTCGATTGAACATTTTTCTGACAGGATGCGCTTTCACTTAGCAGCTTCTTCCACTGAAACGATTATTTCACCTGATACAAATAGAAATCATCCAGCGTCCCCCATCCTTTGGCCGCACAGCTTACGGACGCACCGATGGTCAGCGTCCCGTCCTCTCCTACCGTAATGCCGGAAATCTCCGGATTCTGCCAGTTGCACCAGCCCGCAACGCCGGTTTCCTGTTCCAGCCGTTCCGTTCCGTTATCCGCATAGATATACATGTCCGGGCTGTCCCCGGCATCGCCGCCCTGTATGTAGAGACCAAATTCATAAGTCCCCGGCGTCAGCCCCGTAATGGTCTGCTCTGCCGTAAAGGAAACTTCCCCGGTAGAATAGAAATGCAATGCCATCACGCCGCTTTTCGCATCCGCTTCCTTGTTCTGGAAATCCGTCATGCCGCCGCTCTTTTCCGTGATAACCCACATGGACGTATCTTCCTCTTCAAAGCTGCTGTTTGCGACCATGTTTTTCTGGTTCACGGATATTTTCGCCGTTACCTGTTCCTGTTCCAGATATTCGATGACAGCGGGTGAAAGCGCCGAATCCGTCAGCGTACCGAAATCACCGTTCACCTCATACTCTCCGGCCGCAGACGTATCGATTCCCGACAGCTTCGCCTCATCCCACCGAATCGGAATTTCCGCAACGCTCCTGTCATTATATACAACACATACCGTCTGAGGCATCACGACTTCCCCATCTAACGGCACACTGAGCTCCACCGGCAAAATGCTTTCCACCGCCAGTTCCACAAGCGTACCGCAATGCAGATATTTGAATACTTTCAAAGATTCCAGCGGATGCCCTTCATAATCGAAAAGGGCCTGATTATCCCAGGAACTTCCTCCGTAATATACACCGGCGTCCTTCGGGTCATAGGAAGCCGCATAACTGGAAGCCCATCCGGAACCGTTCTTTTCCCAGGATTCCTGATTGGCCAAAAACGCCGACGCCGCATCCGGCGCGTCTTCCTGATAAACGTTTACCGGAATCCATGCCGGTTCCCAGTAAAAGACGCCGAGTCCCGCTTCGCCCACATCGGCCACCGCCGCGCACACATCCCGGATTTCATTTGTCTGTCCCTGTGCGCTGACCGCATATTCCGGCGTCACATCGGTTCCGCCGATGCTGTTCGCAGAACCGTCTCCGTCCCCGTCCGTATAGGGATAGGAAGTCTCCGCCACCAGCACTTTTTTGCCGTACTCTCCGGAAATTTCCCGCAAAACATCTGTCAGATTTTCCAGACTCCCGTGCCAGAACGGATAATAGGACACGGCAAATATATCATAATCAATTTCTTTGTCCAATAATTTTTGTGCAATGGCCAGTGTCCCCTTCTTATCGGAAACATCCGTAAAATGAACCGCAATCTGCATATCCTGTCCCGTTTCCTGTGCGGTTTCCCGGATAGCTCTGGAGCCTGCCTGCATCAGCTGCCGCCGTTTCGTCCAGTCCGTTTCTCCGGACATGCCGTTGTTGGTTTCATTTCCAATCTGCACCATGCCGATTACGGCGCCGGCGTCGATGATTTCGGAAAGGCTCTCTTTCGTGAACTGATAAAGGGCTTCCGATTTATCTTCTATCGCCATACCTTCCCATGCTTTCGGGCATTGCTGTTTGTTCGGGTCCGCCCAGAAATCGGAGTAATGATAATCCACACAGAGCTTCATTCCGTATTTTGCCGCCCGCGCACCAATTTCCGCTGCAGTCTTCGTATCATTGTTGCCGCCGCCATAGCCGCTGCCATTCTCATCGTAAGGGTCATTCCAGACACGCACGCGGATATAGTTCACACCGTTCTGTGCCAGTGTCTGAAAAATATCCTGCTCCGCGCCTTCTTCGTTATAATAAACAACGCCGCTCTTCTCCTCCGCAATAATGCTGGAAATATCCACGCCCCGGATAAAATCTTCCGAAAGACCGTCGATTGGCTCCACATAGACGCCGGCTTCTTCGGCTTGCGCAGGCAGTTCATAAATTATCGTATCCACCGGCCATTTTGCCTCAGGCGCAGGCCCGTCTTCTTCCGACGCCGCGTTTCCTGCTCCGACGTCTTCCGTTTCTTCGCTCCGGACGTCCTCCGTCTGCGTTTCTTCCGGCTGCGCGGCCGTATTTTCCACGGGCTCTGCCGGCCCGCTTTCCTGTCCCCCCGTATTTCCGCACCCCGGCAGCCCAAAAAGTACACACAGACCCGCCGCGGCCACGATACATTTCCCCGTCAATTTCTTCCTCATATAAATCCTCCCTTTTCTACTTCTTTGTATTATGAGAGAGGCCGGGCGGTCAGGACAGAGTTCTCTGGCAGAGGCCCTGTAAAAATGTCGGTACTTGGATTTTGTGACACTTGTGCCACAAAATCCTTAGTACCGCTACATTTTTAGTGGAGCGGGAGCGTGCCTCTAAAGAGAACTCTGTCCTGACCGCCCGGCCTCTCTCATAACGTTTTTATTGTAACACACCCCCTCATTGAAAAAAAGGACTTGCAGAAGCATCTTAACTTATGTTATAATACGACTTAGTGATTACAGAAGAATTATAGGGGCATAGTTCAAAGGTAGAACAGTGGTCTCCAAAACCATCGATGTGGGTTCGATTCCTACTGCCCCTGTTATGAAAAAATTATTGATTACTTTTCTTATTTTAATATGTATTCTGACCGCCTGCGGAAAAGAGACACCGCTCTTAGAGGCTTCGGATTATGAGCTGAATCAGAATACCAACACTACCAGCAAAGGAATCGGCATCGGTGACACACCGGAAGTTTTTCTGGCAGCTTACGGAAGTTATGACATAGAGACTTCCATAGAATATGGGCCGTTTGAAGCGATTACGCCGAAAGAAATTCCTTTTACGGATTCTATCAGAACAATTCTTCCGACTTTTTTCATCGATGGACTTCCGACCACAATCGAACAAATCTGTACGGATAATGAAATCGAGCGTTCCGAATTACTGTCGCTTCTCAGTTCGGACGAATATCTGCAAAACCACACAGTCGTATACCACTATATGATATTTACCTGGGAAAACGGTTTGATTACCGATATCCACTCAGAATTCATGGACTATAACGAAGATGCTTCCTACTATGAAGATTTGGAAGCTGAACCGATTAAGTAATTTCCTATATTTTCCCATTCAAAAAGAGCTGATATTTTATCAGCTCTTTTTCTATGACAACCCGTTGCGGCTGCGCTCTTTTTCTGCTTACGGCTGTTTGATGTCTGCCTTATGTTCCTCTGTCTTATGCCTTTGCAAACTGGCTCTGGTAAAGCTCCGCGTAAAATCCCTTACTTTCGAGCAGAGATTCGTGGCTGCCCTGTTCGATAATATTGCCGTCTTTCATGACGAGGATGACATCCGCCTCCCTTATTGTCGAAAGCCTGTGCGCAACAATGAAACTGGTTCTCCCTTTCATCATGGTCGCAAATGCTTTCTGAATCCGGATTTCCGTTCTCGTATCAATGGAAGACGTCGCTTCGTCCAGAATCAGCATCGGCGGCAGGCAAAGCATGACTCTCGTAATACATAACAGCTGTTTTTGTCCCTGGGAAAGATTGCCGCCGTCTTCCGTAATTACCGTATCATATGCGTTGGGCAGACGTTTGATAAAGCTGTGCGCATGGGAAGCTTTCGCCGCCGCAATGACTTCTTCGTCCGTAGCGTCCGGTTTTCCCATCACGATATTGTCCCGTATCGTTCCGGTTTTCAGCCAGGTCTCCTGTAATACCATGCCGTAACTTCCCCGCAGGCTCTTTCTCGTCACTTCTCTGATATCGTGGCCGTTCACACAGATTGCGCCGGCATCCACGTCATAGAAGCGCATGAGCAGATTGATGACCGTTGTTTTTCCGCATCCGGTAGGCCCGACGATTGCGATTCTCTGCCCCGGCTTCACGGCCAGGTTAAAATGCTGAATCAGCTTCTTATCCGGTACATAGGAAAAAGAAACGTCTCTCAGCGAAACTGTACCGTCCACCTGCTCTAACACAACTGCATTTTCCGCATCCGGTATCTGCGGTTCCTCTTCTATCAGTTCAAAAATTCTGGCCGCGCACGCGAGCGCGTTCTGTAACTCCGTCACCACGCCGGATATTTCGTTAAAAGGCTTCGTATACTGGTTCGCATAGCTTAAAAAGCAGGAAAGCTGTCCGACCGTGATTCCTTTATGAATGGCAAAAACCGCTCCGCAGATTGCCACACCCGCATATACGAGATTATTGACAAAGCGCGTGGACGGATTGGTAATTGACGAAAAAAAGATTGCTTTCAAGGACGCCCCCTGAAGCCTTTCATTGATTTCATCGAATTTCTCCAGCGCCTCGTCTTCATGAGAAAAGGCCTGCACAATCTTCTGATTTCCCACCATTTCATCGATGAAAGCCGTCTGCTCTCCCCTTGTTTCGGATTGCAGCTTAAACATGGAAAATGTCTTTTTGGCAATAAAAGCCGCTACGAGGAAAGAAAGCGGCGTTATCAGTACAACAACACCCGTTATTCCAATATGAATGCTGAGCATGAATCCCAAAGTTCCGACTATCGTAATGACGCCGGTAAAAAACTGCGTAAATCCCATCAGCAGACCATCGGCGAACTGGTCCACATCCGCAATGACGCGGCTCACGATTTCGCCATAGGAATGACCGTCGATGTATTTCAAAGGTAAAATTTCGATTTTGCGAAAAGCTTCATCTCTGACATCCTGTACGATATGATACGCCATCTTGTTATTACAGACATTCATCAGCCATTGTGCAAAAGCCGTAATGAGAATCACAACCGCCATTTTTCGTAAAATGTCAAAAATCCCCGGGAAATCAACCAGCCCTTTTTCCAGAATCAGGTCGATAGCCTTTCCGGTCAGAATCGGCAGATACAGCGTAAGCGCTACCGTTACCGCTGCCGAGGCGATTGACAACGCCAGATAAAGCCAGTATTTTCGTATATAACGCAGCACCTTTTTCAACGTCTCCGCCTGTTTTGCTCCCTTTTTCTTCATTTCCGTCCGTTCCCTTCTGTCTCTTTCCTGTAATGCTCTGCCAGGACGCTGACCGCGTCGGCGCAATATTCGCAAGACGAATAAATTCGTCTTATGTCTGAGAATAGTGTATCTCCTGATAAACTTCACAGCTTTTCAGCAGCTCTTCATGCGTTCCGATTCCTGCCATCCTGCCGTCTTCCAGCACGATAATCTGGTCAGCATACTGAATTGATGAAGTTCTCTGCGACACGATGAAGACCGTCGTTTCTTCTCCCATCCCCCGAATCGCTTTGCGCAGTCTCGCATCGGTAGCATAATCCAGTGCCGATGCGCTGTCGTCCAGAATCAGAATTTCCGGCTGTTTGACTACCGCCCGCGCAATCGTCAGCCTTTGTCTTTGTCCGCCGGAAAGATTTTTCCCGCCCTGTGCAATAGGTTCTTCCAGTCCTTTCGGTTTCGTATCGACAAATTCTTTTGCCTGGGAAATCTCCAACGCCCGGTTCATTTCTTCCGTCGTCGCGTCCGGTTTGCCCCAACTTAAGTTTTCCCGAATCGTTCCCTGAAAAAGAACCGCTTTCTGCATGACCATACCGATTTTATCCCGCAGTTCTTCCATACCATACTCTGTTACGTTCCTGCCGTCTATTTTCACGTTTCCGCGGCTTACGTCATAAAAACGGGGAATCAGATGCACGAGCGAAGATTTTCCGGAGCCCGTACCGCCGATGATTCCGATTGTCTGGCCTTTTTTCACCTTAAAGTCGATATCGCTTAACGATTCCGCTCCGGCTCCCTGATAGGTCAGTCCCACCCGGTCAAATTCCACCGCATACGGCGACGCGGCTTCCCGCTCCGTATTGTCGTCCGCCGCCGCAGTTTCCTGCTTCGTATTGCCGTCCGCCGCCGCATCTTTTTTCTCTTTCCATTCCATGCTGGACTGCAGTTCAAACACACTCTGAATACGGTTCGCACAGGCGAGCGCTTTCGTAATTGTAATAATCAGATTGGCAAGCTTCACGAGTTCAATCAAAATCTGGGACATATAGTTGACCAGCGCAACAACTTCCCCCTGTGTAATATATCCGGTATCTACCCGCACCGCTCCCGTATAAATGAGGATAATTGTCGCCACGTTGACAATGATGTATGTGACCGGATTGGTCAATGCCGATATTTTTCCGACAAAAAGCTGCATGTGGGTCAATGCCCTGTTATCCTGTTCAAATTCCGCCTTTTCCTGTTCTTCCTTATGGAACGCGCGGATAACACGGACACCCGTCAGATTTTCCCGCGTTTTGCCGAGTACTTTGTCGAGCCCCGCCTGCACCTTTTTATAAAGAGGCATCGTAATCATCATGATACCGAATACGACAACGGAAAGCAGCGGAATCGTTACAACAAAAATAAGCGCCGCCTTCACATCGATGGTAAAGGCCATTACCATTGCACCGAATACGATAAAAGGCGAACGCAGAAAAAGACGAAGCACCATATTAACACCGTTCTGCACCTGATTGGCATCGGAAGTCATACGGGTAATCATGGTAGATGTGCCGAGTTTATCCATTTCAGAAAAAGAAAGCCCCTGAATATGTTCGAATAATGCGTGCTTTAATTTGGTTGAAAAACCGACCGCCGCTTTTGCCGCAAAATACTGCGCCGTAATCGAACAGGTCAGTCCAATCAATCCTAGCATGACAAGCACAACGCCCATTTTCAACACATAGGAAATATCTTCCTGTGCAATGCCGCGGTCGATGACCGCCGCCATAACGAGCGGCACGAACAGCTCAAAACCTGCCTCTAACATCTTAAAGAGCGGCGCAAGAACCGTCTCTTTTTTATAATCTTTTAAAAACACCAGTAATTTTTTCATCGTTTTCAGTTACCTCTCCCGTCGCCCTGCTTCTGTCCTTTTTTAAATCTTTTGAATTATGAAATATAGTCCGCCGTCTGTTGGGTGATTTCCTCGCTCATGGTTTTTACCTGTTTGGACGGCGTATAATTTTTTTCTTCAAACAGCAGCTCATGCAGCATCGTCACATTTTCCTCAAGAGTCGTCGGTATGATACAGTCTCCCTTGCTCCCGATAGTCGCATTAATGCGTTCGCTCTCAAAAGGAAAACCTTCGGACGCCACCACATTATATTCTGCCAGCGTACCGAGCACACTAATCATTTCATTCACATTCAAAGACGTATTTACAGAAGGCAGCACCGCCGTTACTACATCCCGTAGCGTTGTCAGAGACGCGCCTTTTGCTTTAATCATCATTGCGCCGAGAACATCCCGCTGTCTCTCCGCGCGCCTGAAATCATCGCCCTTCGTATAGCGGATGCGGCAGTAGGCCGTCGCCTGCATCCCGTTTAACGTCTGCAGCCCCGGATTCGTCACCGGCGTATAATCGACGCCCATTTCCTCTGCCATGCAGAGCTGATAATTGTTCAGATGATTGATTTCCGATTCTGTAATTTCTATTTCAATACCGCCGAGACAGTCGATGGCATCAATCAGTCCGCTGAATCCGACTGTCACATAGTCCGTAATATCCAAATCCATATTGATATTTAACATCGTAATAGCCTGTTCCGGTCCGCCTTTCGCGTAGGCGCCGTTACACTTATTATAGGTGTCGTTTCCAAGATTCAGATAGGTGTCCCGGTAAACGGAGACAAGTTTGATTTCATGGGTATCCTGGTTAATACTCGCGATAATAATCGTATCGCTTCTCGTTCCCCGCCCGAGTTCTCCGTCCCTCGCATCCACTCCGAAAAGCGCGATGTTTCGGTATCCTTTAGGGGCTGTATTCGTCTGTTCGTCACTTTTTTCCTCTTCATTCCGGTTCTCCGACTTTTCTTCCGCCACTTCTTCATTGATAATAATATGTTCTTCATCGAGGTCGGTTCGTTCGATTTCATTCGTCGTTGTCGTAATGACATACAGCACGATGACCGCGGCCACCAGGACCAGAAATTCCAATATCAAAAGCGGGACGCCCAGTTTCCATTTCTTTTGACCATTCATAACGGCTCCTTCTATTTCTACATTTTACGATAAGACAACCTATTTTATCACATCAAAAACAATTTGAACATAAAAACAGACTCCTGTTCACACAATGTTAAAAAATGTTTGAAACGGCGCAGCCTCCGCCCGGACAGAGCATCGTTCTCTTTGGAGGCACGCTCTCGCTCCACGAAAGGCAGCAGCGGCGCTAAGCTCAAATACAGCAAGCTGTCTTTTCGCCAAGCGCCGGCGCCTTTCCAGGGCCTCCGCCAGAGAACGATGCTCTGTCCGGGCGGAGGCTGAGCCGTTTCAAATCTTCAATTCTTCAAATCAAATCTATCGCATCCTGTACCGAAGAAACGCCGATAATTTTTACATCTTTCACGTTTTTCAACTGTTTCTCGCATACTTTGGGGATGACACAGGTCGTATATCCCATGCGGGCCGCCTCCTGAATGCGCTGGCCTATCATGCTGATGCCGCGCACTTCGCCGCTCAGCCCGATTTCTCCGAATGCGGCTGTTTTATCATCAATCGGCCGGTTTTTGAAACTGGATGCGACCGCCATTGCTATTCCCAGGTCAATTGCCGGTTCCGCAATTTTCATGCCGCCTGCCAGATTCACATAGGCGTCACAGTCGGACATCTGCAGCCCCACTCTTTTTTCAAGGACCGCCATCAGAAGATTTACCCGGTTAAAATCGGTTCCGTTCGCCTGTCTCCGCGGAAATCCGAAATTGGTGCGGCAGACGAGCGCCTGTATTTCAAATAAAATCGGTCTCGTTCCCTCCATCGAACAGGACACGACCGAGCCGCTCGCTCCTTCCGGTTTTCCTTCCAACATAAATTCCGAAGGATTCGTTACTTCCACAAGTCCTTTTTCCTGCATTTCGAAGACGCCGATTTCGTTCGTCGAGCCAAAACGGTTTTTGACGCCGCGCAATATACGGTAAGAGGCATGTCTGTCTCCTTCAAAATAAAGCACCGTATCCACCATGTGTTCCAGAACACGGGGGCCTGCCACCGTTCCTTCTTTCGTCACATGGCCGACAATAAAAATGGAAGTTCCCATGCCTTTGGCCAGCTGTAAAAACAGGTTCGTCGCTTCCCGCACCTGGGACACGCTTCCGGGCGCCGACGAGACGTCTTCCTGATACATCGTCTGTATGGAATCAATAATGGTAATGTCCGGCATGAGATGACGGATGGTTTCTTCGATAACCGCAAGACTGGTTTCACACAGCAAATAAAGCGTCTCTCCGAAATCACCGATTCGATTCGCCCGCAGTTTAATCTGTTTGAGCGATTCCTCTCCGGAAATATACAATACTTTCCTTCCGTCCAACGCCATGTGTCTGCAAACCTGCAAAAGAATCGTGGATTTGCCGATACCCGGGTCGCCGCCCACGAGAATAAGGGAGCCCGGCACAATGCCGCCTCCCAATACTCTGTCAAGTTCTTTCATATGGGTGGACATTCTTTCTTCATCCTTCAGCGCAATTTCCGAAAGTCTGGAAGGTTTTCCCGCCTCCCTTACAGCCCGCCCCGTCATGCCGGAACCCGTCGTTTTCGTCTTCGTTTTCTCTTCCACAAAGGTATTCCACTCTTTGCAGCCGGGACATTGTCCCATCCATTTTGAGGACTCATATCCGCAGTTCTGACAATAAAATACCGTTGTCATTTTTGCCTTTGCCATAAGACCTCTTATTTGGCAATCGTGACGCTGACCTCGCCGCTTCCCGCAAGTTCCACGCTGAGATTCAGTTTACCGCCCAGATTTGTCTTCATCCTTCCGATTTCTTCACCGTTCACCAAAACATCATATTCTGTTTCGTCTTCCAGACCGACCGTTATCTGAGCGTCTTCATCGCCTTCCACCAGAAAGCTGACGCCATTCTCCTTTTCCACAAAATTACTGACGCTCGTTCCGGGTACGGATTCATAAGCGAACAGACCGTTCTTTTCCAGTTTGGTAATGCTCTTATAAGTTTTTACTTTCCACAGGTCGCCTGCATGTTCAAAGTTTTCTACTTTTGCCTTTGCGTCCAGTTTATGATTTCCGAAACTGATTGCATTATCTTTTTCTACCCTGATTAACTCTTCAATAACAGCCATTGTCATTTCCTCCTGCGTTCTTCTCTTTATGCTGATAACCCTGTTTTTCTCTCAACCTGCGATTTTTCACACGAACCAACCGCATCATTCGCGTACTTTATAAACTACTTTCTTATTTTTCAGCAGCGCGGACACCTTATCCCCGCCTTTCACGGCTCCGGAAAGGATTTCCTCCGCCAGCGTATCTTCGATTTCCGTCTGAATTGCACGTTTCATCGGTCTTGCGCCCATCTTGGCGTCCGTATATTTCTCTACAATGTATTCTTTCAGCGCAGGGGATACCGTCAGTTCGATATCCATCTGCCGCCTGCACCTGTTCGTCAGGTTCTTCGAAAGCATCGTAATGATTTGCTTCATATTATCGCGGTTTAACGGATGGAATACCATAATTTCATCGATTCTGTTGATAAACTCCGGTTTAAACAGTCTCTTTACCTCTTCCATCACGTTTTCTTTCATCTTATCATAATTCTGCTTCTCGGAAGCTCCCGAAGAAAAACCGAGGTTCTTCGGTTCCATGATTCTCTGCGCGCCGGCATTGGAAGTCATAATCAGAATCGCATTCTTAAAGCTTACCTTCCGCCCTTTGGAGTCCGTAATATGTCCGTCATCCAACACTTGCAGCAATATATTAAACACGTCCGGATGAGCCTTTTCTATCTCATCGAACAAAACGACCGAATAGGGATTACGCCGTATCTTCTCGCTGAGCTGCCCGCCTTCCTCAAAGCCTACATATCCCGGCGGAGAACCAATCATTTTGGAAACGGAATGTCCTTCCATGTACTCGGACATATCCACACGAATCAACGCGTTTTCCGACCCGAACATCGCTTCCGCGAGCGCCTTGCTCAATTCCGTCTTCCCGACGCCGGTAGGGCCGAGGAACAGGAACGAACCGATTGGTCTGTTCGGGTCCTGCAATCCGACACGTCCTCTTCGCATGGCTCTGGAAACAGCTTTCACCGCTTCTTCCTGCCCGATAACGCGTTCATGCAGAATTGATTCCAGTTTCAAAAGGCGTTCCGACTCTTTTTCCGCAAGTTTCTGGAGCGGAATCTTCGTCCAGAGGGAAACGACTTCAGCGACTTCATTTTCACCGATGACATAGTCTTTCTTTTCGTCGTCTTTTTCCATGCGCTTCAATGCGCGCTCATATTTTTTAATCAGGCCGTCCTGCTTCTTTTTCAGTTCTCCTGCCTGTGTAAAGGCTTCCATTCGAATCGAACGTTCTATCTGCAAATCCGTCTTCTGAATCTCTTCCGCCAGCTCTTTCAGCTTATCCGGCTGCCGGCTGCTGTTTAACCGCACCGCAGCGGCGGCTTCGTCTATAATGTCAATCGCCTTATCCGGAAGATTCCTGTCATTGATATATCTTGACGAGAGAGAGACCGCCGCTTTTACCGCTTCCGGCGTAATCGTCACTCGATGATGCTCTTCGTATTTATGGGCGATTCCCTTTAAAATATTTTCCGCCTCTTCCGGCGTCGGTTCCTCCACCGTTACCGGCTGAAACCGCCGTTCCAGCGCGGCGTCTCTTTCAATATATTTCCGATATTCGGCAATCGTGGTCGCGCCAATCAGCTGGATTTCTCCCCGGGCGAGGGAGGGTTTTAAGATATTCGACGCGTCAATCGCGCCTTCCGCCCCGCCGGCTCCGATGATTGTGTGCATTTCATCCAGAAAAAGAATGATATTGCCGTCGTCCACGACTTCCCTGATGACCTTTTTAATCCGCTCTTCGAACTCGCCGCGGTACTTGCTGCCTGCCACCATACCGGATAAATCCAGTGTCATAACCCTTTTATCCTGAACGGTAAAAGGCACGTCACCCGTCATAATGCGCATCGCAAGTCCTTCTACGACCGCCGTTTTGCCCACGCCCGGCTCGCCAATCAGACAGGGATTATTCTTTGTTCTTCTGCTTAATATCTGGATAACCCGCCGGATTTCGTCTTCTCTGCCGATGACCGGGTCCAGCTTTCCTTCTCTGGCAAGCGCCGTCAAATCTCTGCTGTACTGCTCCAGCGTGGAAGTCGCGTTTTTCTTTTTATTCTGCTTTTTTCCCAAATCTTCTTTATAGAGGGACTTATCTTCTCCCATTGCCGTCAAAACTTCCACATACAGCTTTTGGATGGAAATTCCCATCGTATTCAGGAGCCGGACCGCTACATTTTCGCCTTCCTTGAGCAGGGCAAGCAGAATATGCTCCGTTCCTGTTTTATCGCTGTGAAAGCGCTCTGCCTGTCTGTGCGCCTCTTCCAGCACTTTTTCCGCCCTGGGGGAATAACCGTCTCTTTCTGCCAGCATAACCGTGCTTTCCGGCGCAATCAAGTCTTTTATCAAGTCCTTCAACTGTTGCAATTCCACACCGTTCTCCATCAGGACGGTAGCAGCGACTCCCGTATTTTCGCGCAGCAGACCAAACAAAATGTGTTCTGTTCCCACATAACTCTGTTTCAGATTTCTTGCCGCACGTTCCGCCAGCGTCAAAGCCATTTTGGCCTTGTCCGTAAATTGTGGCCGCATGATTATATTCCTCCATACTCCTCATATATTTCATCGATTAGGGAATGCACTTCCTCCCTCGAAATATTTTTACAGCAGGCTTTTGCAAGAATAACCTGCATGGCTCCCCGCATTTCTTCCAGGGCCTGAATCTTATCGATGTCAATTGCGATGACGGCTCCCCGTCTTCTGTCCACCTTGACAAACCCTTCCTGTTTCAGCACGGAATAGGCTTTATTGACCGTGTGCATATTAATCCCGATATTTTCCGCAAGCTGTCTGACGGAAGGAAGCGCATCGCCTTCCCGGAATCTGGAAGTCGCAATTCCCAGTACGATTTGATTTCTGAGCTGTAAATATAAAGCCTCATCGCTGTTAAAATCGATTTCAATAACCATATGCGCCCCCGTTTCAGCTCTTCATGTTTTAAACATCTTTATCTTTCATATTCAGGAACTCAAACTCAAATTCATCATCATCCATCATGAAATTTCTGGCTTTTCGCTTTGTTCCCGTTCTTACCGGAGGCGCATCTTCTTCATATCTGACTTCTCTGTCAGGCATCTGCCGACTCCGCTCCGAGGGCCTTCTGCCATCGGCCGGACGTCTGCCGTCCGTCGGCCGGCCCGCGCTCTGGCTTCTTCTGGAATCGGAACTTCTTCCGCCTTCTTCCGGCCGCCGCGCCCCGGGCGCTCTGCCCTGTTCCGGCGCTCTTCTTCTTGCCGCCGGCGCCTCTTCCCGCTCCGTGCGTCTCCGCCTTGCCGCCTCTCTTCTTCTGTCCTCTTCTTCGTCTTCCTCATCATCGTCATCGTCATCGTCATCGTCCTCATAAGAAGCATCCCGCAGCTTGAAGACCATAATTGTGAGGACGACCGCAAGCAGTACAATGATGCCGAGCAGGACAATAATGATGATACGCTGCTTCGAAACTGTTTTGGCATCGATTGACTGATTAACGTCCAATGCATGAACCGTGTCCAATATCTCTCTGACACTCTGCTTCGTTTCCGTTTCTCCGGTATAGTCGTGCAGATACCATTCATAATTTCCATCTGCATTCGGCTCATAAAGGAGTTCATATTCATCTCTTACTTCCGGCTCCGGCTCTGGCTCCGGTTCCGGCGTCACTTCTTCCGGCTCCGGCTCTTCCGGCGCCTGCACCGGAACCATATCGCCGAGTGTTACCAGGTCGGAACGAACATAACCGGATTTTTCCGTCCCGTCCGTTCCCGTAAACGTAATATAATACCAGGGTTTATCGCTGCCGTTTGTCTGTCCGCTGATAACAACCTGATGGCCTTCCGGTATGGAGTCCACTACGCCTTTGCTTGTGGAAGCCGCCGTCCTGATTTTGGCCGCACGCACTTTAATCGTCGCATACTGTGCATCCATCGCCGTTTCCGGACCGGTCTCGGCTCCCGGTGCAAAACCGGCATTATTTGTCTGCGCCCCGTCCGACTGTCCGTTATCGGAACCGCCTTCTTTTTCAACCAGGTCAGAACGGGCATAACCAATCGTGTTGGCGTCTACCTGAATTTCATACCAGACAGTTCCCGCGGCATCCGTCACTTCTTTGTTAATCGTCACCACGGTTCCCTGTGAGGAAGTCGCAACCGGTGCGCTGTTCGTATCGGCCGATTCTCTGATAATCGCCGAACCGACTTTAATTTTGCCGGTTTCCGCCGCCTGGCTCTGGATTTTCCCGCCCAGGAAGAAAAGAACTGCGCAGGTCACTGACAGTACGCCTCTTATCATGCTGCTTTTACTATGTTTCCACTTTTTTCCCATTCTGATACCCCGTATCTTTCTTTTGTGTTTCCTTTTTCCTATTTTTCCCGTTCGAAACGTTTTGCGCCTTCTTCACCGCGCTGACGTTCCATACCAAAGCCGGCCATCATCTTCGCGTTCCTCGTAGACGCTTTGTCAGCCATTGCCTTAGTATAGGCAGGCTCACATTTGCTGCACACTCTTCCGGCCCGGATACTTGCGCCGCACATCTCACATTTCATAAAAGAATTGGAACCTTCCGCGATTTCCAGCCTGGACTCTTTGAGCATCGTTCGAATCGTCTTCTGCTTGACGCCGGTCGCTTCGGCTACCTGCGCCGCGGTCGCGCCCGCATGTTTTTCCACATAATTACGCACTTTGCCGTAATCGTCGTACTCCACATACCGGCAGTCCTCACACCGATACTCTCCACACCCCTTAAATTTCATGATGCCGCCGCATTCCGGACATTTTGTCGGCCGATGATATACATCCAAATCCTGAAATTCCGTCAAACCACTCATGACTGCTTCCCCCTTTTATCCCTTACACTTCTATTTCTTCTATCGCCTTGCCGATATCTTTTCTCATGTATTTGTTATCAAAATCGACCCACCCCGCGGCCGCATACGCATTGGCCCTGGCCTCCTGCAGCGTGGTCCCGAGCGCGGTTACGCCAAGCACCCTTCCGCCGTTCGTAACAATGCCTTCTTCCGTCCGCTTTGTTCCCGCGTGGAAACAGTAGTATCCGTCTGCTTTTTCAAATCGCTCCAGTCCTCTGACCGAAAATCCTTTTTCATAAGAAAGCGGATAACCTTCGGACGCCAGAATCACACATACCGCCGCATTGTCCTCGAATTGAAGTTCAACCTTATCCAGCGTGCCGTCGATGCAGGCGTCTATCACATCCAGAATATCGTTTTTCATCCGCGGCAGAACAACCTGTGCTTCCGGGTCTCCGAAGCGTGCATTATACTCTAACACCCTGGGACCGTTTTCCGTCAGCATCAGCCCGAAAAAGATAATTCCCTGAAATGGCCTTCCCTCCGCGGCCATCGCATCCACCGTCGCCTGATAAATATGCTCCTGACAGAACGCATCCACCTCTTTTGTATAAAACGGACTTGGAGAAAAGGTTCCCATACCGCCCGTATTAAGTCCCTGATTTCCGTCCAGCGCACGCTTATGGTCCTGCGCCGAAGACATGATGCGAATCGTCCTGCCGTCCACGAAAGACAGCACGGAAACTTCTCTTCCCGTCATAAATTCTTCAACGACCATCCGGTTTCCCGCCGCACCGAACTTCTTATCTTCCATAATCGTTTTCACGCCGGCCGCAGCCTCTTCCAGCGTATTGCAAATCAACACACCTTTGCCGAGTGCAAGTCCGTCCGCTTTCAGCACCACAGGCATCTTCGCCGTTTTCAGATAAGCAAGTGCTTCCTGCGGCTCGTCAAATGTCTCATAAGCCGCCGTCGGAATATGGTATTTCTTCATCAGGTCTTTGGAGAAAGCCTTGCTCCCTTCCAGAATCGCCGCATTTTTCCGCGGCCCGAAAACACGCAGTCCGGCCGCTTCCAATTCGTCTGTCAGCCCGCCGACTAACGGGTCGTCCGGCCCTACAATCGTAAGGTCGATTTCTTTTTCTTTCGCAAACGCTACAATCTTGTCAAATTCCATCGCGCCAATCGGCACACATTCCGCAATCTGTCCGATGCCGGCGTTTCCGGGCGCGCAGTAAATCTTATCCGCTCTTTTACTCCCGGCAACGCTCGCCGCGATGGCATGCTCCCGGCCGCCGCCGCCAACAATCAATACTTTCATCTGCTCCGCCTTACCTTTCCGTCTTTTATCGTCACCCTGCCGTTTGCAATATCATCGATTGCCCGCGGCAGAATCTTCCATTCCGCCTGTTCCATCACTCGTTTCTGCAGAATTTCCGGCGTATCGTCTTCCTCCACCATAACCGGCTGCTGCAGAATAATCGGTCCTGTGTCCGTTCCTTCATCCACAAAATGCACCGTTGCCCCGGTCACTTTCACGCCCCTCTCAAGCGCCTTCTCGTGGACTTTCAGCCCGTAAAAGCCCTGCCCGCAAAAAGAGGGAATGAGGGACGGATGAATGTTGATGATTCGATTCCGGTATCTTTTTATCAATTCTTCCGGCAATACTACCAGAAAACCTGCCAGCACGATTAAATCCGGCGCCTTTTCCTCCACGGCGCGTAAAAGCGCGTCATGGAACCGTTCCCTGTCCGTATAGTCTTTCGGCGAGACGCAGACCGCGTCAATTCCTTCTTTCACGGCCCGCTCCAACGCGTAAGCATTCCGGTTATTGCTGATGACGCGGACAATCTGTGCGTTCGTAATTTCTTTCTCTTTGATGCCGTCGATAACTGCCTGCAGATTCGTTCCGCCGCCTGACACACATACAAGTATTTTCAGCATTTTGGTGTCCATATCCTTTCCGCAGTCCATTTGTTCTTTCGTTTTCTACTATATCTATCAGACTTTCGTTTTCTTCTGTTCTGTCAAATTTTCGTTTCCGGCCGTTCCGATTTCCTGTTTACAGCAGCGTAACGCCCTTTTCTCCGGAACTAATTTCTCCGATACGGTATGGCGTCTCTCCGGCCGCCCGAACCGCTTCCATTACCTTATCCGCATCTTCTTTTTCTACGGCAAGCACCATGCCAAGTCCCATGTTATATGTATTATACATCATTTTTTCTTCCAAATTGCCTGTCTTCTGCAGCAATTTGAAAATCGGAAGCACCGGATAACTGTCCTTCCGAATCTGTGCATTCACACCTTCGGGCAGCATTCTCGGAATATTTTCATAAAATCCGCCGCCGGTGATATGACTGCATCCTTTCACCGTAACGCCGGCTTCCTTAACCGCTTTTAATGCTTTCACATAAATTTTGGTCGGCGCAAGCAGCGCTTCCCCAAGTGTTGTCCCGAGTTCTTCGTAATATGTATCAAGACTTTCCTTTGTCATTTCAAAAACTTTTCTGACAAGGGAAAAACCATTGCTGTGCACCCCGGAGGAAGCAATGCCAATCAGCGCATCTCCCGGCCGGATATGCTCTCCGGTAATCAAATTCTTTTCGTCCACGATGCCGACCGCAAACCCTGCAAGGTCATATTCCTCTTCCGGATAAAAGCCCGGCATTTCCGCCGTCTCTCCGCCAATCAGCGCCGCGCCTGCCTGTATGCAGCCATCGGAAACGCCTTTTACGATTTGCGCTATTTTCTCAGGGTAATTTTTGCCGCAGGCGATATAGTCCAGGAAAAACAACGGTTCCCCGCCCGCACAGGCAATATCATTCACACACATCGCAACACAGTCAATACCAACCGTATCATGTTTATCCAGCAAAAAAGCCAGCTTCAGCTTGGTTCCGACGCCGTCCGTCCCTGACACAAGTGTCGGTTTTTCCATATCCTTCATTTTCGTGAGGGAAAATGCTCCTGAAAATCCGCCGAGTCCACCGAGAACTTCCGGTCTGGTCGTTTCCTTCACATATTTTTTCATCAGTTCCACTGATTTGTATCCTGCTTCGATATCGACGCCTGCGGTCTTATAATCCATAATGATATCCCTGCTCCTCTCCTGCTGTAAGTCTTTATTTTCCTGTTCCATAATTTTTATAGCCGACTTCCTGCAGACGCGCGTCTTTCTTCTGAACGCTCTCTTTCAGCGTCTGCGAGTAGTCTTTCAGACGCTGTAACAACGCCGCGTCGGATGTCGCAAGTATTTTCGCCGCAAGGATGCCCGCATTCTGCCCGCCGTTAATCGCAACGGTAGCCACCGGGATGCCGGAAGGCATCTGCACGATGGAATAAAGGGAATCCACGCCGCCCAGGTCCGAAGTCTTCATCGGAATGCCGATAACCGGCATCGGAAAAATTGCCGCACACATTCCCGGCAGATGAGCCGCTTTGCCCGCGCCCGCTATAATAACCTTAAAGCCCCTGTTTTCCGCACTTTTCGCGTATTCGAAAAAAACGTCCGGCTCCCTGTGCGCGGAAATAATCGTCATTTCATATGAAATACCGAGTTCTTCCAGAATCTCTGCTGCCTTCGCCATAACGGGCATATCCGAATCGCTGCCCATTACAATTCCTACCTGTGCCATCTTTCTCCTCCATTCTAATAACCATACCTTTCTCTCAACCTGCGATATTTGCGCCGCAGGCACAAATTCGCGTGTGAAAAATTTATTTTTCACACTAATCGTCCTGAATTTCTTTCACAATCTACTATATCTTGTGTGGAAAGAACATATTCCTTTCTATATTCTACTAAATTTTATGGCAAACCGCAATATGAATCTTCCGATACTGTGAAAAAATGAAAATGACAGCGGGCCTCCGCCGGAAAAACTATGAGCTGTCCGGGCGGAGGCGGCGCTGTCATCATAAAAACGCCTCATTCAGCGCTTCCGTCCCCGCCAGCACAAATCTGCCTTCCACAATAATCGGTATTACCTCGTTATCTTTCGTAACAACCGACAATTCTCCCAGTTCGTCATAAGGAATCGTAATGTCCGTATGGCAGTTAAAATATGCCTTTTCCATATCCTCGTCCCGAAGCGCGGACACTTCGTTTTCTTTCGCCACGATTTCTTTTCCGTCAGGGTTGTAACTCTTTACTTCTTCCTCATGGGAATAGCAGGTATCGCCTACCGCAAAATGCGGGCCGGTCTTTTCCGCAATCAGAATGGGCATTTTATCTTCGATGCCATACTTTCTCGCCGCCACATAGGCCGTCGTATTCGTGCCGATGGCAAATTCGCCGAGCGGCAGCGTATCATGATGGAAAAGCACATTGTCTTTGATGTACTGCCGGTTTTCCCGTTCGGTGTCGAAATTGGCGCAGTCGTATTCCGTAATCATACCGTCCTGGAAACGGACGGAAATATCCTTATATTCCAGTTCGTTCAGAAAAACGCGCGTCACATGAAGAATCCCTTCCGTTCCGGTCAGCTGCGGAGAAGTAAAGACTTCGCCTACCGGGATATTCACATCCGCCACGCAATTTTCAAAATTCGTCTCTTTATCGGGGTTTTTCAGCGTATGCAGTTTCACCTTCAAATTGGTGCGGTTCTTTCCCATACCTTTCACGAGAACATAATCCCCCTTATCCAATGTGTCGATAATGGTCTGCTGAATCTTCTGATACAGCTGATAATCGAGCGTATTGATACGGATTATCTCGTTGAATATTTCTTCATAACGCGGGCCGATTTCGGAAACCGGAAAGGCTATGATGGTGAAACTCCGCTCTTCGCCTTTGATATACCGATTCTGCATCGCTCCCGCTCTGGATGTATATTCTACCGAAAGTTTCTGCTGCTTTTCGCTCAGCTTGCAGGCAGCGTCCTTATTCTGCGGCACAAAAGGCTGTTCCCCGAAAATCTCCAGAACCGCAGGACCGCCGAATACGCCTGCCTCTGTTTTCAAATGCTCGAACGCGCTCTGCATACACTCCAGTCTCCGCTCCACAAGCGGTTTATCCAGAAAAAGAGCGCTGTCTTCCCGGTGGTCATAGTCGAACTGTTTATTCGGATTGGCGCCGAAATAACCGTTCTTATGCACGCTCCGTCCCTGGAAAAAATTCGAACCGGAACGGTAAATCGTCGGCCGTAATCCCATCTTATCAAAATTCTGCACCGCCGCCCGTATCATCCGTTCAAAACCGAGCGCATACCGCACGTTGACCGTTTTTTTAATCGAAATGTCTTTGTTGCAGGCGGCAAAACCGATTCGATATCCTTCCGTATATGTGTCAGCCATCAGCCGAATCGTCTCGTCGGGCAGCGCATTCAAATGTCTTGCTGTCATGATTTCATTTTCTGACACATATTCCCCATAATAATACAAATACCGGATATCCGACAGGTCGCTTTCCATCACGATGCGGAGCGCAAAATCCCGCTCCGGGCAAAGCATTTCTTCCACTTTCACAAAACTTTCCGTTTCATAATAGTCGCTGACATACCAGTAAGCTGTTTTCCGGAGTTCTTCCACCGACGGCAGACCTGCATTTACGCCTTCCTCAACGGACGCTTTCACATCTTTCGCTTCTTTTTCCGCATGCTCCTGCACGGCGCTGAGAAATGCCTGATAAATTTCCAGCAAAAGCTCCATGCGGATGACCATGCCGTGCACGGACTGCTCGTAAGCCGCCGGAATCATGCCGCGCAGTTCCGCATATACAAAAGAAAGCAGCTGCCCCATCGGCTTACCGAAGCATTCCGCCGCGTAAGCAGGATTTGCATAACTTTTCTCATAAGTTTCCGGCAAAATATCCGCGTATATCTCCCGGTTTCTCTTTTGCAGTTCTTCGAGCGAGGCCTCGCGCATCGCGCCGCTTTTCACAAAATCCCATGTTTCTTTCATGAGCAGCACGAACGCCGCCATTTTATCAAAATAAGGCTGGTAAATACCGCACCCCTTTTCATCCGTTATCTGTGCTATCCTGTCACAGGCCAGTGTAAAGCGTTCCGTTTCCAAAGCTTCTTTCTCCGCAGTTGTCATATTTTCCTGCATATCGATGTTCTCCTTTTTGCCAGATTGTCATATTAAAATGTCATATTAAGATTGTATATTCTATGTCATATTATTAATTTATTGCCATTCATAATCTTTATTCATAATCCCATTGTACTTTACAATATCATCCCATCCGTCAGACCGCGTATGCACCCGCGTACAAAATCGCGCTTACGCATCCGAGCGCAAGCAGATTCAGCAGAATGCCGAGATAAGAAAAAAAATAATATTTATCCCGTTCTGTCCTGGAAATAACACCGAGCGCCGCTCCTGCCAGAGAAAAAAGCATGGCCAGAAGCACGGCCGCGCCATACTGTATCGGTATGTCCCCGGTGCTCCGATAGCTCATGACTATCGCATAGATTAATGTCGTCAGGGATATAATCCCGAGTATCGTCGCCATAATCCCCTTCTGCGAATGACTCTTATTTGTAAAAATATAACTATTTTTATGCCCCATATCAAGCACCCTGCCTTCCCGTGCGCAGCCCTGAATCTGCAAATGGGCATCCCCTGCGGAATACCCATTCATTTCCTAAAATAATATTTTATTCCTTCCCGCCAGAAGCTTCGCGCCGCCAATGACAAGAAGAATGCCGCTCGTAACGCCGACTACCAGACTGACGACTCCGACCGCAATGTTCATCGCTCCGGCGCCTCCCATTGTCCTGTATGTTTTTTCTTCCATTCCGCATCCTCCTCTTTTCTGTTCAGATAAATTTAGTTTGCGCCATACTGTCTGTAATATTCATCAATAGCTGCTTTCAGCGTATCGTCGATATAAATGCTTCCCTGATAAGGTTTATTGTACAGACATTCCACTACTTCTTCCATCGTAACGATAGCATTCGTCTCAAATCCGTATTTTTCTTTTATCTCTTCCAGTGCGCTTTTGGCGCTTTCCAGTCCTCTTTCCATCCGATTCAAAGATACGATAAGGCCTTTTATCTCCACTTCCGCCTGCGCTTTGATAATCGGGAACGTTTCTTCGATGGATTTCCCGGAAGTCGTAACATCTTCAATAATAACGACCCTGTCGCCGTCTTTCAGCTTACTGCCGAGCAGAATGCCGGTGTCCCCGTGGTCCTTTACTTCTTTTCGGTTGGAACAATACCTTACTTCTTTTCCGTATAATTCGCTGATTGCCATCGTCGTCGCAACGGAAAGAGGAATCCCCTTGTAAGCCGGGCCGAACAATACATCAAAATCCAACCCGTAATGGTCATGAATCGCTCTGGCATAATATTCGCCCAGTCTGCGTAACTGCGTTCCCGTCACATATGCGCCGGCATTCATGAAAAAAGGAGATTTTCTGCCGCTTTTTAATGTAAAATCGCCGAACTTGAGCACCTGGCTGTCTACCATAAATTCGATAAATTCCTGTTTGTACCGTTCCATTTCTTATGCCTCCTTTTCGCCGTTCCGCGTCATTATCTCTGTTTCAGCGCCTCCGCGATATCTTCCTTCATCGCGATTACAGCCGCTCTGGAAGCCTCCGCGAAATGCTCCGCTCCATATCCCGCATATTCTTCCTGTTTGTATGCGGCAATGATGCCTCTGGAAGAATTGACAATCGCACCGAGTCCGTCTTCGTTAAAGAAATGCACCAAATCCGCGCCTTTTCCGCCCTGTGCCCCATAGCCCGGCACGAGAATGAACGCTTTTGGCATCAGTTTCCGCAAAATCTTTCCCTGCTCCGGATAGGTCGCCCCGACAACCGCGCCGATATTGCTGTAAGCGCTGCCCATACAGTCCGCGCCCCATTCCGCCACCTTTTCGCCGACGATTTCATAAAGCGGCCTGTCGGCGGACGCGATACCGCCTGCGCCTTCTCTTTCCGCAGCTGCCGTAATGCCTTCCCGCACCATGCGGTCCTGAAATTCCCCGCTGCTCGGATTGGATGTTTTAACGAGAACAAAAATTCCCTTCTTTTCTTCCTGGCATACTTTGATGAAAGGCTTTACGCCGTCGGAACCAAGATACGGATTCACCGTGACAAAATCTTCATCAAATCCGCGGCAGAACTGCCCGCCGACCTGTACGCCTCCAAGATGTCCCACCGCATAGGCTTCGGATGTGGAACCGATATCACCTCGTTTCACATCGCCGATAACGATAAGCCCTTTTTCCTTGCAGTATTCTACCGTCCGTTTAAAAACAAGCAGACCTTCGATTCCGAATTGCTCATACATCGCAATCTGCGGTTTCACCGCCGGAATCAGGTCGTATAAATTGTCTATAATCTCTTTATTAAATGCCCATACCGCTTCCGCCGCGCCCTGAAGCGTCTCTCCGTACTCCGCAAAAGCCTTTTTCTGCAAATGCTCCGGTATATATTTCAGCATCGGGTCAAGCCCCACAACAATCGGCGCGCCTGTCCGTTCAATCTTCTGAATCAGCTTATCTATCATTCTTATGCCCATGCCCTTTCCTCAGTGTGCGGATGAAACTATGTTTCCCTTCCGTCCTTACAGTTTTTTATCTTTTAAATCCTGCAGTACGAACTGGTTTTCAATGTAATCTTCAAACTCTTCTCTCTTTACCCACTCGTATTCGCCGTACTCTTCCGGCAAAATAATATGTTTTTCTTCGTCTTCCGGAATGGAGCAGATATAGGCGATGCCGACACAGTGTGTTTCGCCCAACATGTTCGACCATGTGTATTCAATTTTCTCAATTTTGCCGTCAATCGACAAAAGCTCCTGAATTGCGCGCAGCACCGCTTCGTCCGGCGCTTCTCCGTGATTTACTTCCGTATCGATAAATTCCCATATATAAGGCTCCGGAATATGGTCATCCACCCATCTTTTGACTAACAGATACCTGTCATCCTTTTTTATAATTCCCTTCACTCGTAAAAAAGTCTTTCCCATTTCTTATACCATACCTTTCCCTGCACAACGTTCTGATGCAGAACAAAATTTACAATATAAACGGCTCGAATAAAACAATACACTTGCTATCGTACCATTGTGTTTTCTGCTTGTCAATAAACAACCTTACCCCCCGGGCCGTTCTCCGGCCGCCGCGTTTCCATGCCGCCCGCCGGAACATTACTTTCCTGTCGGCGGCGGGCGGCATGGAAACGCGGCCACATATATCGCTCTTACCGGGTCTTCAAAAACTGATACTCCCGCTGCGCCGTCTCATCATCCGGATAGGATTTCAGATAATCGCCCATAAGCGCGGCAGCGGTCTTATAGTCTTTCATGTACTCATAGGCAACGATTTCATTGAATTTCAGCGTCTGCATCATATCATTTCCTTCGATGCCCATCGCGGACTGAAAGGAGGAAAGCGCCAGTTCGTATTCGCCCATCTGCATCCGGCACAGGCCGAGCTGATTATAGATTTCCGGCTGGCTCTGGTCGTTCAGCGTATAGTCGTTATAAATGCTTGACGCGTAATTATAGTCGCCAAGCGCTTCATACGTTCTTCCCAGGTATAACGACGCTTCATAATCGGTGGAAATTTTCACTTTGGACAAATAATTTCTCGCATTTTCATAGTCTTCCAGATAATAATAAATGCGGCCCATGTCATAATCGGAAATCGTCTTTTCATTGTCGGCTATTACCTGCTGAAAGTATTCTTTTCCAACGTCCTTATAGCCGTTATCCGACAATGCGATATAGATATCTATCAGTCTGTCATAGTTCTCTTTATCCTGTGCTATTGCCTGGTCAAAATCCTGTTTTGCACCTTCGTAATTCCCGCTTTCCAGTTTCACGCATCCCCGCAGAAAACAGGCCTCCGTTTCCTTCGGGCGCAGAGCAAGAATCGCATCGTAAGCGCCGATGGCATCGCTCGCCTGCCCGTTCCTGAAATACGCGATGGCCAGATAGTAATTGATATCGAAATCCATATCCTTCGGCGTTCCGTCGCTCAGCTGCAATGCTTTCTCCAGATACGCAATGGCATTCTCATATTCCGACAGGCCCATATAAGCCAGTCCCATGCCGCGGCAGAGCTGTCTTTCGTTTTCGTTCGCTTCCAATGCCGCATCAAAATGCTGCAGCGCCGTTTCATATTGCAGGTTCTGAATTGCCTCCATGCCCGCACTGATATTATCCGTTTTCGCTTCGCCGCCGCACCCCGTCAAAAGAAGCATGGCCGCGGCCGCGATTATCAATCCTGTTTTTTTCATTTTGTAATCATGTCCGTTTCTCAAACTTTCCCTCTTATTTTATCATATCAGAACTCTCCCGCCAATGTCTAAATCAAATTTCCGCAAACCAGGTCTTTTATAATTCCAAAAAATTCGCGAACCATATTGTTCAGCTGAAAATAGACATTGGACGGCGCAGCAATCCCGCAGACATTCTGAATCCCCTGATGTTTTGCCAGATGCACGCCGCGAAAAACATGAAAGTTATTCGTTACAATGCCTACATGGTCATTTTCCACATCCAGAAATACCGAACTGAAAGCAATATTTTCCGAAGTGTCCGTTGACTTATCCTCCATAATTATCCGCTCTTTGTCGATTCCTTTTCCCACCAGATAATCATACATTCCCTGCGCCTCGCTGTGAGGTTCGTTTGCTCCCTGACCGCCGGAAACGATACAGCGTGTATTCTCATTTTCGACCAGATAATCATAAGCCGTGTCCAGACGAAACTTTAAAACGGCCGAAGGACCTTTTTCTTTCACCTGTGCGCCGAGGACGATAAGATAATCGAGATTCGGTTCCCCTTTCGCGCGGCAGGAACTGATAATGCAGCCTTCCACGATTACAAAAACAAGCACGCCAAGCGCAGCAACGAGAATGACCGCCCTCTGCAGGACATGCGGCAGCTTCGCCCACATGCCGAAATGCCAGAACGCCGTAAGTCCCAGAAAAAAGCAGCCTCCCGCTCCCCATATCAGGTAAAACCGGGTCCCTGACTTAATACTGTAAATCAGAATGCAGTAACCAAAACAGAACAGGCTGCACAAAATGGCGAATATCTCTTTCTTCATGTTTCCTCTCATTCCGCCGCGTCAGCGGCATTTTAATCAGAATGCTTCTCTTAAAAGCCTTTTTCTTTCAAATCCTTTACGAGGTTTACATAAAATTCCCTCACATCAAATTCGGGAATATTCTCCCGATTCAGGTCTATCATATCGCCGTGAGAAATACCACGATTCCCCCTCGGACGCAGTATCGCATAGACATCTCCCCACAGCGCGGAATCTATGGAAACGAGTCCGTCGTTTTCTCCGTCAAAATGCTTTACAAGATAATAGGACATATTCAACGGAAAACGGCCGCTTTTCGCCTTTTTCATGGAAGTCGCCACGCTCCGGTAATAAACGGAAGCACAGTCGGGCAGACTGCCGTTTCTCATAAGACAGGCTTTGGCGGTCAGGTCTTCTACCGCGCTCAGGAAATCCGGCGAACTGTCTCCCAGTCTGCGCAGCGTTCCGTTATACCGCGCTGCCAGAAAACGCCGCAGCCCATCCGGCGCTTTTTCCAGAAGATAATCGGCAAAAAAACATCCCCTGTGCGGTGTGTTGACGGTCGTCAGAGACGCCGTATAATCCGCCGCGCCGCACTTGCTGACGGCGTATCTCGCATCCAGTCCGCCTTTGGAATGCGCAATAATATTCACTTTACCGCAGCCGGTCTCCCGGACAATCTCCCGGATACGCTCCGCCAGTTCTTCTCCGCAGGAAGCGACTGACGCCGCCGACTGCTGATTCCCATAGTAAATAACCGCGCCGTTTTTCATAAGTTCTTTCGAAATTCTTCCCCAGTAATTCATGAAGCGGAAATCTCTGAAAAAAACGCCGTGAACCATCAGAAGCGGGTATCTGGTATGACAGCATTCACTTTCTTTCCGCACGGTGTTCAGTTCTTCCTTCTCGCGCTCCGTCTCGTACTCCTGTTCCGCCAGGCGGTACAGCTTATAAAAAAGGAGCAGATTTACAACCGGAATCCACCAGCATAAAAGCAGCAGCAGACGGTAACGCACTCCCATCTGTACGGAAGTAGCCATCAGCCGAAGGCAGCCGTTCAGAAGCAGAATGCCTTCTCCGCACAGCCAGCACAGGACCGACAGAACAGCCAGTAAAATTTTGCCCCCCGTCCAATCGGACATCCTGCGAAAACCGTAAAAAAAGCACAGCGCACAAGGCAGAAAAGTCAGGCCTGCATACAGAATCAGCGCGGAGCCTCTTCTCAGCTGTATCAGCCTCTTCGTATCCACATGCAAGTCCCCTGCATTCCCTGTCGGGGGTGCAATATTCACATAAAGTAAAAAGAGGAATGAGACTGTCAGAGACAATATCGCACGAAAACCGCCTGTCTTCGTCATAAGAAGAATCCCCGGCATCATCATGCCGACCGCAGAAAGCAGTGCAAACATCAGTCTTTTTATCTTTCGCATCATAATCTTCTGTCCACCACCCGGCCTGTATCAAAAAACATCTGAAGCGCCTCTTCCAGCTGCGCGGACACGCCTTCCTTTCTGTCACTCTCTTCATTGTCTTCTAACATCGTATAAGCATAAATAGAATACAGGTTGGTATCGTCTTCCGCGAAATAAAGGACAATGGCCCCCGCCTCCTCTTCATCCCGCACAAAGGCTTCCATTTTGAGCGTATGGCCCAGGAATGTCATACCGATATCATCTATTGTCACACGGTATTCTTCTTCCTCCTCCGCAATTTCTTCTTCCAGTATCTCCGCCATTTCATCCATATTCTCAAGGAACATATCAATCATGCCAAAAGCCTCCGTCACCTGAGAAATAATGAGACAGTCCGCTGACAAATCCGCATCGCCGCCGGGGGCAAAAACAATATCGTAACTGTCGCTCCAATATTCGTCTTTTTCCCATCCTTCCGGAAGTTCGAAAGAAATGCAGTCTACCTGAAAAGTGCCGTCGCTTTTACGCTCTCCGGACCGGAAATTATCGTCCCCACGCCGGTCGGCAGAAGAATCGTCATAATCATGCCGCCCCGCAGAAGACTCTCCCCTGAGCGCTTCTTCTGCCGCCGCCCGTGCCAGTTCTGATTTTTTCTCGTTCCTCTCTTGATTCCCGGCATTTTCACCGCTATTTTTTCGTTCGCTGTTACTTTCCCGTTCGCCGTTATTTGTTCGTTCGCCGTTACTTTCCCGTTCGCCGTTTCCGTCATTTTCCGGCTTCCCGGAAGGCTCCTGTTCCAGATGCCTCCTGACCTCCGCACGCACCTCTTCCTGCGTTCTTCCAACCGTATTATCAACATTCTGCTTCCCGCATCCGGTAAGTCCGATTATCAAACAAATACTTAACCCGATTGCTGCTCCTCTGTTCCACATACCAATAGCCATGCCTTTCCCCTCCCTCATGTGCAAAGAATGCCAGTTCCCGCATTCCTGGAAACTGGCATTCTGTCCATACTGTCGATTAATTGTTCAGTTTTCCCGTTTCAAAGAGCTTGTCCAGAGCTTCTTCCATACTTTCATACGCTTCTTCACCTTCACCGGCCCATATAACCGCGTAAATCGCATATTGTGAATAACCGCTCTGCGCGATATAGAAAATTCCGGTATCTCCGTCGGCCTTCATCTCCATCTTGAGCGTTTTGCCGAGGAATGTTTCTCCGGCATCTTCAACGATAAGGTTCGAAACATCCTCTCCAAGCACTTCTTCGAAATACTCCTGCGTATATTCCAAATCCTCTAACATTTCATCGATAACGCCTTCATCATAAGCATAATCTTCTTCAATGGAAATATATCCGTATCCGCCTATCGCATCGCCGCCCGGCGCGAAATAAGTCTCACCATATGAACTTTCGTCCTCGTCTTTCTCCCATCCTTCCGGAAGTTCGAAGGACATGAAACCGAGGTTAAAAGCATCCGCATTAAATTCATCACTGTTTTCAAACGCCGCTCTCTTGGTTTCCCCAAAGGATTCGTCCCATCCGATTTCTATCTCGTAGAAAGACGATAATTCTGCCAGAAGGTTTTTCGTCTTTCCGGTCGTATCATCCGCCATAATGCAGATATCTACAAGCCCCATGACATTATCGCCGAGTTCTTTCAGGCAGTATACCTGATAATAAGGCGCATAACTGCCGTCATACGAATCGAACTGCATGTAAGTGAGTTCGCATACGGCAATATCATCTCCGACTTCTTTGACCTCGCCGACTTCTACGCCGTAGATATAGGAAGAATATTCTATTTCTTCTTCAACATAATCTTCCAGATTCTCGCTTACCGTATAGTCCTCATAATCATATCGAAGATACGGGTCGATATCCACATCCACCATAACGCCCATGCGCTCGCTCGTCGCATAAGACCCTGATACGCTTGGATAATCACCATCCGGCACGAAAACCGACAGTGTCATTTTATTACCCGATTTGGTATTGGATGTTGAAATGAGTTCCTCCATCAGATATTCGAATCCGTCATATCCTTTGGCCTCGTCAGAACCAAAAACAATACCTGTTGCTGCCTCTTTCTCTTCTTTTTCCTCTGTCTCCGTTTCTTTCTCTTCCGGCTTCTCGGTTTCCTCAGTTTCCTTTTCGTCCTCTTTTTCTTCCGGCTCCTCGATTTCCTCAATTTCTCTCGTTCTGTTCGCAGTCAAATCAGAAGCGCTCGGTTCTTTGGAACCACAGGCTGTCAGACCGGACAGCATAGATACGATTAACAGCGCAGCAATGGTTTTGTTCTTCATTCGTTTTCTCCCTCATCATTCTTGTTTCCCAGATACTTGTTCAATATTCGCATACATTCCTTTACATCAATCGGTTTCGCGATATGAGCCACCATGCCGCACTCCAAACAGCGCTGCGCATCATCGGAAAACGCATCGGCCGTCATTGCAATAATCGGAAGATTACTGTCTTCTCGTTCCAGTGCCTTAATCGCCCGCGTCGCATCATATCCATCCATTATGGGCATTCTGATATCCATCAGAACCGCATCATAATAACCGATTTCAGAATTATCAAACATATTGAGACATTCCTGACCATTTACAGCCCTGTCCAGTTCCACGCCTGTCATAGACAGAATTGCGCTCGCCACTTCCCAGTTCAAATCAATATCCTCTGCCAGAAGAATGCGCTTACCGGTAAGGTCTGCTTCCATCGAGGAATCCTGCTCCTGATTATCGTCATAGCTTTCTTCATATTGTTTCAGGCGATGATATAGCGTCGATTTAAACAACGGTTTGGAAATAAATCCCTCTATCATGGATTCATCTACCGATTCTTCCATGTCGCTCCAGTCATAGGCAGAAATCAGGAATATCGGAATGTCCATTCCGACTCTCTTTCTGATTTCACGAATCGTCTCTATTCCGTCCATTCCCGGCATCTTCCAGTCAATCAGAACAAACTTATAATCGTTGTCCTCACGATGGTGTGCCTCTATCATCTCAACCGCCTCCATGCCGTTCTGTGTCCACTCCGCATGGGCGCCAAGCTCTTCCAGATTCGCAACCGCGCTTTCACATAAATCGCGGTTATCATCCACCACCAGAATATTCCATTCAGGCAGCTTCATTCCTTCCAAATCAACATCCGACTTCTGCAAATCGAGCGTCACATGGAAAGTGCTTCCCTTTCCCTGTTCGCTCTCGAGGTCGATGGTTCCGCCCATCAAATCCACGATTTTCTTGGCAATGGATGTTCCGAGGCCGCTTCCCGTTATGTAGCGTACCTGCTCGTTTTCTTCTCTGGCAAAAGTATCCCATATCTTTGCCTGAAACTCCGGTGACATGCCGATTCCCGTATCTTTCACAAGGAAATGCGTTCTGATGATATCAGCGTTCTCTTCTCCTGCCATCTGTTCCTGATACATGTAAACATCGACCCGTCCGCCCTCCGGCGTAAACTTAATCGCATTGGAAAGCAGATTGAGCAGCACCTGATTTAACCGCACATTATCACAGACTACATCTTCCGAAAGAATATCCCGGATAAAAATATCAAAAATCTGATTCTTCGCACTCACCTGCGGTTGTACGATGTTGACCAAATCATCCATCTGCTCCCGCAGCGAAACCGGAACCATGTTTAACACCATCTTACCGCTGTCAATTTTGGACATGTCCAGCACATCGTTAATCAAGCCGAGCAAATGCTTGCTGGAAAGGCTGATTTTTCGAAGACAATCGTCCACCCGTTCTTTATCATTTATATTTTTCTGCGCGATTCCGGTCATACCGATAATCGCATTCATCGGCGTACGGATATCATGACTCATGCTCGCAAGGAAATCGCTTTTTGCCATATTTGCGTGTTCTGCTTCCCGCCTTGCCTTCGCCAGATTGTCGATTTGATTCATCGACAGGCGGTAATACAACAGGAAAATGATACCCATCGCGATAAATATAATTAAAACAGAAGCAAGCGTAACCCATACTCTGACGGCTGCCAGTTCGGATACCGATTTCGTCATGAAATCCATCGGAATTGCAAATATCAGAAACCAGTCGGTATTGCCGGAAAGCTTGGAACAATATATCTGTTTTCCTTCTCCCTCAATCACCACATTGGTAAAATACGTCTGATTATTCTGCATGGCTTCAGTCATTTCCTGCACATACTGTTCCGGTGTCTTTCCGTCATAAGTCGAATAAGTCTCGAGAATGCGTTCAAAATAACTTTCCCTGTATGCGCCGCTGTTTCGAATGACAAAATTGCCGTCTATATCGATAATATGATAATATGCCGTTGTACCCTCTTCATCCAGAAATAAAGCTTCATTCAGGTAATCCATAGGAAAACCGGCCATGAGCGCAACGCTCTTCTGACCGTCTTTCATCGGGTACTCCACGCGCACGCCCAGCAGCAAAATCCGCTCTCCCGCATCCGTCTCAGCCTCCGCTATGACATTCCCGTCCTGCATCAGGCGTTCCATCACATGCTGATTATCGGTATAATGCAGCTTTTCTCCGAAAATAACCTCTCTGTTTTCTTCACCTGCATAAAGCGCCAGATAGCTGAAATCCCTGACCTGTGCGCTCTGCTTTAAATCTTCCAGTAAATCGTCCCCATATGTAATTTCTTCCGACCAGGTGCTTTTAATGATTCCGCTTACCTGAGATAAACGCAGTTCAATGATTGACTGGAATTTCTGTTGAACCTGTATACTCATTTCGGACATATAACTGGAACTTATTTCTTCGACTGATTCTTCCGTTTTCACAGACATGAACAGGGTCAGCGCAATAAATACCGCAATGCTGACAATGATAACACTGATAATACTGCCTCTGAAGAAATTAATTGTCTTTTTATCCATCTTGCCTTCTCCATTCATTCTGAAACTGTGCATTTTATGAATTCTCACTGTATTTCTCAATACATGCCACAATTTCTTCCTGTACGGGCAGAATCTGTTCAAGAACAGGCCTTGCCTCTTCCGGTTTCCCGGCCCGCAGTAAATCTACGATTTTGGTATATGCCTCGTACAAAGGCGTAATGGAAAGATTTCCGGAAACGCCTTTCAACGCATGTGTTTTTTCTATGACATCATTATAATCCGTACCGTCAAAGTCCGCTTTAACATGGTAGGTAGTAATCGATTTTGTAAAAGTTCCTAACAGTTTCGTATATAATTTTTCATTTCCGTTAATGCGCTTTAATCCGCCGTCAACATCTACGCCAAGCCCCTTTAAATCTTCAAACAAACTCATATATTATGTCCCCCTTGCCCAATTTCTGTTTCTTATCTTCCATATTACTATGTTTTCTTCCTATTTACAAGTTCCGGCACAGAAATTTTCATCCCTGTGCCGGAATTATTGCTAAGTAATCCAATTTATAAATGAATTAATATTTACCGAAATCGTCTCCAAGAGAGATGACCTGCTCGTTCATCGAGGAAGACGCGGCAAAAGAACCGCTGCTTCTGTAAGGCGCCGGAGAAGATGAAACGCTTCCTGAACCGAGGTTGTAAATGGAAAGAAGTTCTCTCATTCTGGAAGCCTGATTGGACAGTTCTTCACTGGCAGCCGCACACTCTTCGCTTGTAGCGGAGTTCGTCTGCACGACCTGAGATACCTGTGTAATTGCCTGCTCAATCTGAGCAACCGCTGTTGCCTGATAATTAGAGGACTCTGCAATACCGTTGATAATAATCTCGCTGTCCTGTACAACTCTTGTGATTTCTTCCATTGCTTTGGAAGTATCGTCTACAATCTTGGAACCGGAGCTTACCTTTTCGATGGAGTCTTCAATCAAATCTGCTGTCTCAGCCGATGCCGCAGCGCTCTTTGCCGCAAGGCTTCTTACTTCTTCCGCCACAACCGCAAAGCCTTTACCCGCTTCGCCTGCTCTTGCTGCCTCAACTGCCGCATTCAGCGCAAGAATATTTGTCTGGAACGCAATATCGTCGATTGTCTTGATAATCTTGGAAATATTTTCGGATGCTCTGTTGATGTCCTGCATTGCGGTCATCGTATCCTGCATCTGTCTGTTACCCTTCTGTACGTCTTCAATTGCCCTTGCAACAAGTGTTGCCGCTTCATTCGCCTGGTCCGCATTCTGTCTGGTCTTATCAGCGATTTCGTCTATGGAAGCCGTAATCTCTTCGATAGCGCTTGCCTGCTCGGTAGAACCCTGCGCCAGTGCCTGGCTTGCGCTTGCCACCTGCGAAGAACTGATGGTTACCTGGGAACCCGCTTCGGAAATATTGCTCAGCGCATTAAGATTGTCCTCAACCAGTTTCTTTAAAGAATTACCGAGTACATCCTCTGCGGATGCCGGTTTCACCGTAACGGTCAGATTACCCTGGGAAACTTCTTCCGCAATATTCGCCTGATATTTGATATTGCTGATTACATGCGTATATTCGTCAACCAAATCGCCAAATTCATCGTTGTTGTATTTCACCATCTTAATATTTTCAACGCGTCCCATTGCGATTTCTTTCGCCGCCGCGGAAAGCTGTCTTACGGATTTCATAATTGCCTTCGTCAAAGACAAGCCGATGAGAATCGTAATAATAACGGAAACTAACAGAATTCCAAGACTGATTGCATTGGAAATTCCCATAATGCTTTCCATCTGCTCGATACGATGGTCTTTTCCCGAATTTACAATCTCCATAAACTCGTTTACTTCCGCATCGCCAAGATGCCCGCTGTCAACGAAATGCTGATGCAGCTCATCCGCGCTGGTCTGATTCATCTCTGTAATCACACTGACACATTCTTTGGTAATAAATACTCCCACTAATACGGTAAGAATCGTAAGCAGGACGGGGATACTGAATCCCACAATCAATTTAGTTCTTATCTTCATGTTTTTCATGGCTTTCCCTCTCATTCTTCATCAACATTCATTTCGTTTGCCTGTTCAACGACCGTTAAATCCTGGTCATTTAAGAGCTTATCAGGGTCTAACAATAATTTGACTGTATCCCCAACCTTGCCAATACCATATACATACTTGTTCTGCACCTTATCGGTGCGTCCTACACTCGGCGGCGGCAGTATATTATCTTCCTTGATTTCAACTACTTCCGCAATTTTCTCAACAATCAGTCCTACCATCATGGACTTGATATTGATTACAATGATGCAGGTTCTGTCGTTGTACTCGAACGGTTCCTGTTTGAACCGCAGACGGACGTCAACGACCGGAATAACTTTTCCTCTCAGGTTAATCAGACCTTTAATATAGTCTTCCGTTTCGGGAATCGCAGTAATCGCCTGTAATTGAATGATTTCATTCACATACTGGATTTCCAGTCCGAAATATTCGTTTCCGGACTTAAAGGTCATATACTTTCCCTTTTGCGTATCGCGCTCGCTGGCATTTTCTTCGTCTACCTGTCTTTTCAATTCGCTCATATTTTCCATGCAATATCCGTTCCTTTCTCTATAATTATTCTATCAGTCCCGGAGCATCCAATATCAAAGCAATGCTTCCGTCACCAAGCTGCGTACAGCCGGATAAGCCTTTGACCTTCTTAATATAAGAAGGAATCGGTTTTACTACGATTTCCTGTTCGCCAATCAGCTTATCGACAAGAAGACACACTTTTTTATCTTCCACTTCGAGAATCAGCATAACACCTTCTTCCACAGATTCCTTATACTCTGTCAGGCCATACCAACGGCCGAGTCTGAGAACCGGATAGCACTCGCCTCGAATCATGATGTATTCATCCCCATTCGGCTCATGAATCATCATGTCTTCTTTCACGCGCACAAATTCCTTAATTGCTCCGGTCTCCATAACGAAGGACGAATGTCCGGTCTCCATAACGATACCGTCGATAATCGCCAGCGTCAACGGAATCTTGAGGCTCATAATCGTGCCAAATCCCTTTTTGCTCTCAATTTCCAGAGAACCGCCGATTGCCTGAATATTCTGAACAACAACGTCCATGCCGACGCCTCGTCCCGAATACTCTGTAACGACTTCATTGGTAGAAAATCCGGGCAATGTAATGAACTGGAACACTTCTTTATCCGTATAGGAACTGTCCGTTCTGGTTTCATCCAAAATACCCTGTTTTCTTGCTTTGGCCATAATCTTATCTCTGTCAAGGCCGCCTCCGTCATCTTCCACGCTAATCCAAACCTTGCCGGCTTCTGTCTTCGCTGATAAGGTAATCTTGCCTTTTTCCGTCTTGCCGCTGTCACGTCTCTCCTCCTTAGATTCGATACCGTGGTCAACGGAATTTCTTACGATGTGCATCAACGGGTCTGAAATATGTTCGATAATATTCTTATCCACTTCTGTCTGGTCGCCGACCATCACAAATTCGATATCTTTACCAAGTTTTCTGGATACATCGAATACAATACGGTTCATCTTCTGGAACGTATTGGTCAGCGGTACCATTCGCATGGACATAATAACATTCTGTAAATCCGTGGATATCTTCGCAAGCTGCGCCGCTGCTTTGTTGAAGTTGTCAAGGTTCAGCCCCGGAACCTTCAAATCAGAATTCTGAAGCACAACCGATTCCGAAATGACAAGCTCTCCAATCAATTCCATCAACTGGTCCATCTTGCTGACATTGACGCTGATAAAAGAAGCCTTTTCCGTTTTGGGTTTATCCTTTGCCAGTTTCTTCTGCTTGCCCGGTTCTTTGGATTTGATAACGAAATCTCCGGGTGCGATTGCGGGTTTGGCAGGTTTTTCAGGTTTCTTTTCTTCTTTCGCGCCTTCTGCTTCCGCACTTTGTGTACGAGAATCAATCTCTTCCACACTGGACTCCAAATCAATCACCGGAGACGCCGGCGCCGCATCGTGCTCATTGAAATCAAAGCCCTGTAAGAACTCCTCCGCCTTACATTCATAAATATCAACTTTTTCAATATCATAACCTACGCCGACAATTTTCCGAACCTCTTCTTCACTCGTCTGCGCCTGCAAAAGAATCTTGAAGCCGTCTTTGATAATCGTCTCAGCGCAATCAGGGTCTGAAATAATATCTTCAGGCGAATACAAAATATCTTCCGCAACTTCTTTTAAAGCGTAAACAATTTTATAAGCATGCACGTTCGCCATTTCCGTCTCCTGGAAAAAGGAAACGTAAATCTTATAAAAGTGGCTGGCGCTGGTAGCCATAGGCGCGATATAGAACTGTTTGGGCTCTTCGTGTTTGTTCTCCGGAACCTCCGCGCTTTTCTTCTTTTTGCTTTTTCCGCCGTCTCCGCCGCCTTTGATTTTATTCAGGAACTCATCCAGCGTCTCGACAATTTCTCCGGCCTGACCGTCTACCGGGTCGCCGTTACGGATTTTCTCCATTTCATTTGAGATAAAATCGGCCACTTCAAGCACATGGTCCACCAACTCCAAGTGCGGAACATTGTCCGGATGAGATTCTCTTAAGAAGTAAAAGACATCCTCCAGCTTATGCGCCACAGCCGTTATCTCGTCGAACATCATGATACCAGAAGAGCCTTTAATGGTATGCATGGTTCTGAAGATTTCATTGATACTGTCTTCATCAAAGCAATCCGCATCTTTCTGTTCCAGAACCATATCCTGCAATTGTTCCAACAGTTGTCCGTTCTCGAACAGGTACATATCCAACATACCGTCTGTACTAAATTCTTCTGCCATATCGTTCTCCTTTCCTGCATATTTCGGTTAAGCTCTTTTGTCAGACCAAACCAAGTTTTTTTAATGCCTGTTCAAATTTTTCCTGATCTATCGGCTTGCCGGAGTATATCGTACACCCAAGCTCAAATGCCATCTTTACGTTCGCTTCATCATTCAGCGCCGTTGTCATGATGACCTTGACCGCCTTATCTTCCGGGATATTCCTTTCCTTCTCCAGATTTCGAATCCCTACCAACGACTGATAACCGTCCATGACAGGCATCATGATGTCAAGGCAAATCAAGTCGTAAGGCTCACCGTCCTCCAAAGCCATCATGAACGCATCGACTGCTTCCATTCCGTCCACAGTCACATCGCATTCACCGTACTTTGACAGAAAATTTACCATAAATTTTCTGGTGACAAAATCATCCTCGGCTAATAGAATCTTCATATCCTTTCTCCTTTACATATTATTTAATAACGCATATGTTCTACCTGCGATATCATTCAGTTTTTCCTGATACATTACCGCACCCAAATCATAAGCGACCTTGGGCATTCCATAAACGACACAGGTGGATTCGTCCTGTCCAATCGTCTTCGCTCCCGCCTGACGCATACTTAAAAGTCCTTTTCCTCCGTCGCCGCCCATACCCGTCAGAATGATACCGACAGCGTCTTTGCCCGCCGCTTTCGCAACGGATTCAAATAAAACCTCTACGGAAGGACAATGTCCGTTTACTCTCGGACCGGCCTTCACTTCTACCTGATAAGCGCCGTTCACCTTAATCAGCCGCATATGCCTGTCGCCGCCGGGGGCGATAAGCATATGGCCCGGAATTACTCTGTCTCCGGTTTCCGCTTCTTTTACCTGAATACGGCACTGGTCATTCAATCTCTTCGCATACATTTCCGTGAATTTGGGAGGCATATGCTGTACGCAGACAATCCCGGGGATATCCGTCCCAAAATCTTTTACAACGGAATAAATCGCTTCTGTTCCGCCGGTAGACGCGCCGATAGCCACAATGAGATTGCTTCTCTTTACGGAAAGGCTCTGCTGCTGCTCCTGCTGCATCATGACCGTCTTCTTGATGTTGCTGATTCTTGCTGTCGATGCGATTTTAATCTTGGTCAACAGTTCGTTCTTAATAAAGTCTTCCAGCTGCTGTCGGTTCGACACCGCCGGCTTCGCCACAAAGTCCACGGCGCCGGCATTCATTGCGTCAAATACTTTATCGCTCAGGGCGCTGATAACAACGACCGGCAGCGGATACTGTGGTATCAGTTTCCGCAGGAACTCGATACCGCTCATTCTCGGAAGCTCCACATCGAGCGTCATCACATCCGGTTTATGCAGCAATATGAGGTCCCTTGCCTCGAACGGGTCTTTGGCTGTCGCCACGACTCTGATTGCCGGGTCTTTACTCAGGTTCTGTACAAGAAGTTCCCTGAATACAATAGAATCCTCTACAATTAAAACTTTAATTGGCTGCATAACTTCTACCCCTCTCTCTTTCTGAAAATCGACGGTTGAATAATCTGGAACGGCGTACTGTTTCTGTCAATCGTCTCCGTTGTTCCGATAAAGAAATATCCGCCCGGAGCCATTGCGTCATAAACACGCTGAACCAAATCCCTCTTGGTATTGTCGTCAAAATATATCATGACATTTCGAAGGAATACCGTATGAAGTTTCTTTTTAAAGGGAAGCGGGTCCATCAGATTAAACTGTCTGAAAATGACTTCTCTCTTCAACTCCTCTACCACCTGATACTGGCTTCCTCCGGCAGCCGGCTTGAAAAAATGCCGTTTCCACTGTTCCGGAAGATTCTTAAGCTGCTCTTCGCTGTATATGCCGAGCATTGCCTGCTGTAAGACCTTTGTGGAGATATCCGTTGCCAGAATCTTTTTATCCCACTGGTCTTTTTCCAGTCCGAAAAAGTCTGCGAGAACCATCGCAATCATGTAAGGCTCTTCGCCTGTGGAAGCCGCTCCGCACCAAATGTGCAAATCTTTATGCGCCGCTTCCTTTGTTTTCAGCCAGGGAAGCACGACATTTCTGAAATAGTCAAAATGTTCAAACTCCCGCATGAAATAAGTGTGATTTGTTGTCAGGAAATTAACCAGAATCTTTTCCTGTGCGCCAGACTTATCCCGTTCTACTGCATCCATGAACTCATGATAATTACTCCAGCCATTCTTTTTTACATAATTCTGTAATCTCCCGTTTACAATGACTTTCTTCTGTCCAAGCTCAATGCCGTAGCGCTGTTTCATGAACACAGAAATTCTTCGCAATTCGTCATCTGTAATCATCATCTTTCCATTCCCCCGAAAAAAGATTTTATTTAAATATTAAATTTTTTCAGCAAAACTGCCTTGATATTTTACAGCATATCGTATAGATATCCGGGTTGAATTTAATACCCGCTTCTTCCTTCATGACAGCCAGCGCTTCCTCCCTGCTGCGAGCGCCCTTTTCTGTCAGATTTGTATACCGCTCCATAACGGCGACAATCTGCGCGGCCAGCGGAATTTTCTGTTCCCGCAGACGCTCCGGATATCCACTGCCGTCCCAATTCTCATGATGGTGGCGGGCGATATCGATTGCCGTACTGATAAATTCATTATAATCGCTGTTCACATACAGGTCACTCAACAGCCGCGCGCCGATATTGGTATGATTCTGTACGATTTCCTGTTCTTCTTCCGACAAGCTTTCTTTTTTCTTCAAAAGCTCCACCGGCACACCGATATTGCCAATATCACAAAGCGGCGTCGCAAGCTCTATCGTATCCACATAAGAATCCGATATTTTGTCTTCAAACAGAGGCGAAAGCTGCATTCCCTGCGCCAGGATTCCGCAGTTGCGCCGCAGCCGTTCCATATAGTCAGTCTCATAATCGCTGTTCTGCAATGCGATATTTGCAAGCGCATACAGGATATTCTTTTTTTCCAGTTCCATCTGCTTCAGCTGTTCGCTGACGGAAATCTGAAGCCGCCTGTTCATTTCCATCAGTTCATTTTTGGCTTCATAAAGACGGAGATGAACGCCCACGCGGGCCTGCACCACTTCCGGTATGAAAGGTTTTGTAATATAATCTTCTCCGCCGAGCAGAAAACCTTCCACGATATCCATCGGGTCGTCAAAGGCCGAAATAAAAATAATCGGCGTATGAGTGGTTTTCGGGTCATGTTTTAAATGCCTGCAAAGCTCATAACCGTCCATTCCCGGCATGGAGATATCCGTCAGAATCAGTTTCGGAACGCATTCCTTCGCCATCTGCAGCGCCTGCTCTCCGTTTTCGGCCAACACGGGAGAACAGCCCATATCTTTAATAATTTCTTCCAAAACAAGCCTGTTCGTTTCCACATCATCTACAATGAGTATCTGTTCCCCTTTCAGGTCTATTGCCCCATGTCCCATGTCCGCCCCTCTTTCTTTTTATAAAATCGAATTCAGCTCTTCGTAACCGGCATTTACCTTTTCATAACTTTCTTTCTGAACCGCCATCTTCAATCTGAGAATCACGCGGCTTACTTCACGCGGCGCATCCTGTGTCAGCTGCCTGATTGTTTCCATAAACATTTCTGCCTTTTCCCAATTCTCCATTTCCACACAGAGAATCAGTTTCGAAAGATTCTTTTTCAGCGCCTCCCTGTTCTCAGGCGTACCGTACTGCGTTACGTTGTCCGAATGTTCCTCTTCTTCTCCGCCGGGAGCCATCGTAAAGATGTGCATGCCGTTGCCGTCGTCTTCCGGCTGTTCCGCCGCATCTTCTCCCTCGCAGATACCTACCCATATGGAAAAAGAAAAAGTGCTTCCCTTATTCTTCTCGCTTTCCACTTCGATTTTACCGCCCATCAGCTCCGCGAGCTGCTTGCAGATATTCAGGCCGAGGCCCGTTCCGCCATACTTGCGGGAAATGGAAGCGTCTACCTGTGAAAAGCTCTGGAACAATTTGTCCTTGTCTGCTTTATCGATACCGATTCCGGTATCTTTTACGATGAAGAAAAGCTCTATTTTATCCTTTACACGCGCCGTTCTGACAACCTCTACGGTAATCTTTCCGACTGCGGTGAATTTCAGGGCATTGGAAAGCAGATTGTTCAGAATCTGTATGATGCGCAGCTCGTCTCCGACGATATACTCCGGTATCTGCGGCGATACCGTCATAAAAAACCCGATTCCTTTTTCTGTCAGTTTATTAATATGCTGCGTCTTTACATAATCCAACATATTTCGGAAATGAAACCTGCGCGGCTCCAACGTAAACTTTCCCGCTTCCAGTTTTGAAAAATCCAGAATATTATTGATAATCTTATTCATATCGCCGCAACATCTCTCTATCAGCCGCAGCGCCTTCAATATCTGTTCGTCGCTGACCGTGTCAATCAGTTCTCTCGTGTTGCCGAGAATTCCGTTGACCGGCGTCCGAAGTTCATGCGTTACGTTAGCAACAAACTCCGATTTCACCTTTAACGCCTGTTCCGCTTCCTGCTTGACATGGGTAATCTCCCTGTTCAGATATTCCTTTTCCAGAATATCATTGGCCATGCAGATATAGGTGTCTTTCTGCCGTGCGCTTTCTATCGTTCTGGCTTCCACCGGAAAACAGGTCAGATTCTTGCGGTATGCCACAAAGTTATGCAGTTCGCTGCCAAACGGATACTCCGTCTCAAAACCGTTCTCTGTGGGTTTATAAGCTCCCGGGAAAATATCGCTGATGTGCCTTCCGCACAAATCCTCTTCAAATTCCAGCTTCTTTTTGGCGGCGGCGTTAGCATAGGAAATTACACCTGTGCGGTCAAATACAAAGACCATTTCCAACGCATCCTCAATCGGGAATGCGTGCCCTTCACTCCATTCCATTCTGTTCCTCCCCCAAATTCCCCTAATATATCGAGAGGCAGCAAAAATCATCATAAGTCTTTGCTGCCCACAATTTTTTTATGAAAAATCGAACATCTTAATTACTTCAACAATATTGAAGAAATCTTCCTTTGCAAGCGCAAAACATTCCAGTACATCCGGTGCAAACTGACCGCACTCTCCATTCATAATCATATCATATGCCATACCGTTGGCATATGCGCTCTTATAAACTCTGGGACTCACCAGTGCGTCATATACGTCCGCAATCGCGACAATCTGCGTATAAATCGGAATTTCATCCCCTACCAGGTGGTCCGGATATCCCTTTCCGTCCCATCTCTCATGATGATAACGGCAGATATCATAGGAATAACGATAGAACTCACTCGTCTGGTCTTTATAGGATTTCTCCAGAATTTCACAGCCGACGGTCGTATGCGTCTTCATGATTTCAAACTCTTCCGGCGTTAAACGGCCTGGCTTTAAGAGAATCGCATCCGGAATGCCGATTTTACCGATATCATGCAGCGCTGACGCTCTGGAAATCTCATCAACCTGTTCCTGCGTGATGCCGTACTTCGGATAATATTTCATCAGATATTTGAGCATAATCCGGGTAAAATATTTGATTCTTCTCGTATGCTCTCCGGTTTCCGCGCTTCTTGCCTCTACAACGGAGCTGAGCGTTTCAATCATAAATTCGGAATTCTCACGGATTTTTCTTTCCTGTTCCCGAATCTCCGCTTCCTGCTCTTTCAGACGTACCGCCATATTATATTTATGTTGGTACAAATCTACAATATTCTTACTTCTTCTCTTAACAATATGTGGATAAAAAGGTTTATGTATAACATCCGCAACTCCATAGGAATATGCCTGGTCTTCACTGTCCAGCGCATCCTCACTCGTAATCAGGATGACCGGAATATCATTCAGCATATCCTGTCCGTGCATATACTCAAGCACGCCAAAACCGTCCATAATCGGCATTACGATATCCAACAGAACAAGCACGATGCGGTCATTGTTCTTTAATTTCGCAACAGCGTCTTCTCCGTTGTCCGCTTCAAGCAATTCGTATTTGCCGTCTTTGAACATTTCCTTCAATATTTCTCTGTTTACTTCTTCATCGTCAACAATTAAGATTTGTTGTTTTAAGTTTTCCATCTCCTGTTCCATTGTCGTCTCCTGTCTCACTCTTCGTTAATAATCGTCATGTTATTAATATCATTATACCAAATGCTCAGAATACTTGTTTTTGACGATTTCCCTATCACATCTAAAATACCATTTTTCTGCTATAATTGTCAATAAAAAGACTCGAAAATTCAGAGAAATTTCTGGCAAAGAAAGAAGCCGGCTGATTATCCAAAAAATTTACGCTTACCGGTACAGGACATAATCCTTCATTTCGTGTATAAAACCGCTTTCAGAAAGCGCAAAAGCCGCTTCCTCCGGGTATTCCGATACTACAATTCGTTTTCTTCCCGCATAGATTCTGCCCCTCCGGTAATCCTCCGCAAAAAGACGCAGAACCTCTTCCGGCCTCTCCTCTTCAAAAACCCGCAGGTTCTTTCCCTGCCGTTCAAACAGCGCGGCCAGCCTGCCGTTTCGGAAAGCCGCCGCGCTCCCCGGTACATTGGTAAAAGCCCTGCCCTGTTCATGGGGCAGAAATTTTCCGAAAGGCTGCATCGGCTCGGCCGCATTCAGCCAGGCAATCTCTTCCGGCGGATTTTTCAGTCTCGCCGTCACCACTTCGAAATCCTCTTTTCGAATGAACTGGGCGCCGGAAAGGCCTTCCACAAAATAGCCCCGTCTGACCTGTCCGGTATATTCCTGAACCCGCAGCAAAGACAGCGCTTCCTGCCAGGACATGCCAAAAGCGGCCGCCGTTTCCCTGCATAGAATCAGATACCGATCAAAGCAGGCCGTCATCTGTTCCTGCACCGAAAGCGGCCGAAGCGCTCTCACCAAATCGAAGCGTCCTGTATAAAACGCCTTTACTCTGGCTCCTGCCCGCTGCCTTGCCACGGATTTTTCGATTTTTTTCCGGTTCATCAAAAGCCGCACCGGCGCAAAGCTGTCGGCATTCACGATTCCCTTTTCCATCAGCGAAAAGAGCGCATCATAAGGCGCATCGCCGGATGCACCGCCAAGCGCCTGAATAAAGCTCGCGCCCCGCTTCATAAGCGTCTCCGTCAGCATCCTTTCCGGCTCCGAAAGCGTTTCATAAGGAATTTCCGGTTCTTTGTCCCAGTCAATCCGTTCCGTATTTTCCAGACGAAGTTTTCCACCCGCCTCCATACACCAGAAATACTCTCCCGTGGAAAGCAGTTCATCCAGCAGTTTTTCTCTGTAATTTCTGACCCGGGCCGGAAGCAGAAAGTCCTCCCAGAAAGCCGCCGGAAAAGCCATACCCGTCAGCGTCGGAAGCGTTATCCGCAGCGCCTCTTCCGGAGGCGCCATGCACCGGATGCGGGAAATCAGCAGCGCCGCATAAGCCGCCGCAGGACAGGTTCTGATTTCATCCCGTCGGTTCTTTAACGTCCGGACCCTCGCCCGTTTATAAAGCGCCGCATGATAATAGACCCTCTCCTGCCGGATGGCTTCTTTCCGGCCGCACAGCGTTTCCAATACCTCCTCCGCATCTTCTGTTGAAAAGCCATACCGGCCGGCGGTCTGTTCTGCCGTCGCCGCGCCCCGATAGCGAAGCATCCGGCGGACGAGCTTCAGGACTTCTTCCTTCCGGTCCGCGGCATTCCGCCCCGGCTCATCACCGAGAGCCTCCCGGTACAATGCTTCCTGTTCCGCCGCAATCCAAAGCCCCTGCTCCAGGTAAAGCGCACGGCCTTCCGCCGCCAGTTTTTCCAGCCATTCCACCGGAACGTCCAATTCTCCGGCCGCCAAATCCCCCTCTGCCATCAGAAGGGAATGAAGCTGTTTCTCGTCTTCGGGCAGCTTTTCTCTTGCCCGCACCTGCAAAAGCTCCTCCTCGCCCGGACGCAGCAGCTCTTTTTCCGGGACGTCGTTTTCGACTCTGTGCAGCGCCGCTTCCACGGCCGCATGAATCTTCCGCGGCGTGGGCGCATAATCATACATGACGGCAGCTTCCTGTGCCCATTGCAGCGGCAAAGACATGGGAGACGGCATATCCGGATAAACTTCCCGCACCGCCAGCAGTCCGGTCCGAATCATGCAAAGCAGTTCTCTGACGCCTTCCACATCCCATAACTGCCGCATACATTCCTGCCTCGTTTCCCGAATCAGCGGATGGTCTTCCTCCTGCAAAGCCTGCTCCAGCATCTCCGCGCTTCGCAGCCGCTGCATCCACAAGGGCTGCCTCCCGCTTCTGCGCACTCCCATCATCAACGCTCTGCCGCAGTTGTAACGGAATGCCATGTTAAAAAGAGGTGTTTCCGGAAGCATCGCCGCCAGATGCGCTTCCACATTTTCGGGCACGAGTCTTTCGAGCACGCCTTCCGGAAACGGTTTATTTCCATAGGAATATACCAGAAATCCGTCTTCTTCATCCACGCAGCCCGTTTCAATTCCCATTTCGCTCCGAATCAGCTGACTCACCAATAAGGCGAGCGGCGCATTGATACGCCGTCCGAATATGGAATGGAACATGAGCTGCGCATGGCCGAACTGGTCTTTAAAATGCTCTACCAGAATCGTCTTATCATCCGGTAACCCTCCGGTTACCGCAATCTGTCTTTTCAGGTAGCCGGAAGCCAACATGACGGCGGATTCATCCAGTCCGAGCCGGGACAGTTCTTTTTCCAGATTCCCATTCTCCGCCGCCTCCTGTAAAAGACGCAGAATACGCCCGAAAGCTTCTCCCGTTTCCCTTCCCCTTCCTTTCAGTTCCCCCTTCCAGAAGGGCAGACGCGCGCCTTCGACCGGCGCCTGTGTCACCGTCACCGTATCCCTTCCGATATGCACGACCTTCCAGCCAAAAGAACCGAGAATGAAACGGTCGCCCTTCTGTGTTTCATAGACAAATTCTTCGTCCGCTTCCCCTACTTTAACGCCATCTTCCGTTCTGACCGTATAAAGTCCTTTATCCGGAATCGTTCCGCCCGCGGAAACGGCGAGCATCCGGCTATAACCGTCTCCTTCCACTTTTTCATGAATCCTGTCATACAAAATCCTGGGTCTGGCCGGAACATCCCGTTTATGCTCGTAATCCCCTGCCAGCATTTCCAACACCGACTGTACGTCTCCTCGCGTTATGTTACGAAAAGGCCATGCTCCGGGCAGTATTTTCATAACTTCATCGAGCGTATAGCTTTTAAAAGCCGCCATGGAAACGAGATGCTGCGCCAGTACATCCAGACAGCCTTCCGGCGGATTCATCCTTTCCACGCACCCGTTTCTTGCAAGCTCCGAAGTCAGACCGCACAAAACGCTTTCCGCCGCCGTCCTCGGAAACATATACATGGTGCTTGTTCGGAAAGGATTATGTCCCGCCCGCCCGAGCCGCTGCATCGTACCGGAAACCGTCCGCGGACAGCCTACCTGCAATACCTGGTCTATTTCGCCCACATCGATGCCGAGTTCCATCGAAGATGTGGCGCACAGAAGCCGTAATTTTCCATCCCGCAAAAGTTGTTCCGTCTCATGCCGCTGTTCTTTGGAAAGGCTTCCGTGGTGGACACGGGCAAAATCTTCTCCGCCCAATAAATTTACATAATACGAAAGTTTTTCCGCATACCGCCTGCCTTCTACGAAAGCGATGACGCTCCGCTTCCCCTGGCAATACCGGTATACCAGTTCGGAAAGTTCCTGCCACACCGGGTCTTTTCTCTTCTTTCCCAGGTCCACATAAGAACCGAGAATCTGAATTTCCGTCTTTTTCTCCATCGAAGGCGCAACGATACTGACCGTTTCCGGCGCCAGGTATGCCGCCGCGCCGGAAAGCGGCGAAATGGTCGCGGAAAGGCCGATGCGCTGGAGTGGTTTTTCACATAATGCGTCAAGCCTTGCAAGCGAAAGCATCAGATGTGCGCCTCTTTTGGTGTCAATTAACGCATGGAGCTCATCCACAATGACGGTTCCCGCCGTACAGAGCATATTCTGACCCGATTTACTGGTCAGCAGCAGATAGAGAGATTCCGGCGTGGTAATCAGTATATGAGGCGGCTTCTTTATCATCCGCTGCCGTTCCGCGGACGTCGTGTCCCCGGTGCGGATGGCTGTCGTAATCAGTCCTTCTCCGCCGATTCCCTCCATCGGCCGTTTTAAGTTTTCCCGGATATCCGCCGCCAGAGATTTTAACGGCGACACATAGATAAGCTGCAGCTCCTGCTTTAAGCAGCCGTCTGCAGCCTGTTGTTTCATATTATCTAAGAATACAAGAAATGCGGAAAGTGTCTTTCCGGTTCCCGTCGGGGCAGACACCAGTACATGGGAGCCGGAGGCTATGGCAGGCCATGCCTCCTTCTGTACCGGAGTGGGTTCCCCCAGTGTCCGCCGGAACCAGTCCGACGTTTCCGTATCAAATAACCGTAAACAGTCTTTCATTCCCGTGAGCCTTTCGCTATTTGAGTATCTGACGCAGTACCCCAAAGAGAATTTCCATATCAATCGGCTTGGCAATATGACCGTTCATACCGCTTCGTAACGCCTCCTGCTTATCCTCTTCGAAAGCATTCGCCGTCATCGCGATAATCGGTATGGAAGCATGAACCTGATTTTCCATCCGGCGAATTTCTTTCGTCGCCTCATATCCGTTCATAACGGGCATCTGTACATCCATCAGGATTACCTGGTAATAGCCCGGCTCGGATTTTGCGAGCATATCGACCGCAATCCGGCCGTTTCCTGCAATTTCCGTCTCAAAGCCCGCATCCCCCAGAATCGTCGCGGCAATCTCCTGATTCAGTTCCACGTCTTCCGCAAGCAGAATGCGTCCCTTCGGAACTTCCGCAAGCTGCTCTTCCAGACTCATAACGTTTTCAAATTCCGACATATGAACCAGCTTTTCGCCGGTATTGATGCGGAACGTAAGGCAGACTCTGAATTCGGACCCGACGCCTTTTTCGCTTTCTACGGAAATCGTGCCGCCCATCATTTCCACGATGTTCTTGGTAATCGCCATGCCGAGGCCGGTTCCCTGAATACCGCTCGTCGTGCTGTCCAGTTCTCTTTTAAAAGGTTCAAAAATTTTCTTAACAAAGTCTTCGCTCATACCGATACCGGTATCTTTGATGACAAACTCATAATTCGCGTATCCGCTCATCGCTCCCGGCGTCTCGGTGACTTTCACATGGATGCTTCCGCCGCTCTCCGTGTATTTCACGGCATTGCTCAGCAGATTCAGCAACACCTGGTCCAGACGCAGTTTATCGCAGTAAATTTCCTCGTCCGAAATATCGACGGACTCGATGCGAAGCGACAGCTGTTTGGCTTTGACATCCGCCTGTAAAATATTATAAAGTCCGTCCAAGATTTCCGGAAGGCTGCACACCTTCTCATCTATGTGCATCTTACCGCTCTCGATATGGCTCATATCCAGCACGTCGTTAATCAGGCTCAGAAGATGGTCTCCCGACGACTTAATCTTCTCAAGATACTCTTCCACCTGCTCCCGTTCTTCAATATGCGATATTGCAAGGTTCGTAAAGCCGACGATGGCATTCATCGGCGTCCGGATATCGTGGGACATATTGGAAAGAAATACACTCTTTGCCTTACTCGCTTTTTTCGCCCGGGTAAGCGCATCCTCCAGCTGTCTCGTCCGTTCCATCTCATTGCGCGTCTCTTCATCGATGTTGCGGAAGCCAAGCACAATGCCACGGCTTTCGTCCCAGGAACCGGCCCGCACAGCCTTCATTTGAAAGTACTGAATTCTGCCGTTTCTGTCAATGCGGTAATTCAAATAATAGGTTCTTTTCTCAGACAGCTCCGCCGATATTTTCTCCCTGGAAAATGCCTGGCTCACACTGTCCCTGTCTCCTTCATAAACGACATTCTTTATGTAAAGCTCCATGCTTTCTTCTAACGAAATTTCCCTTCCAAGCAGAGGATTGAACACGCTTCCGTTCTCGACATTGTTCCGAAGCAGAGACCCCATTCCCGTATCGAGATTAAAATAACACACAAAATTGTAATCAATGCACAGCGCCTGAATCAGTTCTTTCTGATAAATTTCATTCTTCTTTTCCTGCAGTTTCTGTTCCGTACAATCCAATAAAAAGCGCTGATAGTATAGCTGACCGTTTTCTTCGAGCAGCTTGATATTCCCCATAACATGTACGACCTGGCCGTCTTTATGCTGAACGCGGTATTCGATGCTGACACTGTCGCCCTTCTCTCTCAGCTCTTTGATTGCCGTCACCAGTGATTCTCTGTCTTCTTCCAGGACCGAATCCGCAACCACATCAAAGCCTTCCGCTTCCAAATCGCTCAAAGACTCATAGCCAAGAATCCTGAGCGCCGCACGGTTAATGCTTAAAATGTGCATTCCATCGAGAGAATGACAAAGAACGCCGCAGTCGATTGCCATAAAGATAGTCTCAAGCGAACGGTTTTTCCGCACGATTTCCTGCGCATAAGCATGTTCTTTCGTTACGTCAATTCCGACGCCCACCGTTCCCATAACGCTACCATCCCAGTCGTACAGAGGCGATTTATAGGTCATGAGCGTTCTCATGCCGCCGCCCGTCTGAATGACTTCCTCCGAAATGGCAGTCTCTTCTTTCTCCATGACAATGCGCTCGGATTCGATGCAGGCAGGGTCATCCTGCTCCACATCCCAGATATACGCATGACGCTGCCCCTGCACCTGCTGCCTGGTCTTATTGACCGTTTTGCAAAAACTGTCATTGACCTTCTCATGCACGCCGTTTTTATCCTTATACCAAATCAGACTCGGTATGTTATCAATCGTCGCTTCCAGATACTGACTTTCCTGCCAGTAATCCAATTTTTTCTTATACTCCTGCTGCCATTTTTTAAAGCGGAATCCCACCTCCGCTTCAGACATGGGGAGCGTCCAGATATCCCGGATTTCTTTCAGCGCATTCTCCGCCTCCGGCCCCTCGAAAGCAAACTGCCCCTTCTCCAGAACCAGAATCAAATCGGCTTCTTTCTTCTTTGCTCCTAACAGTGTATACAACGCTTCTTTTGCATTCATTCCCTGCAAATTGGCCAGAATCACATCCGCGCCGGCCGCCAGTGCACCATCCGGCTCGTCACTCTCGGAAAATTCATGGTTAAAATTCTCCAACGGGGCTGTCTTCTTTATCACTTCAAAAATACTGTTTTGATATCCTGTCAAATAAAACTGAAGATGACAATGATACATGGCTGTTCTCCTCCTACGCTCTGCAACAATAATCTGGCTATTATCTCTATTCTAACAAGCGCGTCGGACGATGTCAATATTCAGGTAAAAAAGGTATAAAATCCACTTAAACCACAGTCGCAGGAGGGACATTCATAATCAGCCGGAAAACGAACACCCCGTTATCATTCTTAAAGTCAAATTCTCCGTCAAATTTTTCAGCCGTTCTGATAATGCTGTGAACCCCGATTCCACCCGTCGCTTCCGGTCTCGGCAGCCCGCTTCGGATTTCGGTTTCCGGCTTGCATGTATTTGCGCAATAGATGACGATTTTGTTTTTCTTTCTTTTGACCATCAAATGGATGAAGCATTCCCGTTCTTTCGATTGCTTCTTTACTTCCATACATCCATAAATAGCGTTTTCATAGGCGTTGGCCAGCACCGTGACCAAATCGATGTTCGGTATCGCCAGGTCTCTGCTGTGTTCCACCTCCATTGTCACTTTTATCTGTTCTTTTTCCGCCCATTCCGTATAGGCCGAAAGCAGATTATTGATGGCGGTATTGGCCGACACGACCTTTTTTACGCCCTCGTCCGTCTCTTTATCATATTCTTTCAGATAACGCAGAAGCTCTTCCTTCTGCCCTCTGCGGGCATACTCCGCGATTACCGCGTTATGATGCCGCACATCGTGCCGAATCCTTTTTCCCGATTCAACGGATTCTTCCAACAGCTTCATATTCCGCTCAAGCAGTCTGTGATTCATCTGCATCAGCTGGTTTTCTTTCCTGTATTCGTTCTCTTTTCCGATATGAAAATAGAGCCGGAACACCAGAATCTGCAAGGCTCCGGTCAGGAAAAAGTTCATCAGTATCTGGAAAAGCCGGTATGGCGTCTGTTCCTGTGTGTTGGGATTCAGGATGAACCCGATACCGAACAGAATGCTGATAATCATAACGGTAACGCTGAATCTGTCCAGTTCATTCTCCACATATTCGCCGAATCCCCGAATGGCTCCTTTTACTTTTTTATCAATAAAAACTGCCATCAGCAGAATCAGAACAATGCGCGCCACAATATCCGCCCATACATTTCTGTCAAAGAACAGCACGGCCACTTCGATTCCGCCGATAAGAAATACCGCGAGCAGATAAAAGGTGAGCGCGAGCTTATACAGCGACAGCGCAAACGGGTCGCTGCTCATGAAGACGGAAAATGCGGCAAAGCACATATAAAGCACAAACGCAACCATCTTCGCACAGCTTTCCCAGTCAATCACATACCAGATACATGCCGCTGAAATTGCCGCGGCGCAGAAGCATATATAGCCGATTACCATCTTTTTCCTGCAAAATCTGTGGCTGCTCATCAGAGAAAACAGGATAATCGTCCCCGCAAGGCTTATGGCAAACCGAATCATCGCTATCCAGACCGAACCACCTAACATATTACAAGAACCCCCTTCTTATCTGTGCCTGTATCATATACAGCATAGCAGAAGAGGGTCCGTTCAGCAATCAATCGGTACACTTTGCAGTTTTTACGGTATATTTTGCAGGGCTGCTCAGAGGGTCGTCAGCAGCGCTAATTTCCGTGTAAACAGGTTAATTTATCGGAAATGGATTTTGTCCGGTCATGGTTTTTACCCAATATCTTTTTTGCTATGGGAAGCGCTTTATGATACCATTGTCCTGCTTTTTCATACGCGCCCTGTTTTTCATACAAATCGGCCAGATTACAATAACCCTTCACCGTCTCCGGATGATTTTCTCCGTACAACGCTTCACAAAGTGAAAGCGCTTTAATATACCATTCTTCCGCTTCTGCGTATTTACCCTGTTTTTCATACAGGTATGCCAGATTACTGTAAGCAATTGCCGCCCTCGGATGCTTACCGTCAAACAGTTCCTCATAAATCGACACGACTCTCTTACAAATGTTTTCAGCCTTTTTGAATTTTTCCAGCTGCATATAAAGACCCGCCAGATTATTATAAGCGGACGCGATTCTCGGATTGTTTTCCCCTAATATGCTTTCATATATGGAAATAACCTTCTGATACAGTTCTTCTGCTTCCGCGTATCTTTTCTGGTGGGTATATACGGAAGCCATATTATTATAAGTCACCGCAATATCAAGATTCTCATCTCCCAACTCTTCCTCAATCGCAAGTGTTTTTATCAGCAGTTCTTCCGCTTCCCGATACCTTCCCTGTTTTAAATATATTAAAGCCAAATCATTATAACCCGCCGTCGTACGACTATGCTTTTCTCCAAGTGCCTTCTCCGACAGCCGCTGTCCCTGTTTATAAAGTTCCTCTGCTTCTTTGTACCTTCCCCGCTCTGCATATATACCGGCCAGATTATGACAGTATGCTATTGTATTGGGGTGTTCCGCCCCCAACAGTTCTTTTCCTATATGAATCGCTTTCTGATACAACTTCTCCGCTTCATCGTATATCCCCCGACTCTCATAAATCCGTGCCAAAATATTATAATTATCTGCTGTGTCCGGATGAACGCCCAAATTTCTTTCATAAACAGCTAATGACTTATTACACCATTCTTCCGCCTGCTCATAGGCACACAATCGCTCATACAGATATGCCAAATCACGGTACACAGCAGCAGTTTCCAGATGTTCCGTTCCCAGAATGCTTTCATAAATGCCTGCCGCCTTCAGCAGCAATTCCACACTTTCCTGATATTCCGCCTTATCGCAGGATTCTTTGCTCTGCTGCACCAACGAATAGGCTTCCTGTAACCGTTTCTTTACTATTTCTCCTTCCGCACCCTGTTTCTGTGCATTTCGCGTATTTTCCGGCCGCTCACTATTCTGTCGCGCCTCCGTCCCTTCCCCACCCGTCCGTTCATATGCAGTTTCCAAAGTAAATGCGGAATCATACAAGCCCTTTTTATCTACATAATTATGAAAAAGGATTCTGAGTTTCAGAAAAGAATAAAAGTCATATGCTCCGGCCGCAAGCCGGTCATCTCCATATGGTGTCGTAAAAAATATCAGATTTTTCCTCAACTGTGTCAACATGTCCCTGCTAAAGTTCAGACGATTGATATCTTTCCCGCTCTGCAGTGCAAACTGAAAATTGAGAATAAAAAACGTTTGTATATCCGTCTGCCCGTCAATCCACTCTTTTAATATCTGAAAAGAATATTCCCCTGGGTATCGTTTATAATCATAAACGCCTATCATACCGCCCCGGTAGACATCGGCAATCTCCTGCTGTATCGGCTCTTCAGCAACCACAAGAAACAAACCATACTCTGACTTGTTGATAATCCATCCCAACGCCTGATACCCATCCTGATTTCTCTCCTGCATTCTGAAAACCACGCCCTTCTCTCAACCTATAAGCTTTTGTTCCCTGAAAAAACGCGCCACCAAAGGGTGAAGATTATGCCATCTTTTCCCGTTATATTCGAGAACCACAGACGCCTGTAACATTTTCAGAAGGAACTCCTTGTTTTCAATCAATTCTTTGTTCCCCTCATAGATACGAACCAAAAATTCATAATCGCCCTGTTCAATTCGTCTGGTCAGCGAAGTCTTCATTTCTTCCAACGCCCGCTCCGCATCCTCCGGGGCAATGCTGCCGCTGTTTCTGCGTTCCGCCCTTTTGGCCGCTGAATTTATCATATGGAATAAATCACGCAAGGAACCGCCCGAATATTGAATAAGACAATCTAAAACATTCTCCTCAAATAATTGCAGGTCAGCGCGCTTTGCGACAATCTGCCGTATAATATCGATACCGTCCGCATATGGCTGACCCTCTATTGTTTCGATTTTAATCATGGGCAATGTTTTGGTCGTAAAATAACCTTCCATCGCCGCAAATTTGGCATCGTAGGAAAGCCCGATTGGGAACGTATATATGACCGGAAACGGCATCCCGGAAAGAATTGCCGCATAGTTATAAAATACGTTCCAGGCGTCTTCCGGATTCAGTTTGTCTAAATCTTCAAAAATAATGACCGGTGCTTTTCCACCTGTTTTATCTACAATCTCTTCGGAAAGATTACGCAGCAGCTCCATCCATTCGCTGGAACGAATGCTGATTTCCTTCCGATATTCTTTCCTGGTTTCTTCATTTAATTTTAAATCCGCTTTAATCTTCGCAAATACGTTCAGAACCTGAAAAATCCCAGGCGTTTCTGCGGACGCTCCCGCTTCTATGTCCTTGTTTTCTTCCCTGCTTAATACCAGAGTTTCCGTCCTCTTATCCCAAAAATGCCGGATGGCGTCAAGTATTTTCTTACTGACCGTGCATCCACAGTCTTTGGCAATTTCCAATAACGCTTCTCCCATCAAAATGAAAAGGTCAGAATATACAATATTAAACATATCCAAATCCATGCTGCATACAATCGTCTTTACCGGATATCCTTTGGAAACCAACGCCGCGGAAAGCCGGTTCAGTTCTGTACTCTTTCCGCATCCCTTATGGCCAAGAAGCAAAAATGCCTGATATCTTTCTTCCTGACAGCTTTCAAAAATATCTTCTATTGGAGAATCATATTTATCACCCATCCGGTATTCCATCGTATTGCCGCAATAAAATTTCTCCATCTGTTCGCCTTTTAACGGTTCCGGGGAAAAAGCGTTGAATATTTCAGATATCTGATTCGCAAATCTCATTTTGGATTTTCCTTTCTACTTTCATATTTGACCCTCAAATCAAGGTTGAAAAATTTTCTTTCAACCTTCTTTTCCTGATAAAATCATTTATTTCATATTATACACTATTCTTCCCGTATTCGTAAAACCTTTTTCCGTCAGCCGCTTCCTATCTTTCTGTCCCCCTCATTGCTGTCTCCTTTTTGACAATTTCGTCAAAATCCTTCTTCACCGTCTCATACTTGGAAGAGTCCCTCAAAATTGCCCGCCTGATGACTTCCGCGTCCCATAACCGGCAATTCTCAAGTTTCTTTCCTGCCCAGAATCTTGACGGGCCCGGATATGACCTCTCTCGCCACATACAGAATGCTGTCGGCTCTGGATGACATCGTCCATTTCACAAGGGTCATCCCTCCCCGCTCAATCTCGATGCAGGTGATACAGCGGGGATGGACGCAGCTTCCCGTATTGTAGTAAAAAGACGGCTCCTCCGGCAGCACAGGGCGGTGTGTATGCCCTGTGACCAGAATATGATGATGATTCTCCGCCCATTCACGCAGTCTTTCTTCGCATTTTTCTTTTACCTGATAATTCTTGGCAGCGCTGGTGGGGTCTAAAAATCCCAGATTTTCCAGCGGACTCCAAAAGTACCGCACCAGAAACCGCGCCAGCGGCCAGAGCGTCGAATTTAAAAAACTTGCCTGATGGCCGTGCGTCAGGTACAGCGAGTTCTCCGGCATGCCGTCGGCGTACAAAATCACGGCTTCCTGAAAAGCAGGATTCTTTTTACGGACAATATCATGGTTGCCATACAGCAGATAAAGCCGGCCTCTTTCTTCAAACCTTGCGAACATACAGTAAACGTCTTCGTGAATTTCGGTAATATTGCGCAGCTTCCGATTCTCCCAAAGCTCTTCTCCGTCCCCCAGTTCAATATAGGTATATCCATTTCTATAATAATATTCTAACGCCGCATAATACAAGTGTTGATTTTTCAGGAAATTGTCGGACGAAGTTCCAACGCCTCTGTGGCAGTCGCTTATCAGGATATATTTGGAACGAGGATGAAAGGGCAGCACACGCGCCCCGGCAAAAGCACGTTCCAGACGTTTCCCGGCGCTCATGCTTTACTTCTTCCGCGCGGCCTGCATCTGCGGCAGCATTTCGGACGATGACAACCGTTTTTCTTATGGCATCGCCTGTGACAGCGGCGCAGACGCATCAATTTCCGAAAACAGAATGGAATGTAATAGTAGAGAAACAGGACACGGTCTTCCGTACAGACAAAAGGTCTTGTCATCCATATAAAAAGACGACAATATATCTGGTTCAGACATTGTGACAGCCGGCGGTGAAAACGCGTCAGCAGACCGTAACGCTCCGGCAGCGGCCGATGAAAGGCAAAAGACAGACAAAGATTCCGCACCGTAATCATCTCTTCAGGATAACCTGCCCGGCATAATCCCCGGTAAAAGGCCTCCAGCATTTCTCTGTCGTAAAAACTGATGGACGCTTTCAGGCACAGTTCGGACGGCTGAGAAAAAACACCCGGTATAAAAGCCGTCAGCCACCAATGTCTTTCGGAGATTTTGACAAAGTCTCCGTTTTCTTCAAATAATTCCATAGAACAGGGCAGCATTTCATTCTCTCCCACAGCTTCGAAAAGCGCCGTGCGATATTCTGCCTCCGACAGCATCCTGTCTGCATGATAAATGCCAATTTCCGCGCCGGTATTGATTCCGTACTGGCCTTTCCATAACTCTATCAACCATGTTTTACCGTCATAATTGAAATAAACCGGAAGGGAATCAAACACCATCTGGAACCTGGGCGCCATATAGTCATAGAACCAGGTATAACCGGCAGCCTTCTGCCAGGCATCGACGGTAGATGAAAAATAGCCGCAGCAACAGTGATATGCGTAGCCAAAAGGCTCCGCCAGCTCTTCCAGCAAAGAGCATTTCCTGCACTTATCCATACATTCAATCCTGCAGATAATTTTTTTTCTGCGGAAATGCCCAAAAAGCATACAGATAAGAGCCAGTATCAGTAAAATAAAAAGAGCAGCATACATAGTATAAACCTGTTATTGTATTTTGTACTATTATATGTTGTTTTTTTACAAAGTTTACGAAATATGTCGAATTATCTGTCTGCATACAAAAGTGTTACGCCCATAAAAGATACATCGTTTACAGTAGAAAATCATTTTTTAGCGCCGAAATCAATCATATCAGCCAGTCCATATCACAGGAGAAAAAATTTAATAAAAATTTGATATAAACATGCGTGTGATTGTGGTATTCTATTGGCGGCACAAATCGTAAGTTAAGGAGATTAAAAACGTGAGAAAAATAAGTTTATTTGATACAGTACACTAGTGTACTGACACGTTGATATTTAGATTTACTACCACCTCTTTAGGCAGTAGTAAATCTGGGATACAAAGAACTAAGCTTTATCCGGGCATCGTTTGTCCGGAAATGCCAGTTGACTTTTGACGCGGACGTATTCCTTTCCGCTTCCCATGCTGATAATTCAATGCGTAATAAGTCTATTTCAGCAATACGGCGTGAAAGACACTGCCTGGTCATTACATTCAGCTCAATTTCAGCAATGTCCAGCCAGCTCCCATGCTTCGGGGTATAATGTATTTCCAGCCTTTTCAGAATGCGTCTTGCTTCTTCCGGCGGATAACGTTTATACAGGGAGGACGGTTTGTGGGTATTGA
>CAJTRK010000006.1 GCA_910578475.1 uncultured Lachnospiraceae bacterium | reverse complement strand
ATTATATATGCTTTTTCCGGAAAAGACAATAGAGGCAGATTTTATTTCCGAATGGTTACTTTTTTAAACGTTAAGTTAAAGACGATTCAGTTGTGAAGGCAGAGGATGTCTGTTATGCTTTTTATGAAAACAGACAGGCTGAGAGAAGGGAAGGGTTTATGAAAATGCAGATAGGCGAGATAATCAGAAAATACAGAAAGAGCAATCATATGACACAGGAAGAGATGGCGGAACGTCTCGGTGTGAGCGCTCCGGCAGTCAATAAATGGGAAAACGGAAACTCCATGCCGGATATTATGCTGCTTGCGCCGATAACGAGACTGCTCGGTATTTCATTGGACGAACTGCTTTCTTTTGAAAAGGAGCTGACGGATGCGGAGGCAAAAGAGATTGTGGAAGCGGTAAATCAGAAAATGGAGACAGAAGACTATGCGGAAGTATTTCAATGGGCAAAGAAAAAAATGGAACAATATCCTAACTGCGAACATCTGCATATGTGGCTGTGTATCACATTGGATGGAGGCCGGGTTGTAAAGGCGGTAGAAAATCCGGCGCAATACGATGACTTTATATGTTCTTCGTATGAAAGACTGTTGAAGAGCGGCGAAGAATATGTCAGAACGACCGCAGCCGATTTTTTGTACAGCTTTTATGTGCGGACCGGACAGTATGAAAAGGCTGAAAAATATCTGACCTGTTTTTCTGACCAGAATCCGGAGAAAAAACGAAAACAGGCATTTTTATATGCCAAAGAAGGACGGAACGAAGAAGCGTTAAAATTGTATGAGGAATTGCTTTTTTCAAGCTATCGGATGCTATCGGCTGTTTTTTACAGTATGCTGTCCATGTCCATACAGGAAAAAGATATGGAAAAGGCGGAATACTTTTCTGACAAAACCGTCCGGCTCATCAGGCTTTTTGAGATGGGAACTTATCAGGAATATGCCATGCGGCTGGAGCTGGCACAGGCAAAAGAAGATGTGCGGGAAACTCTGGTCTGTGCAGAAAAGATGTTAAAAAGCGCGGGGCAGGTTGGCAATTATGAAAATGTGAGGCTGTATGAGCATATGTCTTTCCGGGAACTGTCCGGGGAGACGATAGACGGACTGCGGGAGAAACTTACGGCGCTTTTCAGGGATGAAGAAACTTTTGCGTATATGAGAGGAAATCAGCATTGGGAGGAAATAATTCGCCAGGTCTGACGTTTGTGGCGCAGATTAAAAAGATTTGAAAAAAGTGCAAATCATTAAGATTATTGAAATAAGAAAAAATAAAGAATAAGAACAAATGTTCTGATTTTTGTTGCCTTTCCTGTCGTAATATGTTATAATTGTACAAAATCTGCGCAATGAGCGGGCAGACAAACACCGGAAAGAAGAACATTCATGATACAGTTGACGAATCGGCAGGCGAGACAGTTCCTTCTTCTGAAACAGGGACTTCTGGGAGAACATATTTTTATCGGAAAGCAGGGAGCGTTTGACTTCGTGCGGCAGGCGGGCTGTATTCAGTTCGACCCGGTTGACGCGTGCGGCAAAAATCTTTCCATTTTCCCGACGGAGGACTGGCCGTATTTCGAAAGATACCGTCAGGCGGCGCGAAACAGCTCTATTCCACGGGCGAACTGGTGATACACCACAAACAGGGAGCGCGCAAATATTATGCGCTTGCAAGCGATTATATTCCGCAGCGGATTCTGGAAGCGCCGGACCCGATTCCGGACGAGTCTGCGCATCTAAAATGGAGGCTCTTGCGCAGGATTACCGCGGTTGGACTTCTATGGAACAGGCCTTCGGATGCGTGGCTGAATATCTGGGGAATGAAAGCAAAAGAGCGCACGCAGGCTTTTGAAGAATTACAGGAGGAAGGCGCAATCCTCCCGATACAGGTTGAAGGCATCAAAACAACGCTGTTCTGCAATAAGATGGACAGTCCCTTCCTGGAACAAACACTTCACCTGGATACGGAAAAGATGGCTGAGAAAAAGCAATTCAGGCCGCGTTGTGAGTTTCTTGCACCGTTAGATTGTTTTTTGTGGGACAGGAATCTGATTCGGGAGCTTTTCGGCTTTGATTATAAATGGGAAATCTATACGCCTGCCGCGCAGCGAAAGTACGGTTTCTATGTGCTGCCGATATTGTACGGAGAGCGTTTTATTGGCCGCATTGAGGCGGTAGCGGACCGGAAGGCCGGCGTGCTGACGGTTAAGAACATCTGGTTCGAAGATGACGTCAGGCGGACGAAAAAACTGCTGACGGCAATTGAAAAAAGGGCAAAACGTTTTGCGAAGTTTAACGAGTGCATTTTGAATGCTGAAAATTTGGAAAGGTATGGCTGATTAATATGATACATCCGATAGCTCCGGTTTATGACAAGAATTCCAGGGTCTTAATACTTGGAAGTTTTCCGTCGGTGAAATCCCGGGAACAGCAATTTTTTTACGGACATAAGCAGAACCGTTTCTGGCGTGTGATGGCAAATATATTGGAATGTGAAGCGCCGGAGGATATCCCGCAGAAACGTAATATGCTGATAACGCATCATGTAGCGGTGTGGGATGTTATAGCAAGCTGTGAAATTACAGGCTCGTCTGATGCGAGTATCCGAAATGTGCAGCCGAATGACCTGTCCGATATTTTATCTTCGGCGAATATCCGCGCTATCTATACGAATGGAGGAAAAGCGCACCAATTATATCAGAAATATATTTTTCCGGTAAACGGCAGGGAAGCGTGTCTTCTGCCGTCTACAAGCCCGGCCAATGCGGCTTATTCATTGGACAGACTGATAGAGGCCTGGAAGGTGATTCGGGAAAATCTGAAATGAGAGAAATCTTTAATAAATACGGAAAGGACTGCAAGGAATGGAATGGACAGACGGAAAAACAAGATGTTTTTGGGCAAACCCGAAAAATGAGCGGTATATCCGCTATCATGATGAAGAGTGGGGCGTTCCCGTATATGATGACCATAAGCTTTTTGAAATGTTGATTCTGGAATGCTTTCAGGCGGGGCTTTCCTGGGAATGCGTGCTGAATAAGCAGGAAGCCTTTCGGGAGGCTTTTGATGATTTTGATTTGGATAAGGTATGTGATTACGATGATGAAAAAATGGCGGATTTGCGGGAAAATTCGGGCATTATCCGCAACAGACTGAAAATCAGGGCAGCAGTCGGCAATGCAAGAGTCTTTCGGGACATTCAGAAAGAATATCAGAGCTTTTCCAATTATATTTGGCATTGGAGTGACGGGAAAGTCATTCATGAAGTCGGCCTGGCAAGTTCTCCCTTATCGGATAAGATATCCAAAGATTTGAAAAAGCGTGGTATGAAGTTTGTCGGAACAACGATTATCTATGCCTACCTGCAAGCGGTCGGCGTGATTTATTCTCATGAGAAAGAATGCTTTTTGTGCAGGAAAGATAAAGAATTGTAATGCAGTAAAACAAAGCGCGGGCCGCCATGCCCGCGCTTTATAAATGCTGTTCAAATAAGCTGGTATTTGATTTCTTATCATTGTTTAGCCTAATGATTTTTATCATTGGCAAGTTTAAGGGATTAAATTAAATTGGTTAACCAGCTCTTCCAGTGTAGTTGCCTGTGCGGACAGTTCTTCACTGGTTGCGGAAGTCTGTTGAGCGGCCGCGGAATTGTTCTGTATTACTTCTGCAATCTGCTCTACGCCCATTTCCAGCTGTTTCATGGAGTCGGCCTGTGTTTCGGAAAGGTCGCTGATTTCTCTGGTGGACTGTGCAAGCATTTTAATGCCGTTAATGACAACTTCTATTGCCGACGTAGTTTTTTCCGTAATTTCGTTTCCGATTTCAATTTCATGAATGGAATTTTCAATCAATTTTCTTGTGTTGACCGCGGCTGTTGCACTGTCCGCAGCCAATTTGCCAATCTGGTCGGCTACGACTGCGAAACCTTTTCCGGCTTCCCCTGCTCTTGCGGCTTCAATGGAAGCGTTCAGAGAAAGCAGGTTCGTCTGAGAGGCAATGTCTTCGATTTCGGCAATGATATTTGCAATCTGCTTGGATGTATCGTTAATGCGCCGCATCGCCGCTGTCAGTTCCCTGATATCTTCGTTGCTCTTTCCGGCTTCTATTTCAAATTCCATTGCGTCCTGATGGGATTTGTTTGCCTTATCCGAAGTATTCACAACGGCGTTTGTAATGTTCTGAATGGTAGCCGTTAATTCTTCCACGGAAGCAGCCTGGTCTGTTGCGCCTTCGGCAAGCGTCTGAGCGCTTTCAGCCATCTGGGTTGCGCCGAGCGAAACGGATTCCGAGGATTCATGAATCTTTCTGAGCGTATCGCTCAAGGAAACAATGATTGTCTGAAGCGCATCCTTCAACGCAGAAAAGTCACCTCGGAAGTCAGCCTCAGGAGCGATATTGAAATTACCGTTGGCAACTTCTCCAAGTCCGCGATTTAAATCATCGATATACGCCTTAATTGTATCCGCCGCATTTCTAAAAGAATCCGCCATGTCTCCGATTTCATCGGGATACATTTTTTCGACCGTGATATTCAAATCTCCGCTTACGAGCTGCAAAGAAGCTTCGTGTACTTTGGAAATCGGCTCGGAGAGTAATCTGGCAATAATTTTGGCGAATTTAGAGGATATAAGGACAGCGGCAATAATAACCAGAATCATAACGCCGATAATTATGTAAGTCTGAATCTGTAAGCGTGCCGATACGGAATTGCCGACATTTACATTCAGGTCAATTAAACCTTCTACGGCGTCCGTCAGTTTTTTCAGGGTAGGTTTTCCCTGTGTAAGCAGTAAATCCGTTGCCGCCTCATCTTGATTGGTGACTGCAAGCTCCTCTACGTTTGCGAAAATAGAGCGGTATTCAGGAAGTGTTTCTGCAATGATGCTGATGTATTCCTGTTCCGCAGGGGTCTTACAATGCGCTACCATTACCTGGACCGCCTCATTGGTAATGAGCTGTATTTCATCCAGTTCGGCGACTGCCGCCTGCAATTCCGCTTCATCATGCAATAGAATCATTTCTCTGATAAGTGCGGGTTCTTTGTTCAGATATGTACTGAAAATACCGATTTCGCCCTGAGAAAATCCGTTATTGACCAGCGCATTGCTGTACTGAATATTGTTGACGAGCAGAAAAATTAATCCAAGAACGCCGGAAATGCTGGCAACACATACGACTAACGTAAGGCAGAATCTCAATTTTTCCGCAACTTTCATTTGTTTTATCTTTTCAATCATATAAAGTCCTATTCTCTCGTTATGAAAACAAAGAGTTCCTTTCTTTTTCATTTATATTTATTCTTATATATATTCATAGTAATGTGTTATTTGGACTGGCTTAAATATAACAGTATTCGGATGTCAAGGTTCAGTTTCGCATTAGAGATAAACAATGATTAGAATAATTAAATTATAGCACCATTGGATGAAAAAGCAACTATTGCCGAGTGAATGAATAAAAAATTGAACAAATTGCACAAAAAAGAGGCGTTCTGATTTAAGCTGAGATACAAGCGTTGGAAATTTCAGTGCAATTTGGCGATTTTCACAGTCATACCAATCGTGTTGTTGTCGAAGTGGAATCACAACAAATTGTTGTTTGATGAAACATGGTGAAAAGTAATAAAATGAGAATAACTACAATACTATGTTGTAAATGGGAAATTGAGATTATGAATGTTGTAGAATGTAAAAGACAGCGCTGATAGCAAAGGATGAATGTAATGGAATATACGGGCGATGAATTATTCTGGATAGCAATATGCGATGATGAAAGAGAAAGCCTGATGGAGATAAGGGATACCCTTCTGGAGCTTGAAGCAGAAGCGGGAGAATTTAAAATATCCGTTTTTCCGTCAGGGAACGCTTTACTGAAGGCGAATGTGAGCAGATACGACCTGCTCATACTTGATATGGTTTTTCCCGGAGAGAACGGCAGGGACATTGCGCATGAATACCGAAGCAGGAATAAAGACGGTATGTTTGTATTCTGTACGGGAAAGATGTCTCCTGTTCCGGATGATTTTCGTTTGGGGCCTTACCGCTATCTGCGAAAAGAGTACCCGAGAAAATTGCGGAGAGACCTGGCGGAAGCGGTCGAGGAAATGTACAGGCGGAGAATTAAATCCTGTCTGAAAGTGACAGAGGGCAAAACAGATATACAGCTTATTATAGAAGACATCATGTATCTGGAAATTGCAAAGAGCGGAAGTTATATTTATTATTTTAGAAATTCCGGAGAGCTGTGTACAGTCAGGGTAAAAGAAAAACTCAGGGATTTGTATCCGCGTCTGTTCGCATATGGTTTTGAATTTGCGCATAACAGTTATCTCGTTAACTGCCATTATCTGCATAAATGGAACAGCCGGGAATTAGAATTTATCAATGGGAAACGTCTGAGCGTCAGCAGAGCAAAAGAGAAGAAATTTGCAGAAGCCTGTATGAAGTATATTACATAGAATAACGGACTGGGAATTGTAAGTTGCGGCCAAATAAGGTAAAATTGAGTTCTGAAAAGAATGAAAGATAATGAGAGGTTCATGATGTATAAAGTTTCCTTACTGCTCACAACTTATAATTCCGCAGAGAATCTGCCGGTGACGCTGCAAAGCATACAGGAACAGACGTATTCTCCGATTGAAGTCGTTATCGCAGACGGCGGTTCTACGGATGACACAATTTCGCTGATTCAGCAGTTTGCCAGGAACGGCGGACTGGAAGTGAAATGGGTGTCCGAACGGGATAAGGGACTGTATGATGCCATGAATAAGGCATTTTGTTTGAGTACTGGGGATATTATTGCAGTCTGCAATGACCGTTTGAGCGAAAAAGATGCAGTTGCGTCTTTTGTGGAAGCAATCGAACAAGCCGGAGAGGATTGCATAGGCGCGCATTCCGATTTGGTATATATGGAAGGAGATAAAATAGTCCGAAGCTGGCATATGGGACAGGGCAATATCAGCCAGGGATGGATGCCGGGGCATCCGACGTTGTACCTGAAACGGGAAATATATGAAAAATATGGACAATATGATATCACATATCATTGTGCCGCAGATTATGAATTTATGGTGCGTTTTTTAAAAGACGGGTCAAACAGGCTTGCATATGTGCCAAGAGTGCTCATAACGATGTTTTATGGCGGAACGAGCAATGCGGGACTGAAAAATTACCTTGTTTCTTTTAAAGAAGGTTATATGGCGTTACGGAAAAACGGCGTAAAGCACCCGCTGTTAATCACATTAAGAAGGACATGGAAAGTATTGCGCCAATTTTAACAGAATATTGAAGTAGGAAATTACGAAAGAGAAATATCATGATGAAAACGGTTCTGATTGTAGAAGATAATGTCAGAAGCATGGAAATGCTTGTCAAAATCATAGAAAACCTTAGAACTGATGTAGAAATCAAGACCGCTTCCAGTCAGGAAGAGGCCGCCATTCTGGCAATGAAATTTAATATTGACTTATTTATGTTAGATATTATTTTGAATGCCTCTAATCCCGGTGATGTGTCAGGGATGAAATTCGCAGAATATATTCGAACTCTTCAAAAATATAAATACACGCCGATTATTTTCATTACGGCGTTGGAAGACCCGGAGCTGCACGCGTACAGCGATTTGCACTGTTATTACTATGTGGAAAAGCCGTATGACGTGGAGAAAGTTTCCAGCGTCATCTCGGAAGCGTTGGAATTTCCGGCTGTTCATAATGAGCCGCAGAACGTATTCTTCCGAAAAGACGGGATTCTTTACAAAAAGGAAATCTCAGAAATTCTCTATATTGAAAACAGCAGAGCAGGACAGACCGTCTACTGCTCTAACGGCAATTTGAAATTACCCTATAAACCTAATTACAAAATTCTCGAAGAACTGGCCTCTGATAAATTCATTCAATGCAGCCGTTACCATATCATAAACTACGACTACATCGATAAAATCGATACCGTAAACCGTTATATTCTGTTAAAAGGTGTAAAGACGCCGATTGAGATTGGAAATTCGTTTAAGAAGAAGTTTTTGAAAGTTATCTTGTGACGGGCAGGAGGGTGATTTGGGAATTTTGGAGGTAATAATGGAAGGTAGTGGGTTGGTAAATAATTTAAAAGTGCTTGCGGAGTTATTTGCATATATTTATTGTCTTGCGGAGCTGTTTGGGCAGAAACTAAAATTCAGTATTCATGCTGCTATATTTATTATCGTAGATTTATTTTTAATGGAGGGCATAAATAATTTTGGATTTCCAGAATACTTTCATTCTTTATGCTATATTGCTATGTTTTTATATGGATTGCTGTATTATGGGGAAAGCATTAAAATCACATTTGTAAATTGTTTTATTGCAACAGTGGTTGTAGCCCTTTTACCATTATTTTTATACTTACCATTATACTATTTGCTCTTTCCTAAATATAGTCAGGCTGATTTATATGGCTTATTAGCCAATATAGGAGCTATTTTGTTAATTTTATTATTTAGAAATAAGGTAAAACTGAAAAAAATATCTAATTTCTGCATGAAAAGAAGTAAATTAGTTTTTATAATTACACTACTTATTTTGTTTGGATTAGGTTACGAGTTTTATAGAATGATAGATACAAGGTATGTATTGGGCGAAACATATTTTCAAATGGTCTATTTTCTTATAATTTTTATGTTTATAATATTTGAATGGCAGAAATCCAGAATGGATGTTGAGAAAAAGAAAACACAGTTAGAGATGAACAAGCTATATTACGAGGCTTATGACCAATTAATCATGTTAATTCGGGAAAGACAACACGATATGAAAAATCATATCAATGCCATTTTGAGTTTGTCATATACGACAAAGAATTACGACGAACTAATCGCAAAGCAGGAAGAATATTGTGGCTATGTTATACAACAGAATGAGAAAACAAAGCTGGTATTGTCGTCAGGAAATCCTCTGATTGCCGGTTTCCTGTACAGCAAAATCCAACAAGCGGAGAGTTTGCATATTAGTATGGATTATAAAATGGGGATTCAGAAAACGGAGACAATAATCCCGGAATACGAGTTGGTGGAGATGTCCGGCATTCTGCTGGATAATGCCATAGAAGCGTTGAGTGGTATGGAGGATGAGAATTTTATTAAAAAGATATACTTTTTGATGCAAGAAACGGAAAGTGGCATCAAAATTATCTCAGCTAATACCAGTCCCTATTACGAAGAAGATTTAACGGCATATTTCTTTGAACCCGGATATAGCAGTAAAGGCGCGAACAGAGGACTTGGGCTGTCAAAACTGAAAAGACTGGTACAAAATAGGAAAGGGACTATCATGGTTTATAACGAATTGCGTGATGATTTGAATTATCTGACATTTGAGATTGAACTGCCGAAGTAAAGCGGGCAGATGCGATGTTGTTAAATGATGTATTTTTCGGAAAGTAGCAGGATATGTAAGGCCATAACTTTGGTATAAGAGTATTATAAAAACAGAAGAAAGCAGTAATTGTATGAAAAGTATGAAACTTGATGCTAATGGAACAGAAATCAGAATAATGGGAGATGTTATAAATGAGGATGCTTATATTTCCCTGACGGATATTGCCAAATATAAAAATCCGGATAATGCTTTTATAGTGGTTGCAAACTGGATGCGTAACCATTCTACAATTTCATTTTTGGGGTTATGGGAGCAAATTCACAATCCAAATTTTAAACCTATCGAATTCGATAGGTTTAAGGCACAGTCTGGAGATAATGCGTTTACGCTGACACCGCAGCAATGGATAAAAGCAACAAACGCGTTAGGCATCGTGTCGAAATCTGGACGGTACGGAGGGACCTACGCTCATACAGATATCGCTTTTGAGTTTGCATCATGGATTTCACCGGAATTTAAACTTTATATTATAAAGGACTATCAAAGATTAAAGAAAGATGAAGCGAATCGTTTGGCAATTGGGTGGGATGCCAGGAGAGAACTCTCAAAAATAAATTATCGGATTCATACGGACGCGGTAAGGGAGTTTCTGATAACGCCAACCCTATCTCCACAGGAAATGGCTTATACATATGCTACCGAAGCGGATATTCTTAATATGGCGCTGTTTGGGAAAACAGCGGCTCAATGGAGAAGCGAAAAAGGAATAAATGAGAAAAAGCTGAATATCCGGGATTTTGCAACGGCAGAAGAATTGGTAGTTCTTATTAACTTAGAGGATACAAATGCAGATTTGATAAGACAAGGATTACCTGATATGGAACGATTAAAGATACTAAGGGAAAAGGCATATCGACAACTTAAACTATTGAAAGGGAATCAGGAAGTTTTAGACGTGTTGAAGAAAAATCTGATTACAGAGAATCTGTCCAATAGTTAAGTTTACTGGCTAAAGTGAAATAGAAAAAGGCGGAAATTCTGAACAGAACTTCTGCCTTTTGCTGTTTATTCTTCTACCGGAAATTCTGGTTCTCCAAAAAAGAATATACTTCTTGTACCAAGATAAATTACGGTTGAATACGCCACACAAGCGCTGCAAATCGCAAACACATTTTTTCTAAGCCAATTCTTCATGAAATTTCACCTCCCTCATAATTTTAGTTATCACTAATTGAACCGCATGCACTACCACAGTCCAAAAGCTAACGATAAGATACCGGTTATCCGGGAACAGAAACAGTAAGACTGCAACAATCAGAACTACCTGAAAACACTCCATTTTTGCTTTTTGAATCCTGCTCTTCTGCGCATCCCTCAGGAGCGCATCCTGTGCGATGACTTTTGCTTTCAATGTGTTTGGCCCAACCAGATAATCGGCGACTGCGCATACGAGCAGTACCGGATAGACTGCAAGGGGATGCAGGGCAACCGCGCCCGGCAATACATGAATGACAAGGCACAGATAAAGGAAAGAAAAGAAAAAGCATGTCCAGTACTTCCGGAAATGGATACCGCCGCTTTTGGTCCGCAGTAAGATTAACGGGACTAAGGCAGCCAGAAATTCAGGAAGTTTTCCGACAGCGGTAAAATAAACGATGAATATAAGCGTCTTACTTACATCATATAAAATTCCGGTGAATGAAAAGCGCAGTAATTTAATCTGATAATCCGAAAATCCATATTCTTGTTGTAATTTGTTCAAAACTTTCTGCATCTCATCACATCCTTTGCAAATCAATCAGTTCAACTTGTTTACTTTTTCATTGTAAGTTAAAAATACTGAAGCGGTTGATTTGATGCTTGAACAAATTGTTTTTTGCATTTAATGCCAAAAAACGTGCAAATTTTACTTTTTTTGGAGAGAACGCATAGGATTCAATGCGAAAAATAAACGGTTCAGGCGAATAAAGTCGATATTTGCAGATTTTGCGTAAAGTATAGAAGTAAACTGGCGGATAGTTTAATAGTACAAAGAAGAAAGTAACAGAAATGGAAAACGCAAAATCAGCATCCCGTGACGAATGTGCCAGAATGAGGGAAAAGTATTATCAGGATTTAGACGTACTGCATGAGGAATATGACACATTTTTGCATGATATGAAGCACACGATGAGAGCGATAGCCGCTCTGGCCAGAGAAGGCGAAGTCGATGAGATTATCAGTCTGATTGATAAGCTCGATATGTCGCTTGGCAGGATAGAGCAGGGAATCTTTTGCGGTAATAAGGTATTAAACGCTCTTTTATCTGAAAGAAAAAGCTATGCGGAAGAAGCGGGTGTTGTGATGGAATATGATATAACAGAGCCGTTATACTTTGAAGATATTGATGATGTGGACCTGTGCAGTCTGGTAGGAAACATTCTGGATAATGCAATTGAGGCGGAGAAACAGTCTGCAGAGCGGGAAGGCATTTGGTTTCGTATGAAAATGGCCAGAGAGGGATGCCATATCATCATTCAGTTGGAAAACAGTTACAATGAAACGGAGGAAAATGATAAGATAAGAACCGTCGGAACAGAGCGGGTTGGAGCGAAGCGTGGAATCGGTCTGCGCAGCGTCCGTAAAATTGTCAGGCAGTATGGCGGAATGATAGAAGACAGGAAAGAGGACGGAAGATTCCGGATTAAAATTTTGCTTCCAGTACGAAGCGGTTGGAACAGTTAAATGAGAAACCTGGCCCTTACCGGCCAGGTTTTTTAGTCCCCTTATTATCAGGAAAAATGTTATTTTACCAGAGCAAAAATAAAACGATTTACAGAAAAGAGTAATTTTTTGTGAATTATAAGACAAAATTATCTGATTCTACTACAAAAATATGAAATTTTCAAAGTTACAGTTGCAATTTCAGGGGATAATCAGTAATATTTATTCATGGGATTAAATCGTTTTACAAAATTATATCAAAGGCAAAAGAATAAAGAACAGAAGAAAGGCGGTTTTAGTCATGAAAAACATGAAAATGGCAGTAAAAATCAGTCTGATTTCAATTGTTATTCTGGTTATTGGACTGGTAGGACTGTGGTTTGCGGCAAACAGACAGATGACAAAGGTTATGGAAGAGTCTATTATTCAGCAGCTTAATAATTCTGTAGAAACGCAAGCTGAAATTGTAAGGAATTATGTGGATAAGGCGGAAACTTATCTGATTGGATATGCGCAGGCTCCGGCGATGGTGAAAACGCTCCAGGACACATCGAATGAGTCCGCAGCGACAGAGCTTCAGGAGTATACGGATGCCTATGCGGCAACAGGCGATAATCTGGAAAATATATATGCGGCAGATTATAATTCAACGGTAATCGCATCTCATGTACAGGGGGTAATCGGCGTTACGCTCCGGGAAGGCGATGCGTTGAAACAGCTTCAGGACGCCCTTTCAAAAGGAATGTACAATACCGGAATCATGGCTTCCAAATCCACCGGAGCACAGGTTATTTCCATGTATTATCCGGTAAACGATAAAGACGGACAGCCTGTGGGGTATGTAGGCGCGGCGATTTATGCCGGAAATTTAAGGGATACATTGAATGGATTGGCGGGAAGACAGGAGGGAAGCAATTACTTATTGCTGGATTCCGCGTCGGGAAGTTATATTTTCTGCCCGGAAGACGAGTTGATTGGAACGGCGGTTGAAAATACGGATGTCCTGAATATCATTGAGAAGGCCAAAAGTGCGGGAAATCAGTCGCAGTCTTTTGAATATACGGACAGTGTGACCGGTAAGAAAATTATATCTGCGATGTATTATATGGAAGAACGCGACTGGGTGTTAGTAGCGTTGACAGACTGGGACATTGCTTTTGCGCCGGTACGCACGCTTTCAATCATGCTTGGTATTCTCTGCCTGGCAGTTCTTATCATCATTTCGTTTGCAGTCTGGTTCAGCGTGACGATGATAGGCCGTGCGATAAGCGGTGAAGCAGCGATTATACAGGAAATCGGAACCCTGAACTTTACAGGCAGACATCGTCTGGAACGTTATTGCGGAAGAAAAGACGAGGTCGGTCAGATTGCCAACGCCATGAAGGTTTTGGTGGATGCAATGTATAATGTAGTAGTGGGCTTAAAGGAAAAAAGTTTGGAACTGCAGCGGACTGCAGGAGAAATGAGCGAGAATTCTTCTTCCACGTCCGATGCAATCAAGAATGTCGAAACTGCAATTCAGGAAATTGCGCAGGGAGCAGGAAGTCAGGCGACAGAAACGACAAGTGCGTCGGAACGCGTTATTCATATCGGCAATCAGATTGCGGATACAAGAGAAAAATCATCGAGGCTTTCCGGCGTAGCGGAGCGAATCAATCATTCCAGTGAGGAGGCGCTGCAAACACTGAAGATTCTTGTTGATATCAATGAGAAGGCCAAAGCGGCGGTAGAGCAGATTAACCGACAGACGCTGAATACGAATGATTCCGTTTTGAAAATCAGGGATGCGGCGCAGCTCATTACGTCGATTGCGGAGGAGACGAATCTGCTTTCGCTGAATGCGTCTATTGAAGCGGCGCGTGCGGGCGAGCAGGGAAGCGGCTTCGCAGTTGTTGCAGGGCAGATTAAGAAGCTTGCCGAGCAGTCCAACGATTCTGCGAAATATATTGACAAAATTATCGAAGCGTTGCTGGAAGAGTCCTCCTGCGCAGTTCAGATTATGGATGAAGTAAAAGACATTATGAAGAAACAGAGCGAACATCTTGCGGATACAAAGGATTGCTTTGGGGAAGTCAGTCATAATGTGGAAGTGACGCAGAGTGAAATTTCCAATATCGCCAACACCATTTCCAATATGGATGAAGAGCGCGTCAGTGTCATCGATGTTGTGCAGAGCCTTACGGCGATTGCCGAAGAAAATGCGGCAAGTACGGAGGAATCCCTTGCTTCGACGGAGATGGTTAACGGCATGATAAAAGGTGTTGCCGAAGTGGCAAAATCGCTGGAAGAGCTGGCGAATGAGATTGAAACGGATGTAAGTATTTTTCAGGTATAAATATCCGTTTCATTGACAGGCAATCTGAAAAAAATTATAATACTCTCAAAGGAGTATTTGAGCGTGATTACAGTAAAAGAAATTGCACAGATATGCGGCGTATCACCGAGTACGGTCTCTAATATCCTGAATGGTAAAACGAACATGAGCGAGGAGACCAGACAGAAAGTTTTGGGAACGATTAAGGAAATCGGGTATCAGCCGAACTTTTTTGCACAGAGTATGCGTAAGCAGAACAGCCGCATTATCAGTATTATTACAGAAGATTTAAACCAGTTCAGCACCGGTTCGATTGTAGAAGCGGTAATGGCGTATTGTGAAGACCATGATTACAGAACGATTTTGATGAATCTCCGCTTATATGACAAATGGTCGGATACCTGGTTTGAAGATGAACAAAAGGTTAAGGCAGTACTGGACCCGGTGGTGCAGGAATCACTGTCTATTCGGGTAGACGGTCTGCTTTATGTAGCGGGACATTGCCGGGTTATCAATGGTCTGTATCCTGATTTGCCTATTCCGGCGGTCTTTGCTTATGGCCTTTCCGGAAATGAAAAATATCCGTCCGTTGTCATTGATGACGAAAAGGGCGGCTATGATATTACAAAGTATATCATTTCCAAAGGCCACCGGAAAATCGGGCTGATTGGAGGTTCTGCGGAGAACTTGCATACCAAAGCGCGTCTTCTGGGATATCAGAAGGCATTGTTCGAGGGAACTATTTTGTATAATCCATTCTGGGTGCGTTACGGAGAATGGACGAGAAATTCCGGTTACCGGGAAGCCGAATATCTGGTCAGAGAAGGCGTAACCGCAATTTTTTGCATGAATGATAACATGGCAGCCGGCGCATATGACTATCTGTATGAAAATCATATGGAAATCGGAAAAGATATTTCCGTTGCAGGTTATGATGATAGAGAACTGGCGGGATATCTGCGTCCGGGTCTTACGACGAATAAGATTGAACTGCGGGAAATCGGAAGAAAAGCGGCGGAAATATTGCTTCGGTTGTTGGATGAAGAACAGAAGGAAAAGGAAGATTTTGGCATTGTCCGGATTCCGTGCCGGATGATAGAGCGCGCCTCTGTCGATGCCATATAAGATTTCCCGGTACACCGCCGGAGGAGTATGATACGGAATCTTTCATTGCATAATAACTGGAAATAGGGTAAAATTTCTGATGAATGAATTTAGAAATTTTACCTTTTCATTTTATTGAAAATTTCATTTTATTGAAAATTTCATTTTATTGAACGGAAATGGGCAAAAGAAAGGACAGAGAAGCGATGAGCCGGATTCTGATAATCAATCCAATTTTATATACATCGGAAACAAATCGGATTCCGAAGGTAAAATCTATTAAAGATACAATGATTTATACATTTTGCCTCGGTTTTTTAAATCTGGGGCATCAGGTGACGCTTCTCGCCGCAAAGGATTATCAGCCGGAACAAGAAGAAACATACGAATTTCCGTTGATTTTTATGGAGACAACGGGACATAAAATCTTTCAGCCAAGATGCCTTCCTTATATGCCAGAACTCAGAGGGTTTCTGCGAAAACACCGGGAATATGATTTGATTATAACGAGCGAAGTGTTTGGAACATGGTCCTATACGGCGTCCCGGATATGCCCGGAGAAGACCATAATCTGGCATGAATTGGCAAAACACAATAATATTATGCGTCAAATTCCGTCCAAAATCTGGTATCATATTGTGGCGGGAAGCATGATGCGGAGAACGCCGGTCATTCCGCGGTCGGAAGCTGCGGCAGCGTTTATCAGCAGATTCCTTCCTCATGTAGCGGATTTCTGTGTTGACCACGGCGTGAATCTGCAGAAGTTTCCTGAGATGGTTCAGGTTAAAAAACGGAATTATTTCGTGGTAGTTTCTCAGTTTATCGAAAGAAAGAAAATAGACAGAACGATGATGCGGTTTCGTGAGTTTTGGGAAAACGGACATCGCGATTACCGCCTGTATCTGATTGGGCAGGGAGAACTGGAGTCCGCATACCGGGACTTTATTGCGTGGCACCATCTGGAAGATGCTGTTATTTTGTGTGGACAAATGACACATGAACAACTTCTTCCTTTCCTTGCGGAATCAAAAGCGATGCTCATTTCCACGGTGAAAGACAATAATATGGTCTCTATTGTGGAAAGTATTGCAGCGGGGACGCCAGTGGTTACGACGTCTGTGCCCTATAATGCGGCTTATATCCGTAAAGACGGGCTAGGCATCGTGGCGGATGACTGGGGAGCGGATGCGTTGGAAAAAATTTGTGCGGAGAATGACAAATATGTTCGTAATTGCATAAACTATCGGGAAAAACTTTCCAACACGTATCTTGCGAATCAGTTTGTTGAATACGCGCGTCAGTACTGGAAATCATGTCTGGAATCTGATACAATAGATTAGTGCATTGGTATGTTCAAATGGAATATGGACATGTGCAAAGGAGAAAAGTGTGAAGAGAAGTTCTAAAGCTCACGCCAGAGGGCGTTTCGCGAAGAACTTCTACGGTTCGCGCGGCGAACCTTCTTCACAAGTGTGAAATTCTTCACACGGCAGAATGTCCATGCGGCCATTCTGCATGAATTGTTTGTGCCGCCGTAGGCGGCATGTCTGGAAGGTTGAAAATCTGAAATTTTCAACTGTTAATTTGAGTGTCTGCCAAAGCGGACGGATGGGAGTAAAAATGAAAATTGCAGTTGCGGGAACTGGCTATGTAGGTCTGGTGGCAGGTGTTTGTTTTGCGGAAAAAGGACATGATGTGACCTGCGTGGATGTGGATGAAGCAAAAGTGAAAATGATGGAATCGGGCATTACGCCGATTTACGAAGAAGGATTGGAAGAGCTGATGCGGAAGAACAATGCCGCAGGAAGGCTTCATTATACGACGGATTATCAGAACGCCTATAAAAATGCCGAGGCTATTTTTATAGGTGTCGGAACGCCGGAACAGCCGGACGGGTCCGCAAACCTCAGCTATATTGCGACCGTTTCAAGGCAGATTGCGGAATCTGTTGAGCGCGATTGTCTGGTCGTCGTAAAATCGACGGTTCCGGTCGGAACGAACGATAAAGTAGAGCAGTTCATCCGGGACTTTCTTGTAAGAGATGTGAAAGTGGAAGTCGCTTCCAATCCGGAATTTCTTGCGCAGGGTTCCGCGGTACACGATACGCTGCATGCGGCAAGAATCATCATCGGTACGGAGAGCGCGGAAGCGGAAGCGACGCTGCGGAAAATTTATGAGCCTTTTGAGCTTCCTATCGTATCGGTAAACAGGCGTTCTGCGGAAATGATTAAATATGCCTGCAATGATTTTCTGGCGTTGAAGATTTCCTATATGAACGATATTGCCAATTTATGTGAGCTGGTCGGCGCGGATATCGATGCGGTGGCGGAAGGTATGAGCTATGATTCCAGAATCGGTTCCAGATTTTTAAATGCCGGTATCGGCTATGGCGGAAGCTGTTTCCCGAAGGACACGAAGGCATTGAAATATATCGCACATCAGCATGGTTATACGCTGCGGACTGTGGAAGCGGCTGTCGATGTGAATGCGGAGCAAAAAACCAGGCTTTATCAGAAAGCGAGCAATCGGATGATTACATTCCAAAACCTGCGGACGGCCGTTTTGGGACTCGCGTTTAAACCGGGAACCGATGATTTGCGGGAAGCGCCGTCGCTCGACAATATCCGGCTGCTTTTGGAAAGCGGAGCGGATATTTATGCCTATGACCCGATTGCGGCGGAGAACTTTAAAAAGCACTATCCGGAAGGCCGGCACGGAAAAGGAACGATTCATTATGTGGATTCTGTTCAGGATGCGCTGGAAGATGCGCATATCTGCTTCATTTTTACAGAGTGGAAAGAAATCCGGGATATTCCGGCAGAGGATTTTAAGAAGTGGATGCGGATACCGCTCGTATACGACGGAAGAAATGTTTTTGACGTCAAGACGATGAAAGATACCGGAATCGAGTATTACAGCATCGGGCGCTAGTACACTGTTGTGGGAAGAGATTACGAAACAGGCAATGCAGGAGGGCATATGAACGGACTGGATACCGGAAAGACATATTTGATTACGGGAGGCGCAGGATTTATCGGATATCATCTGTCAAAGCGTCTTTTGGAAAAAGGAGCTGTGGTTATCGGCTTCGACAATCTGAACGATTATTATGATGTTTCTCTGAAAAAGGACAGGCTGGCGGATTTAAAGAAGTTTGAACGTTATACGTTCATCAAAGGCGACCTGGCCGAGAAGAGCGATGTATTCCGGATTTTTCAGGAATATCGTCCCCAGATTGCGGTGAATTTGGGAGCGCAGGCGGGAGTCAGGTACAGCATCGATAATCCGGACGCTTATATGCAGTCTAATATGATGGGATTTTTCCATATTCTGGAAGGATGCCGGTATTTTCCGGTAGAGCATCTCGTCTATGCTTCCTCCAGTTCCGTCTATGGCGGAAATGAGAAAGTTCCTTTTTCCACACAGGATAAAGTGGACGAGCCTGTCAGCCTTTATGCGGCTACCAAGAAGTCAAACGAGCTGATGGCATACGCATACAGTAAGCTATATCGGATTCCGGTGACAGGACTACGCTTTTTTACGGTCTACGGACCTTTCGGAAGACCGGATATGGCGTATTTCAAGTTTACGAAGAAAATTATGGAAGGCGAGCCGATTCAAATCTATAACAAAGGCGATATGTATCGCGATTTTACTTATATCGACGACATCGTACAGGGTGTGGAAAACATCCTCTGCAATCCGCCCGAAAAAGATGCAAAAGGGGCGGCGAGCAGGCTGTATAACATCGGCAACCATCAGCCAGTGAAACTGATGGAATTTATCGAAACGCTGGAAAGATGTCTTGGGAAGACGGCGGTCAAAGAGTTTCTGCCGATGCAGCCGGGAGATGTATACCAGACTTATGCCGATGTCAGCGGGCTGATGCGGGATTATGATTTTAAACCGGATACGCCGTTGGAAGAAGGACTGCGAAATTTCGCGATGTGGTATCGGGAATACTATAAAATATAGAAGGACAGACCGGAAATGCGGAGGAATCAAGATGGAGAATGAGGGAAGAAAAATACCGGTCCTGTATCTGGTCGTACCTTGTTATAACGAGGAAGAAGTCGTGGAAAAATCTGCTCAGGTCATGGGAGATAAGCTGCGCAGACTGATAGGGGAAGGAAAGATAAACCCGGACAGCAAAATAATGTTCGTGAACGATGGCAGCAGGGACAGTACGCTGCGGCTGCTGCATCAGATTGCGGCAGAAGACACGATGTATTCCGTCGTCAGTCTGGCGGGCAATTACGGACACCAGAGCGCGATTCTCGCCGGAATGATGACAGCCAGACCGCATGCGGATGCGGTCGTGACAATAGACGCCGATTTGCAACAGGATATCGAGGCGCTGGATAAATTCCTCGCAAGCTATATGGCAGGAAGCGAAGTTGTATACGGGGTACGAAATGACAGGCATTCCGACGGCACTTTTAAGAAAAGCAGCGCCACAATATATTATAAACTGATGCACCTGCTCGGAAGCAAGGTTATTGCAAATCATGCGGATTACCGCCTGATGTCCAGAAAAGCGCTGGATGCTCTTTCGGAATACCGTGAGACGAACCTGTTTCTGCGCGGTCTGATTCCAACCATGGGATTTGCTTCGGATGTAGTATATTTTGATGTGAAAAAAAGGGAGGCGGGACAGTCCAAATATACACTCGCCAAAATGATGACGCTTGCGATAGACGGCATTACGTCTATGAGCGTCACACCGCTCCGGATGATAGCAGTCATCGGATTCGGCGTCTGCATTTTCAGCTTTATTATGTGCATTATCAGCCTGTTAGAATGGGTTCAGGGCAAAAATGTGCCCGGATACACGACAAGTCTTATCGTATCACTGATTATGGGCGGCATTACGCTGTTGTCTCTCGGAATCATCGGCGAGTATATCGGGAAAATTTATATGGAGACGAAGAAACGGCCGAGGTATATTATCGATACGGTCGTCTGGAAAAAAAGCGAGGAGCAGGACGGCGATGATTGAACTGGATATTCATGCAGATGATTATGGTCTGACGCTTCATACGTCACGGGATATACTGGAATGTATGAAAAAAGGAAAACTGGACAGCATCAGCGTTCTGACAAACATGTCATGTTCCGGGAAATGTATGGAGCTTCTTGCGGAAACGATACCGGAGCTGCCTTTTCTGCCGGCAATGTCCATTCATCTTGATTTTGTAGAGGGAAGATGCCTTGCAGGAAGCGGTGAAACGCCGCTGCTTGCCAAAGAAGGAAGCGATTATATCGGACTGTCTTGGGGAAAACTGTTTCTGCTTTCATTTCATCCGGTGAAGCGCAATGCGGTGAAAGCACAGTTAAAAAAAGAAATCAGGGCGCAGATTACGGCAGGGCAGAAGGAAATCCTGCATTGTATAAAAATTGCAGAAGAACATCGGGTTCCCTGCAGGCAAAAAGGACTCCGCATCGACGCTCATCAACATGCGCATATGATTCCTGTTGTGTGGGAAGCGCTGACGGAAGTTCTGGAAGAAGAGCGTTATGCGGTGGAATATATCAGAAATTCCAAAGAAGTTTTGGGGGTCTTTCTTTCCGACATTTCCCTGTGGAAAACATACCGTCCGATTAATTTTGTTAAAAACCGATTATTGTACCTGCTTTCGTTCAAAGTTGACCGCTATGCGAAGAGCCATGCCATGCGGCAGATGTATTTATGGGGACTCGTTATGAGCGGCCGTATGGATTATGACAGGATTGTCAGATTGTATCCCGCGATGGCGGCCAAAGCTGAAAAAGAACAAAGAGTATTGGAATTTTGCATTCACCCCGGCAGTATGCTTGCGGAAGAGGTGACAAAAGAAGTGGATGAACAGGCTGTGTCTTCTTTTTACAGAAATCCGGACAGGATGGTGGAGAAAGACGCAGTTATGCGCCTTTCTGAGTTAATTGACAGAAAATGATGAAAAATATGTTATAGTAAAGAAAAATGCAAGTCGTTGGGCTTGCATTTTTAGGATAGAAAACTCTTTAATTCACTAACTTCTTCCATTAAGATTTCCATAAAATAGGCGGCGCCTTCTCCGTTTAAATGGTCGGCATCCATAAAATAGGCAAGATTTCCGCGAAAACGGGCGTCATAGGAATAATCATAATAACTGACGCCTGTGTCGGAAACGACTTTTTCCACAACGCTTTCAAATTCCGTCAAAAAATCTTCGGACACCAAATCCCGATAATACTTTGAAAAAGGGGTTGTAATCAAAATCGGTGTAATGTCATGTTCTTTGCAGTAATCAATGATTTCATAAAGTTCTTCGATTCTTTCCTGCATAAAATATTCATCTTTGTTATCGAAATGCCGGCTGTATCTTTCCTGCGCTCTGCCTGCAAAGGCGGCCTCGTCGATGCCGTCGCCTTCCGCCGCACAGGCGATGATGGACAGCTTCAGATTCGGAAAGAGCTTCAGGATATCTTTTCCCGCGGACAAAATCGGAAGTTTATGCGCAACAATATCGATATAGAGGTCATAGTCCGGAATATTTTCCGGAGAAAGACAATGGTAATAACGCAGACTCATCGCTTCCCGCTCGGCATCGTTTACCACTTCATTGTTAAAAGAAAAATAAGATACCGGGATGAACAGAATGCTGTCTTTGGTCAGATAGCTTCCAAATTCTTTTAAAACGGCTAAATCGTAATTGTAGGACTGGCTTGTGTTGGCGAAGTTAAAGCATGAGTAGCCGCGCTCTGTCAGCGCGTCATAATTAAAATCATAGGCGCCATGAGAGCTGCCAAGATTTCCAATCTGCACTTCCGGGACATAGATTCCGAGCGTGGAAAACTTGGAAATATCCTGATATTTTTCCTCGTTGATTTTCCGATAAGAATCATTCAATAAATATATGATGAATACAGCCGCCGCGGGAATGCAGATACATTTCAGCGCAAAACGCATAATATCATATTTTTTGCGGCGTTTGTCTTTTCTTTTTGCCATAAAAACAACCATGCCTTTCTTTTATAAAATCAGAACTGAAAATAGATAAATTCTGTTGAAACTCCCTTCGGGGAGAACAATGCGATGCAGACTAATAAAAGTACATATATGGGCCACCGGATGAAGCATTTCAGCCTGGAAAATTCTTTGATGACATCAAATTTTAATGACAGATAATCGTAAATGCCAAGAAGCAGTACCGGTATCCACATCGCAACAAGCTGGAAATAGGACATATCCAGACAGATGACGGCCGTTTTCAGATAATTGAGCGGCCTGGAAGCATCCCAGAACAGACGGGAAATGACCCAAAGGGCGTCTTCCATGCTGTTTGCCCGGAAGAAAATCCAGGTAAAACAAAGCACGATAAAAGTCAGCGGAAGCTGCCAGAAATGCTTTTTGCGCGTCTTTCCTTTTGGATAAATGAGCGTTTCGATAACCTGAAGCAGTCCGTGAATGCCGCCCCATACAATATAGGTAAGCGAAGCGCCGTGCCAGAACCCGCTGACCAGAAAAGTAAGCAGCAGATTTACCATATGCCGCCATTTTGCGACCCTGTTACCGCCAAGCGGAATATAGACATAATCCCGGAACCAGGTAGAAAGCGAAATATGCCATCGACTCCAGAATTCCTTGATGGAAAAGGAAAAATAAGGACTTTTGAAATTCGTCATCAGACGGATTCCGAACATTCTTGCGCAGCCGACGGCGATATCGGAATAGCCCGAAAAATCACAGTAAATTTCGATTGCGAACATCACGGTAACGACAATAAAAGCAAGGCCCACATAGCTGTGCACATTGTTAAAAAGTTTGTTTACGGTGATTGCGAAAGTGTCGGCAATGACGAGCTTTTTAAAATAGCCCCATGCCATCAGCTTCAAGCCGTAAGTGACATTTTGATAAGAAAAAGAACGTTTCTTTTTGTACTGCGGCAGCAGCGAATCCGCCCGCCCAATCGGTCCGGAAAGGAGCTGCGGGAAAAAAGAAACGAACAGTGCGTAATAACCGAAATGCCTCTCTGCCGCAATTTTTCCCCGATAGACATCTATCAGATATCCAATCGACTGGAAAAAATAAAAAGAAATACCTGCCGGAAGCAGAATTGTCAGCGTAAGCGGCTGTATCGAAAGCCTTCCGGCGTCCACCATTTCATTTAACTTCTGTATAACGGGATTTGCCGTTTTGAAAAAAACGAGAATCAGCACAAGCGGCAGGATACCAAGCAGAAGCTTTACCCGTTTCTGCCCATCGGTGCGCGCCCCTTCCAGAGAAAGCGCGAGACCGTAAGTCAGTAATGTCGTCAGGAAAAGCAGAATGCCATACCAAAGATGAAGATTCATGTAAAAAGCATAGCTGGCAAGCAGCAAAAATCCCCACCTGTATTTATGTGGAACGATATAATATAAAAGAAATACGATTATCAAAAAAATCCCGAAGGATATGGAATTAAAAAGCATAAGTCCCGCTCCTGTTACGCAATAAAGTGGTAAATATCAAGCCTGCGTTTTTATATGAGTTTACCACAAATTGGAAAATAAAAACATATATTCTGGTAGTTTAAGAAAGAATTAAGAAAATAAAATCCTCTAATCCCTCAAACCGTTCTGGCTACTTGAAGAATTTCGGTATATACTGTAAAATATAGGAAGTCTGCAATAAGAGAATGAGAGGACAGCATCAGAATGGGTATTACCTCTTTTTATTTTTTATGTTTTTTTGCCTGTATTCTGGCAGTTTATTATATGATTCCCGGGAAGTGCCAATGGCCGTTTCTTCTGCTTTGCAGCGCGGTTTATTATCTGCTTACGGATAACGGTCTGCTGATTTTATATCCGCTCGCATCCGCGGCAGTCTGTTACGGCGGGATTCGCGTGATGACCGGGACGGAAGATGCCGTTAAACGGAAGCTTGCGCTGGCGGCGGTTGTGGCGGCAAACATCGGCGTTTTGTTTGTTTTGAAATATGTTAACTTTGTTATCAATACGGTGAATGGCATTGCCGGTCTGGCCGGCCGTCAGGAAGCGCTGCTGCACGGATGGAGCCTGCTCGTACCGCTTGGGGTATCTTTTTATACATTTACGCTGCTTGGCTATGTTATCGATGTTTATTATGGAATTGCCGCGCCGCAGAAAAATTTTGGGAAACTGGCATTGTACGGAATGTACTTTCCGGTAATGATATCCGGGCCGATACTGCAGTATCGGGAGTGCGGAGAACAATTTTTTGAACGGCATGTTTTTGATTATGGAAAAGTGACGCGCGGCATGCAGAGAATGCTGTGGGGGCTTTTTAAGAAGCTTGTGATTGCCGAGCGGCTGCGGACGCTTGTAGATACCGTATATGGCGGTTATGAAGCGTATCCGGGGGCGTATATATGGGTCGCTACGGTCTGTTATGCTTTTCAGCTTTATACGGACTTTTCCGGCTGCATGGACATTGTGCTCGGGATGTCGGAAAGTCTGGGCATTGTGCTGCCTGAAAATTTCAGGACGCCTTTTTTTGCCAAAAGTGTTGCGGAATACTGGCGCAGATGGCATATTACGCTCGGTGTCTGGATGAAAGATTATGTATTTTATCCGCTTCTGCGTTCCCGTTTTTTTACAAATCTGAATCAATCCTGGAAAAAGAAGTTCGGCAAGAAAAAGGGAAAGCGGTATGCGACGTTTGCGGCGATGTTCCTGCTCTGGTTCACGGTGGGCGTCTGGCATGGCGGAGACTGGAAGTATGTAATCGGTTCGGGTCTGCTGCACTGGTTTTATATCATGATGGAAGAATTGCTGGAAGAACCATGCGCGCGGGCGATGGGCAGGCTTCATATCAATGCGGGTGGAAAAATGATTTCTGCCGTCCGGATGCTGAGGACCTTTTTTCTGGTCTGCATCGGGGACCTATTTTTCCGCGCGGAATCCGTATCGGCTGCGTTTGCGATGCTGCGTGGAGCGGTAACGACGTGGAATCCGGGGATTTTCTGGAACGGTTCGTTATTTACACTCGGTCTTGACGCGGTGGAATGTGGTATCGCGGCGGCTTCTCTGCTGTTGCTGCTTGTCGTTTCCATCCTGCAGCAAAAAGGGTCCGTGCGGGACAGAATTGCCGGGAGAAAACTGCCGGTCAGATGGCTGATTTGGTATGCGTTGTTGTTTTATGTGATTTTGTTTGGCTGTTACGGGCCTGAATACAGTGCGGCGGAATTTATTTATCAGGGATTCTGAGGAAATCGTATTAATTCAGGGTAGAGAATCTTTGTTTCTTATGGTATGATTGGTATGATAAGCGTATTGAATGTGAAAGGGGTATATTGAACGGAATGGATAAAATAGCAGTTCTGATTCCATGTTATAATGAAGAGAAGACAATCGCCAAAGTCGTGAAAGACGCCAAAGCGGCGCTGCCGGAGGCGGTCATTTATGTATATGATAATAATTCCAAAGACCGTACCGTGGAGTTTGCGGCGGAAGCGGGCGCACAGATAAGATACGAGCATATGCAGGGAAAAGGAAATGTTATCCGCCGTATGTTTCGTGAAATAGAGGCGGAATGCTATATTATGGTAGACGGCGACGATACTTATCCGATGGAATATGCCAGGGAAATGGCGGACAAGGTTCTGCATCACAATGCGGATATGGTAGTGGGTGACAGACTTTCTTCCACATATTTTACGGAAAACAAGCGTCCCTTTCATAATTTTGGAAACAGCATCGTCCGCAGTGGTATCAATAAGCTTTTCCGATGCGATATCAAAGACATTATGACGGGGTACAGAGCGTTCAGTTACGGATTTGCCAAGACTTTTCCGGTGCTTTCCACCGGTTTTGAGATTGAGACGGAAATGACGATTCATGCCGTATATAACAATCTGCAGATTGAGAATGTTATCGTGGATTACAGAGACCGGCCGGAAGGAAGTGAGTCAAAGCTGAATACTTTTTCGGACGGATTCCGGGTGATACGCACTATCGTAAAGCTTTACCGGGATTATAAGCCGTTCGGATTTTTCGGCGCCTGTGCGGCGGTTCTGGCGCTTATTGCGATTCTGCTGTTCGTTCCGATTCTGATTTCTTATCTGGAAACGGGACTCGTACTGCGTTTCCCGACATTGTTCGTCTGTGGTTTTATCGGTCTTGCCGCAGTACAGTCGTTCTTTGCAGGTTTGATTCTGTCCAATATGGCCTTGAAAAACAGACGTGATTTCGAATACCGCTATGCGCTTGTCATGCGCAATCTGAATAAGAAACAGGCAGCATAATCATAATTAGAGAGCTTGTGCCGGATTGTAAGTCCTACGTTGAGAAAACAGTCCGGCATTTTTTGCGCCCAATTTTTATCGCCTGATTTCTATCGCCAATTTCTATCGCTCAATCAGCCGATATACCTCATAAGTCCGTTCGCCTGCCTGAAAGCTGTCTGTAACTTCGCAGTCAACGCCATAGGTATGCCTGAAATACATGATGACAGGAAGTTCTTTGTGATAGAGCCCCTCTTCAAAGATAAAGAAGACATTTTCATTTGCCACGAGGTCCGCGCCAAATTCTTCTATGCCGTGTCTGGCCAGTTTGGTGCGGCTGTTCGGATTGCAGACCACGCCCCAATTTGTATAAAAGAAATTCTGGTAAGTATCAAGCGTCATACTGAAAGGCGATTCACAGTAGTTGTCCAGCGTGTTGCTTCCGCTCGTCCAGATATAAAAAGAATCCGGATGACTGTAACAATATTCTTTTAAGCCCTCCCAGACGCTTTGATTGGCATGATAGGAAGCATCGATATCCGTTTTGGTGGCGTACACGGAAATGGCAGATAAAAGGACGATGCAGGAAAGTGCGAACGCACAGGTCTTTTTCCTCGTCAGACGAATCAGGTTAAACGCGAGCAGGATGCCGGCAAGCACCATAAAATCGGCGGTAAAAAGCGGCTGGATAATTCGTTTGGGAAAGCGTCCCTGATATAATATATAGCACCATGTAAAAGTTCTCCCTGTCAGATAAAAAAGATAGACAAAAAAGGAGACGATATTGCGCCGGTACAGAGAAAGAACCGGCGTAAGGAGCAGAAGAAAAGCGACGCAGAGGTTCAAAGGCTGCATGCCGTTCTGATAGAGAAAGACATTCAGGCTTCCTGTCAGAATATTTTTCAGGCATTCCGTTACGGAAGTGCGTGCCCGGTAGCAGTCTTTGGCAATCCGGTGCAGCTGTTCCCAGTCCTGGAGACTCAGCCGGTAACCGATATAGGGAGCGCCGCCTCTGATATAACCGTAGGATTCTTCGTCGAGGCCGAGCGCGGTTATTTCGGCCGAACATTCTTCATATTCCGGCCAGGTATAAAAATCTCCAATCCGTTCCCTGTAATGATTGATTTGAATAAAATCGGCCCATTTTTCTTCGGCATATGCGTTCATATGAAGGCTGTAAAGGATGCCCATGCCGGCGGCGAGAATCAGGGCAAAAGAAAAGAGCTTCAGAAAGTAGCTGCCGCAAGTGCGGCGGCTGGCTAACAGCCATTTGGAAAGCCACAGCATACCGGCAATCGGCATCATCATAAAAAGGACATTCTGGCGCATGCTGAAAGCCAGCCATGCGAGCAGGAATGTCGGAATATTACCTTTTAAAAAAAGAGAAATGCTTTCGTCGGATTTGGTCGTAATAAAATAAAACAGCGCGGAAGCAGCCGCAAAACCTGCGGTCGTAGTATATTGCGCCTCGCTGAGAACATTCAGGTCCACAATGAAAAAGAGGATGGCCAGAATGGAAAGGGCAGGGAGCAGTATCGGTTCGGAATCGGAATGCTTTTTTTTCCAGAGATGAAGACATCTGGCATAAAGGAGCCAGATGCAGCATATATGAACCGCATGCTGAAAAAGACCGAACCAGGGGATACTGCTGTTAAGCTGATACAGTCTGCAAAGAAGCCAGGATAACGGATAGAGGAAAAACAGCACATGCGCGTTCGGGGTTCCCGTATAGGCGCCCGAAAGCGTGCTGTACATGCCCCAGTCGTCATTTATGCCGTCTACCGGCCGGATAAACAAAAGAAGAAACAGATAAAATGCGGCAAGGAATAAAAAAAAGACCGGCTTGTCCGCATGGCGGCGGAGCGGTGAAAAAGGTTCTTTTGGGGCAAAAGATAAATGTTTCAGTTTGTCTTCTTTTTTTCTGTATAAATATGACATTTGTGTCATTCCCTTCGGAAATAATAGAGGATACATATTAGCAATTTATTTATTATATACTATAAAAAGGCGGTGTTACAAGAGCGGAGCGAAATATTAAGAAAATCGAAAGGTTTCATTAATAATTAGGATAGAAGTACCCGGAAACGGAAAAATGTGTTATAGTTAAAACTATAAAGGTGTCCGCAAAGTCAAAGCGTTTTCGCGCTGCCCGGATTCATATGCCGGGTAAGAATGGAGGATAATAAATGGATTATAGAATAAGAGAACCCAAAAGACCGGAAAGAGGGAACCGGAGAAGAAATCGTTATTACGGGAAAGTCATATTGCTCTGTGTTATGATAGGTTTCTGTATTCTTGCCCTGATAGAGATTATTTACGGACAGGAGAAGCTTCGGCTGGAGCAGGAGCGGATTGCGCTGGAAGAGCGTAACGCCGAAACGCTTCAGGCGCTTGAAAAGGTGCAGGAGGATGCGGGAAGCAAGGACACGGCGCAGGCAGCCCCGGAGGCGGAGCTGGAAAACACTTCCGCAGAACAGGGACAGATTACCAATCTCACCTCGGTTGATACGGGAACAGACGCGCCGGAAACCGCTGCCGGAACAGAAGGAGCGGCACAGCAGGACGCGTCCGGTGATAACGAGGCAGCACAGGCCGAAACGCCGGAAGAAGACGAAAAAGATATGCAGATTGTTTTCATGGGGGACAGTATTTTGGACAGTACCCGCGAATATGACGGTGTGGCATATCTGATTTCCCAGAACTGCAATGCGAAAGTCTATAACCTGTCGATGGGCGGAACGACGGCGGCGCTCCTTCCCGGGGAGAGCATGGATTATCCGCAATGGGATTCCAGATGCCTGCTCGGCGTTGTCAATGCGATTACGGGAAGAATCGATACCAAAATTTTTGATAATTATAAAGCCGGGGAACTGATGAAAACATGCGATTTTTCCAAGACCGATTACTTTGTCATCGAGTATGGAATCAATGATTTCCTCTCGAAGATTCCGACCAGCATATATCTGCCGAACGGCGAGAAAAGAAATATGGATGAGGCATATACTTATGGAGGCGCGTTGGAAGAAGCCATAAGAAAACTCCGAGATGCGTATCCGGATGCCAAAATACTGCTGATAGCGCCGCATTACTGCCAGTTCTTTAATGGAGAGACTTTTATGGGCGACGGTTATTCGCTTGATTACGGTTACGGGACGCTGATAGAATACGCCAGAGCCTGCGGGTATGTATACGACCAGCACAGGGAGGACAATGTTCTTTTGTACAATGCTTTTGAAGTGAGCGGCATCGATGCTTATACGGCGGATGACTACCTGGAGGACGGCATCCATCTTACTTCGGAAGGCCGGCGGAAATATGCGGAGGACTTATCACGCAAAATTATGAAAGATTTTTATCCGGAAGAATAGATAATTTATTGCATAAGGGGCAAAAATCAGTTATAGTGATATCAATAAGCCGGCGGACAGCCGACCGGCAGGAAAGATACGTTGAATCACAGACTGAGGAAAGGCGGAAAGGCACAGGTATTGCGATGAGCAGAGAAGAAGTTTTTGAGAGATTAAATGAAGTTTTCCGTGACGTTTTTGACGACGAAGAAATTACGGTAACAGATGGAACCACGGCGGATGATATCGAGGAGTGGGATTCTTTGGAACATATTAATCTGCTGGCGGCGGTAGAGCAGGAATTTGGCATGAAGTTTCATATGGGGCAGATAGTAGCCATGAAAAATGTCGGAGAAATGGCAGATATTATTTTAAGCCAGATATCATAGGCGATTATTTGCATCGATGGATTCGTCTTGAATTTATTTGTCTTACTGAAAGAAGCGCAGGCTTAAGAGCCTGCGTTTTCACTTTGCAGCAATTCTATCATTCCCATAGAGGCGTTCATCAGAAATACGACGTTTCTTCCCTGAAGCGCCGGCGCGGGCGTCGGGGTGTCAATGGATACAAAACCCCCGTTTATCAGCTCCTGATAGTCTTTGTCGAACTGTTCCGTTTCATAACAAATATGATAGGGGCTGTTTTTAAATTTTTTTATCAGGCCGGAAACGACCGAATCTTCGGAGGCAGGAGATACCAGTTCGATGCGGTATCCGTCTTTTTCCAGAAAGCAGATATGGATTTTGCGGATTTCGTCATATGTGGCCGGCTGCGTGATTTCATACCCAAGCGCTTCAAAAGAGCGGGTCGCAGCTTCCATTTTTTTAACAAGATATCCAATGTGATGTACTTTTAATGCCGGCATAACAATCTCCCTTATTGATAAATGTGTCAGAATTGTGTATATTAGAGTATGGTTGTATTATTTCTGCACTGATTAATAAAAATGCTTTTATTTACAGAGTTTATTATAGCGAAAGAAATTCTTTTTCACAAGCGGCAAATATGCCTGAAAAAGCGCGTATCTGAAAAGCGAGTGTTTGAAAAAGTGCGTATTTGAAATACGCGTATCTGAAAAAGCGAGTATGCGAACAAAGGAGTTTCCGAAAGAAATTGAGAGAGTTATATGAGCATCATAAAAAGTTCATTATGGAGGTCATTCATTTTGGTATCGTAGGCGTTATGAATACGATGTTGGGATGGATAATCATGGCGCTTTTGTATAATCTGATTCATTTGAACTATTGGCTTTCCAGCGGCATTTCTTATATTATCGGCAGCATATTTTCCTATCATGCCAACAGCAAAGTGACGTTCAAAGTGGAAAACAAGGATAAATGGCTGCCCTGGCGTTTTGCAATCAACATTCTGGTCTGCTATCTGACGGCCTTCGGCGCAGCGCAGCCGTTCGTGGAATACGTTTTGTCTTCGCAGCCCCCGGTCATCGTAGACAATGTGGCAATGATACTCGGTATGGGAATTTTCATTTTCCTGAACTTTTTCGGACAGAAGCTGTTCGTATTCCAGACGCAGAAAAAACAGGATAAGAAAGAATGACACTACTGTCAACAGGGAAAACCGGAGAGACAAGTATGTTCATACAGGTAAAACCCGAAGAGCAAGCATGCTGATACAAGTAAATAGACCGGAGAGACAAATATGTTTGTGCAAGTAAAAAAACTGGAAAAACAGGCCTGGTTCGTGTGGCTTACAAAATACTGGTTCCTTTTTCCGATAGCGGGCTTTCTGCTGCTTGAGGGCGGTGTCTTTCTGTATTTCGGGGAGCGGAGTTATATTGCGGTTCACGACAATATGGATTTGTTTCTGGCGCAGTTTCAGATGCTGAAAAATACGGATTCTTTCTGGAAGCATGGCGTGGATATGCCGTTTCTTGGCGGAATCAGCAGAGATAATCTGCCTTCCGAGCTGTCGCTGTACAGCATGCTTTATATGATTTTTCCGACTTTCACGGCGTATGTGCTCGGGCTGCTTTTGAAGGTCGTGATTGCCATCGTTTCTTTCCGGCTTCTCGCAAAGGAATTATATCCGGAAAAGTATCTGGTGTACCGGCCTTTGATATATATGACGGGTTTTGTTTACGGAATTTTAAATGTTTTTCCGGCTTTCGGATTTGCGTTTGCGTCCATGCCGCTCGCGGCATATCTGCTCATCCGGATTTACCGGAAACCGACAAAAGGGCTTTACGGGTTGCTTTTTTTATATCCGCTCGTATCTTATTTTTCCTATATGGGACTCTTTCTTCTGGGTTATGTGGTAATCGCAGCCGTGTGGCTTTCGATTCGGGATAAAAAGCCTGCCTGGACGCTGATTGTGGGGATTATCGTGCTGGCGCTCGGCTATGTGGTATGCGAATATCGTTTGTTCGGGCAAATGCTGCTCAGCGATGAAGTGACGATTCGTTCCAGTATTGTGAATGCGGAACTGTCGGCGGGAGAAGTTCTGCGGGAAATTTTTACCGTATGGAAGGACGGCATTTTTCACGCCGACGGTGTGCACGGCAAAATCGTTCTGCCGGTCTGCGTGTTGTATTTTTTGATAAATAACATATATTATATATTGAAAAAGCAGCCGAAAAGGATTCTGAAAGACCGTTTCAATTTTGTGATGCTCTTTCTCGTCTTTAACAGTGTGATATATGGGCTGTATGACTGCGGTTCCGTCAGAAGGATTGTGGAAACGCTTGTGCCGCCTTTAGAGGGCTGGCAGTTTAACCGGACGGTGTTTTTCAATCCGTTTTTATGGTACTGCGCGCTGTTCCTTGTCTTAATAAGGATTTATGACATGGGTGTCATACAAATGTGGGGCGCCAATCTGATAATCTGCATTGCAATATTGATTGTTATTTTATCGCCGGGCAGATATAACGATTTATATTACACCTGTTATTACCGCGCATATGAATATTTCCACGGAACGGAAGTGGATGAGCTTGACTATGAGCAGTTCTATGCGGTAGATTTATTTGAGAGGATAAAAGAAGAGATTGCCTACGAGGGAGAGTGGTCGTTGGCTTACGGACTGCATCCGGCGGTTCTGGAATACAACGGAATCGCTACGTTGGACGGTTATCTCGGGTTCTATGCGCAGCAGTATAAAGAAGATTTTCGGAAAATTATCGCTCCGGCGTTAGAACGGGTGGAAGAAAGCCGGATTTACTATGACGAATGGGGCGCCCGGGCGTATTTATATTCAGGAACCGATTCGAGCATCGTGCGCGCGACCAAAAGCATTCAGGCGACGGACCGGACGATTTATATGGATGCGGAAAGCATGAAAGCTCTGGGCGGGAAATATCTTTTTTCCAGAATAGAACTTGATAATGCGGAAGAAACGGGGCTTATTCTGTCAGGGAGTTATACATCGGAAGATGAAAGCTACACGATTTATGTATATATGGTAAAATGACAGAAAGAAGGCGCAGGCAGATGCCTGCCCGGCACAGGAATGGAGGACAATCATGGCGATTAGAATACACAATTTTGCGGGGGTGCTTGGATGGAATGCAAGAAAATATCTGCCAAGAATTTCCAGTGAAAGTTATCTGAAACTGCAGTTTCTGACGAGAAGGAAGCAGCAGAAGCGCTATATCGAATATTTTTACGGTCAGCTGGAAAAAACGAAAGAGGCGCCGCATCCGGTCGTTGTCAATCTGGAAACGGTGAATCGGTGCAACAGTACCTGCGAGTTCTGCACGGCGAATATTCATGCGGAGAAACGGCCTTATATGAGGATGCCGGACGAACTTTATTATTCCATTATCGACCAGCTGCAGGAATGGAATTATAAGGGACATCTGACTTTATACGGAAATAACGAACCCTGGCTGGACAAGCGTATCGTCGAGTTTCATCAGTATGCGCGGGAAAAACTGCCCGACGCGTTTATTTTCATGTCAACGAACGGGCTGCTTCTGGATATCGATAAGGTGAAGAAGATAGTTCCTTATGTGGACCAGCTGATTATCAATAATTACTGTCTGGATATGAAGATGCACGAAAATATCCGGGTTATATATGAATATGTAAAGGCGCATCCGGAAGAATTTGGCGATGTGGATATTTTAATTCAGATTCGTTATTTGAAGGAAGTCCTGACCAATCGTGCGGGCAGCGCACCGAATAAGCAGTCAAAAGGAAAGGTCATTAAAGAAACATGTCTGATGCCTTTTACGGATATGTGGATTATGCCGAACGGAAAACTCGGCATATGCTGCTGCGATAATTTCGAAGTGACAGACCTGGCCGATTTGCATAATGTGTCTTTAAAAGACGGATGGAACAGCGAAAGCTACCGGAAGCTGCGGGATGCGGTCAAAGACGGACGGCAGAATTATCCGTTCTGCAGGAACTGTGATTTTATCGACGCGGGACTGCGGATGGACGCGGCCGACGATGTGATGAAGCATCATGAAAAGATGCACGGCGCGCGGCAGTCGGTTTTTAAGAAAAAGTGACATATGTGTCATGACCAAAAGGCGTTGGAGTACAGGGCACGGAAGAAAGTACGAAAGAAAGCGTGAAAGAACGCATGAAAGAAAGCACGAAAATATCAGACAAATGAGATTGGGGCGGAGAAAGGTATGGTTATCAGCAACTTAAAAAAACGGATTTTGGCGGGAACACTGGCCGGATGTCTGCTTGTTCTGGCGGGCTGCGGCGGACAGGGTGAAAGCGGGAGAGATGCAGCGTCGGAGGGCCGGACGGACACGGAAAGCCCGGTCGATGCAGAATCGCAGACGATGCCGGAAGAAACGGATGCGCGGGATGAGGCGGAAAATGCGCATGCGGAAGCGCAGACGAATGAAAAAGACGCGGACGATGCGGAAAATCCGGCGGACGGCGAACAGAGTGCGGCATCCGGAACAGACGAAACGCAGGAAGGTTCCGGCGATAAGGCTGTGGAAGCCGCGAGAAGAGAGGAAGAGACGCCGGCCGGCACGAAGAAGCTTTCGATACTGGGAGACAGCATATCCACGTTTGACGGATGGATTCCGGAAGGCTATTCCTGCTTTTTCCCAATGAATGGCGATGTGGCGGAAGTTGAGCAGACATGGTGGCAGATGGTTTTAAAGGATACGGGCATGGAGCTGTGCGTCAACGGTTCCAGTTCGGGAAGCACCTGTATAGGGGATTCGACCAGCGCCGATGATTGCAGTTACGGATGCAGCGATTACAGAATCGGCGATTTAATCGGCGGCAGCGGTTGTTTTCCGGATGTTATTATTGTATATATGGGAACAAATGATTTTATGAAAGCCGTGCCGCTTGGAGATAATGACGGCACGCGGGTTGTGGAAGAGGGCGTTATAGAGAATTTCAGCGATGCGTACTGCCTGATGCTGGATAAGTTAATCGCTTATTATCCGAATGCGGAAATTTACTGCTGCAATCTTCCTGCGATGGGCGTATGGGGGCCTGCATCAGGGCCGGTATTCGTACCGTTTGTCAACAGCCTGGAACTGTCTCCGGAAGATTACGGAAAGAGAATCGAGACAATCGCAAAAGCAAAAGGCTGTCAGGTCATTGATTTGCAAAATTGCGGGATTACGGCGGAAAATCTGGAATGGTATGTATCGGACGGCGTGCATCTGAACTCCGAAGGAATGAAGCTGATTAGAGACGCGGTAGTGAAGGCAATGAACTGAATATTGTCATAAAAAGATAAAAGGCGAAGAGGGAATGAACCTTCTTCGCCTTATTTTCAGCTTTCGTGATATTCCTGTTCCGTATTGACATTCCAGATATTATCTTTGTTTTTGATGCCGCCGACGATGTTTTTTACCGTTTCAAAGGACGTCATCATGGAATGGTCAATGTTGTTGTAGCGGTGCTGGCCGTTCCGGCCGACACAGTAGAGATTATCGATGGATTTCAGATAATCTACGAGCGTATCAATTTCTTTGTAAGTGTCGAAATAAGCCGGGTAAGCTTTTTTAACCCGTTCTACATGAGAGTCCATGACATCTTCCGGCTTGTCGATAAGCCCCATGCTGACGATTTCACCGACGGCAAATTTTGTAAATTCTTCATCCGGCATCGTCCAGTACTTGTCCCCTTCCGTAACAAAATATTCGAGTCCAATCCATACGGTGTGCTTCAGGTCTTTTACCATGTAGGGGGACCAGTTGTTATAAATCTGAAAACGGCCAAGCTGCACGGAACGGTCCTGCACATAAACCCAACAGTCCGGAACGATATTGCTGACTGTTTTTATTTTGGTCTTGTTTTTCAGGTTCAGCTTCGGCAGAAGAAGGCCTACCGTCATATAATCCCGGTAAGGAAGTCCGGCCGCGATTCTTGCCGGCTCTTTCGGAACATCGTTCATGCCTGAGACGAGGTCTTTTACCGGCATGGAAGATATAAAGATATCGCCTTCTACGGTAATCTTCTGACCGTCCGTTTCATAAGTCAGAGAGGTGATATGATTTTTATCGTCTTTATGCAGGCTCACGACACGGCTGTTGCGCAGGATGACGCCGCCCAGTCTCTGGATTTCTTCGGCGGTTACATCCCATAGCTGGCCGGGGCCAAGTTTTGGATAGCTGAACTCCTCGATTAGAGAAGTTTCCACCTTGCGGTTCTTTTTACCGGGCAGCATTTTGCCGAACACGTCTTTGATGATTGCCGTAATGGAAAGCCCCTTCATGCGCTGTGCGCCCCAGTCGGGAGCGATATCGCGCGGATGCCTTCCCCAGAGATTTTCCGTATAATATTCGAAGAACATGGAATACAATTTGCGCCCGAAACGGTTGATGTAAAGGTCTTCGAGAGACTTTTCCTCCCGTTTGTGGAGCAGCGCGGAAAGATAACTGAAACCGGACTGCAAAGTGGTGATAAGCCCCATGTTTTTGAAGGTTTCAAATTTAAAGGAAATCGGATAATCGAAAAACTTTCTGTTAAAATAAATGCGGGACACCCGATGCCTGCGCAGCATGACGCGGTCTTCCTTTTGTGGGTCCGGGCCGCCCATCACAAGCGGCATCTCGCGGTTTAAGATGATGTCGTCATAAGTAGGAAAGCCCTGTAAAGGAAGCATCCGGTTCCACCAGGCGTTGACTTCCGGCACTTTGGAAAAGAAACGGTGTCCGCCCATGTCCATACGGTTCCCTTTGTAGTTGACCGTCTTGGAGATGCCCCCCATGTCGCCGCTTTCTTCCAGAACGGTGACTTCGTATTCCTTGCTTTGCTTTAAAAGTTCATAGGCGGCGGTCAGTCCTGCGGGGCCGGCGCCTATAATATATGCTTTTTTCATGAAAATAATGATACCTTTCTGAATCCTTGACCTGTGAGTCTTCGTTTATCATACCACTTTTTAGGATGGGTTGAAAGAATAAAATGCCATAACTGTAAATTTTCCTTGTGGTTTGTCGGAAGCCGGGCCGGAGCATGGTCTCTTTACAGGCACGCTTTTGCTCCGTGAAAAACGTAGCGGTACTAAGTTCAAAAGCAAAAACCGCTTTTTCACTAAGTGCCGACGTTTTTCAAGGGCCTGTGCCAGAGAACCATGCTCCGGCCCGGCTTCCGACAAACCACGTTAAAGGGATATTAGAATGTCACTTCCCCGTCATGGGACATCAGGGAAACGCTGTGGACGCCGGACAGCGCGGCAAGTTCTTCCGTCAGCTCTTCTTCCTGGGCGGCCCATAGTTCCATGACCATATCGAGCTGGTCGCCGGTGATGTTTCTTGATTTTACTTTATAGTATCTGCTGTGCTTTTTGACAAGTTCCGTAATCTGGGCCGTGCGCTCTTTTCCGGTCTGCGCGCTGATGACCAGAATCATTGCGGCTTTGGCCATTGGAAGTTTGTCCAGCACGAAGATGAGAGCGGTCAGGATGAGGGAACCAATAACCGCGATTTCCAACATGCCGGCGCCGCAGGCGATGCCCACGCTGATGGACCAGAAGAGGAACACCAAATCCATCGGGTCTTTGATTGCGGTACGGAAACGCACGATGGAAAGGGCGCCGACCATACCGAGGGAAAGCACGATGTTGGACTGTACGGTCAGGATGACAATGGAAGTAATCAGAGCCAGCGCCGCCAGTGAGATATTAAAGTTTTTGGAATAAAAGGTCTTGCGGGTTATCATCCGGTATACAAGAAAAATGTACAGGGAAATGATGCAGGTAAACATCAGGACGACAACGACTTCCCCCGCGGCTACCTCGTTTTGGGCAAAAGCCTCCAGGAACGAGTTTTTGAAAATACTTTTAAAATTCATTGTTTTCTTCTCCTTTGTGATTAAGTATGGTATTTTCTGCAAAGATAATATTTGGAAAAGGCGATTCTCGGCATATTCGCCAGAGAAAGCGCATGATATATATGGTCCGGAAGGTATTCATCATATTTCACTTCCAGTAATTGTCGTCCGCACGGTAAAATCTGCCGGACAAGGGCATTTTTCCGGAAAAAATCGTCGATTCTGGAGGAAGAGGCGATATTGCGGTCAAAAGTAACTCTGACATTGCCGTTTCGGTAAACATAAGGAATTCTTTCATAGCTGACAATCACTTTCGGCTCCATCTTATCGCACATCTTCAGAACGAAAAGCTTTTTGGCAAGTTCCGGAAGGGTATTGACTGGTCCGGCCGCCCGGCCGTATACGAGCCAGTCATACTGCTCTTTGGACAAAAGACAGCTTTTTTTGTTGATTTTGTCGTTTTCTTTTCGTTTGCATTCCAGACTGATTCTGTCCGGGTTATTATTATAGATGCGGATGCGGTACTTTTCTCTCGGCCCGGTCCCGTCTTCATTTTCGTTAAAACAACGGTCATTGATGTCATCAAAATACAGGCTTTTAATGAGATAGCGTCCGTTTTGGCCTGCGTGAACGTCTTTTTTCATGAGCCCTCTCAGGCGGACCTCCAATATGGCAAGCTGTGCGTCTGTGCACAGATATTTGAATTCATGCCGATATTTTTCGGCGTTATCGTTTCTTGTGTTTTCCACTTTGAAACCGGCGCTCCTTTCTGCGTTGTCATTGTTAGGTAATTGCGAAACGTATGATTCCAAGATAGCAGTTGTGCGAAACAGACAAATCGTAAGCAGGGTGCTTGGGAGCCGCCGGTGTTTAGACGCCGTATTTTGGCGTCTTATGCACCGCTGCGAGCGACAGTGCAGCGAAAGCGTGCCCTGCGCTGATTGTCTGTTTTGTACAACGGGAACCTTCGAAAACAGAGTTTCGCAATTACCTATTATCATTGTCTGTATAGGTCAGCCCCTTCCATTTTTACGGGGCGTCTGCCGGGGCATCCGCCTCCTGTACGGGAGCCGGTTCCCATACGGCTTTTACCGTTATTTCTTCCGTAATCGGCATTTCCGTTGTCAGGAATGTTTCCGTTCCCTCGATTTGCCAGCCGGCAAGCTGCATTCCCATTTGTGATTCGGAAGGGAGCATTTCGATACATTCGCCGGAAATTACGCCGATACAGCGGTTTCCGTTTCCATCGGCATCCTGAAAATGCACCATACAAATTTCTGCGTCTTCCAGCCAGACTTTATCCAGAAAAGCTTTCCGTTCCCGGATAAATTGTTTGACGTTTTGAGCATGCAGTTTATAATTTTCTGTGTCAAAAGGAATCTTCTGATTTTCGTCAAGCGTCCGGTATACATGGCCGAAGCGGGCCTGGTCCAAAACGGCGGAAGCTTCTATCTGCGCCAGATATTCGTCTGCTTTTTCGTCCGCCATCACGGTCAGATAATCGGAAAATTTTTCCCGGTATTCTTTTTTGACCATTTCCACAAAATCTTCATGCTGATACAGATAGTAGAACCAGCTCGTATAATCCATGTGAAGCGTGAGAAAAGCAAGGTCCTGCGTGTTTTTATTATAACCGCTGGCATTGCCGAATCCTTTATCGTAATCCCAGACGGGGCCGCCGAAGACTTTGTCGCTGAGTTCGTCCTGCGGTTTGTAAAAATAGGAACTGGTGCTGCCGCCTCCGTTGTTGCGGGTAATTTCTTCCACGAGATATTTGTCGGCCCAGGATTCCAGGTCAATATATTCCGTATAATATTTTCCGGTGACCGGGTTATAACCGTCTTCCGCTTTGATGGCGTCTTCGATTTCCTGCATCCGGCCGCTGATATAGGCGATTTCCGCTTCGGAAGCGTGACTCGGATTTTTCAGCGCAAAATGCTCTCCCGTATCGGTTATGAAGCCGCTTGACACTTCATGGAACTTTTCTCCGTAGTCATGTTCTATCAGATAGCCGCCCGTGATGTCTTCCGGATTTCTGGCAAGCCGGACGCCTTTGCCCTGCCCGTTGTCGAAGGTGTCCGCATAATCCAGGACTTCACCGTTCAAAGCGCGGTTCTGCATTTCCAAATCGGCGATTTCCAGACGGTTTTCTCCGATTTCCACTTTTTCGCATAACTGATACATGCCTGCGTAAATGCCGTTAAAGTACACATCGATATATTCCGATTTGGGACTTCCGGGCATTCCGGCCTGCAAAGCCATCTCATAAGTCAGTTTGTTGCGGATATAGGCCGGGTCGTATACATTGCAGAGCAGAATCCATGTATCGGACGTGCCCATGTCCATAAAATCCACCGGAACGCTCAAATTCAGCTGATAGGATTTTTTTTCATAAGTAAAGGTCTGGTTGCCTCTGCCGGAAATGCTGCGGATGTCGTCCGCAAAAACCAGTTCGCCTTCCTGATTCAGAAATTCGATAGAGGCTTTTTCCTTATAGGTTTTGTCGGCATCGAGCTTTTCCATGCTGCCGGTTCTGGTATTGACGTACATGACCGGTAAACCTTCCGATTTTAAAAAGGTAACGTTCCGTGCGCCGATTTCGGTTCCGGAAGCGTTATAAACGTGCATCCGGTAAGGAATCCCAGTTTCAAAACCGCAGGTAACGGATTCTTCGGAGCTTACCGTTATCGTTTCCGCGCCCCCGGTAAAATCCACCCGTTCCGCAATCGTTTCCAGGCCGATATGATTCACGTCCGCGTAAGACGGCAGAAAAACATAACTCATACTTTCCGGGTTATCCGGGTTCTCATTATAACATTTTACCTGTCGTTCATCCGCATAAATAAATGTGACACAAGTGTCAATAATGTTTTTCCTGAGCAGATTATAAATCTTCATATCCGCAAACAGCTTCGGGAGAACAAACAGAGGAACGACGGTCAGCGCGATGATGAACAGCCATCTTATTTTTTTCAGTTTCCTGTAATCTATTATCATATACAAAAGCCCGTTCCATTCATGATTGTAACTGTTTTTGCAAAAAACGGCTGTTGCCGGTCTCATTAGAAGTATATCCGCATTTGGCATATTTTTCAACTATTGAAGAATTTTTCAGCAGATTCTTTGGCAGCAGTACAAAGGAAAGAACAGGCATCGGGGCGCCGGGGAACAGCATGGTTCTCTGGCGGAGGCCCTGGAAAAGCGTCGGTACTTGGTAAAAAAGGCGCTTGCGGCTTTTGAACCTAGTACCGCTACAGCTTTTCGCGGAGCGGGAGCGTGCCTCCAAAGAGAACCATGCTGTTCCCCGGCGCCCCGATGCCTGTTTTTTCCTTTTTCCATACCTTTCATGCCCCCGCAACTGCGTCTGGACATCTTTTCTAATTTGCGGTAAACTAAAATATCAGAATAAAATCGGGAAAAAATAAGAAGGAAAAATAAGAAAAGAAAGGCGGGATTTCAAATGATGCAGATTATCAATTTCATATTCTGGCTTGTGGCGGTCCCGTTTTGTATCGGGCAGATTCCGGCTTATTTTTTGCCGGAAGAGCGGAATGGGGATGATACTAAGAGAAATCCGGGTGTCATCTTTCTGGCGGGTTATCTGTTGATGTGGTCGGTTTTTGAAATCATCGCGGTTCCGGCGGTTATTCTGATTCAATATGATAATTTCCTGTTTGTGTTGAGATGGTTTATGGCGGCGGCAATTTTGCTTTCCGCGGCCGGGATTCTGCTTTGGTATGTGCGGGAGAAACGGCGGAGAGAAGAAGTCAGACCGGTGCTGCTTTCGGACCTTGTAAGGCATAAAGTGAGGCCGGAAGTGAAAGTCGAATGGCTGATTTTTCTGGCGCTCGTTGGTTTTCAGCTATATATGTCGGTGACGAGGGCTTCGTTTGACGGCGATGATGCGTATTATGTGGTACAGTCTTTGATGGCGCAGCAAAATGGCGGGATGTACAAAAATCTTCCTTATACCGGAAGGTCTTCGCCGTTGGATGTCCGGCACGCGCTGGCAGTTTTTCCGATGTGGCTCGCGTTTGTGGCGGTGAAAGCGGATGTGCACGCGACTATCGTGGCGCATGTTGTCATGCCGCTTGTACTGATACCGCTCAGTTATCTTGTATATTATGAAATTGCCAAAGTCCTTTTTGCTTCCCGCAGGGAAAATGTGCCTGTTTTTATGATAATTATGGGCATGTTTCAGATGTTCGGCAATGTGTCGATTTATACGAACGAGACCTTTTTTCTGACGAGAACATGGCAGGGAAAAGCGGTGGCAGGCAGTTTTGTCATACCGATGCTTTTTCTGCTGCTGCTCTGGCTTTATGCCGGAGAAAAGAAAAGGGAAAAACAGAACGCGGGAATATGGTTCATGCTCGTCTGCCTGAATATGACGGCAGGCGTATGCAGTTCGATTGCGGTCTTTTTACTGGCAATTCTTCTGGCGGCTGCGGCATTCTGTCTGATGTTCGTGGAGCGGGATGTGAGAATACCGGTAAAACTCGGTCTTACCTGTATTCCCAATGTGGTTTATGTTTTGGTGTATTTAATGTTGAAATGACAGGGGTGTCGTAAAATATGTGGGGCATTTTTTTGGAAAGCGTAGTCATTTTCAAAAACTACGTCGGATTTCATCAATACAAATTTTTATTTGTCATCTATCTGTTTTTTCTGTTTTATTTATTGCTGGCGGAAAAGAACAGGCGGATTCGCGCAATCCTTGTTTATGCGCCGCTGTTACTGTTGGTATGTTTTTTCGTTCCCCTTTTCCGCAAGGTATTTGTCAGGCTGTTAAACGACGCGGAAACTTATTACCGTCTGCTTTGGCTGCTGCAGATGAGCCTTGTCAGCGCTTATGGAGCGGTGAAATTATCCGGAAGGTATCGGAAAACGGGATTGGTCGTGATGTGTGCCGCTATTGTGCTGTGCGGCAGCTTTGTGTATCGCAGCGAATATATTACGAAGGCGCAGAACTGGTATCACCTGCCGGAAGAAGCGGTAGAGGTGGCCAAACTGCTGGAGCCGGAGGAAGGACGGGTGATGGCCCTCGTTCCGGCCGACCTGATTTATTATATCCGGCAGTATTCAACGAATATCAATATGCCGTATGGCCGGGAAATGCTGATTGCCCGGTGGGATTATTATAACGATATGTATGAGGCGATGGAAGAGGCGGAAATCATCCAGACGGCGTCTTTTGTGGAATTGACGCGGGAATACGGCTGCCATTATGTCGTTCTGAAAAAAGAAAGAGAACTGCAGGAACCGATTACGGAGCATGGATTCGAACTCTATGCGCAGACAGACACTTATCTGATTTATCGGGATACCCAATTGGGAACCGAATGACGGGAGGAGCAAGGATAAAAAATGCTATTTAATTCTTATGTTTTTATTTTCCTGTTTTTCCCTTTGTGTCTCGTTGGGTATTACGGCCTGATTCGCCGGAACAGAAAACGGGCGGCACAGTTTTTTCTGCTCATGATGTCCTTCTGGTTCTATGGTTATTTTCAGGTGAATTATCTCCTGATTATGCTGTTCAGCATCGCCGTGAATTATTGTTTTCACAGGCTGTTGTCCCAAAAGGCTTCGCGAAAACTGCTTTTTTGCGCAATCGCGGTCAATCTTGGCGTTCTTTTTTATTTCAAATATTTTGATTTTTTTGTGGAAAATATCAATGCGCTTACGGGCGCGTCTTTTGCATTACGGCATGTGCTGCTTCCGCTCGGTATCAGTTTTTTCACATTTCAGCAGATAGGGTTTATTGTGGACACTTACCGGGGAGAAGTAAAGGACTGCGGTCTGCTTCCCTATGCCCTGTTTGTGGCTTTTTTTCCGCAATTGATTGCAGGGCCGATTGTAACACAGGCGGAAATGCTGCCTCAGTTTTCCCGGATGGGAGAGAAGCGGTTTGACTGGGAGCAATTTGCCAAAGGTTATGCGCTGTTTGTAATGGGCCTTTTCAAAAAAGTCATTCTGGCGGACACGCTCGGCGCGGGAGTGAGCTATGGTTATACGAATATTGCGCTTCTTGGAAGATGGGATGCGCTTGTGGTGATTCTGGCCTATTCCCTGCAGCTTTATTTCGATTTCAGCGGATACTGCGATATGGCGCGGGGAATCGGGAAAATGCTTGGGCTTGAGATTCCCGTCAACTTCCGTTCTCCCTATCAGGCGGTTAATATCGTAGATTTCTGGAAACGATGGCATATTACGCTGAACAGGTTTTTCACTTCGTATGTCTATATACCGCTTGGCGGGAACCGCAGAGGAAGGGGAAGGATGTATCTGAATTTCCTGATTGTCTTCTTTTTAAGCGGGTTCTGGCACGGCGCGGGCTGGAATTTTATCGTATGGGGAATGATGCACGGCGTTTTATATGTGCTTACGAGATGGTATCTGGATAAAAAGGCGCAATGCCGGAAGCCGCTTTGTTTTCTGGGACAAAAGATTATGACATTTGTGTCAAAAATTGCGTTGTTCCTGTATGTTTCCGTTGCATGGGTCTATTTCCGCGCGGCGGATGTCGCACAGGCAAATACCATGCTGTTGACGGCATTAAAGGGTAATGTGGGGAAACTTTCTTTCGAACTGGCGGAATGCTTTCAGCTGGACGAGTTATGGTATATTCTAAAAGTGTGTCGTTTGGACCGTTTTGCATACAGCCGGTATCTGCTGATGTTCTTTATGCTGACGGCCGGCTTTTTGCTGGCGGTATCCGGCCCAAATGCGGAGCAGAGCGCGGACCGGATGAAGGGGAAGGCGGTTTCCGCAGTAGCGCTCGGTGCGGTTTTTGTATGGTGCGTATTATCCTTTTCACGGGTCAGCGTATTCCTGTATTTTAACTTCTGACGGCAATTTTGTTTCTGCCCGCGGAGATAAGCGCGGGCTGTCCGGAACGCAAAGGAGGTGCAGCTTTGAGCGGGTATAAAAAATTCATGCTTATTTCAATATCAAGTGTTATTATAATGCTTTTCGGCATCCTGGGGCTTGTCGTTTATGTGGACCCTTTTTTTCACTATCATGCGCCCCTTGAGAATTTTCCGTATCTGGTGGATAATCAGCTGAGCCAGAATCCAGGGATGGCCAGGCATATGGAGTATGACAGTGTGATTCTCGGTTCTTCCATGACGGTGAATTTCAATACGAACTGGTTTCAGGAAGAAATGGGGCTTCAAACTATAAAACTGAATTACAGCGGCGCCTATCCGAAAGACCAGTCAAATATCATGGAAATCATTTTCGAAAGCGATAATGCGGTAAAAGCGGTATTTCTCGGCATTGATGTGATGACTTATACGGGCGGCGTAGAAGAGACAAAATATCCGATTCCGGAATATCTGTATGATGATAATTATTTCAATGATATCTATTATCTGCTCAACAAGGACGTAGTGCTGAATTATATTTTCCGGCAGGCAGCCGACCCGGATAAAACGGACCTTGCAACGGTTTATCAAAGCTGGTGGACGGATGAGTATTATAATATTCAATGGGTCATGCACAATTATGAGCAGCCGGAAAGGGTAGAGACGGAAACGCCCTCTGCGGCGTATCTGGAGAGTGTGGAGAGGAACCTGGATGTCAATATCTGCCCTTATATCGAACAAAATCCGGACACGACATTTTATATTTTTTTCCCGCCGTACAGCATTTTGTACTGGAATGATGTCATCTGTGAGAATCATCTGGAAGCGACGATGGCCGAGTATCAGTATATTGCGGACAGACTGCTTCCTTATGAGAATGTGCGGGTCTTCTTTTTTCCGAATCAGGAGTGGATTGTAACGGATTTGAATAACTATGCGGATTACAGCCATTATCACAAGGATATCAATCATTATATGACACAATGTTTTGCGGACGGGAGTTGTGAGATATCTTCCCCGGAAGAAATGAAGCAGGCGCTCACGGATATGCGCCTGCTCATTGAAAAGTTTGATTTTGAAGAATTATTTTCCATAGCGTATTAAGTGCGGGTTAAGAAGAAGCGCGCTATTTGGCCTCCGCTTTGTCGGGAAAGATACATTCTACGAAGCGACGTGCCAGAAGCTCCTGCCCTTCTGCGTTAAAGTGGATATAGTCCGTCATATAATTCAGATAATTATCTTCGTTGATGGAACCATAGAAATTGTCTATCCAGGAAACGCCGCAGTCGCTTGTGACATCCAGTTCTTTCTGCAGATAGTGGCTCAGCGTGCCGTTTCCCAAATCGGTGCGGTCGCCGTTCTGGAAATTACCCTCTTCGCTGATGCTGTGGCAGAAGGTGTGGGACATCACAACAATCCTGATAAAAGGATAGGTTTCCTGAAAGGCTTCAATGGCGGTGCGCAGGGCGCCGGTATAGGCAACGATGGAATGGGGGTCATTCGGGTCGTCGCTCGGTCTTTTCTGGATATAATCAATGCCGTCGTACATAATGCAGATAATATCAACGCTGTTCATATCGAGATTCTGAAGCATTTCCACGGTCGGGACAAAATCCGGGTCATAGCTGTAATAAGCGGCCGCCAGAATCTGCTCAAAGTCGCCGGTGCAAAGTCCCTTTGCCAGATAAGATAAACTGAGCGCATCCATCCAGTACCCGTCGTTGTAAGACGGATGAGCCGCGCTTATGGTGGAACCCGTAAAGGAACCGTTATAGACCGTTGCGCCGGATTTGGCCGCAATCTGGTTCGCGAGTCCGTGCGCTTCTTCCCGGTTTAAGGAAAACGGGTCGTTGCCCAGACAGAGTATCGTCGTGACGCCGTCGTCTTCATGGCCTTCCAGCTTATCGGGCGCGAGCGGAATAATGCTGTCCAATACTTCCACATCAAACGCATCGGTCTGGAAGTTCGGGTCATAGTCGGAGGGAACGCCTTTGTTCCATTTATAGAGCTTGAAAGCGATGACGGCGACCGTGATAATGATAAGCGATAAAAATACGATGTGAAGATTAATGCGAAGGGGCGGCTTGTGGCCGTCTTTTTTGGGAGCGGGTGTTTTCTGCGGTTTCGCTTCCGGAACGGTGGTTTTCTTTTCTGTATCCTGATTCATAAATGACCTCCATATAGTAAGTACAACAATTTTAGTATTTCTTTCTGGAACTATTTTACTATGAACAGGCATAAAAATCCATGTATTCACAAAATTTTAAGAAAATTGTAAAAAAAGTACTGCCAACGAAACCGATTCATTGGCAGTACTTTTTTCAGATAACTGAAACTGCATTGTCCATCAGGGGTTCACCTGTTAAGGTATAAGTAATGATTGTAGCCGGAGGAGACTTGTGCAGTTCCTTGTACCACTTGCTGTACTTATACATACGGTAGGTGGTGCTCAGGTGCTGAAGCTGTACGTCGTCTTCGAGACGGGCAAGAAAAAGCTCTCTCGATTCTCTGTTCATGGAAACGTAGTCCATATAAGAGATTTTCAGTTCCGTAATACTTTCATTACAGTTTGGACAGGAGCGTTTATGTCCATTCAGCATATGGACATGATGGCAACGCTTACAATAGTGCATGTACATCATGAAAAATTCCCCTTTTCTCAGTTGATAATGTTGAAATTGTAATGTTGCACTTATATTGTGTCAGTTCCGGATGGCAAAGTCAAGCGAATCAAGGCAGAAAATGGCAGAAAAACGGTGTTAAATATCGCGCAAAGGATGAACTTATAACGTTTATTTGATAAAAAATTGTATTTTCTTGCTGAAAAATGATTATTGTGTTATAATATCGGCAAATTGTAAAAATACGAAAGGTTTACATAATGAAAAAAAGTCAGAAAAGGAAGGTACACGATAATCCGCCTGTAAGAAAATCGCGCATGGTAAGCGATGATACGATGGAATTTCTCAGTCTGGATGATGAGATGATTGCCGCGTACGGGAAAAAGAAGTCTTCTGCCCGTGCCGGAAAAGAAACGTATTACGAGAGCGATGCCGGGGATGACCGGTATTACATGGAAGAGGAAGACGACGACAGATATTATGAGGAAGAGGATGACCTGTATTACGCGGAAGAAGAGGAAGACGACAGATATTACGAAGAAGAAGACCGGTATTATGCAGATGACGAAGACGACGACAGATACTATGCAGAAGAGGATGATGAGCGGTATTACGGGGAAGAAGAGGACAGATATTACGAGGATGACGAGTATTATGAGATAGATGATGAATATTATGAAATGGAAGACGACGATGCGTACTACGAGGAAGATGACGAAGAGCGCGACGGCTTCTTTGACCGTATCGGTGATTTCTTCTCCGAAATGAGTGCGGTGGACGGCATTGTAGCGGCGCTCGGCATTTTTATTCTGGCGGCGGCGGTCGTGACGGGAACGATTTTTTTCAACGCGAGGAGCGTCTCCGAACAGGTGGATGCCTTTGCGGAAGTGGGAACGGAAATCGAGAATATCAGCGTAATCGGTGAAAGCGGACTGATAGCAGTTGCCGATGCGGAGTCTGCCAGAATTTCGCAGATGATTGGACTGGAGACGGAAACGGAAACGTCGCCTGAAGCGCAGGATGGCACAAAGCCTCAAAACGGCCAGATAGTGGTTGGAATGAATCTGACCTCCATACAATCGGATATTAAGATTAAAATTGTCAATAAAGAGACGAATAAGCTCATCGGAGGCGTTCCTTTTGAGGTGGAAATTACAGGAGGGAATAAGACGCTTCAGCTGAAAGATGAAGATAAGGACGGAATTATTCATCAGACGGGACTCGGAGCGGGCACATATACGGTAACCATAACGGCACTTTCGGGAGCGGAATATGAAAAGTATCTGCTGCCTTCTCAGGGGGAGACGGTGAACGTTACGGATAAAATCTCCTACAAAAAAGTAGAAGTCGCTGATGAGATAAAAACGGAGGCCGAAGTAAATGCTGCCGTGGAAGATACGGCACAGCAGAACACGGTGGTCGAATCAACCTTAAAAGACACAGTCGAATGGGTGGAATCGTCCAAAACGGAAGATAATGCCGACAATAATTACGAAGTTATCAAACGGGAAGATATCCCTGACCCGTCAACCATTGCCAGGGCGGGAAATTTTGTGAAACTCGTGAATGATACGTCGCAGGATGTGCGGACGAACCTGCCGGAGCAGCCGGCTGTACCGGTCACCAGCACGGATAGTACGGGGACGCCGTCAACGAGCACGGGAACGACGGATACGCCGTCAACGAGCACAGGAACGACGGACACGCCGCCAACAAGCACGGGAACGACGGACACGCCGCCAACGAGCACGGGAACAACGGACACACCGTCAACGAGCACGGGAACGACGGACACACCGTCAACGAGCACGGGAACAACGGACACACCGTCAACGAGTACGGGAACGACACAGACGCCGACCACGAGCACGCCGACGACAACGACGCCGCCGGGCGGCAGTCCGGAGCAGCCGGCCGTGCCCATTGAGCCTGCTGCGCCGACGGACGCGGAGAAACTGAGCGCGCTGAATCCGTCGCTGAATACGAAAACGCTTGCCCTTGCAAAAGGAGGAAGCGCGACGCTCTCTGTTGCCGTTACGGGAAATACGCCTTATACGGTTGAATGGAGCAGCAGTTCTCCGATTGCCAGTGTAAACAATGGCGTCGTTACCGGTGTGGGAACAGGAAATGCGGTGATTACGGCGACAGTCAGAGTCGGCAGCTCGGCGGCAGTCCTGAATTGTTCTGTTTCCGTTACGGAAACAACGGTTTCGTATACGGCCATAAAAATAGAAGGAAGCAATACCGTTCAGAAGGGGAGCACAAGCACGCTGAAAGGGACGACAACGCCGGAAGGCGGCGTTATTACATGGACCAGTAATAATACGGGAATCGTAGAAATAGACAGCAATGGAATTATGACAGGCGTGTCGGAAGGGACGGCCGTTATTACCGGAACCTGCGGAGGCGCGAAAGCCGACTGGCAGGTTACTGTCACCAAAAATTTTATGGGCGATACGGTTACGAAATTAAAGGATAAAAAAGGCAATCAGATATATGTCAAAAACGAAGAAGGAAAATATGTAGAAGCGGTCTATGCGGATTACTATAATGATAAAAGGCTGTATCTGCGCAAGGCAAACGCGGAATGCTTCTATACAGGATGGCAGACGATTGACGGACACACATATTTCTACGACAAAAACGGAAACTATGTGACCGGGGAACAGATTATACAGGGCGCCAAATATTCTTTTGACAGCCAGGGACGGATGTCCAACAATTCAGGTGTGCTTGGCATCGATGTGTCCAAGTGGAACGGTTCCATTGACTGGAATGCGGTCAAAAATTCGGGTGTTTCCTATGTCATTATCCGATGCGGTTACCGCGGTTCTTCCACGGGCGCGCTGATTGAAGACCCTAAATTTGCCAGCAACATCAAAGGGGCAAAGGCAGCAGGCCTGAAGGTGGGCGTTTATTTCTTCAGTCAGGCGGTCAATGAGGCGGAAGCGGTAGAAGAAGCCTCGATGGCATTGAATCTGGTGAGCGGCTACGGACTGGAATATCCGGTTTTCCTGGATGTAGAGGCGAGCAACGGGCGTGGAGATGCCATCGATGCGGCAACGAGAACGGCAGTCTGCCGGGCATTTTGCGCGACGATTCAAAATTCCGGATACAAGGCGGGTATCTACGCCAACAAGACCTGGCTGACATCCAAAATCAATGCCGGGAGTCTGACGGATTATAAAATCTGGCTTGCCCAGTATGCGAGCGCGCCGTCTTATACGACGACCAGATATGATATGTGGCAGTATACATCCAAAGGAAATATCAGCGGCATCAGCGGCAGCGTGGATATGAACATCAGTTACCTGAATTATTAAATTTTTTTGCAAATCGTGTATACTTCTATTATAATAAGAAAGACGAACAAATTTGCCTGCGAATAAATGGAACGGGGAACAGATTTGTCCGACAGAACTATCTGAGATAATTCTGTCGCGGAAGCTGAAAGGAGACAGCGGCTATGAGAACTTACCTTGTAACGGGCGGCGCCGGTTTTATCGGTTCCAATTATATTCACTATATGTTTGGAAAATATGATAACGAAATACGAATTATCAATGTGGATGCCCTGACCTATGCGGGCAACCTTGAAAATCTCAAAAGCATTGAAGACAGAGAAAATTATACTTTTATCAAAGCGGACATCTGCGATAAAGATACCATCAGCCGTGTTTTTCAGGAAAACGACATCGACAGAGTCGTACATTTTGCGGCGGAGAGCCATGTTGACCGAAGCATCGTAAACCCGGAAGTATTCGTTCAGACGAATGTGCTCGGCACGGCAGTTATGCTGAACTGTGCCAAAGCGGCATGGGAACTGCCGGACGGCTCATACAAGGCGGATAAAAGATTCCTCCATGTGTCTACCGATGAGGTTTATGGTTCTCTGGAAGAGGACGGCGGATATTTCTACGAGACGACGCCCTATGCGCCGCACAGTCCCTATTCGGCAAGCAAGGCAAGTTCCGATATGCTCGTAAAAGCTTATATGGACACTTACCATTTTCCGGCCAATATCACGAACTGTTCCAATAATTACGGACCTTATCAGTTTCCGGAAAAACTGATTCCGTTGATTATCAATAACGCGCTGCAGGGGAAAAAACTTCCTGTGTACGGCGACGGCAAAAATGTCCGCGACTGGCTCTATGTGGAAGACCATGCGAAGGCAATCGACATGGTGCAGGAAAAGGGCAGGCTGTTTGAGACTTATAATGTGGGCGGCCATAACGAAAAACAGAATATTGAAATCATTCATATCATTCTCGAAACACTGCAGGAAATGCTGGCGGAGGATGACCCGAGAAAAGCTCTTGTCAGCGAAGACCTGATTACCTATGTGGAAGACAGAAAAGGCCATGACAGAAGGTATGCCATCGCGCCGGACAAGATTCGGGAAGAAATCGGATGGGAGCCGGAGACAATGTTCAAAGAAGGCATCCGGCGGACAATACAGTGGTTCTTCGAACATGAAGACTGGATGAAAAACGTGACGAGCGGGGATTATCAGAAATACTATTCCGAGATGTACAAAGTATAGCGTGAGAAGAACTTCTAATCGCGCATACAGCTAAAGCCTGTTTTCCAGGCTTGGCTGTTTCGCGAAGAAGTTCCAAGTCTGCTTTGCAGACTTTTCTCACGCAGGAGAATGCCTGAAATACGGCATTCTCCGCATGGATTTGAAATTCCGCGATGCGGAATCATGGAGGTTTGTGCCGCCTTTGGCGGCATATCCGGAATGCGAATATTGGTCAGGAAAGGAATGGTTATAAAATGAAAGGAATTATACTTGCGGGTGGTTCGGGAACACGGTTATATCCGTTGACGAAAGCGGTTTCCAAGCAGATTATGCCGGTATACGACAAACCGATGATTTATTATCCGCTTTCGATACTGATGCTGGCGGGTATCCGGGAGATACTCATTATTTCCACACCGAGAGACCTTCCGGTATTTAAAGAACTGTTCGGAAGCGGGGAACAGCTCGGTCTGAGAATGGAATATGCCGTTCAGGAGTCGCCAAGAGGATTGGCGGATGCCTTTATTATCGGAGCAGATTTTATCGGCAGAGACAGTGTTGCGCTTATTCTCGGCGATAATATTTTCTATGGACAGAGTTTTTCCAGAGTGCTCAAGGAAGCGGCTGCCAGAGAAAAAGGAGCGACCATTTTCGGCTATTATGTCAGAAATCCAAGAGAATACGGCGTTGTGGAATTTGATGAGAACGGCGTCGCTTTGTCCATCGAAGAAAAGCCGGAACATCCGAAGAGCAATTATGCGGTTCCGGGATTATATTTTTATGATAACGATGTTGTGGAAATCGCGGCGAATGTCAAACCTTCGGCGCGTGGCGAAATTGAAATTACCAGCATTAATAACGAATATCTGCGCAGGGGAACTTTAAGAGTGGAAACGCTCGGACGCGGGTTTGCATGGCTGGATACGGGCAATCACGATTCTCTGCTTGATGCGGCCGATTTTGTGGCGGCATTTCAGAAACGGCAGGGACTTTATATTTCCTGTATCGAAGAAATTGCATTCCGGCGGGGATTTATCGACAGGGAGCAGCTCCTGAAGCTGGCAGAACCGCTTTTAAAGACGAACTATGGGCAGTATCTTGTAGAGGTTGCCAATGGACTCTAAGAAATTAAGAAGGACCCTGTTCCTGGTCGTTATGATGTTTTTCATGATAACGGTTGTCGTTGCGATGATGAACTGGGAATTGATTGAAGAAAAGCTTGGTCTGGGCGGCAGGACAGAAGAAACGATTGTCAGCGTGGAAGAACCGGTGACGGAAGATAAGCAGATAGGCAATGATTTGCAGGCTTTTATGCGGGACGAGACTTTTTTTGATTCGGAAACGCATTATAAAAGCATCGAAACCTATTCCGGAAAAGCCGTGTCCGTTGTTATGAGTTCCGTAGCCAAAGATTTGCGTATTATGATTGTGGACAGCAGCGGGAAACTCGTATCGGGCTTTCCGTTTACCGTATCGATTCAGGGACTTGGCGAATATACGGATACGGACAGGGACGGCGTCATTTATATCGATAAGCTGCGTGCAGGGGAATACGGCGTATCTTTGAACGAAGCGGAAGGGTACAGAGTGCCCAATACGGTAATGACGATTAAGGTGAAACAGGAAATTGAATATCGGGTATTGGATGATATCGAATATCTGATGCTGACGGAAGACGACATTGATGTTGAAAAAGAAGATACGGAAGTAAAAGAGGCAAGGCAGGAGGCTGACGGAACGGAAAATACCGAATTTGCGGCGTCCGGTGAAAATGTGAAAAAAGGAATCGACGTTTCCAAATGGAATGAAACCATTGACTGGGAGGCGGTTAAAGAGGATGGCGTGGAATTTGCCATTATCCGGTGCGGATACCGCGGTTCTTTGAGCGGTTCCCTGATTCTCGACCCGATGTATGAGCAAAATATACGCGGAGCCATTGACGCGGATATTCCGGTCGGCGTGTACTTCTTTACACAGGCGGTCAACGAGGTGGAAGCGGTGGAAGAGGCCAGTATGGTTATCAGTCTGATAAGACAGTACGACGTGGATTATCCGGTATTCCTCGACAGCGAGAGCGCGGGCGGAAACGGAAGGGCCGACGACCTGAATGCGGAGGACAGAACCAGGATTCACAAGGCGTTTCTGGAGACGATTGCCAACGCAGGTTATGCGACCGGTATCTATGCTTCGGCTAACTGGCTGAACGAAAGAGTAGATATGACAGAACTGTCAGATTATCACACATGGCTTGCGGAATACGCGGAAGTGCCTTCTTACGACGGTTATTATCATATGTGGCAGTATACTTCCAAAGGTTCGATTGACGGCATTTCAACGAATGTGGATTTAAACCTGTGTTATATGAATATTGATACATCCATCGACCATTCTATGGGAGCCGGCGGATATACGGGAGTCGTGAACGGCGATACGGGCAATGTGCCGACCGGCGGAAGAGCCGATTATTAGATAAATTTATTGCAGATAAGAAAGATGACAGGTCAGAAAAAGACAGAAGTGTCAGAAAAGGGGTTTGCTTGCAAAAATGGGAAAACTTACAGTAGAGACATGTGAAATAGAGGGATTGAAGGTCATTACGCCGCAGGTTTTGGAAGATGCCAGAGGGTATTTCATGGAGACTTATCAGTATGAGGACTTTAAAGCGGCCGGCATCGACCAGATATTTGTACAGGATAATCAGTCCGCTTCCGTAAAAGGCGTATTGAGGGGCCTTCATTTTCAGATTCAGTATCCACAGGATAAGCTTGTACGGGTGCTGAAAGGGGAAGTTTACGACGTGGCGGTCGATATCCGGCCAGGTTCCAAAACGTATGGAAAATATTTTGGCGTGCGGCTTTCCGCGGAGAATAAAAAACAGTTTTTCATACCGAAAAATTTTGCGCACGGCTTTCTCGTGCTTTCGGATATGGCGGAGTTTGCCTATAAATGTACGGATTTTTATCATCCGAATGATGAAGGCGGAATTTTATGGAACGACCCGGATATCGGGATTGACTGGCCGTTGGAAGAAGGTATGAAACTGATTCAGTCGGAAAAAGATACCAAATGGGGCGGTATCAGAGCGTTTACGGAACAATATCGGAAATAAGAGTGGAGATTTCGTAAGGAAATGAGCGAAAACGATACGACGACAAAAAAATATGTTTTTCCCAAGCCCGCGGCAATTGCAATATTCTGGGGGCTTGGTCTGATTCTGGCATTTGTGCTGATTATGCACCACAACCCGTTGGCGGACCAGGTGACGGAAAAGATGAAAAAAGTCAGCGGCTGTGTGCTGATTGCTTTTACCTGTGTCATTTTTACGATTTTTTATGACGGGCTGACAACGATTCCAATCGAATTGTTCCAGAGCAGACGGCTGATTTGGAAGCTTGCCAAAAATGATTTTAAAAAACGCTACGCGGGTTCTTATCTCGGCATGCTGTGGGCGATGGCACAGCCCGTTGTCACGGTCGTTATGTACTGGCTCGTATTCGATAAAATTTTTGATACGAAAAGCCAGCTCGTGGCGGGAGGAATCGAAGTGCCATATGTGCTGTATCTGATGGCGGGCCTCGTTCCCTGGTTCTATTTTTCCGAGGCGCTTACGCAGGGAACAATGGCGCTGTTGGAATATAATTATCTTGTGAAAAAAGTGGTCTTTAATATCAGCATTCTTCCGATTATCAAAGCAATTGCGGCAACGTTCATCCACCTGTTTTTTGTCTGCATTGTGCTGCTCGTGGCCATCGGTTATGGCTATTATCCGAATATTTATACGATACAGATTTTATATTATAGTTTTTGTATGTTCCTTCTTGTACTCGGGATGAGCTATCTGACTTGTGCGATTGTCGTATTTATCAGGGATTTACAACAGATTATCGCCATTGCTTTACAGATTGGCATGTGGGCGACGCCGATTCTATGGGATATATCGATGCTGACGGACAATATGAAAACAGTTTTCAAACTGAATCCGCTCGTTTATATCGTGGACGGATATCGAAGCGCTCTCTATGGGGAAACTTGGTTTTGGGAGCATTTTTATTCTTCTACCTATTTCTGGATATTTACTATCAGCCTGTTTTGTATTGCAACGTTGATTTTTAAAAAGCTGCGGGTGCATTTCGCGGATGTATTGTGATAAGTATTCTTGCCGGCGAGGCCGGCCCCGGCGGTATCAGGCTGTGTGAGAACGGAGGACTGTGATGGAAGAACAGAAAATTGCAATTCAGGTAAAAAATCTGGAAAAAATTTACAAACTCTATAATAAGCCTTCCGACAGATTAAAAGAGACGCTCGGTTTTGGCCGCAACAAAAAGCATACGGAACATCATGCCCTGAAAGGCATCAATCTGACGATACGTCAGGGAGAGACTGTCGGCATCATCGGAACGAACGGCTCCGGCAAGTCTACGATTTTAAAAATAATAACAGGTGTTTTGAATCCGACCAGAGGAGAGGTATCCGTGAATGGGCGGATTTCCGCGCTTTTGGAGCTTGGCGCGGGCTTCAACATGGAGTATAACGGAATTGAGAATATCTACTTAAACGGTACGATGATTGGCTTTTCCGAAAAAGAAATCGAAGAAAAAATGAATGACATTCTGGAATTTGCGGATATCGGCGAATATGTCCACCAGCCGGTCAAAACGTATTCCAGCGGTATGTTCGTCCGTCTCGCTTTTGCCGTGGCGATTAATATTGAGCCGGAAATCCTCATTGTGGATGAAGCGCTTTCCGTTGGAGATGTCTTTTTCCAGGCAAAATGCTATCATAAATTTGAAGAATTTAAGAAAATGGGAAAGACCATCGTCTTTGTCAGTCATGATTTGAGCAGCATCAGCAAATACTGTGACAGGGTCGTGCTTTTGAATCAGGGCGTCAAACTGGGCGAAGGAAATCCGAAAGAGATGATAGATACCTATAAACAGGTGCTGGTTGGCCAGTATGCGATAGAGGAATCCGGTGCGGAACGGCTTCTGGACGATGAACAGCTTCGTGCGCTGGCAGCGGGCGGAAAGAAGAAAAAATCCGGAAAAGCGGCGAATGTGAATCCGGACCTGCTGGAATACGGTTCTAAAAAGGCGATAATCTCAGAATACTATATGACGGATGACAAAGGGACGAGAACTTCGGCGGTTCTCAAAGGCAGCAGTTTTCATATTCATATGAAAGTGGATATGAAAGAGGATATAGCGGCGCCTGTATTTGCCTTTACGGTAAAAAACATCAAAGGGACGGAAATCACCGGAACGAATACGATGTTTGAAAAGGCTTTCCTGGAGTCAGTGAAAGCAGGAGAACAAAAAGAGATTATTTTTACACAGGATATGAATCTGCAGGGAGGAGAATATCTGCTTTCGCTTGGCGTGACCGGCTATGAAGGAGATGATTTTACGGTCTATCACCGCCTGTACGATGTGCTGAATCTGACGGTTATTTCGGATAAAGATACGGTCGGATTTTATGATATGAACTCGAAGATTCAGATTTTATAGCTTGTCTGTAAAAACCTGAGAGAAAGGCATGGTTATAAGGATGATAGAAGAAATCGGAAAGGTCAGGCTTGACTTAAAACATTATCCGGGGGAGGATTACTATTGTGACGGAGCGGTTGAGGATGAACTGCTCGAAATTACAAGAAATTATGCAGAGGTAGAATACCCGCGTATTATTGAGGAACGGAAGAGCTGGCCGGTCCTCTATCATTTATCGGCGCTCCGGGAGAATATCGTGGACTGGCTGCCCATTGATAAAGACATGAAAGTGCTGGAGATTGGTTCAGGATGCGGCGCCATAACGGGAGCGCTGGCAAGAAAAGCCGGAGAAGTAACCTGTGTGGACTTATCCCGCAAAAGAAGTATGATTAACGCATACAGGCACATGGATTGTGAAAATGTAACGATTCATGTCGGCAATTTTCAGGATATCGAACCGGACTTGCCCGATGATTATGATTACATTTGTCTTATCGGGGTTTACGAGTATGCACAGGCTTATATGGAATCCGAACATCCCTACGAAGACTTTTTGCGTATTATTGAGAAACATAGAAAGAATAACGGATGTATTGTAATTGCCATTGAAAATAAACTGGGATTGAAATATTGGGCAGGCTGTAAGGAAGACCATCTCGGAACATGGTTCAGCAGTCTGGAAGATTATCCGGAGGGCGGCGTTGTCAGGACTTTTACGAGGAACGGACTCTTAAAGACTGCAAGGCAATGCGGCTTTTCGGATATTGCTATGTATTATCCCTACCCCGATTATAAGTTTATGACATGCCTTTATTCGGACGACCGTCTGCCGCGGACGGGAGAGCTTTCCTCCAATCTGCGGAATTTTGACAGAGAAAGGCTGATGTTGTTCGATGAAAAACGAGTATTTGACACGGTAATCAAAGAAGAGGAATTTCCGCTGTTTTCCAACTCCTATCTGATGTTTCTGGGAAATGCGCCGGAAATCAAATATGCCAAATATTCCAATGACCGAACGGAAGACTTTAAAATCAAAACGCTGCTGACCGAATCCATCCGCGACGGGAAAGCCGTCAGACAAATGGAAAAACATGCGTTATCAAAAGACGCGGAGGAACATATCCGACAAATACAGCGTGCGTATGAGAAACTTTCGGAACGTTTCGAGGGCGGAAAACTCCAAATAAATTCCTGCAAATTAAATGAAGATTTTATTAATGGTAAAAGGGCAAAAGATGACACATTTGTCACATTTGAATATTTGAATGGAAAAACACTGGAAGAGCTGCTGGATAATTGCCTGGAACGGAATGATTTAGAAGAATTTCATGTGTTATTCGATGAATATCTGGAACGGATTTCTTATCGGATAGAGATGGAAATCACTGACTACGACTTGATTTTTGCAAATATTCTGATAACGGAAGACGGACAGTGGCATGTGATTGATTATGAGTGGACATTTGATAAGGCCGTCGAAGCAAAAGAAATTGCATTCAGGGCAATCTACTGTTATTTATTGCAGGATGAAAAACGGAATAAATTAAATCTTGATTCTATATTGGAAAAACTTGGGATAACGGAGAGCGAGGCAGAAGGTTACAGGCGGCAGGAAATGAAGTTTCAGAAGTATGTGACCGGGAAACGAATGTCGATGGAAGAAATAAGGGGTGTTATTGACCAGCCCATATACGCGCTGTCGGAACTGCCGATGCTCACGCCGGCGGAAAAGCAAAAGGAAAAAGTGCAAATCTATGAAGATAAAGGAACGGGATTTTCAGAAGAGCAGTCTTTTTTTCTGGAAGAAGTCATGGGATGCGAGCGGAAATTCCGGCTTGTGTTCGAAGGGGAGCGGAAGGCGCTGCGCATCGACCCTTGCAGCGATTTCTGCATCGTTTACCTGGAAGAGATTCGCTGGAACGGCAAGCCTGTTCCTCTGAAAGGGAAGAACTTTGCGACGAACGGTGTTCGGACAGGAGAAGGCGTTTATGCTTTTTCCACACAGGACCCGAATATTACGCTGCAGCTGGCTGAGTGGGAGCAGAAACAGGAGAATGTGCTGGAAGTTTCCATGCAGGTTACAAAAGTGCCCGAAGAGACGGCGCGCCATATGCAGAAGAGAGGACTGTTTTAAAGTATGGGGGAAAAATTTGACTGGGCGGCTTATTATCGCGCCGCTTTTGAGAGAGAAAAAAAGAAAAATACGGTCCTTGCCGGTAAAATTGCGGATGCGGAAGCGAAAGAAGCGGATTTGGCCTTTCGATTAGAGCGCATTCAGGGCAATGCGCTCTGGAAAGCGTCCGCGCCCGTAAGAAAATGCTATCATGCGCTGAAAGCGGGGCGGCCGGCCGGAAAGGACACGGCCGGGAAAGTACAGACGGCAGGAGCAACGGAAGTGCGCCGCAGTTACGAACAGGAGGTATTCCGCCAGAAGCATTCCTATCTGCAATGGATTGCGAAAACGGAAGGATGCCGCCCGGAAGAAAATACAATCTGCGATATGCGGATAAAGGGATTCCGGATGATAGAGCCGGAGAATACGGATATCTGCATTGTCGTCTGCGGCGACGGCATATTGGACGAAAGAGCGGTTGAAACGGCCCAAAGCTGGTTTCTGGAAAAGGAGAACTGCCTTTTTGCCTATGCGGATGAAGATTATTACTGGAAGAATCTTTCGAATCGGATGCACCCCTGGTTCAAACCATGCTGGTCACCGGATACGATGCTTTCTTTCTGCTGTCTGGGGCATATGGTTATTGTGAGGAAATCCGCGTGCGGGGAGCTTTTGAAGGAAATACGGGAGCTGCCGGCGGAAAAAAAGGAACGGATATCCGCGGAAATTTTTTATGATTTCTGTCTGCGGCTGGAGGAAACGGCTTATCAATCGAAATCCGGCATCTCCCATATAGAGGAAGTGCTTTTTCACAACTGTTATGAGCCGGACGAGGCGGGAGCGGAACGGCTCAGGGAGACAGAGGAACAGGGGAAGGATGTACTGGAAACAGTTGAGAACCTGTTAAAGGAGGCGTTGGAGCGGGGCCGGGATATGACGGGCTGCGGAGAAGCGTTTTCGGCGGTCAGAGAGACCGCGCTGCAAAGGAGAGGCATTCGGGCGACGCTGCAAAGCGGCGCGGAGCCGGATATCTATCATGTGGTCTATGATGTGCCGCAGGGCGCACAGGACTGCGCAGAAACCGGAACAGGCGTGCCGGATGGACGATGCGGTATGGTATCGGTCATTATTCCGTCGAAAGACCATCCGGAAACATTGGAGAAATGTCTTTCTTCTTTCCGGGAGAGAACGGAATATCAAAATTATGAATGGATTGTCGTGGATAACGGCAGTTCGCCGGAAAACAAAAATCGTATGGAAGAATTACGGCAGGAATACGGATTTCTTTATCTGTACGAGCCGATGGAATTTAATTTCTCCGCCATGTGCAACAGAGGGGCGGCCAGAGCGAAGGGAGACTACCTGCTGTTCTTAAACGACGATATCGAAATTATCGAGAAGGACTGGCTTCATATCATGGCCGGACAGGCGGGACAGCCTCATACGGGGGCCGTGGGGGCCAAGCTGTGGTACGCCGGAAGCGATGCGATTCAGCATGCAGGCATAACCAATCTGGACATCGGTCCGTCGCATAAGCTGATAACTTTTCCAGATGACAGGTGTTATTATTATGGCCGCAATCAGGTGGCATATGATGTCATCGGCGTTACGGCGGCATGTCTTATGATAGCAAAAAAGAAATACCGGGAAGTGGGCGGCTTTGAAGAATCCATGAAGGTAGCCTATAATGATGTGGATTTTTGCTTTAAGCTTGTTGAAGCTGGATACTATAACGTGCTTCGCAACGATGCCATTTTGTATCATCATGAGTCGTTGAGCAGAGGACTGGATGAAGAGGACGAAGGAAAATGGGAAAGACTTCTTCATGAGAAAGAAAATCTGTATGCGAGGCATCCGAGCATGAAAGGATGGGATGGCTTCTATCATAAGAGCCTGATTGACAATGCTTCTCGTTACGCATGTAATTTTAAATTTGATTATGAAGAGAACTTAAAAACGACAGAACTGATTTTGGCAGATGCAGGAAATCTTGCACGGGCTCAGAAGGGGCGGCTGCAGCTGACCATCGACCGGGCGGAAGAACAGCATAAAATTCATCTTGAAGAACCGGATATCATGTTCGTGATGGGGTGGAGCTATCTCCCCGGAGAAGACAATGCGAAATATACAAGAAACGTCGTATTTCAGCGGCCTGACGGTACATTTTGCATGGCCTCTCCCAATCCCTGGCGCAGGGAGGATGTAGAAGCCGTTTTAACCGGACAAGTCAACATTTCGCTGGCAGGATTTACACTTCGTATCAAGAAGGAAAAGCTGCATTTCGGCGTCTGGCGCATCGGAATGCTGGTGACGGATTCCGATAGCGGTCAACAGTTCCTGACATGGTCCGACAAGGAAATGGTCGTAAAATGAGCAAAAATTGTCAAAATTAAATTGCGCATGTTTGGAAATGGCGCAATAAAGATGTTAAAACATGTTTAAATAATATAAAATTAAATCAAGATATAATGTAAAGAAACAAAGAAAAGAACAATCGATAAAACATAAAGATAATAACAATTTACAGAACAACAAAAAGGGGGATAAGTAATGAAAGATACCGTAAATACGGAGAAAACCGAAAAAGAAGACATACGTTATTATAAAGACGCTTACGAACGGGAACGACAGAAGAGCCGTGTGCTGGCCGGAAAGCTGGCGGATGCGGAAGGGCGTGCGGCTGACCTGGAGCAGAAACTGAACCGTATTAAAGGGAGTATTTTCTGGAAGGCTTCCAAGCCGCTGCGCGCAGCCTGGCACTGGATGCAGAGAACGAAAGAGCGGCTCGGTTATTATGGAAGCGTCAAAGGCGTTCTCCGGAAGCTGGATGCCAAACGAATCGAGAAGAAGGCGAAAGCTTCTCATGGCACGGCAGGATTTCCGACGCAGGAAGAAGCGCAGGAACAGCGGGAAACGATTTTTTCACGGGACATCAAAATCAGCATTTTGGTTCCGCTTTATAATACGCCGAAAAAGTTTCTGACGGACGCAGTCGAATCCGTACTCGCGCAGACTTACGAAAACTGGGAACTCTGCCTGACGGATGATTCCGATGCGGAACATGATTATGTCGAGCAGATGTGTCTTGCCTATATCGAAAAGGACAGACAGTATCTGCAGGCGCATCCCGAGCTGCGGGAGCGGGTCGGCACGGAAAGCCGTATTCTATACAGGCGTCATGAAAGAAGCGGCGGCATTGCGGGAAATACCAATTTCTGCCTTTCGCTGGCAAACGGAGAATACATCGGACTTTTTGACCACGACGATGTGCTGCATCCGGCGGTGTTGTATGAATATATGAAAGCAATCTGTGAGAAAAGTGCGGATTATATATACTGTGATGAAGCCACATTTCACGGAAACAGCATTGACAATATGATTACGCTCCACTTTAAGCCTGACTTTGCAATCGACAATCTGCGCGCAAATAATTACATCTGTCATTTCAGCGTGTTTGACAGAAAACTGTTGGAAGGAACGGAGCTGTTCAGACCACAGTTCAACGGCAGCCAGGACCATGATATGATTCTGCGTCTGACCGCGCAGGCGAAGCATATCGTGCATATTCCGAAACTGCTGTATTACTGGCGTTCCCATAAGGGCAGCGTAGCCGCCGACCTGAATGCCAAAGCATATTGCATTGCGGCAGGCAAGGGGGCCGTGGCGGACCATCTGCAGCGGCTTGGCTATGAGAACTTTGAGATAACTTCGACGAAAGCCTTTGATACCATCTACCGGATTCGATATGAAATTCAGGGGGCTCCCCGGATTTCCATTATCATTCCGAACAAAGACCACTATGAAGACCTGAAACGCTGTATCGCTTCCATTATAGAAAAAAGCAGTTATGATAATTATGAAATTATCGTTGTGGAGAATAACAGTACGGACGGTGAAATTTTCCGTTATTATGATGAACTGCGGAAAAATCCACAGATACGGATTGTGACGTATGAAGGAGAATTTAATTATTCCCGTATCAATAATCTGGGCGTGTCCTGTGCGGCCGGCGATTATGTGCTTTTGCTGAACAACGATACGGAAGTCATTACGCTTGACTGGATGGAAGAACTGTTAATGTACGCGCAGCGCGATGATGTGGGAGCGGTCGGCGCCAAACTGTATTATCCGGATAAGACGATTCAACATGCGGGCGTCGTCATCGGTCTTGGCGCGCATCGAACCGCCGGACATACGCATTACCGTGTCAGCAGCAACAATCTCGGTTATATGGGCAGATTGTGCTATGTACAAAATATGACAGCCGTGACAGGTGCATGTCTGATGGTCAAAAAGAGCATTTATGACGAAGTGGGCGGTCTGGATGAGTCGTTTGCGGTATCGCTGAACGATGTGGATTTTTGTCTGCGAATCCGGGAGGCAGGCTATCTGAATGTGTTTACGCCTTTTGCGGAACTTTATCATTATGAATCCATGTCGAGAGGCCTGGATAATGAGGGAGAACGGGCGCGGCGCTACAACGATGAGTCGGAGCGTTTTCGCGTAAAATGGCGTAAAGTATTGAAAGAAGGAGACCCGTATTATAATCCGAATTTTTCATTGGACAGAAGCGACTTTGCTTTGAAAATTTGAAGATAATGTGTTATACTAATACGCAAAGTATTGCAGTATGCAGATTATAGCGCTGTATGCGGGGAAAGAATAACGATGGAGGTAAAAAGAAATGGGTTACAAAGAGCAGTATGCATTCTGGCTGGAAGATTCTTATTTCGATGCACAGACGAAGAATGAACTTCAGGCGATTAAAGATGATGAGAAGGAAATTGAAGACCGCTTTTATAAGGAACTGGCATTCGGCACCGGCGGACTCAGAGGCGTCATCGGAGCGGGAACAAACCGCATGAATATCTATACCGTCCGTAAAGCGACACAGGGACTTGCGAACTATATTAAAAAGCAGGGCGGTGAAGAGAAAGGTGTGGCGATTGCCTATGACTCCAGAAGAATGTCACCGGAGTTTGCGGATGAGGCGGCGCTTTGCCTTGCGGCGAACGGCATTAAGGCTTATGTGTTTGATTCGCTCCGGCCGACACCGGAATTATCTTTCGCGCTGCGGGAGCTTCATTGTATTTCCGGCATCGTGATAACGGCGAGCCACAATCCGCCGGAATATAACGGTTATAAATGTTATTGGGAGGATGGCGCGCAGGTAGCGGCGCCGAGAGACCAGGAAATTATTACGGAAGTAAATAACGTGACGGATTACCATGATGTGAAGACGATGGAGAAACAGGAGGCTGTTAAGGCCGGACTTTATCAGGTAATCGGTCGGGAAATCGACGATAAATATATGGCGGAACTGAAAAAGCAGATTATTCATCCTGAAATCATCGCGGAAGTTGCGGATGATATCAAGATTGTATATTCTCCGTTTAACGGAACGGGAAATCTGCCTGTCAGAAGAATTTTGGACGAGATTGGATTTAAGAATGTTTATGTCGTACCGGAACAGGAAATGCCGGACCCGAATTTTACGACGCTCGCTTATCCGAACCCGGAAGACCCGAAAGCCTTCACGCTGGCGCTTGAACTTGCAAAAGAAAGAAAGGCGGATATTGTGCTGGCTACTGACCCGGACGCGGACAGACTCGGCATTTACGCACTGGATACAAAGAGCGGGGAATACATTCCTTTTACCGGAAATATGTCTGGTATGCTGATTGCGGAATACATTCTGAGAGAACGGACTGCGACCGGTAAAATGCCGGAGAATCCCGCGCTCGTTACGACAATCGTTACGACCAATATGGCAAGAGCGATTACGGAAGACTATAAAGTAAAATGTATCGAAGTCCTGACGGGATTCAAATACATAGGCGAGCAGATAAAACTGTTTGAGCAGACGGGCTCTGACAACTATGTATTCGGTCTGGAAGAAAGCTATGGCTGCCTTGCGGGAACTCATGCGAGAGACAAAGACGCCATCGTTGCGGTAATGTGTCTGTGTGAAATGGCAGCATGGTGCAAGAAGAACGGCAAGACCGTCTGGGACCAGATGATTACGCTGTATGAAAAGTACGGATATTTCAAAGAAAGCCAGTATTCCATTACCATGAAGGGAATCGACGGAGCTAAAGAAATTGAAGAACTGATGAATAAATTAAGAAGCAATCCGCCCAGGAACTTTGGCGGTCTGAAAGTGAAAGAGTTCAGAGATTATACGACGGGCAAGACACTGAATCTGGAATCTGGAGAAGAAGGCGAGACAGGGCTTCCCAAATCGAACGTGCTCTATTTTGACCTGACAAACGATTCCTGGTGCTGCGCACGTCCGTCCGGAACGGAACCGAAGATTAAATTCTATATGGGCGTAAAAGGAAACAGTCTGGAAGATGCGGAAGCAAAGCTGCAGCAGCTGACAGAAGATTTAAAAGCATATTTATAAGATAAGTTGATGAGAAAAGGTGGAATCGTCCTGGTATTTCAGGGCGATTCTACACTATCGGGAGAAAATGGGAAATCGTATTTTAAAAATCAGTAATGTGAAAAAAACAATCCATTATCTGCAGAAAAACGGTCTGCGCCATGCTTTTTATGCGGCAAAAGAACGAATAGAAGAAGAAAAAAAGACAGACTATGTTTATATAGAACCGGATGAAGAACGGCTCGCGGCCCAAAGGGCGGAACAGGAACGCTTTCCGTACCGTTTCAGCATTGTTGTTCCGGCATATGAAACGAAAGAACGCTATTTGCGTGAACTGTTTGCATCCGTCATCGGACAGAGCTATGAAAACTGGGAACTGGTCATTGCGGACGCCGGGAGCAGCGGCCGAGTGAAGGCAATCACGGCGGAATATCAGGAGGAAGAAGGAAAGGGCCGGATTCGTTATCTGCGGCTGACGGAGAACGGCGGTATTTCAGAGAATACCAATGCCGGCATCGAAGCGGCGTCGGGCGACTATATCGGGTTGCTTGACCATGACGATATGCTTACCCCGGATGCGCTTTATGAGATGGCGCGGGCTATCAACACGGCAGAAACGGGAGAAAATAAAAAAACACCAGTTCTTGTATACAGCGACGAAGATAAATATGAAAATAACATTGGTTATAGAACTCCTCATATAAAAAATAAGTTTAATCTTGATTTGATTTTATCAAACAACTATATCTGCCACTTTATGATGGTGCGCGCAGACCGTATGAAAAAACTCAAATTGCAGAAACAATATGACGGCGCGCAGGACTATGATTTGGCGCTTCGGATTGTGGGTGAACTTCTGGATTCCATGCCGGCGCCGAAGCTTGCGGAGCACATCGTTCATGTTCCGGCAGTGCTGTATCACTGGCGCTGCCACGAAGCGTCTACGGCGGATAATGCGGCGAGCAAGATGTACGCCTATGATGCGGGCAAAGCCGCACTGGAAGACTTCTGCCGTTCCCGGGGATGGAAAGTGCAGATTTCACATTCCCTGCATCTTGGTTTTTACCGGATAATGTATATGCCGGATATCCTGGCAGTCAGACAGGATGTCGGGATTGTCGGCGGCAGAATTTTGGACAGGCATAATAAGATAACGTCTGGAATTTATGACGAAGAAGGAAACAGGCTTTATAAAGGGCTTCATAAAGAATACAGCGGCGGCAGCACCCACCGTGCGACGCTTATGCAGGATTGTGCGGCAGTTGACATCCGCTGCATGCGGCTTTGTGAAAAAATGCGCCCTGTTTTCGAAGAAATAACAGGTGTTTCATATATCGAAACGGGAAAGATGAAATTGGCGGATGTGTCCGGTATTTCCTGCGATGAAGCGGGATATGGGAAGCTGAGCATGGAGCTCGGCAGAGCAGCGCGCGAGATGGGCTTTCTTGTTGTCTGGGATTCCCGGATGACGATAAAAATAAATTAAATGGAGATTTAAGTATGAAATCGACAATTGTAATTCCGACTTGCAATGGCCGGCATTATCTGGAGAGATGCCTGAAATCTCTGGAAAAGGAAGACGCACGGATTGTCGTGGTCGATAACGGTTCCACCGATGGCACTTACGAGATGGTTTGCGACGACTTCCCGGAGATAGAGCTGATTTCCTTTTCGGTGAACACGGGGTTCTGCCGGGCGGTGAATGCGGGAATTCTGGCGGCGACCACAAAATATGTTATTTTTTTAAATAACGATACGATTGTGGAGCCGGGGTTTGTGCGGGAGCTGGAGCTGGTTATGGAACAGGATAAGCGTATTTTTTCCGCCTCCGCGAAAATGATTTCCATGCAGGACAAGAGCCGGATTGACGATGCCGGAGACTTATATTGTGCGCTCGGATGGGCGTTTGCGCTCGGAAAGGGAAAGCCGGAAAAAGCGTATCAGAAAAGTTATCCTGTTTTCGCTTCCTGCGGAGGGGCTTCCATCTATCGAACGAAAGTCTTTGAACAGATTGGGATGCTGGATGAGAAACATTTCGCTTATCTGGAAGATATTGACCTGGGATACCGGGCTCAGATTTACGGATACCGCAATGTATTTGCGCCGAAAGCCCGCGTGTATCATGTCGGAAGCGCATCTTCCGGCTCCCGGTATAATCAGTTTAAAACGGATTTATCCGCTATCAACAGCGTATACCTGATTTATAAAAACATGCCAACGTTACAGGTGTTATTAAATGCGCCGTTTTTGTTGCTAGGTTTTGGCATAAAGACGCTTTTTTTTATGAAGAAAGGGCTTGGAAAGACGTATCTGTGCGGCCTGATGAAAGGTGTGCGGTTCTGCGGACAGCCTGAGGCGAGAAGGCGCAGGGTGCGTTATGAACATCGGCATTTGTGGTCATACTGCCGCATACAGGGAATGCTCTGGTGGAACATGCTGAGGCGGTTTGCCGGCCGTTGATTTGTGCCTTTTGGACACAAGTATCGCAGACTGAGAGAAAGGCATTGGTATTCTTATGATAAAAGATAACCAGAAATATTTTAACAGGCTCCATGTTTTGATAGATGCGCTTATCATCGTTCTTTCTTATGCGTTGGCCTGGTATCTGAAATTTGCAGGTCCGTTTTCGGACAATGACCCGCATATCGGCGCGCTGCAATGGCAGACTTATTTTGAACTGCTTTATTTTATCGTGCCCGGTTATCTGGCGCTGTATTATTATTTTAATATGTATACGCCAAAGCGTGCGACGGTTCATAAGTATGAGATTTTCAACATTTTTCAGGCAAACACGGTCGGAATCATCATTCTGATGGCGGGATGGTATGCGATAAAACAGATACACTTTTCCCGTATCATGATAGCGATGTTCTATGTGATAAACATCGTCTTTTCGACGATAAGCCGTTCCATTATCCGGACGCTGCTTCAATATCTCCGTGAAAAGGGCTATAACCTGAAATATATCCTTCTGGTCGGTTATTCCCGCGCCACGGAAGAATATATCAACAGGCTGAACGCCAATCCGCAATGGGGCTATGTGGTGCGCGGCATTCTGGACGATTCCGTGCCGAGAGGAACCGTATACAAAGGCGTCAAAGTAGTCGGAACAATAGAGAACCTGCTGTATATTTTACCGGAGAATAAGTTGGATGAGATTGCCATTACCCTGTCCCTGAATGATTATGACAGGCTGGAATATATCGTTGATTTATGCGAAAAATCAGGCGTGCACACGAAGTTCATTCCCGATTATAACAGTCTCTTTCCGAGCAGGCCGTACACGGAAGACCTGATGGGCCTTGCGGTTGTCAATATCCGTTATGTACCGCTGACCAATACGCTGAACTGGATTACGAAGCGATTTATCGATATTGTCTGTTCCCTGTTCGGCCTCGTATTCTTTTCCCCGATTATGCTGGCCGCCGCGATTGCGGTAAAATGCGGAAGCAAAGGGCCCATTATTTTTAAGCAGGAACGCATCGGTCTGCACAACAAGCCTTTTTTAATGTATAAATTCCGGACGATGGTAGTACAGAAGCCGGACACGGAGAAGAAGGGATGGACGGTAAGAGATGACCCTCGTGTCACCAGAGTCGGCAGGCTCCTTCGGAGAACGAGTATGGACGAACTCCCGCAGCTTTTTAATATTTTAAAAGGAGATATGAGCGTTGTGGGGCCGAGACCGGAAAGGCCGCAGTTTGTAGAGAAGTTTAAAGAGGAGATTCCGAGGTACATGGTGAAACATCAGGTTCGTCCCGGGCTTACGGGATGGGCGCAGATTAACGGTTACCGCGGTGATACATCGATTAAACGAAGAGTTGAATACGATATTTTTTATATTGAGAATTGGACGCTTTCCTTTGATATTAAAATTATGTTTCTGACAATATTTAAAGGATTCATAAATAAAAACGCCTGTTAAAGTCATACTACTAGAAAAGAAAAACCCCTTAAAATATTAAGGAATTCTAAATTATTCCTGAATATGGCACAAGATTCTTGCAATTCTTACAAGATGTAGTATAATCGTGTATGGTAGTTGTGCCATTTTGTGATATGAAATTTGTGATATGAAATTTGTGATATTTTATGCGGCACAGGTTTTTAACGCAGAAGAAGGGAATTGAGGGAGTACGAGATATGACAAAGAAGAGTAGAGATTCTTACGATTACGACTATGATTATGAAGACGAAAGAAGACCATCCAAAAAGTCTTCGGGCTCTTCCCGTAAATCATCGGGCGGAAGATATGAGGATGAGAGACCTCATAAAAAGAAAAAATCTTCTGCAAAGAAAAAGAAGGAACAGGCAAAAAAGAAACGCAGGAGAATTGTCCTTTTCATCGTAGAAATTTTTGCACTGGTAATTCTGGTAGGCGTTCTCTGGGTGGTACAGCAGGGTACAAAGTCCGGGAAGATGGAGCTGGATGAAGAAAAAATCATTGTTAATGACACAGTAAAAGAAAAAGAAGAAACGACAATGAAGGGATATCGGAACATCGCGTTGTTCGGCGTGGATTCGACGACAGGCTCTCTGACAAAGGACACCCGAAGCGATACGATTATGATTGCCTCCATTAATCAGGATACCGGAGAATGCAAACTTGTTTCCGTATTCCGTGATACTTATCTGAATCTGAGCAATGATACCTATAATAAATGTAACGCGGCCTATGCAAAGGGCGGGCCGGAAATGGCAATCAGCATGCTGAATCTGAATCTGGATTTGAATATTACGGATTTTGTCACGGTAGGTTTTGCAGGGCTGACGGATACAATCGATGCGCTCGGCGGCGTTTATATCGATGTAAAAGATAACGAAATCAGCCATTTGAATAACTATCAGTTATGTATTGCGGATGATTTGAAACGTTCCTATACGCCGGTGACTTCTTCGGGAAATCAGCTTCTTGACGGTTTACAGGCTACCGGTTACTGCCGTATACGTTATATTGCCGGCGGTGATTTTATGCGTGCGCAGCATCAGAGAGAGGTTTTGCAGGCGGTAGCGGAGCAGGCGAAAAAAGCTTCTCCGACGGCGCTCGGCGATATCGCGACCAATGTATTCAGTGAAGTTTATACGTCGTTGGATTTGACGGAAATTATTTCACTCCTGGCCGATGTCAGCAATTATTCGATTACAGAAACGGCGGGTTTCCCGCGGGAAGAGAACAGAACGACAGGCAGACTCGGCGAGAAGGGCGACTGCGTTATTCCGGTCAATCTGGAGGAAAACGTAAAATGGCTGCACCAGTTCCTGTTTAATGATTATGAATATACGCCGTCTGCAATGGTTCAGGAATGCAGTAAAAAAATTGAAGCTGATACGGGTAAAACTTTAAATTAACTTAACGGAAAAAGCAAAGGGGCCTATTTCAGGCCCTTTCATGCTATTATGGGGGAAAGTATTTGTGGAAAAAGTGGATGTTATCATCCCGACTTATAAGCCGGACCAGAAATTTTTGGACTTAATGGAGAAACTGGCTCATCAGACGGTTCCGGTCAATAAAATCATTATTATGAATACGGAACAGAAGTATTTTGACCGACTGACTTATGGCACGCCTTTTTCCAAAAAATATAAAAACATACAGATAAAACATTTATCCAGACGGGAGTTCGACCACGGACGGACAAGAAACAGCGGCGTCCGTTGTTCGGAAGCGCCTGTTTTTATTATGATGACACAGGATGCAGTCCCGGCGGATGAATTTCTGGTTGAAAAACTGCTTCAGGCGCTGGAACAGGATAATGCTGCGGCAGCCTATGGCAGGCAGCTTGCGGGAGAAAGCTGTTCGGAAGTGGAAAAGTTTACGAGAAATTTTAATTATCCGCCGGAGAAGGCGCTCAAGACAAAAGATGATATCGAAAAGCTCGGCATTAAGACTTTTTTCTGTTCTAATGTATGCGCCGCGTATAAGCGGGATATTTTCGACGCATTGGGCGGTTTTATCAAACATACGATATTTAATGAAGATATGATTTATGCCGCGAATGCCGTTCAGGCCGGATATGGGATTGCTTATCAGCCGGAGGCGAAAGTATACCATTCGCATGATTACAGCTGCGGCGAGCAGTTTCACAGAAATTTCGATTTAGGGGTTTCCCAGGCGGACCACCCGGAAATCTTCTCTACGGTTTCATCCGAATCGGAAGGAATGCGGCTTGTGAAGATGACGGCGGCCCATTTAAAAGAAAAGAACATGTGGATGCAGATTCCGGGCCTTATCGTGAAGAGCGGTTTTAAATATATGGGATATCAGCTCGGAAAACGTTATAAACAACTGCCGAAGGCGCTCGTCGTGAAATGCTCGGCGAAGGCGAACCGGGAGTACTGGAATAAAGGATAAGGAATGAAGATTTTCTAAGATACCAGAAAACGGTATCTAAGAAAATCTAATCATTCCTGGAAGAATGGCTTTGCCATTCTTCCGTGGGATGGAGAGTTGGTCTGCATTATTTTAAATCAGGAGGGGATTGTATGTGTGGAATTGTCGGATATATTGGGAAGGAGCAGGCGGCGCCAATTATTTTGGACGGTCTGGCGAGGCTGGAGTACAGGGGGTATGACTCGGCCGGGATGGCGATTTTTGACGGTGAGAAGATAAATATCCAGAAATCTGCCGGTCGTCTGAAAATTTTGGAAAATCTGACGCGGGGCGGCGAGAGCATGCCGGGAGTCTGCGGCATCGGCCATACGAGATGGGCGACTCACGGGGCGCCGAGCGATGTGAACGCGCATCCCCATTTCAACAAGGCGGAAACGATTGCGGTCGTCCATAACGGCATCATCGAAAACTATTTGCAGCTCAGAAAGAAACTGACAGGAAAGGGCTATCAGTTCGTCTCCGAGACGGATACCGAAGTACTGGCGCATCTGCTGGATTACTATTATAAAGGAAATCCGTTGGAAACGGTAACAAAGGTACTGCATCGCGTGGAAGGTTCCTATGCGCTCGGCATCATGTTTGCGGACTGCCCTGACCAGATTTTTGCGGCGAGAAAAGACAGCCCTCTGATTGTAGGCGAGAATCAGGAAGGATGCTTTATCGCTTCCGACGTACCGGCAATCCTGAAATATACGAGAAAAGTATATTATGTGGACAATCACGAAGTAGTCAGGCTGCGTGACGACCATATGCACTTCTACACGGTGGATGAAGAAGAAATCGAGAAAGAGGCAGTTACTATCGACTGGGACGCGAATGCGGCGGAGAAGGCTGGCTACGAACATTTCATGTTAAAAGAGATGTATGAGCAGCCGAAGACGATTTCCGACACATTGACTCCAAGAGTCAAAGGGAAAGAAGTCGTAATCGAAGAACTGAATATGACGGACGAAGAACTGCGGGAAATCAAGAAGCTGCACATTGTTGCCTGTGGCTCCGCTTATCATGCGGGCATGACAGGGAAATATGTGCTGGAAGGTCTGGCAAGGATTCCGGTGGAAGTAGACCTTGCTTCGGAGTTCCGTTACCGGAATCCGATTCTGGAAGAGGGCGCAATGGTTATCGTTATCAGTCAGTCCGGAGAGACAGCCGACACGTTGGCTGCGCTCAGGGAAGCAAAGGCGAGAGGATTTAAAGCGCTCGGTATCGTCAATGTGGTAGGAAGTTCCATTGCGCGGGAAGCGGATAATGTTATGTACACATGGGCCGGGCCGGAAATTGCGGTAGCGACAACAAAGGCGTACAGCGCGCAGCTGATTGCGCTTTATCTGCTGGCGATGAAGCTCGGAAAGGCGCGGGGGAAGATTACGGATAAAGAGTTTTCGGCTTTGTTGACTGACTTGCGGAGGCTTCCGGACCAGATAGAGCTTTTGTTGAATAATAAACTGCGGATTCAGAGATTTGCCAACCGATATATCGGCGCCAAAGACATCTTTTTTATCGGGCGGGGCATCGACTATGCGATTTCCCTGGAAGGGTCTTTGAAACTCAAAGAGATTTCCTATATTCATTCGGAGGCGTATGCGGCGGGAGAACTGAAACATGGCACAATTTCTCTGATTGAAGAAGGAACGCTCGTAGCGGCGGTATCAACACAGCCTGATTTATATGCCAAAACAATCAGCAATATGGTTGAAGTTAAAGCGCGGGGCGCTTTTGTGCTGGCGGTTACCTGTGAAGGAAATAAAGAAATCGAGAAAGCAGCCGATTATGTTATTTATATTCCGGAGACAAATCCTTATTTTGCCAATTCGCTCGCAATTATCCCGTTACAGCTGTTCGGCTATTATGTAGCGGTCGGAAAAGGATGCGATGTGGATAAGCCGCGTAATCTGGCGAAATCAGTGACGGTTGAGTGATGTCTGGAGCTGTTAAAATTTTTTCATAAAAACACAAAAATGAAAAACTTTTATCACATTTTGTACACAATTCGAAGCTATACTGTGTTCATAAGTTGAAGGTTGAAAGAAAATCTTTCACAGGCGATTTTATTCGTCAGGAAAGAAAAGCAGGAAAGGGGTCTTTACGATGTATGATAATAATTTTCCGAATGAAAATCATGAGAATGGTATGAACACGGAGCAGAATACGGATTTGAAGGTCACGGGAGGAATTTTCAGTTCCCAGGCCGTACAAAGTTCCCCGACTTCCCAGACGGTGCAAAACGTACAGAATGCGCAGGCTCCACAGAATGGACCGGTTCCGGGGGATGCCTATGGAAATGCCAGTCAGGCAAACAGTTATTTTGGCTCTGCTGGCAGAGATTATGGATATCATACCGGAATGTATCAGAACCAGAACACCGGACAGAATGCGGGAAGCTATCAGTACGGGAATACTTATCCGAGCGATTACGGGCAGAACGGAGAGGATAAGAAGAAAAAAGAAAAGAGCGGAAACAATATTTATTTCAAGAAAGCGCTGGTCAGCGTTTCACTCGGATTGTTTTTTGGCATCTGTGCGGGGCTCGGGTTTTATGCGGTAGAGGCGGCAACGGGAATGCTGCACGGAGGAAAAACGGAAGCGGCCGTCAGCGCGGAAGTAAATGAACAGGGAGAAGCAGGAGAAGAGGCCGGAGAAATTTTATCCGAAGACGGACAGGAAAACAGCGGCGAAACAACGGATTCCTCACAGAAAGAAAATGACGGCGCAGCGAATGCCGCACAGGATTCCGATATTAAGATGACATTGGATTCGGCGCCGCAGATGGCGGCAGTTCAGGATGTTTCAGGCGTGGTGAAGGCCGTTATGCCTTCGGTTGTTTCCATCAGCAATACCTATACGGAAACGATGTCTTATTTTGGACAGGCGATGACCAGCGAAGCGGAAGCCAGCGGTTCCGGCATCATCGTCGGCGAAAACGATTCCGAGCTTTTAATCGTAACCAATTACCATGTCATTATGGATGCGGATAAACTAATGGTACAGTTCGTGGAAGGCAGCGAAGCGGAGGCTTCCGTCAAAGGAACGGACGCCAAAATGGATTTGGCAATTATTGCCGTGCCGACCGAAAATATACTGAATTCCACACTGAACCAGATAGCTATCGCGACGTTGGGCGATTCGGATTCCCTGAAAGTCGGTGAACCCGCGATTGCAATCGGAAATTCGCTCGGTTACGGTCAGTCCGTAACGACCGGCGTTATCAGCGCATTGGACAGAGATATGGAACTTTCGGATGGCAGCACCGGCACATTCATTCAGACGGATGCGGCGATTAATCCCGGAAATTCCGGCGGCGCTCTTTTGAACATGAAAGGAGAAGTTATCGGAATCAACTCCAATAAAATAGGCGGCAGCGTTATCGAGGGCATGGGATATGCGATTCCGATTTCTGCGGCAAGCCCGATTATCGCGGATTTGATGCTGCGGGAAACAAAGAACAAAGTAGCGGAAGAAGAGAGAGGATTCCTGGGCATTTCCGGAATCAGCGTGACGACCGAAGTATCGTCCACCTACGGCATGCCGGAGGGCGTTTATATCGCACAGGTATATGAAAATACGGCGGCTGAGGCAGCGGGGCTGACCAAAGGCGATATCATTACAGAGTTCGACGGCATTAAGATTTCATCCATGGATGAGCTGCAAAGACAGCTGGAATACTATGCCAAAGGCGATACGGTGAAAATAACCGTTATGACGATTGACAGCGGAGGCTATAAGAGCAAAACAGTCGATATTACACTTGGAAATAAAGTAGAACAGTAAAAGCAAAGAAAATCCGTAAGGTCCGATTAAAAAGGGTCTTGCGGATTTTCTTTACAGGATAGATTTTCTTTAGAAAAAGTTCACTTGTGGGAATCCGTAATTTATACTATCATAAAAAGAGAATCCGCGATTGAGCGTTTTCGGGTCAGATCCGGACATGACGGGAAAGGTATGGTATGAATAGATGATGCGTGACGATGAACGAATGGATGAAAATAAAGAAATAAAGAAAAACTGGGATTTCAGGGAACTGGAGGATGTGGAAGCGGAAAAGAAAGCGCTGGTGAGCGGCCGGACGGATGGAGAGGATATCGGAAATCCGGATAAAACGGAAAGCGGAAGAAATACGGATATTGTGTCGGCAAAGGCGCCGGATGCAGGAGCCGATGCGAGTCAGAAGGATGACAGGCAGGATGAATACGAGGAGGTCTGTTTTATCTGCCGGCGGCCGGAGAGCAAAGCGGGGAAGATGTTTAAACTGCCCAATCATATCTGTGTCTGCAACGACTGCATGCACAAGACGATGGATACGGTCAGCCAGTTTGATTATCAGGGAATGCTGAATAATCCCGGAAATCTGGGCGGCAATATGGGGGATTTCAGTAACGGAAAAGGATTTCCCAATATCAGTTTTGTCAATCTGGCGGATTTACAGGGAGACGGCGGCATTCCGAATAAACAGAAAATCAAAAAAAAGAAAAAAGCAAAGGAAAATGTGCCGGTCATTGATATTAAGAACATTATGCCGCCGCATAAAATTAAGGCGAAGCTGGACGATTATGTGGTCGGGCAGGAGCATGCAAAGAAAGTAATGTCGGTGGCCGTTTATAACCATTACAAAAGAGTCGCTACCGGAACGATGGACGAAATAGAAATCGAGAAATCCAATATGTTGATGATTGGGCCGACAGGATGCGGTAAAACCTATCTTGTCAAAACGCTGGCGCGGCTTTTGGATGTGCCGCTTGCCATCGCGGATGCAACATCTTTAACGGAAGCCGGTTATATCGGCGATGATATTGAAAGCGTCGTTTCCAAACTGCTTGCGGCGGCGGACAATGATGTGGAGCGGGCTGAGCAGGGCATTATTTTTATAGATGAAATCGATAAGATTGCCAAGAAAAAGAATACCAATTCCAGAGATGTGAGCGGAGAGTCCGTACAGCAGGGAATGCTGAAACTGTTGGAAGGCGCCGAAGTCGAAGTGCCTGTGGGAGCCAATTCCAAAAACGCCATGGTTCCGCTTGCGACAGTCAACACCCGTAATATCTTGTTCATATGCGGCGGTGCGTTTCCGGATTTGGACGAGATTATCAAAAAACGTCTGAACAAAAAGACCTCTATCGGTTATAACGCGGAGCTGCGCGACAAATATGATAAAGAGAAAAATATTTTGAGCCGGGTGACGGTGGAGGATATCAAAAAGTTCGGCATGATTCCGGAATTTATCGGGCGTCTTCCCATTATTTTTACGCTGGAAGGACTCGGTAAAGAAATGCTGGTCAAGATTCTGAGCGAACCCCGGAATGCGATTTTAAAACAGTACCAGAAACTGCTCGCATTGGATGAAGTGAAACTGGAATTTGACACCGGAGCGCTTGAGGCGATTGCGGAAAAAGCAATGGAAAAAGATACCGGCGCGCGTGCGCTCCGCGCCATTATAGAGGAATTTATGCTGGATATTATGTATGAGATTCCAAAAGACGACAATATTGGAAGGATTACCATTACCCGGGAATATGTGGAAGGCACGGGCGGGCCGATTATCGATATCCGAAGCGGAAGTGCGGCGAATCCGGATGGATTGCGTGTTATCAGCGCGGAATCATAAAAGCGATATCAGGATGAAAATATCAGGCCGCGGGACGCGGACAGGAGAAACGCATATCATATAGTAAGCAGGAGACAGTGAAAGCGCAGATATGATATGACATGTAAGGACAGGATTTTATCCAACGACTATGCGGACGTGATAATCGACTATGTGCTGCCGGAAGAAGATTTGCAGAGATTAAATTTCGATTATTGCTATGACGTAATTGATGAGGAATTTGGTACGGCACATATTAATCGGCAGGAACTGCCGCCGCTTTCCATAGGCATCTACAGTTATGCGGCAATCCCGAAACTGTACGGGTTGATGCAGACTTTTGAGGCGGAAAGCCTGGTGGAGACCGGAAATTTGCAGATACAGGGCCCGCCGCTTTCACTAAAGGGAACCGGAACGATAATCGGGTTTATAGACACGGGAATCCGATACCAGTTGGATGTATTTAAGAATGAATCGGGCGGCAGCAGGATTTTGTCCATATGGGACCAGACGATACAGAGCGGAGAGCCGCCGGAAGGATTTTTATACGGAACGGAATATACACGAGAGGAGATTGACCGTGCGCTGCAGAGTCAAAATCCTCTCGATGTCGTTCCGACTACGGATGAGAACGGACACGGCACGGCGATGGCATCGACGGCGGCGGGAAGCATTCTGGACCAGGGACTGACTTTTCGGGGAGCGGCTCCGGAAACGGATATTGCGGTCGTGAAACTGAAAGACGCCAAAAAACACCTGCGGGAATATTATCTGGTGGCGGATGATGCCGAAGCTTATCAGGAAAATGATATTATGCAGGCTGTCAGATATCTGGAAAATATGGCAATCGTGTTCCGGCGGCCGGTCGTCATTGTGTTGGGAATCGGGACGAATATGGGGGACCATGCCGGAAGCTCGCCTCTCGGCGTTTATCTGAACAAAATTGCCGCCAGAAGAAGCAGGGCGGTGGTCGTCTGTGGCGGCAATGAGGGGGACAAAGAACATCATTACAGCGCTTCCATACCCGAAGAAGTCGAATTACGCGTAGAAGAAAATACAAAAGGATTCTGCATGGAGTTGTGGGGAAACCGGATTGACATTTATAGCGTGTCGCTGCGCACGCCGGGCGGCGAAGTCGTTTCCAACATTGATTTTCGAAGCGGAGTCGATAATAACTATACCTTTCTGTTTGACCGGACGAAAATTTATACAGGACTTTCCCTGATTGAAAAGTTATCCGGGAATGAGATGATTTTTTTCCGCTTTCAGAATCCGACTCCGGGCATCTGGACAATTACGGTGACGCCTGCGGCACAGGAACGCGTCCGCAGTTCCGGCCGCTTTCATCTCTGGCTGCCGATTGAAGCATTCATCGACGGCGGCGTGCATTTTCTGGAACCGGACCCGAATGTTACCTTGACAGAGCCTTCCAATGCCCAGGGTGTCATAACGGTCTCGGCATATAATGGCATAACCGGCAGCTGGTTTTCCGAATCGGGCAGAGGATTTACCTCCGATGGTACGATTAAGCCGGATTTTTCGGCGCCCGGCGTACAGGTTGCATCCGTTCTCGGAAACCGGAGCGGTTCCAGTATGGCGGCTGCGTTAACGGCGGGCTGCGTGGCTCAGTTCATGGAATGGGCCATTGTGGAAGGTTATGCGCCGTTCGTGGAAAGCCGGACGATTAAGAGCAATTTTATCCGGGGAGCGGTGCGGGAGAGCAATGTCACTTATCCGGATGAACGGTGGGGTTACGGCAAGATGAACATCAGCCGGACGTTTGAGGTGTTGGCGAGGACGTAATGAAAAGAGTCGAAAAAATAAGGGGTTTTGTTGATTTGGTTAAAATGTTTTTGCTGAGGGTACGGCGGAAGAAGAAAGACGGTATTCATTTGTCCTGTGTAAGTAATAAATCCAGGTCAATGGTATTGAAGATGTTGTATTAATAATTATGGCAAGACGGAATATGATGGGCATACTTTCAAAGTCAGAACAGCAAATACAGATACCAGGGCAGTCCAATGGGTATCGGATTATTTATTATGCTGTCCGGGATGATGAGGAAGTGTATCTGCTAACGATTTATTATAAAAAAGATGATAATAGGACACCGACGAATCAGGAAATTATAGAACTGGTAGAAACTTATTGTATGTAAGGTAAAATGTAGCTGTTTGGCGCAGTGTTAAAACTGTGCTAAGCAGCTTTTATATTAGGATATACAAAGAATTTATGAGGTCTGTACATATGAAAAGAGAAAATAGAGAACAATTTTCCACACAACATATTTTGCAGCAGTATGATGAATTACTTGCCTGTGAAAAATTAGGCTATTACAATAGTTGTGAAATGATATCTGTATTTATTTTCTCCCTTTTCGAAATTGTGTACCCACTGAAAACGAGCCTATAAATATATATTTTTAATGTATAAAAATACATCCCGATTATTTACCCTGCATTGAAATATACACTTGGGTAATGTATAATATAAAATATATTTTTGGGAGGATTATAACTATGAAAAAGAAATTATGCAGTATTGTTTCTTTGTGCATATTGATTCTATGTGTTGTGGGGACAGCATTATTTATTGGTAGAGGAAAAAAACCGTACAAGAATTTGGATTCGTCTCAAATCGTATCGGCAACCGTACGGCTGGCACCACCAGATAAGACGGTTCAAATTATAGAGAAAAAGGAACTGGTTGAATATTTGAAAGATGTCGTTATCTATAATGAGGATAATTCTTACAAAGAGTATAGCGGACAAGGTGTTATCTTTACATTAAACATGACGGATGGAACGCAGACAAGCATCATGGCGTATAATCCGTTTCTTGTGATTGACGGCATAGGTTATAAGACCAAATATGAGCCATGTGAGGCGCTTAACAGTTATGCAAACAGATTACTGAACGAAGAAAATGCCAATATAATTTTGGAAGAACCACCCGCATTAGCTGTTATAAGCGATAATACCTCTATCGACACCCTGTTAGGTACTTTTTCTTGGCAAAAGATGAATGCCGATGGCACAGCCACATCATTCGATGCCGACAGTGCACATCCATTGGACTGTGAGGATTTACTCGTCAAATTTGAGACCGCTGAACAAGTTGCTGTTTTAAATTTTACTGAAAAACCCGACAGAATATTAAGCGTACAGTGTTGGAGTGATGAAAATCTTGGTAATTTAGACGCAGAGAGCGAGAATGTGGATATTGACGGAAACGGAATCACGTTGAAGCCGGGTGGACATATCTATGAGATTAAAGCTGAATGGGATGCTGATAATGGGTATGGTGGTATAGCATATTATTCGTTTTATGCCGATTATAATCAGTAAAATACCCGTTTAGAACAGTCAACAGTGGTAATAGACTATTAGATAAAGCGTATAAGAAAAGATGGAAAAGGCTACCCAATCATACGGATAGCCTTTTTCTAATTCCCAACCTAAATTTTTCCAATATTCAGTAGGAAAAATCAGGACAATTATTCAGTCTTTGTGTGAAAAATTGGGAGAGCCAGTCTGTGGATATTGGAGATGGAAGTCTGCAGATTGGTAAGCTTGAAATGGTCCCGAAAACTTTTATTCCGCAAAATAGCACGGTGGAAATTGCAATGAATAAAGGCCGCTATGCAGTAGTTCACGCCCCTCCAAAATAAATCCTCTCCGCAGTCCTCCAGAGCATGGACTCCTTCTCGCTTTCTGTAAATGCAGAGCTGTCCAGAATATAGCCAAAAAGATGCCGGTAAGTATCCCCGCAAAGGTTACTGGGCAGGTCGCTTCCCCACATCATGCGGTCTGCCCCGAGAATGTGCATCGCTTCTTTTATAAACCATATGGCGGTAGGATAGGGATATGGTTCGGGCCTCTGATTGCTGCTCAGGCTGGCGAGGTCAAAGACTACATTGTCAAGATTCAGCATTTTCATGGCTTCCCGCCAGTCATTTTCATAACTTCGCCCCTGAGGAGCCAGAAGATGGCAGACGACGAACTGTAAGACTGGATAACGTCCGGCTGCCGCAGCCAGCTGCTTTGCCTGCCAGCAGCAGCCTCCATGCCGGCCGATATCGAACACCACGGTCAATCCCAACGCCGCTGCATAGCGGAGCTGTTCATCTATCATTTTCCCGTCCAGAGCAAACTCTTCGTGATAGCTCATGAGGCCGCTTCCGTCGCTGACTTCAAACTTCACAACAGGAAATCCGAGTTCTTCAAAGAGATGTCTGCGGACATCTTTATATTTTCTGCAAAAAGGGTCATAACATGCCGCGCCTGTGAGGCGGTCCGGATATTTTTGCATGGCCTCCCATGTATAGAGATTCTGAGGACCTATAAAATTACCCTGAAGCATTACGGCTTTTTCAATACCTTCTCTGTCCATAAGCGAAAGAATAGCTTCAGGGGTCACTTTGTCTTCACCCAGTTCGGAAGGAAACATCTGAAAGGTGCTTCCGTCCGCATATTCTACATATCCGCCGCCGATGCAGCGAAGCTCTCCTTTTGCGCCAAAGCCGTTCAGACTTTGACAGAGATGGATGTGTGCGTCTATTATTTTCATAGCGGTCACCATGCCTTTCCATAGCCTGCGTCCAGTATATCATTTCCGGGGAAAGTCTGCAAATGGGGTTATAAAAGCGCGTGTCATGAAAGCATGGTCATGAAAGTGTTGCATGGAAAATGCGATTTTTCAATTATGGCTCAATATTTTTATAAAACTGGTAATACGTTATGGCATAATACAAAATATATATTCCAACAAAACTGACCAATGAAATACAAAAGTATAAAATCCATTCTGTGCGGATTCCTGTGTAGGCCACAAATTGTCGTCCGGCATATAGGATAAATACCGCGCTGATGGCGGCCGAAAGGATAACCGGGCATAAGTAATAGAAAAATAATTGTTTTGCTACAATTTTTCTGATTTTTCTTTTTCCCATGCCCAGTTTATTTAAAATCTGATAACGGAATTTATACTTATTGGAATCGCTTAACTGCTGGACGGATAGGACAGTAAACGCCACACACAAAAAGACCAGTCCGGTATAAAACAGCGGGAATGACAGGGCACTCATTAAAAACTTAAGTTCCAGGACTTCCCGGCTTTTTACCTGTATTGCGGCAGGCATTAAAAAAAGCTCCTCACTTCCGATTTTGATATAATCGGAAAGCTCATCATATCCTCTTGTTTTTCCGGCGGATTCATACAAATATTCTGATAAATTTTCTGGCACATTTCCGTTTGCCATAACTGCCATAAGTGAAAAATATTTTTTCATTTCCGCCAGTTTTTCGTCCGGCACAACCAGTAAAAAATCCGTTCCGTTATGCCCGTTTTGTGCAAAGCCTTCGGTTTGAAACCCGGCGAAATCAAGTCCTGTATGCAGGCTGTTCTGAGGCTGGATGTTTTTGTCTTTGATTTCCTGATATACTCTGTTTGGCATATGGATGAAATACTGGCCATCCTGTAAGGCAGCCGGCGTTAAGCCGAGCATTTTCCGCAGGCTGTTATAATCGGTAATTCCCATATAGACGTCATAATCGTAATAGGCAACGGTTTTTCTGCCTTCCGCCATAACCGGATTTCTGTCTTTATCTGAAAATAACCTTAAATTTTGATACAGGTAATCGACCATATCATTTGTTCCGTTTTGATAAACACAGTATTTCAAAATAGTCTGTGGAGTTGTATTTTCCTTTATTATAGCTTCTTCGTTGGAAAAATCATTTTCCGTATTGTCGCTGATGATAATAATGTCAAACGGATATTCTACGTCTAATTGTTTATTTTGATAATCACTCAGCATCAATGCAAGAGAGCTTCCTGTTAAAGCAAACATAAATAACAGGCTCAGTGTCCCTAACACAAAACAGGTATTTTGTGTTTTAGAAGAAAATTGTCGCATCAAGAACAGACAGTTTCTATCATAAATCAGGTTCCCTTTATTTTTTATATAGTTCATCAGAAAAGCCGAAAGTCCAAGATAGAAACAATAAAACGTAAAGAGAAGTCCAATCATTTCAAAGGCGGCCGTCCACTTTGTCATCCGGCCGGTGAAAATAAGAAAATATAAAAGTAATATGTTTCCTGCGGAAATAAAGAATAGCCATTGCCACAGAGAGTTTCTTTTTTCGTTTACGGTCTCATTTTGTTTATCCATATTAATCAGGCCGATAATTTCCATTCCGGAAAATTTTGTCTTATTCCGAAAAAGAGCAGCCATGAAACATGCCCCGTAAAGGATAATTGTCAAAAAAATGCCCGTTGCCGATATTTCCATATCTATTCTGTAATTTTTCCCGATACTTTTATAAAAAACAAAGAATAATATTTGTTGTAACCCGCTTCCCAGAAGCAGTCCGGCCAAAAGTGCAAATATGCCGAGACAGAAATTTTCTTTCATATAAAGAGATGAAATTTGTTTTTTCTTCATTCCGGATAATAAATAAACGGCAAATTCACGGCTTCTTTTTTCCAAAATGAAACGCGTCATATAATTTATCAACCAGGCAACTATAATAAGAATTGCCGCTGTGGAAACTGTCATAAAAATAACCAACATGATTCCTGCGGTGGAAAGTTCTCCATTTTCGCCAAAATGAATCATTTCGTAAATATCCTTTGAAAACAGCAAAGAATGAAAAGAAAAAATGAGAGCCGTTATCATACACAAAGTCAGAAAATAATGCAGATAATCTTTCCATAATCTGCAGGCATTTCGTAATGCAAGTTTATTCATCATAAATAGTTTGCCCTCCTATTTCAGACTGCATGTCAAGAATCCGGTTTAAGTAATCTCTTTTGCCAGCATTTCCCCGTTTTAATTCGGCGTATATTTTACCGTCGCTTAAAAATAAAATTTTTTCACAGTAACAGGCTGAAAACACATCATGCGTCACCATTAAAATGGTTGCGCCTAATTTTTGGTTCATAGTCTGTAAAGTATGAAGAAGCATGGCGGATGAGTTTGAATCCAATGCCCCTGTTGGCTCATCGGCAAGAATCAGTTTCGGATTGTTGATAAGCGCCCTTGCACAGGCTGCCCGCTGTTTTTGCCCGCCGGACACTTCATAAGGGAATTTATTTAAAATATCCCCGATATGTAAAGTTTCTGATAAATGCTTTACGCGGCGTTCTGTTTCTTCCTTCAAATGGCGCTTGCTCGATTTCTGTCTGCAAAGAATCAACGGAAGCATAATATTTTCTTCAATATTCAATGTATCTAAAAGATTATAGTCCTGAAAAATAAATCCAAGATTGCTTTGTCGAAAATCCGACAATTCATCTTCGGTCATTTCTGAAATGTCTGTCGAATCGTAAAGGACCTGACCGTCGGACATTCTGTCTATGGCAGAAAGGATATTTAACAGGGTCGTTTTGCCTGAGCCGGAAGCGCCCATAATCCCGATAAAGGAGCCTTTATCTACATGGAAACTTACATTGTCAACAGCAGTTACCTGTATGTTTCCCGTGCCATAATGTTTAACAAGATTTTTTACTTCAATAAAATGATTTTTTGTCATAATATCCTGCCTTTCTTTGCTCAGACTGAAAGCTGAACTTTTTGATGTTTTTGTAATCCGGTTTTTCAGATATTCTGATGCTGTTGATTTTGGAGCAGGATGGTATAAGACCAGTAAATTCCAATACAGAAAAAAGTAATAAAGCAGCCGACACCGCTTAAAATCATGGAGAATATAATACAAAAGAGGATATCCACATATTCCATATTTCCAAATACGGGGAGCCCCCAACAGCAGCCAACGGTTACAAACAGCAAAAGGCCAAGCGCAATCCCGCCAATCAACATTTTCCTCATTTTAAGAAATTCATCTTGTATTTCTTTTCGTACTTCTTCTGCAAACACAAGTTCTTTCTTTCGAAGGGCCCTATAAGGATTTTGTTTTAAAGCAATATAAATTATAATCGCGAGTAACAGCATAATAGATACGGTCGTAAGCATTGGCGCAATGCTGGAAGTAAAAAAATAATGCTCCGAAGAAGTAAAGGATATGGAGTTGCAGCCTAATGCAGCTCCGCACGCTGCACTCAATAATAAAAATTTTCTTTTGTAATAGAACAGAAAGCCATTTGCCGTTTCTCTGCTTACATAGAATCCCTGCGTTTCTGCCTGCAAATTTTTATCGTTATCGGAATCAATCGACCTGTCATCAATCAAGAGGTCATCTAACGTTACCTGAAAAATTTTGCTGATTAAAATTATTTTTTCTGTTTCGGGATACCCATTGTTATTCTCCCATTTGCTGACTGCCTGTCTGCTTGTATTTAATTTTTCCGCCAATGCTTCCTGCGAAAGTCCCTGTGACTTTCTCAACTTATATAACTTTTCTCCAAATGTCATATTTTTTTCCTCCCTGCTCCCACTTATCGTATCATAGTGGCGCGGAATGTCTATCATTCAAGGCTGACAATTCTGCCACTTTAAGTTGCTTTTTCCTATTTTCTCCATAAACAGCGGTAAAAGTCCGCCTAAAATAATAATTTAACAGGATGCCGGACAAACGAAAACAAAAAATTCCTGGAGGAAAATGCGAGGAGCGCACATCGGTCATCATAGCCCACCGTCTTTCGACGATTCGGGATTCGGATTTGATTATTTTGCTGGAAAAAGTTGAAATTGCAGAGCAGGGAACACATGAAGAAATGATGGCGCTCGGCGGACGCTATGCGCAGATGTACAGGAAGCAGATGGAACTCGGAGGTTAAAAGCTGTCGGTCAGGTTTTCTGAAACAGCTTCCGAAACTGCAGCGGTGTCATTCCCGTATTGCGTTTGAAACAATCACTGAAATAGGAATGACTGGAAAATCCGGCTTCGCCCACAATTTCTGTCATGCTGAGATGAGAGTCCGCCAGAAGTTTTTGGGCAAACGATATCTTCTCATTGATGACGAACTCTGAAAAGGATATTTTCAGATGGTTTGTAAACAATTTGGACAGATAAGAGGAGGAAATATTGGCCTGTTTTGCGGTTTCTTCCAGAGAAGGGCTTTCGCGCAGGTGTGTTTTGATATAAATAATCGCATCCGCGAGGCAGTCATGCTTTTTTTCCAGATGCGCAGCATTAACACCGCCGATAATACGCTCCCGCAGGCAGAGTATAATCAGTTTGTTCAGCAGTCCTTTTAAAAGCAGTTCGGAATATTTATTGTAAGAGTTCCATTCTTTTTCCATGTCATGCAGAATGGCAAGAACGCTGTCCTGTGTGCTTTTCTCAAGATGAATAACGTGTTCGGTGCACAGCTCGTTATAGCTCTCGATGCCGATTGTCTGAAAAAGGTCATCGACCATACAATCTGAAAATTTGAGCAGAATATGCTCATAAGGTTTATTGGCGATATAGCTGCTTCGGCGGTATACATATCTGGGAATGAAAATGATATCGCCTGCCTGTGCAATGGCCGTAAAAGTAGGGGAATAAATCAGTCGTTCGCCGTCCAGCATATAGGAAATGCCATAAAAGTCCGTGTACGCTTCGGCGGCGGGCATTTCGTAATGGGGCTGGCGGCGGATATGGCTGTAATGAAAGTGGTATCCTGGTTTCAGTGGAAGCGGCATTGTTTCTTACCTTTCTTTTCTTTCTGGTATAAAAAGTTTTGCATAGCAGTTCCAGGCATCAACCGTTCCTCTAATTGTACGATTTCCGGAATTGCAGCGGAGTGAGTCCTGTCCTTCGTTTGAAGCAGTCGCTGAAATAGGTATTGCTTGAAAAGCCTGCTTTATCGGCAATTTCTTCCATTGTCAGGAAAGAGCCGGCGAGAAGCTTCTGCGCATACAGAATCTTTTCGTTCAAAAGGAACGTGGAATAGGGTGTATGCAGTTGGCTGATAAATATTTTGGACAGATACGAAGCGGAGATATTCGCATGTTCCGCCGCTTTTTTCAAGGAAGGGCTTTCGTGCAGGTGTGCTTTAACATATTCTATTGCCTGAAAAAGACAGACATTTTTCTTCGGGTCCGGAGTCTGGGCGGCTTCGTCGGGGCTGTGTTCTTTCAGAAGCAGAACAAGCAGCCGGTGAAGAAGGCCCTTCAGAAGAATTTCGGAATACTCATTATAGGAATTCCACTCCATTTCCATTTCTTTCATGATTGCAGAGACTTTCTCCCGCTTCGGTCTGGTCAAGTGGATATAGGTCGGATGGTCTTCGAAATAGTCGTTGAAATTATCCACACCCAAAATCGGAAGCAGCTCGGAAACCATATTGTCCGTAAACTTTAAAAGAATGTTTTCCCGCGGTTTATCCGATATATAAGTCGAACGGCAGTAGCGGTTTTTAAGTAAAAAGCTGATATCGCCTTCACCGAGTATTGTTGCGCATTCGGTAGAATAGGTAAGAACCTCACCGCTTATTAAAAAAGAAAGACCGTAAAAATCCGTATAAGCTTCGGCGGCGTTCATTTCGAAAAAAGGCGGATGCCAGGTGCGTGCATAGTTGAAGTTATAACCGGCTTTTAATGGAAGCGGCATGGGAATCTCCTTTCCTGCGGGTATCTGCTCCGTCAATGATTATATCATATTCAAAAAACAGGGTAAATGTCAGAAAACTGAAAAAATGAAATAAGTGGATTTCAATCAAGAAAAAAAGCGCTTCCGAGAACCATCAGCAAAGCTCCGATTATAATACAGAAATCAGCGATGTTAAAGACAATATTGCGAATATATTTGTTTTTGACCGGAAAACTTACATAATCAACGACATAGTGACGGCGCATTCTGTCATAAGTGTTGCTGTATGCGCCGCCGAGCAAAAGCGCAAGTCCGCTTTTTAACAGACGGCTGCCTTTACAGCTGAAAGTCGCAAGAAAAAGAACGGTCATTGACAGAGTCAGCGCGATGGACAGAATGGCAACAAATCCGCTTTTTTTCTCTCCCATATTCAGGAAAGCCCCTTTATTGTGATACTTTCGGAGTAGAAAAAGGCCGTTTCCGAGCGTTTTTTCTTCGCCCTCCGGCATTTTTTGTTCTATCAGATTTTTAATTCCCATATCCAGAAAAAAGATGATGGCGGCAATCGCTGCATATATCATGTTCTTGTAGTCCTTTCGCGCATATGCTATTATTATACCCGGATATCGTTTCGGAGGCAAGTGCCAGGAGAATTTCTCCCCGGAAGTTATGGCTGCGGCCCAAAGTCCGCGGATTGAGAGTCGCGAGAAAGAATGGTGATAGAATGCACCCAAATTTTACAAATGTAATTTTTAAAATAATCGGGAACAGAAAGCTTTTTCTTTTTTGTGTGCTGCTTGTTATTGTGCTGCCTGCCATGACTTTTGTCGGTTGTGCCGGCGATGCGGGAGCCGAAGAAGCAGAAACGGCGTATATGTCGGCGGAGCAAAGACCTGTCGCAGAAGTGATATGGGATAATTTAAAGAAACTCCGTTTTCCGGTGGTATACCGGGCCGTATATGAAAATGCAGCCCGGACGGAAAGGCCGGGAAGTCTGGAGATAATGCACAAGATTGTCGCCGGACTGGGAGAAGCGGGTTATGCGGCGGTGGACAGCCGGAATCAGGTGGATATGGTCAATCCGGAAATGGTTCTTCAATTTTGCGAAACGGTGGAAGCCGGTGAAACGGGAACGGTGACGATTATCGTACCGGATTATGCGGGCGGACTGGTTCAGTATGATTTAAGGACGTCAAAAGGCGCGGTAGACGTTGTCAGGCGGTATGCGCAATATGAAAAGGGATTTCTGAGGAACAGGAGCGCGGCCGCATATCCCGCGGATGTGTGGCAGTATACGGAAGAAGGGTATCTGCTGTTTGGAGGAACTTATGGTATGGCGGAATCCTATGTGCTTGTTATGGATGACGAGCCGGACCACGCTGCGCTGCGGGTGGCGCCGCTTGATGAGACGTGCCGTGAATTGAATCGGCAATATATTCTTCCGGTCGGTTATCGTCAGAACAATCTGTTTCTGACGGATTGGAGTGAGGACGATTTTTCGGATTTGGATTTTTATGACTTGTTTGACCGGATGTATGCTGATGCGACCGGATATGAAAGTCCTTATGTAATGGCGCGGAACCCGAATGCCGGAATCGTTTATTCCGTACCGGAAAAGGAATTTGAAGTCGTCATTATGCGGCATTTTAAGATAGAACAGGATGTGCTGCGCTCCAGGACATTTTATGCAGCGTCGGAAAAAGCATATGAATACCGGCCGAGAGGGTTTTATGAAACCGGATATTCTGATATTCCTTATCCGGAAGTGGTCGGATATGAAGAGAAAGCGGACGGTACGATTGAGATGACCGTCAATGCAGTTTATCCATATGAGAATAAGGCGAAAGCATTTACGCATAAAGTCGTGGTGAGACCGCTGCAGGACGGCAGTTTTCAATATGTATCCAATCGGATTGTAACGCCTGAAGAAGACTGTGATACATGGTGGCACACAGGACGGCTGACGATGGAGGAATGGAAAGCATTCTATGGAATGGGAGAAAGAGAGAGGTCAGAGTAAAGAAAGGGTGAAGTCAGAGTAAAGAAAGGGGCAAAGAAAAAAGCAAAGAAAGCGTCGGAAAGAAAAGCGCAAGCTTGACGGCCTGCGCTTTAAAGTCACTGTTTCAGACTGCTTTATATGAGCAATAGTATGATTAACGCGTGATGACGGTTCCGCTTTTGCCTTTTATCGCATCGGATACTGCGGAAAGGGACGTAATCAGAACGCTTCCTTCCGGTACGGTTTCCAGATAGGAAATCGCAGCTTCAATTTTAGGAAGCATCGTGCCTTCTTCAAATTCGCCCTGCGCAATCAGTTCTTTCGCTTCGGCGATATTCATATGGTCAATGGGTGTCTGGTCTTCTCTGCCGAAATTCCGGTAAACAAAAGGAACGCTCGTCAAAATAATCAGTTCATCCACTTTCAGGTCTCCTGCCAGTTTGCCGGCGATGGAGTCTTTTTCGATAACGGCAGACGCCCCCTTCAGCACATGATTCTGCTCAATGACAGGGATTCCGCCGCCGCCGCAGGCAATGACAACCTGACCGGCATCCGCCAGTGTGCGGATAGCGTCGATTTCCACGATATCAATAGGCTTGGGTGCGGCTACGACACGCCGAAATCCTTTGCCGGGCTCTTCTAAGACATAATTTCCTTTTTTGATTTCTGTTTCGGAGTCCTCTTTGGACATATATCTTCCGATGACTTTTGTCGGCTCGTAAAATGCTTCGTCATAAGGGTCTACGGTTACCTGTGTCAGAATCGTGCTGACAGGTTTGGAAATACCGCGGGCAAGCAGCTCGGTGCGCAGGGCATTCTGGATATCATAGCCGACATAACCCTGGCTCATTGCGGAACAGACACACATCGGCGCAGGAGTATAGTCGATATAGACGCGTCGAAGCTCTGTCATTGCTTTATGAATCATGCTGACCTGAGGGCCGTTGCTGTGGGTAATTGTCAGCTGATAATCGGCTGCCACCAAGTCGGCAAGCGCTTTTGCGGTTATTTTCACGGCATCCCACTGTTCCAGTGTGGTGTAGCCTAATGCTTCGTGTCCAAGCGATACAACAACTTTCTTTTTATTCATAATGATGTCCATACCTTTCTCGCAGGATGCTGCCTTTTTAAAGATGTTCCCATTGTATCAAAAAATCATGTTTTTATCAACCCGAAGTAAATTTTTTTTCGGCGGTTTTCGGCTTTTCCATGTTGACAGTTCCGGCCGGAGTGAGTAATATTAAAGTAGGGACACAGGAACCTGCCAGAAGCGATTTTTCGAATTTTTTTGTTTGATGAGGGAAATATGGACAGGCAGGTTATATTTTTTTATTGTATTTAGTAAGTTACGTCACAGCGTAGCAAAACGTCAATAAGAATTACGCTGTAATTCTTGGAACGCAAGCCGCGGGGCTTGCGTTTTTTGTCAGGGATAGAAAATGCAGTAAAAGCAGCGGGGGGCAGTCAAGAATTTACGAAGTAAATTCTTGGAACGCAAGCCGCGGGGCTTGCGTTTTTTGTCAGGGGATGGAAAAAGCTGTAAACGCGGGGAGACTTACGTTACGGAAACGGGAAAGGGTTGTATGGGGGAAAAAGATTTACAAAACATGTCGCTCGAACAGATTAAATCCTATATGGATGTACTGCAGAAGTCATCGGAAGCATATCTGTTCATACTGGACCTTGCATCTGATGTTTATATGATTCCGGAGAAGTTGACCGAAAGAGTCAACCTTTCGTCTACGCGAATCGAAAACTGTACGGAAGCATTGAAGGAAGTTATTCATCCGTCCGATTATCAGATGGTCGTGGAGGACATTACGAAATGCGCTTCGGGAGAACAGACGGTTCATGACCTGGAATATCGTTGGATTAGCAGGGACAGCCGGGTTATGTGGATAAGCTGCCGGGGAACGGTTGTAACCGGAGTGGACGGGCATAAGCTGCTTGTCGGAAAAATTACGGAACTTGGCAGAAAGGCGAAAGCCGATAATGTCACCGGACTGCGCAGGGAGACGCGGTTCCGGCTGGATGCGGAAGAAATTTTGCGGGACAGGCCGGAGTCCATCCGTTATTGTATGCGAATCGGCATCGATAATTTTAAGGAAATCAATGAAAAAGACGGCATTGAAGCAGGCGATGAAATACTGTATAAGATGGCAAAATGTATTTTGGATACGGTGTCGGAGAAGGTCGATGTTTACCGGCTCGTGGCGGATGAATTTATGATTCTGGATGCTGCATCCGGGCCGGAAGCCGACCCGAGGAAAGTCTATAAACAGATTTGCGCCCGTGTAGCAACCGTCGTGCGTGAAAATGATTACAGCAAATTTTATACGATTTCTGCGGGGATACTGCATGAGAACTTTGCAGGAAAGAAAAGCGACGAGCTGATGCGGCTTTCGGAATTTGCGCTAAACGAGGCGAAGCGGAACGGAAAGAATCAAATGGCGTTGTTTTGCCAGGAAGATTACAGCCAGTATTTGCGGCAGCTGGATATCAGAAAAGAGCTTCGGCGTGATATTGCCAATAATTTTCACGGTTTTCAGGTTTATTATCAGCCGATTGTCAATGCCGATACTTATAAGGTAGTGGGCGCGGAGGCGCTTCTCAGGTGGAACAGTGAAAAATATGGAAATGTATCTCCGGCGGTGATGATTCCGATTATGGAGGAGAGCGGCCTGATTATTCCGGTGGGGCGGTATGTCCTGTGGGAAGCGGCCGGTATGTGTAAGAAGTGGCAGGCAATCATTCCAGGATTTCATGTAAACGTGAATTTGTCCTATGTACAGGTGCATAAAAGCGATTTGATGAATGATGTCGAACAGTGCATCAAAGAAGTGGGCATTACACCGGACAGTCTTGTTCTGGAATTGACGGAGAGCGGATATATTGAAACGGATAACCGGATTCAGGAATTGTTCCGCGACCTGAAAGAAAAGAAGATTAACCTGGCAATCGACGATTTCGGAACGGGTTATTCCAATATGCGTTATCTGAAAGAGATTGAGGCCAAAACGATTAAACTGGACAGAAGTTTTGTTTTACAGGCGTTACAGAACGAATATGACTATACCATCATCTGTCATTTAATTAATATGATACACAGTGTCGGGTCAAACGTGTGCATGGAAGGAATCGAGTTTTCACATGAACTGGAGAAAATGAAACAGGCAGGGCCGGATTTGATTCAGGGATATTTGTTCGGAAGGCCGGCGCCTGCGGATGAGTTTGAAGAAAGTTTTATTACAAATTCTCTTTGACGCGGATGTCAATATCCACATAATTGTATTCCGACTGAGGAGATTCTCCCGTTGTCAGATGGGCAAACAGAATATCAAGGGGTTTCGAACCCTGTAATACGGGCTGTTGGCAGATGGTTGCTGCAATCAGCCCTTTTTCTATCAGCTTTTTGGTTGTTTCCACCAAATCATATGTAAAGATTTTAATATCATACTGACGTCCGGATTCGATGACGGCGCGGCAGCCTCCATAAACGCCTCCCGCGGTAAAATAGAGCGCGTTGATTTCCGGATGGGATTTTAGAAGCCGGGCGGTCATTTCATAGCTTTCAAAATCATCGTCCTGGTTTGTAATCGTGGCGGATATATGGATGTTTTCACAGGCTTTTATGACGTCTTTAAAGCCGGCGATGCGTTCCGTATGACAGAGAACATTGCCGGAGCCTGAAATGATGCCTGTATATACCTGACCGGAAGTCATCAGCCGCATCAGCCCCGCGGCGGTCTGTCCGGAACGAAAATAATGACAGCCCACATAGGCAATCCGCCTGGAATTTTCGATATCGGTATTTAACGTGACGACAGGAATGTTTTTTTCATATAATTCATTGATTTTGCGGCGGACTGCATTAGCGTTGTAAGGAGAAAGGGCAAGCCCGTTTATGCCTTCGGACAGGAGTTCGTCGATGGCGGCAAGCTGCTCTTCCCGGTCGTAGTCGGTCTGCCGGATAAGCACGGTACAATTGTAACTTTCCAGTTCGGCGGCTTTTTCACGGATGCCGAGGAGCACGTCTTCATAGAACGGATTTCCTCTGCCGAGAAGCACGACGCCGAGTTTCAGTTTCCGTTTCTGGGCAGCGAGAACAATACCGGCTCTGTTCGGCCTGTAATCGAGCGCCTGAGCGATTTCCAGTATTTTTTCCGCTGTTTTGGGATGGACTGCGCCGCGGTGATTTAAGACACGGTCTACCGTGCCCCTCGATACGCCGGCCAGCGCCGCGATTTCTTTAATGGTTGCCATGAGCTTCTCCAGGTGTGGTTTCTTTTGCTTATCTAACGTTACCATAAATAATGTAAACAAGTCAAATGAAACAGCAGGGCCTCTGGCCGGCGCATGATTTTCCGGCAGAGGCGCGTTTCCGGACGGCTGCCGCGAGGGTCACATACCCCGCAGCTCCAATGCGTCGCAAGTTGGATGCCCCGTCAGCTTGCCGAGGAGTTGTTGACTTTCTACGCAAGAAAGGGTATGATAAAAGAAACGTGCCCGTGCACATAATGCCTCATTCAGTATGTTTTCAGGGGTGGCTTGTCTGCGGGGGAGAAGATGAAGGAGGGTTACAATGCTGTATATAGGCGTAGATTTGGGAACATCGGCGGTCAAATTACTTTTGATGGACAGCCAGGGGGAAATACGGAATATTGTTTCGAAAGAATATCCCCTGTATTTTCCGAATCCGGGATGGTCGGAGCAGAAGCCGGAAGACTGGTATGCTCAGACAATTGCCGGAATCAAGGAACTGTTAAAGGATTTCGATAAGAGTCAGGTAGCCGGAATCAGTTTTGGAGGACAGATGCACGGTCTTGTGATTCTTGACGAGAACGATGAAGTCATCAGACCGGCCATTTTGTGGAATGACGGAAGAACTTATGAGGAATGTGATTATCTGAACAATGTGATTGGAAAAGAAAAACTGTCCGAATATACGGCAAATATCTCTTTTACCGGATTTACCGCACCGAAGATTCTCTGGGTAAAGAATAAGGAGCCGGAGAATTTTGCGAGAATACATAAAATTATGTTGCCGAAAGATTACATTGCCTATAAATTGACAGGCGTGCATTGTACCGATGTATCGGATGCCTCCGGCATGTTGATTTTTGATGTGAAGAACCGCTGCTGGTCAAAGGAAATGTGCGATATCTGCGGCGTAAAAGAAGAACAGCTTGCAAAAATTTTCGAAAGTTATGAGACCGTTGGAACGGTGCTTCCGTCGGTTGCGGAAGAGCTCGGAATTTCCGCAGATGTCAAAGTGGCGGCCGGAGCGGGCGACAACGCGGCGGCAGCCGTAGGAACCGGAACGGTCGGGGATGGAATGTGCAATATCTCACTCGGGACAAGCGGAACGATTTTCATTTCTTCCAATAAATTCGGTGTGGATAAATACAACGCATTACATGCTTTTGCACATGCCGACGGCCATTATCATCTGATGGGCTGTATGCTGAGCGCGGCTTCCTGCAACAAGTGGTGGATGGACGATATCATCGGAACAAACGATTACGGCGCGCAGCAGAAAGAGATTACGAAGCTTGGAGAAAATCATGTTTACTTCCTGCCTTATCTGATGGGAGAACGTTCTCCGCATAATAATCCGAATGCGAGAGGTACGTTTATCGGCATGACGATGGACACGACAAGAGCCGATATGACACAGGCTGTTTTGGAAGGCGTAGCCTTTGCGCTGCGGGATTCTTTCGAAGTGGCGAAGTCGCTTGGCATTCAAATTGACAGAACGAAAATCTGCGGCGGCGGCGCGAAGAGTCCGTTGTGGAAAAAGATAATCGCAAATGTCCTGAATTTAAAAGTTGACATTATTGAAAGCGAAGAAGGACCGGCGATGGGCGGTGCGATGCTGGCGGCGGTTGCCTGCGGCGAGTATGCGGGCGTTGAAGATGCGGCGGCTAAAATTGTTAAAGTAATTGATACGGTAGAGCCTGCGCCGGAACTGGTAGAGAAATACGAGGCGCGTTATCAGCAGTTTAAGGAGATTTATCCGGCATGCAGAGAGTTGTTCGATAAGATTCAGTAAATCAGGCCGGAAATAAAGTATGGCCGGGTATGGTTATAGAGATAAAAGAAAGGAGCACAAAGTGTATGGAAATTAAAAAGATTACAGACCCCTCTTTCCGCAGATATGGCAGAGTGATTCAGGGAATTGATTTCAGCGACCTGGTGGAAGCGATTAAGAAGGAAACGCCTCTTCCGGAAGGGGTTGCTTATGAGCCGTCAATTGCGGCGCTGGAGGCGACGGCTGCGGCGAAAGAGCTTCAGAAGAAAACTTATGGCGAGCTGCCCATTGAAATCGGTTATTGCAACGGACACAACTATAAGTTGAATGCAATCGAATATCACAGAAGCTCGGAAATCAATGTGGCGGCAACGGATGCTGTTCTGATTGTCGGTATGCAGCAGGATATCACGGATGATTTTACCTATGATACGTCTTTGATGGAGGCTTTTCTCGTACCGGAAGGCACAGCGGTGGAAATTTATGCGACCACCCTTCATTACGCGCCTTGCAGCGCAAATGACGGAGGCTTCAAGGTTGGCATTGTTTTGCCGGCCGGTACAAATTATCCGTTACAGAATACGCATGAAGGTTGGGAAGACGCGCTTATCGCCGCACAGAACAAATGGCTAATCGGCCACGCAGAGGGCGGACTGGATGCAGGCGCGCACATTGGGCTGGTCGGAAAGAATCTGGATATTCGCGAATAATATGAGAAGAACTTCTTCACTCGCGACATTGGACGCTTCGCAGGGAGGTTCTGCGGTCTGTAAGGCGGGCGTTCATAAAATTACATAAGTTTGTACATTTGTATATCACCGGTAGAACCGGTTAAAGGAGGATATTTTCTATGAACAATTTACCAAAAGTAAAAATCGGTATCGTAGCGGTAAGCCGTGACTGCTTCCCGGCATCTTTGGCAGTCAACAGAAGAAAAGCGCTGGTAGAGGCTTACAATAAGGCATATGATGCGGCTGACATTTATGAATGTCCCATCTGCATCATCGAGAGCGAAATCGATATGGTCAATGCCCTGAAAGATATCAAGGAAAACGGCTGTAACGCGCTTTGCGTTTATCTCGGCAATTTCGGACCGGAAATTTCCGAAACGCTTCTTGCAAAACATTTTGAAGGACCGAAGATGTTTGTAGCGGCGGCGGAAGAGTCCCAGAACGATTTGATTCAGGGTCGTGGCGACGCATACTGCGGTATGCTGAATGCGAGCTACAATCTGAAACTTCGTAATGTGAGAGCTTATATTCCGGAATACCCGGTAGGCGATGCAGAAGACTGTGCCAAAATGATTCATGAGTTCGTTCCGATTGCACGCGCTATTGCAGGACTTTCCAGCCTGAAGATTATTTCTTTCGGCCCTCGTCCGCTGAACTTCCTGGCTTGTAACGCACCAATCAAACAGCTTTATAATCTGGGCGTTGAAATCGAAGAAAATTCAGAGCTTGATTTGTTCGAAGCATTCAACAAACATGAAGGCGATTCCCGTATTCCGGATGTTGTAAAGGATATGGAAGAGGAGCTTGGCGCAGGCAATAACAAACCGGAAATTCTTCCGAAACTGGCACAGTATGAGCTGACGCTGCTTGACTGGATTGAAGAACATAAAGGATACAGAGAGTATGTTGCAATTGCAGGAAAATGCTGGCCGGCATTCCAGACACAGTTCGGTTTTGTTCCCTGCTATGTCAACAGCCGTCTGACAGGAAGAGGCATTCCGGTATCCTGTGAAGTAGATATTTACGGCTGTCTGAGCGAGTTCATCGGTGAAGCTGTCAGCGACGATATCGTTACGCTGCTCGATATTAACAACTCTGTTCCGAAGGATATGTACAAGGAAGCGATTGAGAATAAGTTTAACTATCAGTATACGGATACTTTCATGGGCTTCCATTGTGGAAATACATGCTCCAAGAAACTTTCCAAGTGCAGCATGGAATATCAGATGATTATGGCAAGAAGCCTTCCGGAAGAAGTAACACAGGGTACGCTTGAGGGCGATATCGTTCCCGGGGATATCACATTCTATCGTCTGCAGAGCACGGCGGACAATATCCTTCGCGCTTATGTGGCAGAAGGCGAAGTGCTTCCGGTAGCGACCAAATCATTCGGCGGCATCGGCGTATTCGCAATTCCGGAGATGGGAAGATTCTATCGTCATGTGTTGATTGAAAAGAATTATCCTCATCATGGGGCGGTTGCATTCGGACATTACGGAAAAGCGCTCTTTGAAGTATTCAAATATATCGGCGTAGAAGTCGGTGAAATCGGTTACAATCAGCCGAAGAGCAATCCGTATCCGACGGAGAATCCTTTCGCATAAGTACAAAGAGTGAAAATGTGCGCCGCTCAGCGCACAGTAAAAGAAAAGCACCGGATGTCCGGTGCTTTTCGTATGTGCAAATGTGCTATATTACTATATGATTCCGTTCAGTATGGATGACGTATCTAACGATGTGCGGGACCCCTGCCTGTTGTACAGGTTGGAAACGCCGTTGTTGGCATACCTGTAAATCTGGCTTGCTTTGTTGGATACCTGGTCCGCAAAAGAATTTGTGCCCTTGAAAAGTGTCTTCAAAGTAGACATGGTCGCTTTTTTGAAGGTCTTTTCATTAATGGACAATGTACGGTCCGCATTCATTGTAATACCCGCTTTTGCCAGCATCTTGTAGTTGGCATAAGTCGTATTATTCATTTGGTTTGCCTGATTTTTCACAGCTCCAACATTGCTGTCAGAAGCGTTTTTAATCATGGAATTATAATCTTTTACGAAAGAAGATACGCTGTCATATATCTTATCCATGTTTTCTTCGCTGTAATCCAGATTGTTCAATTCGGAAGCGCTCTTCTGGGCAGCTTTGGCGGAAGAAGATGCCGCGCTGTCTTTGCCTGCTTTGGTATTGGAAACGGAACTTTCTTCGTCGTCCATTTCTTTTGTCTGTTTTGCATAATAGGCCTTTAACATCCTGCCATAGCTTCCGTTTTTAATAGAAGCGTAATCGCTTAATAAGCTGCTGTTTGCCAGACCGCTCAAACCGGCGCCGGAAGAAGAAAAACCGGAACTCAGCAGACTGGAATAAACATCACCCAGACCGGAAGTGAGACCCCTTAAACCGATTGCCATAGTAACCTAACCTCCATTCTTGCTCAGCCCGCGAATTTGGGCGTAAGCACAAGTTTGCCTGTGAAAAATTTATTTTTCACAGTAACCATTCCTTTGATTTTTATTTGACATCCGTGTCAGGTTCATAAATAAACCTACTTATATATATTATCTCGGCATTTGGTATGATTTGTAAAGAGGAAAATGAAAATTTCTTTAAAATTTTTTTCGATAATCCGCAGAAAAGGCATCCCGGAGGGAACACAGTTCTCTTTGGAGGTCCTCGAAAAGCGTCAGCGCTTAGCGAGGTTTTTCACGAGCTTAGCGCTGCTACTGCTTTTCACGGAGCGAAAGCGTACCTCCAAAGAAAACTGTGCTCCCTCCAGGATGCCTTTTCTGCGGGTCTTTGCTGCTATAAGCGGCGGTACTCATTGGGGGAAAGGCCGGTATGCCTGCGGAAGAGTCTGCAAAAATAGCCGGTGTTTTCGTAACCGACACTATTTGCAATATGTGATATTTTATCGGAAGTTTCCCGCAGCATTTTGCAGGCAATGCTTATCCGGCATTTGAGCAGATAGTCTATCGGCGACATCCCGATATTTGCGTGGAAGTAGCGGATTGCGGTGTTTTTACTGATATTCGCGGAGGCGGCTATATCTTCGAGGCAGATAGTCTCCATATAGTGGCTTTGGATGTACTGAATCATGACCATGACGCTGTTGTAGGAAAAATTCTTTCGGCCTTTGTGCGGTTCTTTTTCAATTGCCGGGAGAATCTGTTCGGTCATCATAAGCCATACTTCCGAAAGAAGATTACGAACCTGTAATTCGTGATATTTTTCGGACGCAAGGGTTTGGAATAATATCTCAAGCAATTCCAGTATCCGGGCCTGCCGGTCACATTCTTTTTGCAGAACCAGATATTCCAGCGTTGATTTTTCAACCGGGGCGATATATTTCTGGTAGATGACGCTTTCCGAAGGGGCAATAAATTCCGGTGCGAAAACGATGTTTGGCAGGATTCCGTAGTTTTCGGCCGTGAATTGGTGAAGAATCCTGCTGTTAATGAAAATTGCTTCTCCGGCTTGCAAAGTAAGGGTATGCTGCCCTATATGAAAAATAACGGTTCCTTCCGAGACGAGAACGATTTCAAACTCGTTGTGCCAGTGCCAGCTGACCTGACTGTTATAAAAATCTCTCGTATCATCCATATAAAATTGTAATGGAAAACCGGGAAATCCGTGCTGCTTTGTCTCCCGCAGGTCGTCCGTTGTCAAAATTTTCTGCATGGTAATCTGCTTCCTGGGTAAATTGTGTGATTGTCCTTTTTCCGTAAGACAGTCCGTTTGCCGTAAGTGTTCACAGAAAATAGCTTCTGGTGAAATTGTACCATAAATATGTGAGAAAATTCAATTGTCTGTGAGGAAAATGATGATATAATGGCACAAGAAAGACGAAGAGAAAGACAATCGGATAAATGTGAGACGGAGCGGTGGGGAAGGCCGGTTCCGGAACTGGGAGGGAGTTTTTCAGAAAAATGAACCGGAAATATCAAAAGACTATTTACGCCTGTTTTGTAGGATATATTGTACAGGCAATCATCAATAATTTTGTGCCGCTGTTGTTTCTGACCTTTGAAAGCGCTTATCAGATTCCGCTTACGAAGATTACGATGTTAATTACAATTAATTTTGGGGTTCAGCTGTTGGTGGATTTGCTGTCTGCAGGATTTGTGGACAAAATCGGATACAGAATTTCGATTGTGCTCGCACATGTTTTTGCAGCGGCCGGATTGCTTGGACTTGCCGTTCTTCCGGAACTTTTGCCGAATGCTTATGCCGGACTTTTGATTTCGGTTATCATTTACGCACTCGGCGGCGGCTTGCTGGAGGTGCTTGTCAGTCCAATCGTGGAAAGCTGCCCTACGGAAAATAAAGAGAAAGCAATGAGCCTGCTGCATTCTTTCTATTGTTGGGGACATGTGGGCGTCGTTCTTTTTTCCACACTGTTTTTTAATATATTCGGAATCGGGAACTGGAAAATATTAACCTGTATCTGGATAATTGTGCCTGCCGCCAATGCCTTTGTTTTTGCGAGGACGCCGATTGCCCCCCTTGTCGAAGAGGGAGAGGCCGGCATGACCATGTTTGAATTGTGCAGGAATAAAGTGTTCTGGTTTCTGATGCTTATGATGTTGTGCGCGGGTGCAAGCGAACAGGCGGTGAGCCAGTGGGCATCAACGTTTGCGGAAAGAGGGCTTGGCGTGAGCAAAACACTGGGAGACCTTGCGGGGCCTATGGCATTTGCTGTTCTGATGGGCAGTGCGCGGGCTTTCTACGGAAAATTCGGGGACCGAATCGAACTGGATAAATTTATGGTTGGAAGCGGCTTTCTCTGTATACTGTCCTACCTGTGTATTTCCCTGTCGCCGTCACCGGTATTGTCGCTCGTTGGCTGCGCCGTCTGTGGTTTGTCGGTAGGCATCATGTGGCCGGGAAGCTTCAGTAAAGCATCCGCTTCCATCAGAAACGGAGGAACGGCATTGTTTGCGCTGCTTGCGCTTGCCGGAGATGTGGGCTGTTCCGGCGGTCCGACGTTAGTCGGGTATGTTTCGGGCATGGCGTCGGGCGATTTAAAAAAAGGGATTCTGGCGGCAATTATTTTTCCGGCGCTGTTGGTGATGGGAATTTTTTTGCTGAAAATTAACAAGAAAAAGAAAGAGGAGGCAGTTTAAAATGAGAAAAGAAGTGGATTTTTTACAAATGAATCCGGAATGGATTCGTAAGCCGAAGAAAGTGGAAATCGGTGATGGAAAAGTTGTTATTACGACGGAAAGCGGTACGGATTTGTGGCAGAGGACTTATTATGGTTTTCAGAATGACAATGCACCGGCGCTGCAGGCGAAAACGTCCGAAAAATATTTTTCTTTCGTGGTAAAAACACAGTTTGAAAGCAAAGAACGTTTTGACCAGTGCGGCGTGGCAATGTATCTGAACAGCGATAACTGGTTCAAAGCGTCCATCGAATACGAGAATGCGCAGATTCAGCGTCTTGGAAGCGTCGTTACCAATCATGGGTACTCGGACTGGGCGACGACCGATATTTCTTCGGATGTCAGAGAAATGTGGTATCGATTCAGCAGAAGGGAAAGTGATTATTGTATCGAATGCAGTACGGATGGAGAACATTTTAAACAGATGCGGATATTCCACATGTGGGAAGGCGCGGAAGAGATTTCTTTTGGAATTTATGCGTGCAGTCCGACGACCGGGTCTTATCCGGCAGTTTTTTCCGAAATGAAATTTATGGACTGCCAGTGGGAAGCGGACGGAGCGTGGAGAGAGGAATCGTAAGCATAATAAGATTATGAACGGCCTGCCTTTCGGATGAGAGAAAAGTATGATGAATGGTATGATGATTAGCATAGCATGGAATTATCGGAAATTCTGCTTGCAGAGTATGGATATCTGGGCCATAATATAGGATGAAGGAAATGGTATTCGGAATAACCGGGAGGTAGGCGTTTTTATGAAGAACAAAGGAAATGAACTGTTCCAGTTCATAGGCGGGCTTGCGATGCTGGTCGTCGGGCTTTTTATTCTGTCGCAGAAAGTAGTGGTGTCATCGGGCTTTTTCGGAGCAGGTATCTGGTTTGGAAATTTTCACATGAATAACGGCCTGATTATGATTCCCTTTATCATAGGCATTGTATGGATGTTTGCATCCGGCGGGAGTTTTCTTTCCAAAGTATTTACGGGTATCAGTGTGCTTTTAATCATTGCGGCAATTATTATTTCTACCAGAATTTATCTGGTGCATCTTTCGTTATATGAATGGATTTTGATTTTGGTATTGATTTTCGGTGGGGCAGGGCTGCTCGCGAAAGTGCTGTTTGTCATGCCGGCGAAGAACCGGGATGACAAAGAAGACAGGAGGGTCATCGAGGCGAAGGATAAGATGCTTGAAATTGAGGAAGAAATCGAGCAAATCAAAAGAGAGCAATAGAAGACGGGCAGTCTGCGAAGAATGGCGTATCGGATAACTTCTCTTCATGCAGGTGGCGGCATATACTGTACAAATAATAATGCAGGTGGTCAGGTTGAAAAATAAATTTTTCAACCGCGAATTTGTACCGACGCTTTTAGCGTCTGGAACACAAATGTCGCAGACTGAAAGAAAGGTATGGTTATTTGCATGAGTGAGAAAAAAAGAACCTGGAATGAAAAATGGAAACTGGTGTTGAATGAATTGGAAGAGAAAATCGGTACGGAAGGCACGGAACTCGAAAGAAACGGAAGGCTGCACGGAGAAAGAACGGAGCGGGAGCGTATACGAAAGCAGAAAAACAGGCGTAAGTATGAAACAAAAGCAGAATGGAAAAAAGCGGCTTTCAGGCAGGAGGTTATTTTACATATTGTGATGTCGGCCGCTTTTTTGCTGACTACCATTGCGCTTATTCAGGGCGTTGTCAGGGTGCTTCCGGAGTCTATGACAGTCAGCAGCACAGTAAACGGAAGAGAACTTCCCATTTACTGTGTGGAAACGGATAAAAAGCAGATTGCGCTGAGCTTTGACGCGGCATGGGGAGGCGGTCATTTGCGGAAGAAAATGTTTTAACATTTGGGTAGTGACATTGCGCCGTACATATGATATAATCATTTTATCAAATTTAAGAAGGAGGTGAAACGATATGACAAACAATGAATTGCTGCTTTCCATATCTGATATGATAGACTCAAAGCTGAATGCGGGTCTGCGGCTGATGAAAAATGAGATGCAGGACATGAAAGGAGAACTGCAGACAGAACTGCGGACGATGGAGCAGGGACTGAGAAGTGACATGCAGACGATGGAGCAGGGGCTGAGAAGTGACATGCAGAAAATGGAACAGGGACTGAGAAGTGACATGCAGAAAATGGAGCAGGAACTGAGAAGCGATATACAGGAACTGAGAAGCGACATGCAGACGATGGAACAGGGACTGAGAAGCGACATGAAGAAAATGGAGCAGGAACTGAAAAGCGACATCCATATGCTGAAACTGTGCCAGGAAAACCTGATTCTTCCGCGGCTTAACACGATTGAATCCTGCTATACGGACACTTATCGCCGTTACAGAGACGATGCGGACCAAATGGAAGCGGTTTCTGCCGACGTCGATATCATGAAAAAAGTAATTGCCGAACATAGCCAGAGGCTTCAAAAACTGGCGTAATTTTTGTTTTCTTAATGGTTCTGATTATCTTTATAAGTCTATATGACTGTCAGAAAAGCAGTATCGTATTGTTATCTTACAATTTTCATAAACTATGATTTCATGGAGCATGGCGGTGACAATTTCTCTGTCCAGCTTTTCAATTCCATGGTGTGTTAAAAGATGCTGAATCCAGGGAGCGGTCTCGATATCAGAAGTCTTTTCCGGATGTTCTTTTTTTTGCAGGCTTGCAAGCTGTGTTGAAAGGAGTTCTTCCCTGTCGGTGTAGTCTTGTCTGTAAGCGAGAAACTCTTCTCTGGAGAGCAGTTCTTCCCGGAAGTCCTCGTAGGTGCTTTTTTTCAGTTTTCGTATCCGTTCGAGCTCCGTTTCAATTTTTTTCTTTTCGGATTCAAATTTATGCGCCATGATGGGGGCAGCGTTTAGTAATGTTTGAATAATTTCATCGAGGTTCTTTATGGAATGCAGAATCGCATTCAAATCGTCCAGGAGAATATGCTCCAGTATTTTGTAGGATATTTTATGAGGTGTGCAGGATTGCCGGCCGGAGCGCACATAGCTTCCGCAGTAGTAGAAGGTGTCGGACGTGCCGTTTTTTTTGGCGAGCGCACGGCCGCAGTCGCCGCACTTCAAAAAGCCTGCAAACACGGACGGACTGGAAGTCAGGTCGAGATTTCTTGTCCGTTGTTTCAGCAGGTCTTGTGTTTTTTGCCAGGTTTCCATTTCGATAATGGCGTCGTGCGTGCCCTGTACGATAACCCAGTCTTTTTTCTGTTTTGTTTTGGCCTTTCCTCTCATATGCTGTGTTTTCCGACCCTGTACCATATTTCCGACATACAGTTCATTTTGCAGAATGCGGCTGATGGTAGAGTAGCTCCAGAAAGAGGAAGTATCGGCGTGGAAAGCATTTTTATACGGTTCACCATTTGCATTTTTATAAGCGGATGGACAGAGAATGCCTTCCTTATTCAGGAGAGCGGCGATGCGGAGCTTGCCGTACCCGCGGTTATAGAGCTCAAAAATTTGCCGAACGACGGCGGCGGCGTATTCATCAATGACAAGTTTGTTTTTATCGGAAGGAGATTTCCGATAGCCATAGGAAGCAAAAGCGCCGATAAATTCTCCGGCCTGTTGCTTGGTTCGAATGGAAGCGTGTATCTTCCGGGAGATGTCCCGCGCATATTGTTCATTGAATATATTTTTAATAGGAAGGAGCATGTCATAAGCCTGTACAAAGCTGTCGATATGGTCCGTGACGGAAATAAACCGGACATTTTGTTCCGGAAAATAGCGTTCCAGATATCTTCCGGTCTCAATATAATCGCGTCCGAAGCGGGACAGGTCTTTTACGATGACGCAGTTCACCTTACCGTTTTCGATATCGTTTATCATCCGCCGAAATGCGGGGCGGTCGTAGGTTATGCCGGAAAACCCGTCATCAACGTAGATATCGTAAACGGAGAACGATTCCTGTCTCTTTATGTAGTCAGCGAGGAGTTTTTTCTGATTGCCGATGCTGTCACTTTCCGCCTTATCGCCGTCCTCTCTGGATAATCGGATATATTCTCCTACGGAAAAGGCCGTCCGGTTCATGGCGTTTTCGCCTCCTGACCGGAGAAAACGGAAAGATGTGCCCGGATAATCCGGGATATGAGTTCCGCAGCGGTGGCGCTGCCGAGAAATTCTCTTTCAATCGTATAGTCTTCCATTTTCGTTTGTTTATGTTCTGTTTGCAGCAAGTTATGATGCCCTCTGTCCGCATGCTCTTATTACAGTATACGGCGGGCAAAGAGGCGGTATGACTGAAAAGGAGGGGAATTATTCTGCCAGCATCATACAGGCATCCGGATGAAATTCAGAAAATGGAAAATTTCTGTTGACAAACAAAGGTTAATAATATATTATTGTTAATAACAAATAAATAATAACAAAAAGAGAATAAGAAAAAGAAAGGAGAAAAAGCGTATGACGAAGATATTGGTGGTAGTGGATATGCAGAACGATTTTATTGACGGAGCATTGGGAACAAAGGAGGCGGCTGCGATTGTAGAGAAGGCGGCGGCAGAAATCGAGCGGTTTGAAGGTTCCATTTTTGTGACAATGGATACACACGAAAGCGATTATCTGAAAACAGCCGAAGGGAAAAAGCTGCCGGTTCCGCATTGTATCAAGGGGACGGATGGATGGCTTTTATCCGATAAAATAATGACAGCATTGTCAGGAAAAGAGTACAGGACAATCGAGAAAGGAACCTTTGGTTCGATGGCGCTCGTAGAAGAAATTCGCAAAATCGGAAATCAGGAAGATATGGAAATCGAATGCTTTGGCCTTTGCACTGACATATGTGTCGTTTCTAATGCGATGCTCCTGAAGGCAGGTTTTCCGGAAGCCGGAATTACGGTTCGGGCGGACTGCTGTGCCGGTGTTACGCCGGAAACGCACGAAGCGGCGTTAAAGACGATGAAGATGTGTCAGATTGATATAGAGTGAACATTGGAAGTTCCGTAAAGCCGAATCAGGAAGGCTGCATGCGGTAAAAGTTCTCCGGGCGGGCAGGGAGGTATGGCGATGATAAAAGTAAACAAAAATGACGTTAGTGTCAATAAATTTCCGGATGGGACGCTTTTATTAAAAGAACGGATTCCGGAAGGCGGTAAGGAAGAACGGAAGCGGGCAGCAACGCTGACCTGGCTGTATGAGAGCAATGAAGAGCTGGTGACACTGATTTATCTGGCGGGCCATCTTCGGGCGCACGGCATCACGGAGCTGTCGCTCGATATGCCCTATATCCCGAATGCCCGCCAGGACAGGGTCAAAGCGCAGGAAGATGTTTTTACGCTGAAATATTTTGCGGAAGTAATCAACTGGCTGGATTTCAAATCCGTCACGGTTCTGGACCCGCATTCTTCGGTCAGCGAAGCTTTAATCGATAAGATTCAGGTGAGGACGCCGGAGGTTTTTATCCGAAAGGTTATCGACAGAATTGGCGGAACGGAAAACCTGACGATGTTTTATCCCGATGAAGGCGCATGTAAACGTTACTCCGGAATGTTCCGGATTCCCTGTGCTTTTGGCATAAAACGCCGGGACTGGGCGACAGGAGATATCAAAGGTCTTGACGTCTCCGGCATGACGGACTGCATCCGGGACAGAAAGATTCTGATGGTAGACGATATTTCCAGCAGGGGCGGCACATTTTATTTCAGCGCACAAAAACTGAAAGCGCTTGGGGCAAAGGAGATTTATCTGTATATTTCCCATTGCGAAAATACCATTCTGGAGGGAGAAGTTCTGAAAAGCGGGCTGGTTCAGAGGATTTTTACGACAAACAGTATTTTTACGAAAAAAGACGAAAGAATTGAGGTGTTCAAGATTGAAGATGAACTGTTCAATCTTGAAATCAGTGATGCTGCGCGTCCCCTGATTCTTGCTGATGAAATGGCTGCATGTGCGGCGGAAGGGGAGGAATTATGAAGCAAATAAATCCGATGTTACTGATTGATTATTATAAAGCGGTGCATGCAGAGATGCTCCCGGAGAAGATAACCAAATCCGTTTCTTATTTTACGCCGAGGATGAGCAGAATCGACAGGTGGGATAAGGTCGTTATGTTTGGTTTGCAGGGATTTATCAAAACTTATCTGATTGATTATTTCAAGCGTCAATTTTTTAACAGACCTTTTGAAACCGTTCTTGCGGAATATAAGCGGGTACTGGACAATACGCTTGGTGAAAAGGCATACGGCATTGAAAAAATTGAGAAATTGCACAGACTTGGTTTTTTGCCCGTCGAAATTGTCGCATTGCCGGAAGGAACGAGGGTTCCGGTGCATGTGCCGATGTTCGGCATCACGAATACCCATCCGGATTTTGCCTGGCTGCCGCAGGCGTTGGAAAGCCTGATTTCGGCAGAAAGCTGGCATCCCATGATTGCCGCGACAGTAGGATATACTTACCGGGAAATCGTCAATCAATATTATGAACTGACATGTGATGAGGAAATCGACAGGGCGAAGGCGCTCGGGGCATTCGATTTCAGAGGGGAAGAATGCACCGAATCGGCCATAAAAGCGGGGGCGGGCTGGTGTCTTTCTTTTCTGAATACGGCGACGGTTCCGGTCGTTCCCTATCTGGAACAGATGTATTGCTGCGACTGTGCGAAAGAACCTGTCGCATTCGGCAGTCCGAGCACGGAACATGCGGTCATGTGCAGTAATTTTGCGGTGGACGGCGACGAAATAACGCTGCTTCGCAGACTGCTTACGGAAATCTATCCCAATACGAGTTTTTCCGCTGTGTTGGATTCCTATGATTACTGGAATGTTATCGATACCATTCTGCCGCAGCTGAAAAAAGAGATTCTGGCGCATAACGGCTGTATGCTGATGCGCGGCGATTCCGGCGACTGTGTGGAAGTGGTCACAAAGACGGTTTTCCGGTTGTGGGAAATTTTTGGCGGGACGGTGAACAGCAAGGGTTATAAGGTGCTGGATTCCCATGTAAAGGCGATTTACGGAGATTCCATTACCGTACAGCGATGTGAACAGATTTACCGGATTTTGATGGAGAGCGGTTTTGCCTGCTCCAATGTGGCGCTCGGCGTCGGTTCCTTTTCCTTTCAGTGTATTGAAGAAAACGGCGTACTGAAACCTTTTACACGGGATACGTTCAGCTCTTGTGTCAAAGCCACTTATTGCGAAATCGACGGAGAACCCTATCCGATTTTCAAAGACCCGAAGGAAGGCGGCTTCAAGAAGTCTCAGAAGGGCTGCTGTGTTGTGGAGGAAGTGGATGGAGAACTGCGGTACAGAGACGGTTTGAACTGGAAAGAAGCGTCTACCGGACAAAATCTGTTACAGACCGTATTCAGGGATGGCGTTCTGGTGAAAGAGCAGTCTTTGCGAGAGATTCGAAACAACCTGCATGGAGGGAACTTTTAACGTATATTGGATTTACCCCCATCCTTATATTGGGGAAACAGGAAAGGAGCAAGGCAATGAAAAAGGCAGAATTTAATGCGAAGGACGTCAAGGAAAGATGTGTGGCTTGGATAAGAGATTTTTTTGAAAAAAACGGCAAAGGCTGTAACTGTGTTATCGGTATTTCGGGTGGAAAAGACAGTTCCGTTGTGGCGGCCCTGTGCGTGGAAGCACTCGGAAAGGAACGGGTAATCGGTGTTCTCATGCCGGACGGGAAGCAGTCCGATATCGACATGGCGGAAAAACTGGTGGATTTTCTGGGCATTACGGGCATTACCGTCAATATTGCGCCGGCCGTACAGACGGTGACGAAAGGCGTAGAGGCCGCGTTGTCGGAGCGTATGAGCGGGCAGGCCGCGGTAAATCTGCCCGCCCGGCTTCGGATGGCCATTCTGTATGCCGTTTCCCAGTCGAGGAACGGCCGGGTGGCCAATACCTGCAATCTTTCGGAAGACTGGGTCGGATATTCCACACGCTACGGGGACAGTGTCGGGGATTTCAGTCCATTGTCGGACCTGACGGTGGCGGAAGTAAAACTTCTGGGCCGGGCGGCAGGACTTCCCGAAGAGCTGGTTGACAAAGCGCCTTCCGACGGCCTTTGCGGAAAAAGCGATGAGGACAATCTGGGTTTTTCCTATGAAACGCTGGATAAATATATCCGCACCGGAGAAATCGAGGATGAAACTGTCAGAAAAAGAATTGACGAATTACATGAAAAGAATCTGTTTAAGCTGCAGCAAATGCCGAAATTTACTTTGTGAGATGCCCGTGAAAGAACAAAATTGTCAAAGCCCGCAAGAAGAAGTATAATAACAATACAGAATCATCCGAAACGGAGGAAAATGCGTATGAACGGGACAAGCAGGGCGGCGGAAGAGGGCGAGAAGGAATTTTTAAGCCGGTATCATCCGGAAAAATATGCGTCCATTTCGATTACGGTCGATGCGATTGTGGTCGGCGTGGCGAAAGATACGTCGGATAATTACCGGAAGCTGGACAGGCAGTCTCTGAAAATTCTGCTGGTAAAAAGGGAACACTATCCGTATAAAGATTGTTACAGCCTGCCCGGCGGATTCGTCGGGGAAAAAGAAACGTTTGAAGAGACGCTGAGACGGGTGCTTCTTGATAAAACGGGACTTGCGGATATATACAGCGAACAGCTTTACACATTTGGCGGCGTGGAGCGCGACCCCCGGATGCGAATCGTCAGCTGCGCCTATATTTCGCTTGTCGATATCAACCGGACAAGCATTACCGGGGCCGAATGGTTTGCCGTGGAAGACATTCGGAATATGGAACTTGCCTTTGACCACAACCGAATGATTGATGAAGCCTTAAAAAGGCTCAGCGGGAAGATAAATTATACGGATATTGTATTTCATATGATGCCGCCGGAGTTTACCATCAGCGAATTACAGGAAGTGTATGAGCTGATTCTCGGAAAAAAACTTCTTCCGGCAGCATTCCGGAGAACCATTTCCGAGAAACTGGAAGATACGGGGAAGATGACATCGAATGCCGGACATCGTCCATCCAGAATATTTCGGTTCAGAAAAGGCGTATGACAGCATTGCCGCAATTGACTGCCGGCATGGGGGAACGAGGATACCGCGAAGATTTTGGAAATCCTGAAAAAGCATGATGTCAAAGTGACCTTTTTCATGACCGGCGGGTGGGTGGAATCTTATCCGGAGGATGTCAAGGCCATTCTGGCAGCCGGCCACGATTTGGGCAATCACAGCGAGAATCATAAAAATATGTCACAGCTGTCAGACAGTGAGTGTGAGGAAGAGCTGATGGCGGTACATAATAAGGTACTGGAGCTGACCGGTTATGAGATGTTCCTGTTCCGTCCTCCTTACGGAGATTATGACAATGATGTCATAAAAAAGGCTTATCAGTGCGGCTACTATCCGATTCAGTGGGATGTGGATTCTCTCGACTGGAAAGATTATGGGGTGGATTCCATTATCAAGACGGTTACAGAGCATAAGCATCTCGGCAACGGCAGCATTATCCTCTGTCATAACGGCGCCAAATATACGGCGGAGGCGTTGGAAACGTTGATTATCGCCTTACAGGGGCAGGGATATGAGTTTGTGCCGATTTCCCAGTTAATTTACCGGGATAATTTTTATATGAAAGCGGACGGAACGCAGGTATCGGGCAAATAAGCCGACTGTCTGCAGTACCGTTATTCGCCTGAAATGGATAAGAAACGGGGCGGACGGAAGGGGAAGGAATTGCGATGAAGAAAAAAAGAATCAGGGAAACACTGGCAGTCGTATTGGTTATCAGTATTTTAAGCGCCTGTGCGGGGCCGAAACAGGAAGGCGGAAGCGAGCCGGCAGCGTCCGCGGAACCGGAAGGGACGCGGACGGAAGAACCGGCGGCTTCTGCGGAGGATGCCGCGAATCAGGAAGATGCACTGTCGGAAACGGTTTCGAATAACGAAGATACCGTGCAGGGCAATCTTTCCGGAGCGGACGGGGAAACTACGGATAACGGAAATGAGGACACATTTTCGGCGGAAAAACTGGAAGCGCTCCTGGCGGGAGTGGAACCGGTTAACAGGCCCTATACGGGAGAACGGCCCCAATTTTTGGGCGTAAATTCTCATTCGGAAATGCAGCCTGTGATTCCTGCTCCTTCCGTGGACCCGTATACGATTGAGCCGGATTTAAGCAATGTGGAGAATCTCTGGCAGTTCTATGTGACGGATGACTTTGCGGAGAAATTATCCCGGAACGGCTTTGTCGTGAGCGGTGAGGCCGGATTCGAGTTTTATGAGATATACGAAAACGACCGGTACGAGCAGATTGCCAATTTTGTGACGGTCGATTCGATGATGCACACCTATCATTTATATTTTGCATATTTGATGAAAAATATAGAGAAGGACTATTTGTATGCGTATCTTACGCTGCTCAGCCGAAAAATGCAGGAGAGTAGCATCGCGCAGTATGAGCAGTTAAAGGGCAGCGAGTGGGAAAGCGCGGCCAGAAGGAATGTGGCCTTTTTCACGATAGGGGCCAGACTGCTTGGCGACAGCGTGGAAATTCCGGACTATGTGGAAGATGATGTTTTATATGAGCTCGATGCCATCGGCCAGGCAAAAGGAATTGAGATGTCAAAGGTCAGGGGAGATTTCGAGGATTATTCGCAGTATAAGCCGCGCGGATATTACGCGGGCGACGTCTGGCTGGAACATTATTTTCAGGGAATGATGTGGTATGGCAGGATTCATTTTACGCAGGAACAGGAAGATTTGGACAGGAGCGCGTTTCTGATTTCCGAAGCGGCGCTGGAAAACGGGGAGATTTACGGCCTCTGGGAGGCGATTTATAGTGTAACGGCCTTTTTTGCAGGCGCCAGCGACGATGCGGGTATATGCGAATACATACCGCTGATGCAGGAGGCGTACGGAGACGGCCTTGCTGTCGATAAACTGGCCGGAACGGAGGAGGCTTTTGCACGTTTTCATGAGATGACGGCGAAACTTGCTCCGCCGCAGATTAATTCCGTTCCGATTGACGACGGCGCGGACAATGTGATTAACGGTTTCCGGTTCATGGGGCAGCGTTATACAATTGACGCGGCGATTATGCAGAAACTGGTTTACAGCGATGTAAAAGAAAACAGCGCGCAAGAGCGCAGAATGCTTCCCGATGTACTGGATGTGCCGGCGGCGCTCGGCAGCGATACCGCGCTGAACATTCTGGAAGAAAGCGGCGCGGCCGATTATGCAGGGTATGCGGAGAATATGGCAAAACTCCGGAATGCGCTTGCGGCAAATCACGGAGAGCTGTGGTCGGCGAGTCTGTATGCGGGCTGGCTGAATACGCTCCGTCCTTTGTTGGAAGTGAAAGGAGAAGGCTATCCGTTTTTCATGCAGGGGGAAGAATGGGCCAAAAAGAATCTGGAATGTTTTGCGGGCAGCTTTACGGAACTGAAACACGATACGATACTCTATTCCAAACAGGTGATGGCCGAAATGGGCGGCGGTTGGGACAGGGAGCCCGACGACAGAGGATATGTGGAGCCGGAACCGCTCGTCTATGCGCGGTTTCAAAATCTGGCCGTTTCTACCGCACAGGGCCTGCGGGCGTACGGTATGCTGAACGAAGCCGATGAGGAAAATCTGAACCGTCTGGCGGAACTGGCGAATCAGTTATATGTGATATCCAACAAAGAATTGAAAGAGGAACCCCTGACAGAGGGGGAATATGAGCTGATTCGGTGCTATGGCGGAAATATCGAACATTTCTGGTATGAGACGATTAAAGAGCAGAATACGGAGGAAGGTTTCTCCGGCAGGGACTGCCCGGCGGCGGTGGTTGTGGATATCGCGACCGACCCGAACGGGGAAGTGCTGGAGGCGGCTACGGGCAGTCCGTCGTGCATTTATGTGGTGGTAAAAGTGGATGGAAAGCTGAAAATCGCGCGCGGAAGCGTCTACTCTTTCTATCAGTTCGCATGGCCTTTGAGCGACCGTCTGACCGATGAACAGTGGCGTCAGATGATAGGGGTACAGGTTGGGGAAGATGGGTACTACAACCGGGATGAATCCCTGAAACAACCGGAATGGACGGAAAGCTACCGTGATTAAAAGAAAGCCTGTTTCCGGGCATTCTTCCGGGCGAAGGATTGATTATATGAAAAAATATCTTGGGTTCGTGTTTCCGGCACTTGCGGGGGCGGGCGCCTTGCTTTGGCTTTTCTGGCACAGCGGGGCTTTTCTGCCCGGATGGATTAAGTGGGAAAGCAGGACGGTTTCGGAAGCGTCAGGGGAATATGAAATGACGCTGAACCGGAAAAAGGTTGAAGTTTTCAGGCGGGAAACATCCATCTGGACGTCGCCGGAGGATATAAAAGTGCAGGATGTGCTTTCCTGTGATATCGATAACGACGGAATGGACGAGCTGCTTTTGCTTTGCTGGAAAAAAGGAAGGTATGGAGCACATAAGCCTTTTTGGGTGGAAGAAGATGAGAAAAACTGGTCGCAGCATCTTTTTGTGTATGAATATATGGAGGAGGAAATCAGACCAAAGTGGATGTCCTCCTATATCGGTCAGGATGTTATGGAAATGGCGGCGAGGGAAGGCGCGCCTCCCGGCATTCACCTTCTGCTGACATCCCCGGAAGGTGAAGTCAGCAGCTGGTTCTGGGATTCCTGGGGCTTTACGAAGGAAAAAACGGATACGACTTTTGTTGTGTTCGGCGATAACCTGATTCATGAACCGATTTACCGATACGGCCTGCAGGAAGAACAAAAGGCCGGAGAGACCAATAACGGCGCGTCAGGATTTGATTTTTTGTATGAAAACATAGGGGATGTGATTGCGAAAAGCGACATAGCCGTCATAAATCAGGAAACGCCGCTTGTGGAAGACCCCGCCATGTACGGGGATTACCCGCTTTTTGGCACGCCGGTTCAGGTGGGAGAGGCGATTGTGCATGCCGGTTTTGACGTGGTGACATGCGCGACGAATCACGCGCTTGACCGGGGAAAAGAAGGAATCCGTACGACGAAATCTTTTTTTGAGGACAACCGGGTTCTGTGCCTCGGCATTCAGTCCGAAGAGGACAGTGACTGCCGGCCCTATGAAATACTGGTCAGAAACGGCGTAAGGTTCGCGCTTCTCAATTATACATACGGCACAAACGGCATCCGGATGCCGGAAGATAATCCCGATATGGTGCATGTGCTCGAGGATGTGAATAAAATAACACGTGATATAGAAATGGCGGACGAGGAAAGCGACTTTATCATTGTTTTTGTGCATTGGGGAACGGAATACGCCGAAGAGCCGGATGATTTTCAGCGAAAATGGACGCAGGTATTTGCCGATTGCGAAGTGGATGTGGTCATAGGGACGCATCCGCACGCGATTCAGCCTTATGAGTTCTTGCGGGACGACGAAGGACATGAAATGCTGGTCTATTATTCCATCGGAAATTATATCAGCGCACAGCCGGAGGAATCCTGCGTAAAAGGCGGGATGGCTTCGTTTACCGTATCGCTGACGGCGGATGGCTTCCGTGTGACGGAATATGGATTCCGGCCGCTGACGATTCACTGGCAGCCGGGAGGAAAATATGTGACGATGTTTTGAAAGGTCAGAAATAAGGGGATAGGAAGGGAGTATTGTTGTCGAGGATGAAACAAATAGAGAAAAAATACTGGATTCCGGGAATTGTGCTGTTATTGTGGATGGGAATTTTCGCATTTGCCAGCGGAAACTGCCAGTCCTTCTGGGCGGATGAGATTGCGTCGATTGGCCTTGTCAGAAACGGCGTCAGTTTGTCGGAGGTGATAGATACCTGCCTGCGCGTAGACGGCAATCTGCCCCTGTATCCGGTGATTTTGTATGGAATATACCGCATGATGCCGTACGGGGAGCGGTTTTTGCTGATTCCCTCGATTCTCTTCTGTCTTGCGGGGGTTGTATTGCTTGCTTTCTCCGCGGGAAGGCTGAAAGGGAAGAGGGCCGGATTCATCGCACTGTGTATGGGAGCCTCCTCGGGTATTCTGCTATGGCAGTCCGCCTGGGAGATTCGCTGCTATGCGCTGACTTTTATGCTTTCGGCGTTTGCCCTGTATGCTTATATCGGGAAAAGCATCAGGCCGGACAGGAAGCGGATTGTTTTATGGAGCATATCGTTTGCATTGTTTTTATGGACGCACTGGTTTGCCGCTATTTTGCTGGCATTTTACGGCCTGGCGGATTTGCTGCTCGTTTTTTTACGGAAAATATCATGGAAGCAGCTGCTTTGCTATGTGCCGGGCAGCCTGCTGTATGTTCCCTGGCTCATTCTTTCTTTTTATTATGAACACGGGGATTTGAAAACCTACTGGGGCGAGGCGCCGCAATGGAAAAACATGGTCTGGACCATTTTGTTTTATTTGGATGGCAGCCGGATTTTGTGGTATGTGTGTCTGCTGACATGTGCGGCGTTATTTTTCTGCGCGATTCGTGCCCTGCGCAGACCGGTTCCGGCCAAAAAGAGAAAATTTCTGTGGGGAGGCGTATTCTGCGCCGCTGCCACAGGATGGACCATTGGCATTGTTTATCTGTTCAGCCGGTATCTGATGGATTCGGCAAGTCTGTATGTGGAACGCTATTTTACGGTAATACAGCCGCATATCCTGCTTGTTACGGCGTTAGGGCTCGATTGCATTCTGGATTTTGCGGACAACACGGCGAAAACGGAAATATGGACCGTGCCGAAGATGCCGGTAAAACTTTCCCGGATAACTGCGTGGGCGGTCAGAGCGGCGGTGTTCCTCCTGTTGGCCTTTTCTTTTGTTCAGAATTATCAAAACCAGTATGCGGCAATCCGGACGCCCTTCCAGCAATACCGGGAAATTGCCGAATTTCTGAACGAAGAGAAGGGAATACTGGATGAAAAGTCGCTGTTTATGGGTTCCAACCGATATTGCATGCTGGATGGGTTTATTCATTATTATTTTGAAAAAAGAGGCTATGAACCGCCTGTCAACATTACGGGCTGTATGGCGCTGAGTGAGCAGGAGAGCAGGTTTTACGGGGATTATACGAAGTATTCAGAGGAAGAACTGCTTTCTTTTGACAGAATCTATTGTCTTCGCATCCACATGAGCATGGACGATGCGCTGCTGCAATTTCTGGAAACCCATTATCAATTGAAAGAAACAGTTTTTGAGAACGGACTCCAAATCTGGGAGCGAAAGGATAGTTTTGATTAATACGTTAAGATTTAGATGTAAAAGGCCGATATATATACAAACAGTTTAACGAACGGTAAACGGATTTACCTGGAAGCCACAGACAGCATCAGGGAGGATGACATCATGGCAATAAAAATCGGCATGTATGATGGGGTGAAAACATCAATCCCATTGAAAAACAAAGATGGTTCGTCGGCGGGAACCATCACGGTAGTGAAGTACAACAAAGTAAGAAAGAAAAAGCTCGGTTATAATTATAAACGGGTGTCAACGCATATTCTTTCGGCCAAAACATCGCTTTTCGCCGGAAAAGCGGTGCGGGAAGCGCGCACGGCGGTAGTCGGGCTTCTGATGAAACAAATGAGCGGCGATTATGACAGCAGGGAACTGAGCAGCGCGCTTGAACATGCCAGAAAGATGGAGCGGGTCGCGAAGAAGCGCAGAAAGCACATGGAAGAAGAAGAGAGGGCCAAACAGACGGGCTCCTGCACGGTGGAAGAGGAAAACGGGACCGCCGAGGACAAAAAGGCGGAAAAAGAGCAGGAAAAACAGTCCAAAGAGAATACACGGAAGCTGGATGAGATGGCCAGAGAACTGAAACAGCTGATGGAAGAATCCGAACGGGCACTGCAGGAGCTGTCACAGGAGATGACAGAAGCTTCTTACGAGGACATGGACCCAAAACAGCTGGAAAAGATGAAAAGAAAGCACAGAGCGCAGGAAATGCGGGAGATTATGGAAGCCGATTTGAAATATTTAAAGGCTTTGTTCGACCGGCTGGTGAAAGAAAAACAGGAGAGCGTGAGCGGTTCTTCTTTCGGCGGCGCATCGGAAGCGGCGGGCGGCGTTTCTCTGGAGCTTGGCGGCGTGGATATGCCGGTGGAAACAGCGGAAGCCCCGGCGGCGGCAGAGGGCGCCAATGTTGATGTAACAGTGTAGGAGCGGAAACTGCATGAAGAAGATATTCGTTGTCGATGATGATGTTTATATAGGAGATATGCTGGAAGAGGCGCTGCGAAAAGAAGGTTATGACATTTCGCGCGCCTATTCCGGTTCGGAGGCTCTTTTGCGTCTTTCCGTCGAAAGGCCGGATTTGGTATTATTGGACCTGATGCTGCCCGGCCTGAATGGGGAAGAGGTACTTGCCGCTGTCCGGGGGATTCCGGTGATTGTCGTCAGCGCAAGGGCGGAAGTGGAGGATAAAGTACAACTTCTGTCGGGCGGAGCGGCAGACTATGTAACGAAGCCGTTTGATATGCCCGAACTGTTGGCGAGAATCGCGGTGCAGTTTCGCAAAACAAGTGTTATAAATGAGGACTCCAGGCTGGAGTGCGGTGATATTGTCATGGATACGGAAGCATACAGCGTTACCGTAAAAGACCGGGCTGTGAAGCTGACAAGAACGGAGTATGCCATCCTCCGTCTGCTTATGAAGAATCCGGAACAGGTCATTCCCAAATCTGTGATGCTCGAAAGAATCAGCGAAGATACGCCGGACTGCATGGAAAGCTCGTTGAAAGTCCATATCAGCAATCTGCGCAGAAAACTGCGGGAGACCGGCGGTAAGGACTATATTGAATCGGTCTGGGGCATTGGATTTAAAATGAAGGACCAGGACTGACAAATCTTAACCATTTCTGAATCATTTTCTTAACCGCTTTCTTAACCTTTATTTCCTACAATGAATATGTTGAATCCGTTCAACGATTTTCTCGGTGTCTGCCGAGGGGATAAATAAAGGTAAAACAAGAAAAGGAGGCGTTATTCAATGGAATATGTATTAACGGCAAATGCTTTGTGCAGGCAATATAAACATTTCAAAGCGCTGAACAATTTTTCCATTCATGTTCCCAAAGGGGCGATTTACGGGTTTGTCGGTAAAAACGGCGCAGGCAAGACGACTTTTATCAGGCTGGTCTGCGGATTGCAGTATGCCACATCGGGTGACTTTACACTTTATGGCATAAGCAGCGGAAGTAAGGGAATTGAAACGGCGAGAAGAAGAGTGGGGGCTATCGTGGAAAGCCCTTCGATTTACATGGATATGACCGCGGAAGAAAATCTCAGGGCACAGTATCGTGTGCTTGGGCTGCCTTCCCGGGAAGGCATTCAGGAGCTTCTTTCGCTGGTCGGACTGGAAAACACGGGAAGAAAAAAGGCAAAGAATTTTTCTCTCGGCATGCGTCAGCGGCTTGGCATTGCAATCGCTCTTGCGGGGAACCCGGATTTTCTGATTCTGGACGAACCGGTGAACGGACTGGACCCACAGGGAATTATAAAGATGCGGGAACTGATATTGAAACTGAACAGGGAACATCGGATAACGGTGTTGATTTCCAGTCATATTCTGGATGAGCTGTCCCGTATGGCAACCCACTACGGATTTATCGATAACGGGCGCATGGTAAAAGAAATCAGCAGGGAAGAACTGGAAGCCGAATGCAGGAAATGCTTTCGGTTGGAAGTATCCGACAGCCGGATTCTTTCGCGTGTCCTGGACGAACAGGGACTGGAATATACGATTCTGTCCGATACCCGGGCGGATATATTTGCCCGGATTCATGTTACGGAGTTGACGCTGGCATTGGCAGAGCAAGGCTGCACGATACACTCCATACAGGAAAAAGACGAAAGTCTCGAAAGTTATTTTATGAATCTGATAGCGTCCGAACATACCGGATTACAGGACGGAAAAGGGAAGGAGGAAGCAAAATGAGCAGACTGATTTATGCTAATATGGTGCGGATGATAAAAAGCAAGGTTTTCTGGATATCAGAAATTTTTCTGACCTGTTACAGTGTTTTTGTCTATGCGATGGCGGCGGTTAATGTCAGAAACCTCGGCATGGTCAATAATGGATGGACCGTATACTTTTTTAATGAAATGCTGTTCATTCATGTTGTCATGGCCGTTCTCATCCCTTTTTTCATTGGCGTTGAATACAGCGATGGTACGATTCGGAATAAAATTTCCGTTGGACATAAACGGACGGATATTTATCTTGCCAATGTGATTGTGTGCTATGCGGCGGGAGCCGTGCAGTTTTTCACTTATTCGGCCGTGTCCGCGCTTTCCGCCCTGTTTTTTGTGGGAAAGCCGGCGCTGACGTCGATGGGGCAGATTCCCTGGCGCATCGGATGCAGTCTGGTCATTATTCTGGCTTATACGGCAGTTTATGCGCTTGTTTCCATGATTGACAGCAATAAGATGCGGGCGGTCGTCGTGGAACTTGTGATTGCGTTCGTTTTCGTGATACTGATAACACAGATTTATCGGGATTTACAGGAACCGGAGCTGACAAACAGAGTCGTGGCAGCGGAAAGCGGAGAAATGGAAATCGAAGAGAACATACCGAACTCCAAATATGTCAGCGGAGCAAAAAGGGTCGTCTACGAATGGCTGGATGCCTGTCTGCCGGGAGACCAGTCGATGTATATGATTGACCCGGATGCGGCATTTTCCGTAAGGGCGCCGCTCTGTATGCTCGGAGAATCGATTGTGCTGATTGCAGTCGGGGCGTATCTGTTTCAAAGGAAGGATATTCAGTAGGGATATGTGGGTATTTATTGCGGTATTGATTTGTATAATCGTGATTTTATTGATAAAAATCTATCTGATGCGGAAGACGGCGATGGAGATTGAGGAAGGAATCGCCACGATTCTGAAGACGGAGAGTAATGCGCTTCTGACGATTTCGAGCCATGACGGGCGAATGAGAAAGCTGGCGGTGAGCCTGAATGCGGCGCTGCGGGAACTGCGGGAAAAGCGGCGCTGTTATGAGCAGGGTGATTTAAGGCTCAAAGAGGCGGTAGCCAACATTTCTCACGATATCCGCACGCCGTTGACAGCGCTTTGCGGTTACCTCGATTTGCTGGAACGGGAGCTTGCGCAGATGCCGGAACAGGAAAACCGGGAAACCATAAAGCGTTATCTGGAAATTATGGAGAACCGGGCGGCGGTTTTAACACAGCTGACGGAAGAACTCTTCCGATATGCAGTGGCGGCTTCGGAAATGCAGGATGTTATATGGGAAGAGGTTCTGTTAAATCATGTGTTGGAAGAAAGTCTGGCAGTATACTATGCCGTTTTGAAAAATAATGAAATCGCACCTGTTATAAATATCCCGAAAGACGATATTAAATGCAAATTAAACAAAAATCTTCTGACGCGTATCATCGGAAATATCATCGGGAATGCCATCAAGTACAGCGACGGTGACTTACAAATCGCATTGTCGAAAGAAGGAGAGATGGTATTTTCCAATCATGCTTCCGGTCTGGACGAGGTCCGGACCGGGAAGCTTTTCGAGCGTTTCTACACGGTGCAGAGCGCTTCCAAATCCACCGGTCTGGGACTTTCCATTGCAAAACAACTGACGGAACGGTTAGGCGGTACGATTGATGCCGGTTATAAAGAAGGCGTGCTGTCCGTCCGCATCAGATTTCCAATCAAAGAGGAGTAGTTATTCCGCTTCTATATATTTCAAATTCAAGTAGTAAGACACCCTCATTTGTGATAAAATATCTGTAAATATGTGGATTATCGCAGGCTGTATGAATGGAGGGTTAGTGTGAAAAATAAATTTTTCACACGCGAATTTGTGCCTGCGGCGCAAATATCGCAGGTTGAGAGAAAGGCATGGTTATTAATATGAGTTATTATCTGGTGGATTATGAAAATGTGAAAAAAGACGGTTTAAACGGCATAAACGAGCTGACCAAAGAAGATACGGTCTGTATTTTTTACAGCGATAATGCGGATACGCTGACTTTTGATTTGCATAGAAGAATCAATGAGTCCGAAGCGGAAATCATTTTTCAGAAGGTGGAAGTCGGCACGAAGAACGCGTTGGATTTCCAGTTGGCCACTTATCTCGGCTATATTATTGCGGCGAGAAAAGAACAGGAATATCATCTCGTTACGAAGGATAACGGTTTTAACATTCTGTGCACATACTGGGGAAAACGGAATATTAAAATAACAATGGTTACTGATTTATCCGGCAGAAATATCAAGAAGGAAAAGGAAGAACTGGAAAAGGCGGTCGCGAAGCTGATTAAAGACGCGGAGATAGCGGCGGCCGTGACAAAGATAATTTTGCAGTATAAGACAAAGACAGGAATTAACAATGCGCTTGTGAAACAATATCCGAGTAAGGACAATAAGCAGGCAAGCGAAATCTATAATACGATTAAACCTCTGCTTGGGGATAAGAAAGGGCGTTAAAGCGGAAGCATTGGGGGAGTATGGTGATTAATAAACCGCTTCCACATCCGTGATTTCATTATCTGTAACCTGAAAACGCCAGAGAGAGTGGCCGGGAAGACGATGTTCTGTTAAATACCAACCGTTATCTATCTGGGTTATATAGTAAGGCGTCCCGCCGCCGATAAAATATTCGTAGATATCCTCGAAGCGGCCATCCATCAGCCCGGAAAGGTCTTTGGTGCGGAGGATTGTCGCATAGTCCTGATTCCCGGTAATATCGGTAGAAACAGTGATGTAGAAATAGTCCTGAATCGGCGTAAGCTGTATCATGCCGGCCATCGAATCCGGCACAGGCCAGGTATCCAGAACCTGAAACGTTTTGAGGTCCGCCCTGATTATGCTGGAATTGCCGGACACGAAATAAACGCTGTCGTCCTGAATGGTAAAAGAGCGGACATAGACGTTTTCCAGCGCGTCTATTTTGCGGACGGCAGCCAGATACATACGGCTGTCATCCGGTTCGTGGCGGAACAGATACATTTCCCCGCTCATGGAACTCCATGCGTAGAAAGTCTTTGTTTTTTCATCATAAATAATATAATGCGGCCTGTTTCCGATGTCCTGGAAAGTTTGTGTATGCAGGAAGCGGCCGTTCTTTTTTTCAAAAATCAAAATTCTGTTATTTTCCGTATCGTCTATCAGATATACGAGGCCGTCGCTGGCCAGCGTATGTCCTCTGTTGATATCATCCGTCATTACACTCCATTGCCAGAGCGGGTCGCTCAGATTATCGTGGTAAATAACCTGATTGTGGTAACAGTCCACAAGAAAATAGGTATCGTTCACTTTGGTCAGCCAGGTAGGAACGCTTAAATCGAAGAAAGCGTTGAGCCGGGGTTCTTCCAGTACGGAGGCTGTGAGGGAAGTTTCGTCCACCGGTTCCGAAAAAGCGATAAATTCGGACGAGGTTTTATTCCGGTAAAGAAAAAATATCAGAACCGCGGCGGAAATAACGGTCAGGGCGGCGATGAATATCATAGAATAACGATGAGAAGTTCTTTTGTTCATATGGGAATCCCTCCTGTAAGATATGATAACATGATTTTGCATGGGTGAAAAGTGTTGCAGGAGCATCGGGATAAGATGAAATTGCCGTTTATGCGGCGGAATGAGAGGAAGTATGGAAATTGAAATGCAAAGATGGATATTGACGGCTCTTTTGGGAGCGCTGCTGTTGTTTCTGATGATATTATGTCATGCCGGATTTTACCGGATGGCGCGCGTCTATAACTGGAACGGCAGACGCTACTGTTATTTGGGATATGTGCCGATTCGCAGAAAAAACGGAGACTTTGTTATCAGAATTGGGGAACATATGGTGGATTTATCCAGGACGACCGCTTATCGGATATGTGTGAGCAAAGCTTTTTGCCGGAAAAACAGATACGGCGGTATGGTGGTATATGCGGACGGTATGCAAAAATATCTCATCATAGAAGGGGATGACATGCGGTTTTGAGCGGCTTGTCTTGCGAAACGAAATACAAAGTGATACAATACGGGCATCGCACAGGTTACCGTTTGCGCAGACGGATAAAAACACGGAATGGAAATTCTGTAATGGAAAACCACTGTTTCCTTTTTGGTAAAATTTTGGTATACTAATACGAAAAAAGTTTTCCAGTGTGTGTATGGCCCATGTGTTTCATGGAGCGGACAGGCCTGACAACGGAAAGGTGTCATGACGCATATGATTACAATAAGCCTTTGTATGATTGTAAAAAATGAAGAAAAGCTGCTTGCGAGATGTCTTGACAGCGTTGCGGACATCATGGACGAGCTCATTATCGTGGATACCGGCTCAACGGACAGAACAAAAGAAATCGCGGCGCGGTATACGGATAAAATCTACGATTTCGAATGGATTGGAGATTTTGCGGCCGCGCGGAACTTTGCTTTTTCCAAAGCGACGATGGAATATATTTATTCTGCGGATGCCGACGAGGCGCTGGATGAAGAAAACCGGGAGATTTTTCGAAGGTTAAAAGAAAACCTTCTGCCGGAAATCGACATCGTGCAGATGTATTATGCGAATCAACTCGATTTTGGAACCATCTATAATTTTGACAGGGAGCTGCGGCCGAAGCTTTTTAAAAGGGTGCGCACTTTCCGATGGGAAGAGCCGATTCACGAGCAGATTGTATTGGAACCTGTGATTTATGACAGTGATGTCGCAATTTTGCATCTGCCGGACAGCAATCATAAAAACAGGGATTTGGCGGCGTTTGCGCGGATGGCGTCCGAAGGAAAACGTTTATCGAAGCGGCTCCATAATATTTATGCCAAAGAGCTTTTTATTGCGGGAGAAGAGCGGGATTTTCTGTCTGCCGGTCCCTTTTTTGAGACGTCCTGCGCGGATACGGAGCGTTCACTGGATGAAATCAAGGAGGCGGCCTGTGTCGTGGCGCGGGCGGCCAGAATCGGACAGGATGTGGAGAAATTTTTTAAATATGCGTTAAAAGTCGTCGCGTGCGAAGGCTGTTCCGAGATTTGCTGTGAACTCGGAGCATATTTTCTGGAACGGCGGGACCTGGAAGAAGCAATCGTATGGTTTTACAATGCCGTGTATGAAACGGAGAGTATCCTTAATATACATAGTAGTGGGGATATTCCGCTGCGCGGGCTTTCGGAATGTTACCGGCTTGCCGGAAATACGGAGCAGGCGGAAGCGTATGGGAAGCTGGCGGCGGAGTGGAAGGCGGAATGAGTAAGAGCAGAAAGGAAACAATGAGATGAAGTGGGAAGAAAATGTCAGAAAGGTCGTACCTTATGTACCGGGGGAACAGCCGCAGGAAAAGGACATTATCAAACTGAATACAAATGAATGTCCTTATCCGCCGTCTCCGATGGTGGATAAAGCGATAAAAGAAATGGACTATCAGGAGCTGCGCCTGTATCCGGAATTTCCGGAGAAAACACCGCTTGCGGCGCGTCTTGCAGAATATCATCATGTGAAAGAAGAGCAGATTTTTATCGGCGTCGGTTCGGATGACGTGTTGTCGATGGCTTTTCTGACTTTTTTTAATTCTGACAGACCTGTCTTTTTTCCGGATATCACCTATTCTTTCTATGATGTCTGGGCGGACATCTACCGGATTCCGTTTGAAATGAAACCGCTCGATGCGGCGTTTCATATCCGGAAGGAAGATTATATCGGTAAGGACTGCGGCGGCGTGATTTTTCCGAATCCCAACGCGCCCACGGGCGTGCTGATGGAGACGGCGGAAGTGGAAGCGATTGTAAAGGCAAATTCTGACGTTGTTGTCATAATTGATGAGGCCTATATTGATTTTGGAGGAACGACCTGTCTTCCGCTGTTGGAAAAATATGATAATCTGCTTGTGGTCCGCACTTTTTCCAAGTCAAGGGCTATGGCGGGCAGCAGAATTGGCTATGCTGTGGGGAATGAAAAGCTGATTCGGTATCTGAACGACGCGAAATATTCCGTCAATTCCTACACGATGAACAGGCCGGCGCTGCGGCTTGGTGCGGAGTCCGTTAAGGATGAAGCATATTTTCAGGAAATCTGCGGAAAAATTATCGCGACGCGGGAGCGGAGCGAAAAAGAACTGGCGTCGCTCGGATTTACCTTTCCGAAGTCCTATGGGAATTTTATCTTTGCTTCTCATGAGAAAGTCAGGGCACAGGAAATTTTCGGGAAATTAAAGGAACATCATATTTATGTAAGATACTGGAACAAGGCGCGAATCGACAATTATCTGCGGATTACGATTGGAACGGATGAGCAGATGGACGCGTTGTTTGCGGCTTTGCGGGAAATTGTATGAGAGCTTTGAACGCCTGAAATAAAAAAGGCGGGTGTCAAAATAAAGAAAAGAATAAAAAATCAAAATAAGAGCAAGAAAGAGAAAGGATAAGGGTAAGATAATAGTATGGATAGTCTGGCGATTTGGTTTGCGAGTACATTGGGACGGTTTGTGTCGAGGGAAATCGTTATTTTCATCATTTCCATGATTCCGATATTAGAGCTGCGAGGAGGACTGTTGGTAGCCTCTCTGCTGGATGTTTCAATAACGACTGCTATTCCAATCTGCATTGTTGGTAACATCATTCCGATTCCGTTTATTTTGCTGTTCATCAAGCAGATTTTCAAATGGTTAAAGAAGATTAAACTTTTCAGAGGCATTATCGAAAAGCTGGAAGCGCGGGCGATGGGAAAAAGCGAGAGCATTAAAAAATATGAGTTCTGGGGACTGGTGCTGTTCGTCGGAATCCCGCTTCCGGGCACGGGCGCATGGACGGGTTCTCTGATTGCGGCGCTGCTCGATATTGATTTCAAGAAAGCGGTTCTGGCGGAGCTGCTCGGCATTATCATAGCAACTGTTATTATGTCGATTGTATCCTATGGACTGTTGGGAGCGCTTTTATAAGCTGATTGGTATTTGATTGAAGCCGCAGCGAGGCCGCGGCATGGTGGATAGGATGATAAAAGTTTCCTGGAAAAAACGAATAGCCCTGATTGGCACGATAATCCTGCTTCTTGCGGCGGGCATATTCTGCGCGGTTAAATTTGGATTTGATTTTAATGCGTTGGGAAGTTCATCATCGCGTAACAGCGCAAATCTGGCATTGCAGAAAGGCGTTAAGGCCACCTGTGACAGTATGGAGGCGGAAGCGTTGTCGGCGGATAAAGCGATTGACGGGGACGATGAAAATTTGTCCTCTCGCTGGTCGAGCGAAAATAACTGGGAAGATGCTTCTCATTTTATAGAACTGGAATTTCCGGAAGAAATTTCAGTTTCTTTTGTTGTTCTGAAATGGGAAAGGACGAATGTAACCGCGTATCGGCTGGAAGGCTCGCAGGACGGAGAGAACTGGCAGGTTTTGGCGTCTTTTGACCGTGCGCCGTCTTCCAAAAAACAGGAGATTCCGCTGCCGGAGGCGGTAACGGTGCGTTTTTTACGGTTAGAGACGAGTGCGGTTTCCAAAGAAGAAGCGGATTATTCCAATCTGTATCAGAACGTATCCCTTTATGAGTTCGAAGTGTATGCGGACAAGCCGGCAGCTTATCTGCTGGAGGCGCCGAACGTCGCCGCAGGAGAAAATAACACACGCTATCTGCAAATGCCGGAAGCGCCGGAAGGATATCGTGTCACCTATCTCGGTGCGGATTACGAACAGGTCATCGGTGCGGACGGCGAAGTTTTTGAGACGATACAGGAGAAGGAAGTGGAAGTCGGTTTTTTGGTGGAACCGGAGGATGATTCGGAGGCGGAAGCCGGACGGGAAGTTTCCTTTACCATCCGTGTTCCCGCGGCAGAGGATTCGCGGGAGAATGTGGAAGGTCTGACATTGGCGGAAGATATGCCCGGCGGCAATGCGAAGCCCGAAGTGATTCCGGCAATTGCGGAGTGGGACGGCGGCAGCGGATATTTTGTCCCGGGAGAGGATTCCCGCATGGTGGTGCAGGGGGAAGACCTTCTGCCGACGGCAGCGTTGTTTGCCGACCGGTATCGGGAAATTATGGGGACGGAAATATCGGTTCTGGAGGGAACCTGGGAGGAAGTGGAGCCGGGGGATTTTTATCTCGGTTATGCCGGGCAGGCCGGTGAAGGATTCTGTTTTGGCGGCGCGGCGGCCGGCCTCGGAGAAGAAGGATATTTGTGTGAAATTACTGACAAGTGTGTCATAACTGGGGGCAGTCAACCGGGCATTCACTGGGGAACCGTCACCGCGCTGCAGATTCTGAAAGAGCAGGAAGGAAAAATCCCACAGGGACGAATCCGGGATTATCCCAGATATCCGGTGCGGAGTTTTGGCATTGATGTGGCGAGAAAGCCCGTTTCGATGGCTATGCTGTACCGTATCATGGAAAACATGTCCTGGTATAAGATGAATGACCTCTGCATCCATTTGAACGATAACATTATTTTGAGTACGAGCGGCCTGACGGGTTCTGTGGAAGAGGCGATGACCGCGTACAGCGCGTTTCGTATTGACAGTAGTGTCATAAATGAAAAAGGAGAACGGCTGACTTCCTCGGATTACGCTTATACGACGGAGGAATTTGCCGCATTCATCGCGGACGCGAAGCGTTATGGCGTGCGTATCGTGCCGGAAATCGATACGCCGGCCCATTCTCTTTCGATTACGAAGCTTTTTCCGGAATATGCGCTGACCGTGCGGAATGAAGCGGTGGACCAGATTGATTTGAGCGAACGAAAAGCGGTCGAGCTTGTGAAAACCATCTGGCGGGAAGCGTTGGGGGGCGGAGCTTTTCGGGAAGCGGATGTGGTGAACATCGGGATGGATGAATATTACGGGGACGGAGAGACTTACCGGCAGTATATGAATGAGCTGATAACGCTGATAAACGAGGAAAGCGATGTGGAAGCGATACGGTTATGGGGAAGTCTTAGCAATATCGAAGGAAAGACGACGCCCCCGGCGGAAGGGCTTCAGATGAATATCTGGAGCACGGTGTGGGCCGACCCTATTGCCATGTACCAGGCCGGTTATACGCTGATTAATATGCAGAATAACCATCTGTACATTATTCCGGGCGGCGGTTATGATTATCTGGACGAAGAAGAGCTTTACCGGAACTGGGAAGTAAACAAATTTTATGACTATAATCAGCTGGAGACGATACCGGCCTATTCGCCCCAAATGGCGGGCGCATCCTATATGATATGGAACGACATGAGCGGCAGCCTGGATGTGGGCATCAGCGAGGCCGGATTGTTCGACCGGTTCTTTGCGCCGCTCGGCATTATCGGCGGAAAACTATGGGGAGAGACGGAAGGTTCTTATCAGGAGTGGACGGAGCGGTTTACGGAGCTCGGCCTCGCGCCGGGCAGCAATCCTTACGGTGCGGCAGTCTGGGAAGAGGATGTGCTGCGGATTTTCCCGGGAGAGACGCTTACTTTTTCCGGGCAAACGGGGTATGTGAACACCGGCTATACGGGCGGAAACGGGAATGGAATCGGTATCGGCGGCAGCTATACCGTTAAAATGGAGGTTTTTCGGGAGGATTCCGGCAAAAAAGGAGGAACCGGTCCGGGAACGGAAAAAGTACAGGAAGAAATCCTGTTTGAGACGGACTGTGCCTATGGACAGAGCGCATTTAAGGCCGTGCAGACGGGAACGGGACAGGTTGGTTTTTCCAGAGAAGGAAGAGACTATTCCTTTGATTATACGCTGCCTGTCGGAGAATGGGTAAGCCTTGAAATACGGGGAGAAAAAGACCGGACGAGCCTGTACGTCAACGGCAGACTGGCGGACACGGTCGGAAACGGAGAGCCGTTCGGGGAATATGGGGATTTTCTTTTTCCGCTGGAACGGATAGGCTCGGAAACAAGCGGCTTTTGCGGCATGATAAAAGGAATCGAGGTGGAAGCGGATGGAAGCTTATACTGATTTTGCAGGCGTATATGATATTTTTATGGATGAGACGCCCTATGCGGAATGGTGCGCGTTTCTCGATGCGGCGCTGAAACGTTACCGGATAAAAGACGGTACGGATGACGAACTGCTTTTGCAGGAGCAGAATGCCGTGCTGGATTTGGGATGCGGAACCGGGACGCTGACGGAGCTTTTGGCGGCCAAAGGGTACGATATGATTGGCATCGACAATTCGCAGGAGATGCTGCAGCGCGCGATGGAGAAAAAAGAGCGTTCCGGTCTGGACATCCTGTATTTACAGCAGGACATGCGTCAGTTTGAACTATACGGAACGGTCGGAGCGGTTATCAGCGTCTGCGACAGCCTGAATTATCTGTTGTCGGAAGAAGAGCTGCTTACGGTCTTCCGACTGGTGGAAAATTACCTATATCCGGGCGGCGTATTTATTTTTGATTTCAATACGGTCTATAAATACGAGACGCTCATCGGCGATGCGACGATTGCCGAGAACCGGGAGGAATGCAGCTTTATCTGGGAAAATTATTACCACCCGGAAGAAGAAATCAACGAGTACGATTTGACGGTTTTCGTAAAAACAGGCGAACGGCAGGGCGAATGCAGTTTCCGACGGTTCCAGGAGACACACTATCAACGGGGATACCGGCTGGAACAGATGAAAACGCTGTTAGAAAAGGCGGGGCTTGTTTTGCTTGAGGCGGCGGACGCCGATACACAGGGAGCTGTGACGCCGGAGAGCGGACGGATTGTGTTGATTGGACAAAAAAGCGTGAAAGGAAAATCCTGAGTCCGCAGTAGGCGGAGGCAGACAGGGAAAGGGGCAGAACAATGACGGATTATCTGATAAGAGCGACGGCGGCGGATGCGCAGGTACGCGCGTTTGCGGTGACGTCAAGGGATTTGGTGGAAGAAGCGAGGGACAGACATGATTTGAGTCCGGTCGTCACGGCGGCGCTCGGCCGGCTGATGACGGGAGCCTGTCTGATGGGAAGCATGCTGAAGGGAGAAAAGGACGTGCTGACGCTGCAGATAAGCGGAGACGGTCCGGTCGGGGGCATGACGGTAACGGCGGATTCCCGGGGAAACGTAAAAGGATATGCGAACCGGCCGCAGGCGATGATGCCGCCGAATGCACAGGGAAAACTGGATGTGGGCGGCGTTATCGGGGCAGGATATCTGCATGTCATCAAAGATATGGGGATGAAAGACCCTTACGCTTCCCGGGTAGCATTGCAGACGGGAGAGATTGCCGATGACCTGACTTACTATTTTGCGGCGTCGGAACAGGTTCCCTCCTGCGTGGCGCTTGGCATTCTGATGGAGCGGAACAATACGGTGAAACAGGCCGGCGGCTTTATTATCCAGCTTATGCCGTTTGCGCAGGAAGAGGTCATTCGGAAACTGGAAGAGAACGTGGCGGGCCTGAAATCAGTAACGACGCTTTTGGAAGAGGGCAATACGCCGGAGCAGATATTATCGCTTCTGTTGGGCGACATGGGACTGGAAATCACGGAAAAAACGCCGGTGCGCTTTTGGTGCGGCTGTTCGAAAGAACGGGTGGAAAAAGTTCTTTACAGCCTGAAAAAAGAAGATTTGCAGGAAATGGCAGAAGAAGGAAAGGACGTGGAACTGCACTGTCATTTTTGTAATACGAATTACGTCTTTACGGCGGATGAGCTGAAAAAAATGGTATAAATATCGAAAAACTGCCGGACAATATCAGGAAAGATTTCAGAAACAGGAGACGGAGCGCATGGAAAGCCGATGATGCCGGCAGGCTGAGAAAGGAGCACGATAAACAGGATGAAGCATGGATTTGTGAAAGTCGCGGCGGTAACGCCCCGGATAAAGGTTGCGGATCCGGTCTATAACGGGCGGCAGATATGTGAACGCATGGAAGAGGCGGCGGAGAAGGGAGCGAAAATCATCGTTTTTCCGGAGCTTTGCCTGACGGGTTATACATGCGGCGATTTGTTTTTGCAGGAGCTGCTTTTGAAAGAGGCAAAAGAGCAGTTACGAGTGATTGCCGATGCCTCGGAAGGGCTCGATGCGCTTATTTTCGTGGGGCTGCCCGTAGAAAAAGAACATAAACTGTATAATGTGGCGGCGGCGGTGCATGACGGCAAGGTGCTGGCGATGATTCCGAAGCGTTTTATCCCGGCTTACGCGGAGTTTTATGAAACGCGGCATTTTACGCCGGGGAATCAGATTCCAGAGCCTTACTGGTGGGAAGACGAGGAGATTCCGTTCGGCAGCAATCTTCTTTTTCAGGCGGATTCCATGCGGGAGCTCGTTGTCGGCTGTGAAATCTGTGAAGATATCTGGGTTCCGGATTCGCCGGGCTTATCCCATGCAATGGCTGGCGCAAGCGTACTCGTCAATTTATCGGCTTCCAATGAGACGGTCGGAAAAGACAGTTATCGTGAAATGCTTGTAAAATCGGCAAGCGCGCGATTTATAGCCGGATATGTATACGCTTCCGCGGGAGACGGGGAGTCCACGCAGGACCTTGTTTTCGGCGGACATAATCTGATTGCCGAGAATGGAACGGTACTGGCGCAGTCCAAACGTTTTGACGCGCAGACCGTCTGTGCCGACCTGGATATACACAGAATAAATCATGAGCGGCGCAGAATGACGAGTTTTCATGTGGGGAAAAAAGAAGGATATCAAGTGTTACGCTTTCGGATGGAAGAGGAGGATACGGAACTTGACAGAAGCTTTTATGCGATGCCCTTTGTGCCGTCCGAGCAGAAGGAGCGGGAGAAACGCTGTGACGAAATTTTCTCGATTCAGTCTTACGGCCTGAAAAAACGTTATGAGCATACGGGAGCAAAAACAGCCGTTATTGGGGTGTCCGGCGGTCTGGATTCCGCGCTGGCGCTTCTTGTAACGGTGCGTGCGTTTGATTTGCTGGAACGCTCCAGAGAACAGATTGTCGCGGTTACGATGCCCTGTTTTGGCACGACGGACAGGACTTACCGCAATTCCTGCAAGCTGGCGGAGACACTCGGCGTAACGCTTAAGGAAGTCAATATTAAGGAAGCGGTGAACGTTCATTTCAGGGATATCGGACAGGAAAGCGACAGGCATGATGTTACTTATGAGAACGGTCAGGCAAGAGAGCGGACGCAGGTATTGATGGATATTGCGAACAAAACGGACGGGATGGTCATCGGAACCGGAGATATGTCGGAGCTGGCGCTCGGATGGGCGACTTATAACGGCGACCATATGTCCATGTACGGAGTCAACAGCGGTGTGCCGAAGACGCTGGTGCGGCATCTCGTGAAGTATTATGCGGACACTTGCCAACAGGAAGAACTTTCGGCAGTCCTGCTGGATATACTTGACACGCCTGTCAGTCCGGAACTGCTGCCGCCGTCGGGCGATTCGATTGCCCAGAAGACGGAAGACCTGGTCGGCCCTTATGAGCTGCATGATTTTTTCCTGTATTATATGCTGCGCTGCGGATTCGAACCGGCCAAAATCTATCGGATTGCGAAGACTTCTTTTGCGGGCCGGTATGAAGAAGAGGTCATTTTGAAATGGTTAAAGACCTTTTATCGCAGGTTTTTTACGCAGCAGTTCAAACGCTCCTGTCTGCCCGACGGCCCCAAAGTCGGAAGTGTCGCGCTGTCTCCGAGAGGAGACCTGCGTATGCCTTCGGATGCCGTCGCTGCGATTTGGCTTGGTCAGCTCGACGAATTATGACAGGAACACGGGCAGGAGATGGGTCAGCGGCCGGCTCCCGTTTCCGTATCGGGAACATCTCCTGTGGAAACGGCTTTTTCCAGAGATGCGGTAATGGCGTTCAGCAGAATCATGGATGTATACTTGCTGTCATCGGAATATGTAATGCCGTCCAGACTCTGGTTTTGAATAATCTGGTTCGCAAGGTCCTCAAAAGAGGGCTGAATCAGAGGATACATCGTTGTAACGGCTTCATCCAGATTCACAAGGCGGATGGAATTGATATTTTTTTCGTCAACGGTGACTTCTATTTCCACCACATTGTCATTCAGGATTAAAGAGGTCGTATATACACCGGGAACATAGGTATTTGACGTTGTCTGCGTCATTGTCGGCATTGTTTCCGGTTTTTCTTCTTTTGGCAGAAACATGATGATGAGCAGAACAATGAAAAGAATACCGAGCACGGCAAGGATTCCGGTATATATCAATTCTTTTACATGAAGCACAACAATTTTGGTTTTGGAACTCATAAAATAATATCCCCATCGAAAATCTTTTTATCAGTCTATGAAAGGACGGGCGGAATTATGAATGGTATTGACAGGTTTTATGATTTGAGCGGTCTGTGGGAAGCGGATATCGGTGACGGCAGGATATATCCGATGCGGCTGCCGGGGACACTGGATGAAAATTGCATCGGGCATAAGGACATCTGCGGCAAAGCGGTGCACCCGGATGAGACGCTCGGAGGCCGGGAGAAGGAAAGCGCGCCGGAAGACGGCGGGGCGGAAGCGTCTGACAGCGCACGGCTGGAATGTCCGGATGCGCCGATTGCGACGCGGTTTACAAGAAAATATACATACGAAGGAGCGGCGCGGTTTACGCGCAGTTTCACGTTCGGCGCGCCGGCCGGGAAACGGGTATTTCTGGAAGTCGAACGGGCAAGATGCCTGCGGCTTCTGGTGGATGACAGGGAAGTGCCGGCTTTTGGGGAGGCGACGCTTTGTACGCCACATGTATTTGAAGTGACCGGATTACCTGACGGCACTCATAAAGTGACACTTGTGTCGGATAACAGCTATCCGGGGCTGCCTCATGACGCCATCGTATATTCGTCTGCGGCCACGGATGAAACGCAGACGAACTGGAACGGTGCGCTCGGGTATCTCAGGCTGCGGACCGAAGAACCGGTGTTTCCGGCCTCGGTGCGGGTATACCCGAAGGGAGACAGGCTGACGGTCAGAATCGTTATCTGTGCGGACGAGTCCTGGAGCGGTACGGTGACTGTCCGGTCGGAAGCATTGCGGGAGGGCATGGCAGAAGCGACTGTGCAGATAGATAAGCAGGAGCGGACAGGGAATATGAAAATGACAAGTATGTCAGAACGGGCGTCGATATCGGATGACGGCGAAGGTCTGGAAATCGGATTTTTTTCCCTTGCGCTGCGGGAAGACATAAAACGATGGGATGAAGCGGAAGGAAATCTGTATGAGCTGTCCGTGACCCTGTCAAACGGTGCATCGAAAACAGTGGTTTTCGGCGTCAGAGATTTCGGCGCGGGAGAGAACGGAAGACTGACAATAAACGGAAGAACTTTTTTTCTGCGCGGCGAAGCGAACTGCGCGGTCTTTCCGGAGACCGGCTATCCGCCGATGACGCGGGACGCTTGGCGGGAGATTCTGCTGCTGTACCGCTCTTACGGCATAAACTGCGTGCGCTTTCATTCCCATTGTCCCCCGGATGCGGCGTTTACGGCGGCGGACGAGCTCGGCATGATGATGCAGCCGGAGCTTTCCCACTGGAATCCGAAAGACGCTTTTGAATCGGAAGAAAGTTACCTCTACTACCGGGCGGAGCTTCGGGGGATTCTGGAAATGCTCGCGAACCATCCGTCTTTCGTGATGCTGACGCTCGGAAACGAGCTGCACGCCCTTCCGAAAGGACATGAGCGGATGGACGAGCTGCTTTTGCTGGCAGGAAAACTGGATGACACCCGGCTTTATGCAAACGGCTCTAACGTGCATTACGGAGAGCGGGGCTGTGATGCAAAGAGCGATTTCTATACATCTTCCGCTTTTTATGAGCGGGAGCTGCGGGGAACGTTTGCCGAAATGAGGGGATATCTGAACCATTGTTATCCGGGGGCGGTGGCAAATTTTGACGGGACGATGAAAGAACTGCGGAAAACTTACGTCGGACCGGTTTTCAGTTTTGAGGTCGGACAGTTTGAGATATTGCCTGATTTCGGTGAACTTTCGGATTTTCGGGGGATTTCGGACCCGGCAAATCTCCGGTTGATTCAGGAAAAAGTGACGGCGCGGGGATTGATGGCGGACTGGCCGGGATATGTGGAGGCTTCCGGGGAGCTTGCTCGTCTCTGCTACCGGGAGGAAATCGAGGCGGCCATGCGGACGGAACAGCTTTCCGGGATTTCGCTGCTCGGATTACAGGACTTTCCGGGGCAGGGAACGGCTTTGGTAGGGATGCTGAACGCCCATCTGATGCCCAAACCGTATGAATTTGCGAAGCCGGAGGCGTTCAGACGCTTTTTTACGGACAGACTGCCGCTCGTTTTGCTGCCGAAATATACTTACGAGAACACGGAAACGCTCCGTGCGGAAGTGAAGATAGCCAATTATGGGAAAGAAACGCTCCGGGGGCGGCTGCGCTGTGAGCTGTCCGGGCGCACGGAAGGAGAGGAACTCCGGGGTGTGTTTTGTCCGGAGACGGAAATCTGCTGTCCGCCGGGGAAACTGACGGTGGCCGGGAGTCTGGAATTTTGTCTGAATAATTTATCGGGGAAAAAGCCGGAACGCCCGATGCGGCTGGAACTGAGCGTTTCGCTTGGCGGGATATCGAATTGTTATCCTGTCTGGGTATATCCGCCTGTGAGCCCGGTCTGTCCGGAGGGCATACTGGAGACGGCGCATCTGGATGATGCTGCCAAAGATGCGCTGCGGGCAGGAAGAACGGTGTATCTGACGCCGTCGTCCACGAAAGAGGCGCTGCCCTGCTCCATACAGGCCCAGTTTTCCACGGATTTCTGGTCGGTCGGAACCTTCCCCGGCCAGGAGGGAGGCATGGGACAGTTTATTGACGCGAAACACCCGCTGTTTCAATATTTCCCGACGGAATGTTACAGCAACTGGCAATGGTGGCCGATGGCCGTGCAGCGCGCCCTGATACTGCCGGAACCGTTCCGGGCGATTGTTGCGGAAATGGACAGTTATGCGTTCTTACGCCCGATGGCCAAGCTGTTCGAGTGCCGCTGCGGCGGCGGAAAGCTGTTGGTCTCCACCATGAATCTGCAGAATTTACAGCAATACCCCGAAGCCCGCGCGCTGCTTGATGCCATATACCGATATCTTACATCGGAAGCATTCACGCCGGAACAGGAGATGGAAATGGAGACGCTGGAAGGACTGGTGTTGTAGCGGTCATAGCCTGCCGGAGCGGACAATCACACGAAATGGGGTAAATTCTTGTCATTCGATTGCATCAGGGAAAAAGGTACAATATAATCCCATCTTTGACAGTTTGGCAAAGCATAATACCTCGCAATCCCGGTATTTACAAGGACTGCGAGGTATTTTAGTCTCGTTTTGAAATATGGTATTTTATTCCCGGCCTTTACTTTTTTTCTGAATTGTTTTCATATCTCTTTTTGTAATAAATTCATAGTCTGTACGGAAGTTGCATACCTCGTGCAGTCTATCCGTTACCTTGTCTCGTTTGTACAGTGGCATGAAGCCTTGTTCCTGAACACTTGCAAAGTTCATGCCCTTCAGTGTGGACAGAATTGTTTCGCATGTATAAAAATCACCAAGCGCTTTTTCAAGATATCTGTATATGACTAA
>CAJTRK010000005.1 GCA_910578475.1 uncultured Lachnospiraceae bacterium | reverse complement strand
GCCAGAATGGCCACAGGTACACTGTAGCTGGTGGAACTGTAAGGTGTTGATGATATTTTCATAAGTTTTTTGATTGAGTGGATTGTCAAAAGGTACCGTAATTGTTATCATAATAGTGTTGCTTGCAGTGTTACATTGAAAGATGCAGCACTGTGAGGATTGTTATGATAGCAGGTATCAAACTTTGGTCGGTGGGATACCTGCTATTCTTGTAACTTTGATATGATAACACAAGAAGGTACTGGTTCAAACACTCTGCTGTAAAATACATCAGAATATATGAGCCAGTACCTTCATTTAATTTGACGAATATAAGAAAGACTTGGAGCACCTAGGGTGCTGGATAACAATGAAGCAGGGGCTGGATTTCAAGATGAAGGAAGGGGGTAATCTGTATGGATAAAATGGAAGCCTATCGTGAGTATTCTTTACTTTGTGGCAATATAAACAAAATGCTTCTTGCGGATGATGCGGATGAACTTTTGAAATTGTATCATCTTGCCAAAGAACAACTTGACAAGGTTTATGGAAGTTATTATGCGTGTTTAAATAACTGATGATATTTATCGTTTGTAACTATAAACAAAAATACCCGGAACTGCTTCCGGGTATACAATAGGAAAGAGCGCGAGACGGGACTCGAACCCGCGACCCCGACCTTGGCAAGGTCGTGCTCCACCAACTGAGCCACTCGCGCATATTACTTATTTGATTGAGATTGTTATATCTCTCTCAGACAAGTAATATCATACTACACTTCATAACCTTTGTCAACGCTAAAATTAAAATTTACTTAATTCAATCAATTATATTAATTATTTATAATTTTCGGACAATTTGCCATATTATAAAAAATCAATTGACTATTGTACATCATCCCTGCGTTTGACACGATAAATCCGCTTCAATGATTCATCGATTCGCTCTTCTGAAATCCTTCCTTCCTGAACGGCTGCCAACAAACCGTTGTAAGCCGCTTCGAAATCATCCGGCATCAGAATCATATCCGCCCCTGCCTCGATTGCAAGGACAGCCGCTTCTTCGGACGAATAGTATTCGGTTATCGCGCTCATATTCAGCGCATCCGTTATAACAATACCATTAAATCCCAATTCTCCCCGCAGAATATCCGTAATAACCGGGCCTGACAGAGAACTCGGCAGTTCTTCCGTATCGATTGCCGGCACGGTAGCATGACTTACCATGACAAAATCCGCTCCCGCCTCAATCCCTTTCTGAAACGGCACAAAATCCGAAGCCCTCATTTCATCTGTCGTTTTGGATATCTCAACTTTTCCGTCATGGGTATCTTCTTCCGCAGAACCGAGTCCGGGAAAATGCTTCAAACATGCACTGACTCCGGTACTCTGCATACCATTCACCAGATTGGATGCCATATCGGCACATACATTTGCATCCATGCCAAAAGTTCTGTCCGTCAATACGCCTCCGTCTTCTGACGCTGCAACATCCGCCACCGGCGCGAAATTCAGATTAAAGCCAAGCGCACTCAAATAGGAACCAATTGTAACACCCGTTTCATAAGCAGCCGATGAATCTCCGCCCGCACCGACTGTCGCCATATCATCTACCTGTATCACATCAATGCCGCTGTTGGCAACACGGCTGACGCTGCCGCCTTCTTCATCTACCGCAAGAAATATCGGATATTTACTCATCGGAACGGTATTCGCCAGCATTTCACTCAACTGGTCTTTATCCAAAATATTATTTTCAAAGTAAATCAATCCGCCGACCGCATACTGCTCCAACGCTTTCTGCGTACTCTCACCAGCTTTCGTTACGGTTCCTACTCCAGTCAATGCCTCCGGCGTAATTACAAACAGCCCGGCCACCTTATCTTCCAACGGCATCGTAGAAATACTGTTCGTGACGATTTCTTCGAGCTGTTCCTCTTTGGTCGGCACTTCAACTTCCGGAGGTGCCTCGACAATCATGTCTTCCGGCGGTAATTCCGGTTCCGGTTCTGCCTGTATTTCTTCCGACTCTTTTGCCTGCTTTTTCTCTTTCACAAACTCGGAAATCTTACGTCCTGCGGCAACACCGCCTGCTACCAGACCGGCAAGAAACAGAATTACGACCAGATAAGCAACAATCTGGTTCCGAATACGCCGTTTACGCCTGTATGCTCTCCGTTTTTCTGTTCTGGTCTCATCATCCTCTTCATCATCCTCTTCATCATCTTCGTCGTCATCTTCATCATCTTCTTCGTCGTCTTCATCATCATCTTCGTCATCGTCGTCTTCATCTTCGTCATCTTCGTCGTCTTCATCTTCGTCTTCTTCATCTTCGTCATCTTCGTCTTCTTCATCTTCGTCTTCTTCATCGTCGTCGTCATCTTCGTCTTCTTCGTCTTCTTCATCTTCGTCTTCTTCGTCTTCTTCATCTTCGTCGTCATCTTCCATATCTTCTTCATCTATCTCATCATCTTCCAGTTCGTCTTCCTGGAACAGGTGTTTTTTTCGATTAAATAATTTTCCCATACAGATAACCAGCCTTTCTCTCAGCCTGCAAACACCGGTATATAGTGTACCGGCACATTCCGTTTCCATTAACCCATACCAGTGTACTGTATCATACACTAGATATAGTATATCATAACCCATTTCCCTACATTTTACCACATAATTTTTACTTTTGCGTCCAATTATGACTTTTTTTACCACAGAAATACATAACGAGGAAGCGGGCATTAATCCTTTCGATTAACACCCGCTTCTAAACTGTACTATCCAATGGCCTGTACCTCCACTTTTCTTCCTTCGTACTCTTTCCATTTCTCTTTCGTATGAATATACTGTAACGGCTTCTTCTTTTTTCTTCTGTCCTTCGTTACTTTCTCTTCTGTACTCGATTACGATTCTTATAGATTCAACCTTTCGGTCTTCTCTATCTGCCTTGTCTTTAGTTCCTTATTCATTTGTACTTTAAAATGGATTCAGTTTAAGTTTTTGGTGGTCCGTACCTCGCTTTCTTTTATAGTATCTATGTGAATTTGTTTGTTTATGGTTTTATTATACCATGTGATTTTAATTTGTCAACACATTTTCTAAAATTTCTTTTAATTTTTTCAATTTTCTTCTATTTATTACAAAAAATCACTCTATTGTCATTTTTTGCCTATTTTTACAGTTATATTATTCTCAGGAAAGCTGATAAAATGGGAATATGGAACCTGCCGCTTTCGACGTGTTCGAAAACCGGCAAAATGTCATGAAGAATGGAGGATTCTATATGTCACCAAAAAAAGAAGCATTTTCTGCAATGGCAAAGACTATAATTGAAAATCTGCAAAAAAGAAATATGGAGGGATATTTTTTCGAAAGCAGCGCTGACTGTGTAAAGGCAGTCATTGATTCTATCCCGCAGGGCAGCGTCATCAGTTGGGGCGGCAGCGAAACGATTAAAGAAACCGGATTGATGGATGCCGTACATAACGGCGCCTATGAGCTGATTGACAGGGCTGCTGCCAGAAATCCAGAAGAAGCGAGAGCTCTGTATACCAAAACCGTGCTTGCGGATTATTATCTGATTAGCAGCAATGCGGTAACGATTGAAGGCGAGCTCATCAACATCGACGGCAACGGAAATCGAGTTGCCTGTCTGATTCAGGGTCCTTCCCATGTCATCATCGTTGTCGGTATGAATAAAATTGTTACGGATGTGGAAAGCGGTGTTGCAAGAGTCCGAAATATGGCGTCCCCTGCCAACGCTGTCCGGCTGAACCGGAAACTGCCATGTGCCGCAACCGGTCACTGTCACGACTGTCTTTCACCGGAATGTTTCTGCAATCAAATCGTTGTTACGAGAAGGAGCGGCCACACCGGAAGAATTAAAGTCTATCTGGTGGCGGAAGACCTGGGATATTAAAACTGGGATATAAAAAAAGGCTCCATATCGGTTACATCCTTCCCGGTATGGAGCCATTTCATTTTGTTGATTGTCCCTTCTGTTTAGTTACCACTCTCAAGGTTCCGCAATTTTCCTCTTAAATCGGAAGAAATGGAGCTAATCATATCAGCTGACGCCGCAATTTCTTCGGTGGAAGCCGCCAGATTCGTTACCCGGATATTGACGCCGTCAATGACATCGATTAATTTCTCCGCATTTCCCAACAGGTTTATAATCGCATTCTGAATTTCTTCCTTATTCCGGTCGCTGTCGCTCGCCGTGTCTTTGGAAGAATCCGCCAGTTTCTTGATATTTTCCGCGATAATGGCAAAGCCTCTGCCGGATTCGCCCGCCCTTGCCGCTTCAATACTTGCATTTAACGCAAGCAGATTTGTCTCTTCCGCTACGTTGGTGATTTCCAGGTTATTTTCTTCCAGCTTCGCCAGCAAGTCCTGAATCTGCGTCAATGCGGAACGCAAATCATTGCAGAACGTTACGACTTCGCTCATGGACATGGAAATTCCGGTACTTTCTTCCGCATTGCTGTTATTACCCATAGACATTTCGCTGATAGAAATATCCAGACTGTCGAAATCGACTGCAACTTCCCCGACTACCTGTGAAATCTGTTGATTTCTCAGTTCGATTACTTCGTTCTTTTCCTGCATTTCTATGGATAATTCTTCCGCAACAAGTTTTTCTTTCATAACGGCATCTTTTATGTAATGGATACAGTTATCTTTTGTATTACAGCCGTTATAGATTGCCGCCGCCATATCCGCACAGGTCTTATAACCACAGGCGGAACAGTTGATTGTCTGCCTTTCAGCCCTTGTTTTCTCCATCGTTTCAAAAATAGTGTTCAATTCCGATGTGTCCGGATAGTTGATTCTCACTTCCGCCGATTTATCCGTATAGTGCCTGATAAAATCGTCGATGTTCAGGTTCCTGAACTGCTTATTAAAGCGGGCCAGCCTTTGTTTCGGCGTCAGATTTTTACTCCACGCGCCTGCTTTTCCGTTATGCTTGCTTGCCGCTTTGATTTTCTGTACTTCATACAGCGTATCGTCACACTTCGCATTCTCTTCTTCGACTGCCGTGCCATACAGGCAGCCTTTTGCGCAGTTGAGTGCGTCTACCATGAAAGGAAGCTCTTTTCCGTTCAGAACTCTTTCTTTGTAATCTTCCAAAAATTCATACGCATGCTTCTCGCCTTCTATCTGTCGTACAAAAATGTCCTCACCGCAGAACCAGTACACATTTTCTTTCAATCCGCCCGGCATCGGATAAATGGAACCAAGTCCGTATTCGATTTCATCTTTCACAGGCTTTCCGGAAATCTTATGTTCTCTGACATATTTCATCAGATGGTCAAAGGTGACATTATACGATACATAACCGCCGCAGTTGGAATCTTCTATTTCATTCTTCTTCGCAATGCACGGACTGATAAACGCCAGTTTGTCCGGCACTTTCATGTATTTTCTGACATAAATTGCGCCGCACATCAGGGGCGAATGCACGGGTACGAGGTTGGGAATCAGTTCCGGTATATATTTCTCTATATAACTTACGATTGCCGGACATGGCTGCGAAATGCCGCCATTGAAGTGATGTTCTGTGATATATTTGATATAAGCCCATGTTGTGATATCCGCACCAAAGCTGATACTGATAATGCGGTTCACACCCAGTTCTTTCAGCCCGCCAAGCACCGTGGCATATTCTTTCGGATAATTTGCACGAAAGGCAGGCGCAAGGAGCAGAGATATCTTTTCTCCTTTTTTCAGGTCTTCAAAAAAACGCTCCGTGTCGTCACGGTATTCTCTTGCCTGATGTTCACAGGCATCAAAACAAGCTCCACAGCTGATGCACTGTTTTCCATCCACAATAATTTTGTTCTGCTCATGTTCATTCACCGCGTAATTAGCCGTCAGAACAGGACATACGGAGATACACTTATTACAGCCGATGCAATTGTCATTTGTAAACACCAATGAATCATTTGTCGTCTTAACCATATTGATAACCATGCCTTTCTCTCAGCCTGCGAATTATGTGACAAGACGCCGGAAGCGCCGACACAATATTCGCAAGATGATTTTTCTCGGTCCGGATATTCCCCGTTCCGGCTCGTTCCGGCTTCCTTTGAACATGAGCACAAAATGCAGATATTCAGCACTGGTTTTTAGATTTTATTCGTCAAATGTTGTACATTATGTCCCCGTATTCGGATAGATGCCTATAATAATATAGCACATTTCACAAAAAATGTAAATATTATAGCTGATATAATACGAAGATATCATAAATTGCCTTAATCGCGGTTTCAAAATCGGCATTCGCGACGCCGATAATGATATTCAGCTCGCTGGAGCCCTGGTCTATCATTTTGACATTGACATTGGAATGCGCCAGCGCGGAAAAAATACGGCCGGCCGTTCCTCTCGTAGACTTCATGCCGCGGCCGACAACCGCAATCAACGCCAGGTCCGCTTCAATTTCAATGGTATCCGGATCGGCAAGTCTGTGAATACCCGACACTACTTTCTGTTCTTTGTGCATAAACTCATCCTGATGCACAAAAACCGTCATCGTATCGATTCCCGACGGAACATGCTCAAATGAAATGCCGCTGTCCTCAAAGACCTGTAAGACTTTTCTGCCAAAACCAACTTCCGAATTCATGGAGTCCTTTTCGATGTTGACCGCACAAAAACCTTTCTTTCCGGCAATTCCGGTGATAACATATTTGGGCTTCTGGCAGGTGCTTTCCACAATCCAGGTTCCCTCGTCCTCCGGCGCGTTGGTATTTCTGATATTAATCGGAATCCCTTCTCTTCTGACCGGGAAAATAGCGTCTTCGTGAAGAACGCTCGCTCCCATATAGGCCAACTCACGCAGTTCTTTGTATGTAATCGTCGAAATCGGCTCCGGTTTATAAATGATTCTCGGGTCGGCAACAAGAAATCCTGATACATCCGTCCAGTTTTCATATACATCCGCCTTAACTGCTCTTGCTACGATAGAACCGGTAATATCGGAACCGCCGCGGGAAAAAGTTTTGACCGTTCCGTCTTCTCTTGCGCCATAGAAGCCCGGAATAACCGCGGCCTTTAAGTGAGAAAGGCGTTCTCCCATCAGTTTGTTCGTCGTCTCCGCATCAAATTCGCCATGCTCGTTGAAACGGATGACTTCCGCCGCATCCACAAATTCAAAACCGAGATACGCGGCCATGATGATGCCGTTCAGAAATTCGCCTCTGGACGCCGCATAATCGCTGCCAGCCTTTTCTTTAAAATTCTTCTCGATTGTCTTAAATTCGTTTTCCAGAGACAATTTTAAGGAAAGTCCGTCGATTATCTCCTGATACCGCGCCTTAATCGCCTGTAACTGTTCTTTAAAATCTTTCCCCGCTTCCGCCAGGTCATAGCATTCATAGAGCATATCCGTCACTTTCGTGTCATCCGCATCCCGTTTGCCGGGGGCAGACGGTACGACAAACTTTCGTTCCGCATCCGCATGGATAATGTTACCGACTTTTTTGAACTGTTCCGCACTGGCGAGAGAGCTCCCGCCAAATTTTACTACTTTTCTCATCTTTATAACTGTTCCTTTCTCAGCCTGCGATTTATGCTGCCGAACGCTGTCCGCGTCAGCGTGAAAACAAATGGTCTATCAACTTATGTCCTTCCGGAAAATAATTGCCGCTTGCGGCCCCTTCCTTTTCATTATAATTCCATGTTTTATCAAGCTCCATCGTACTGTCGTAAAGCAGATAGGGCACACTGTCCGCCGTATGGGTTCTGACCCTGACAGGCGTCGGATGGTCTGGGAGCACCAGCAGGCGATATGAAACGCCTTCCGCATCCAGCGCCTTCCGTAACGGCCCGACGACTCTTTCATCCAGATATTCAATCGCCTGTATCTTCCGCTGTGCGCTGCCCTGATGCCCCATCTCGTCCGGGGCTTCGAGGTGGATATAGGCAAAATCATATCCATCCTGCAATAGCGCATGGAGCGCCGCCTGTGTTTTTCCTTCATAATTCGTATGAAGACCGCCGTTCGCGCCTTCCACTTCGGCTACACCCATGCCAGCGCCGACGGCAATCCCTTTTAATAAATCGACTGCGGACACCATCATGCCCTTTTTCCCGGTCTTTTCCTCAAAAGAAGACAGCATCGGCTTCGTGCCTGCTCCCCAGAACCAACAACAGTTGGCCGGATGCAGTCCTTTCTTTTTTCTTTCCATATTCATAGGATGATTGACGAGAATTTCATAGCTCTTTTTCATCATCTCCCGTAAGGCTTCCTCTCTCGGCAGATACTGCCCGACGGTCTGTGTCAGCACATCATGGGGCGGCGTCAGTTCTACGACTTTACCGTTTTTCCAAATCAGACAGTGCCTGTAACTTGTACCGACATAAAATTTGTATCCGTCGTTTTCCAGCTCTTCTCTGACCGCATGAAGCAGCACGGCACAGTCTTCCGTACTGATTTCGTCCGCGCTGTGGTCGATAATCGTCTGTTCTTCAAAAGGTACGTCCTCTTCCGAAATCGTCACGATATTACACCGAATCGCAATATCCGTATCCTGCATCGGAACGCCGATGCTGAGCGCCTCCAACGGCGAACGGCCGGAATAATACTTTTTCGGGTCATAGCCGAGCACAGCCAGGTTTGCCGTATCGGACCCCGGCTTCATCCCTTCCGGAATTGTGTGTACCATGCCGATTTCCGCCTTTTTGCTCAGCAAATCCATTGCAGGCGTCACGGCATATTCAAGGGGCGTTTTCCCGTCAAGGTTCTCGATTGGTTCATCCGCCATTCCATCGCCCAAAACGATTATATATTTCATATTAATAATCATGCCTTTCCATAGCCTGCGAATTTGAACCGCAGGCACAACATTTGCATAGACGAATATATTCGTCTCGAATGTATTCGTCTCAAATACATTCATCTTTGATTCTTTTATCCGGCAAAGCCTTAATTTTCCAGACGGATTCTGTTCAGTGCACCGCCGACGGATGCTATTTTCTCATCAAATTCTTTTTCAGTCATAACACCTGTTATAAATGCAAATTCTCCCGCTATGCCGGCATCCACCTCTTCAAAAGAGGTGAATAACGCCGCCGCTTCAGCCTTTTTATCCGCACTGACACGGACAAAGAAACGGCGTTTCGTATCGGCAATATCCATCAGCTCCACCTGTGAATCATCCCAGAAGCACATAATGGTCTTGCCCGGATGTCTCGCGCAATCCACGATATCGGAGACAACCGCGCTCGCCGTCGGCAGTTTTCCGGCGCCTCTTCCGTAATACATGGTATCGCCAAGCATATTTCCATGCACATATACCGCATTGAATACGCCTTTTACATTAAATAACGGATGTTCTTCCGGAATCATAAAGGGCGCAACCATCGCAAAAAATCCGTCTTCCGTTCCCTTGCTCATGGCAAGCAGCTTAATGGAACGGTTCATTTTCTTTGCATATGCAAAATCATCCGCCGTAATCTTCGTAATTCCTTCCGTGTAAATTTTCTCATAATTAACGGTCTCTCCCTTCATCAGGGAAGAGAGTATCGCTATTTTTCTGCATGCGTCATATCCTTCGACATCCGCTTCCGGCTTTCTTTCCGCATAGCCTTTTTCCTGTGCTTCTTTCAAAACATCCGCGAAATCGGCGCCGTCTTCATCCATCTTGGTCAGAATATAATTCGTCGTACCGTTCAGAATACCCGTAATCGCATCCAGTTTTTCCGCTGTCAGAGAATAGTTCAGAGGGCGGATAATCGGAATCCCGCCGCCCACGCTCGCTTCAAACAGATAATTACAATGATTCTCTTTGGCAAGCCGTATCAGCTCCGAGCCATGATTGGCAACGAGTTCTTTATTGGAGGTGCAGACGCTTTTGCCCGCAAGAATCGCCTTTTTGGAAAACGTATAGGCAGGCTCAATGCCTCCCATCGTCTCACATATGACGGTGACTTCCGGGTCTTCCAGTATGATATTGAAATCGTGTACCACTTTATTTTCGTAAGGGTCTCCCGGAAAATCTCTCAAATCCAGAATATACTTGATATTCAGTTCCGTTCCCGCCTTCTTATTAATATCCGCTTTGTTTGTTTCAATGACTTCCACAACGCCGCTTCCTACCGTACCATATCCTAAAACCGCTACCTGAATCATTTTCCTCTAAACCCTCTCTTTCTTTCCTTAAATGAGCGGATACTTATCCGTTAAGCCTTTTACGATTGCACGGGCCTTTTCGAGTCCCGCTTCTCCCTCTTTGATGACAATGGAAATCGCTTCCGCAACATTATCCATATCTTCCGTATTCAGACCTCTGGAAGTAATCGCCGGCGTTCCGAGGCGGACGCCGCTCGTTACGAAAGGAGATTTGGGGTCGTTCGGTATCGTATTTTTATTCGCGGTGATATTCGCCTCATCCAAAAGCTTCTCCACCGCTTTTCCGGTCAAATCATAATTTGTCAAATCCACCAGCATCAAATGGTTGTCCGTACCGCCCGATACGATTTTCACGTCTCTTGAAAGCAGTCCTTTGCAAAGCGCCTGCGCGTTGTCGATAACGCCCTGCTGATATTCTTTGAATGCCGGAGAAAGCGCTTCCTTAAAGCATACCGCCTTCGCCGCGATAACGTGCATCAGCGGGCCGCCCTGTGTACCCGGGAAAATCGCTTTGTTAAAGTTATATTTATCCGCTACTTCCTGCGAGGACATAATCATGCCTCCGCGGGGTCCGCGCAGCGTTTTATGCGTCGTTGTCGTCGTCACATGCGCATGGGGAATCGGGCTCGGATGAAGTCCTGCCGCCACAAGTCCCGCGATATGTGCGATATCCACCATCAGTACGGCGCCGACTTCGTCAGCAATTTCTCTGAATTTCTTGAAATCAAGCGTTCTCGCGTAAGCCGAAGCGCCGGCAACAATCATTTTCGGCCTGCACTCCAGCGCGATTTCACGCACTTTGTCATAGTCGAGGAATCCTTCATCGTTAACGCCGTAAGGCACGCATTTGAAGTATTTACCGGACATATTTACCGGCGAACCGTGAGAAAGGTGTCCGCCGTGGTCCAGATTCATTCCCATAAAAGTGTCTCCCGGCTCCATTACCGCAAAAAATACTGCCATATTAGCCTGCGCGCCGGAATGAGGCTGAACATTCACATATTCACATCCGAAAAGCTCTTTCGCCCGGTCTCTTGCCAGATTTTCTACAACGTCAACGCACTCGCAGCCGCCGTAATATCTTTTACCCGGATATCCTTCTGCATATTTATTCGTCAGCGGGCTTCCCATAGCAGCCATGACCGCTTTGCTGACCCAGTTTTCCGACGCAATCAGCTCAATATGCGAGTTCTGGCGCTGCTGCTCGGCTTCGATTGCCTGCGCAATTTCCGGGTCCGTTTTTTTAACCTCATCAAATGAATACATTCCTGTTCCTGCCTTTCTTTTTTCGAAAAAATTTTTCAACTGTATTATAAACCAGAGTAAGTATATCACAATGGCCGTTTCGTACGCAATATGTCAGACAGAATTTCTTATCGGGAAAGTAACGGTTCAGCCTCCGCCCGGACAGCGCATCGTTCTCTGGCGGAGGCCCTGGAAAGGATGCCGACTACTGAAAGTAGTCTTGCACTTTAGCGAAAAGATGGCGCAGCCATATTTGAGCTTAGCGCCGCTGCTGCCTTTCGTGGAGCGAGAGCGTGCCTCCAAAGAGAACGATGCGCTGTCCGGGCGGAGGCTGAACCGTTACTCGGAAAGTTTTTTACAATCTTTGCATATTTATGCTATACTGGACGCAGGCGGTTTATTTGCGTCCGCAGGCCTTGCAGCTTGCGTCCGAAGACTGCGCGGTACGCATTCGCAGTATCATTAAACAGTGTAATTACCAGCAAAGGATAAAAACCATGTACTATATTATCATGAACCCGTCTTCCCAGTCCGGACAGGGACTGCGTATCTGGAAAAGGCTGGAATCGGTTTTTCTGGAACGGAAAATCCCTTACCGCATGATGGAGTCAACACACAGCGGTCACGTCGCGGAACTGGCGGCCGAAATCACCTCTGCAGACAGTGCGGGCGATGCGCCCGTCAATCTGCTCATTCTGGGCGGCGACGGTACGGTAAACGAAGCGCTTCAGGGAATCCGGGATTTTTCCTCCGTCAATATCGGCTTCATCCCTACCGGTTCAGGCAATGACCTGGCAAGGGATATGAAACTCGACCGCGACCCCGTCAAAATCCTCGAATCAATTCTGAATGAAAATGCCCCCCGCGAAGCAGACCTGGGACTGCTTACGATAAACGGTTCCCTTGAAGCCACCCCCAAAAGGGAAGGCGCAAAAGCATCCGGCCGCCGTTTCTTCGTCATCAGCAGCGGCATCGGATTTGATGCCGCCGTATGCGAAGAAGCTCTGTCTTCCCGTCTGAAAGATGTCTTAAATAAAATGAAACTCGGAAAACTGACCTATCTCGGCATAGCGCTCAGGCAGCTTATAACCGCCAGACGCGTGTCCTGCGATATTTTACTGGATGGCAGAAAGACCGTTCATTTGAATCGTTTTCTGTTTGCCGCTTCCATGATACGCCGTTTTGAAGGCGGCGGATTCAAGTTCTGCCCGCAGGCAGATGATAAAGACGGCCTTCTCGATTTATGCCTTGTCGGAAATCTCCCAAAACCGGTTATTTTTCTGGCTCTGCCTACCGCTTTCTTCGGCCGGCACTATCTTTTCCCGCAGATATTTCATTATCGGGCGGCCCGTATCGAAATAAAAACATCCGTTCCGCTCTGGATTCATACCGACGGAGAAGTATATTTCAAATCCGACCATATATGTCTGTCCTGCGAACGGCAAAAGGTCCGTTTTCTCGCCTGAATCCGCGCTTTGCACATTTTTGATATTTTTGCGGTAAAATGGTTAAAATTTTTATACAAAAGTGATTTTGACTTTTGTATACAATCTGCTATGATATGTTCATAAATGATGTTTGTCTGCAAGCGCAGACTGAGAAAGGTGTCTGATGAAGCATGAAAGCTTTTTTCCTGAAGTACAAGCATATTGTTCCGCTCCTGATTTACGCGCCCATCTATATGATATGGTTCAGTCATCTGGAACGGACTGTAAAACACTATAAACTCATACATGTCGCGCTGGACGATTATATTCCGTTTTGTGAAGTGTTTATCGTGCCGTATTTACTGTGGTTTGTTTATGTCGCTGCCACTGTCGCGTTTTTCTTCTTGAAGGATAAGGATGACTACTTTAAATGCTGCGCTTTTCTTTTTACCGGGATGACAGTTTTTCTCCTCGTTTCTACGCTGTGGCCGAACGGACATCATCTGCGGCCCTTTATTTTCCCGAGAGAAAACATTTTCACCAGACTGGTTGCAATGATTTATCGTGCCGATACGCCGACGAACCTGTGGCCAAGCATTCATGTATATAATTCCCTCGGCTGTCACTTCGCCATCGCAAAGAGCCGGCATTTTGCACAGCACAAGGGCATCCGCTTCGGTTCGCTCGTACTCTGTGTTTCGATAGTTCTCTCAACGATGTTTACAAAGCAGCATTCCGCATTTGATGTCATGACCGCCTTAATTCTGGCGTCCGTTATGTATCTGCTCGTATACCGCTTCGATATCCTGCTGAATCTGAAACACAGTATAAATCATAAGAATAAAAGAAAAATGGGGCCAGAGACACTCTGACCCCATATACTTTATATGATAATTTAATTAAATTTGAAAAAACGCTGACATATCTTATATGCTTCCACCGAAATCTTTCTGCCGCCTTTTCCCGGAAGGTTCATGGAATTTCCCATAATGCCATATCTTAACCTGATATAGAGCAGGATGTCTTTCTGTTTAATGTAGTCCCACAGTTCTTTCTTTTTCTCCAGGCTTTCTTCCGTACCGGAACGAATCAAAAGCACCGATGAGATAACCGTAATGATTTCCAGATAATTTGTCATATAGGCGAACATTTTGCGCCGCTTGCAGATTTCTGTTTTCTTTTCTGCCAGATAGTCCAGCATAAGCTTATTGACTTTTATCTGCTGGTCGATTCTGGATATCATAACCTGCTCGTTGACAGACTGTCCTTCTCTTCCGATATAGTACCGGTAAAAATTGACATCGAGATAGTACATCGTTCTGACAAACGGCAATGGTTCGAACACAAAAAGATTATCCACATAAAAGGTGTGCTCCGGCAGTTTCAGACCGCATTCTTTCAAAAGTTTTGTCCTGAAAATAACGGAGTGCATCAGAATATACTGCCCTTTACGAAAATGCTTTACCTCATCCCATGTAAAAATCCGGTCCTTCGGAAGCGCATGGTGGTATCTCATCACTTTATTCTTTTTCGCGCCTTCCTTTTCATAAACAAAATTGCTTATCAGCATATCGAGCGCCGTGCTGCCGCCGGCCAGTTCCCTGAGTGTCTGCAATATCGTTCGATATGCGCTTTCTTTGACCCAGTCGTCGCTGTCAACTACTTTGAAATACAGTCCTGACGCATGTTCCAGTCCCGTATTGACAGCCGCTCCATGTCCGCCGTTCTCCTGATGTATCGCTCTGACAATGCCCGGATATCTTTTTTCGTACTCATCGGCAATTTCACCAGTCCGGTCTCCTGAGCCGTCATCCACAACCAGTATTTCCACGTCCTCGCCTCCCGGAAGCAGCGACTCGATACAATTTCGCATATAAGCCTCCGAATTATAACTCGGAATCGTAATCGTCAATAGTTTCATCTTTCCCTCCATTCCGAAACGTCCTGCGCTTCAGATAAATTCTCTGTATGCGGCAAATGCGGAAGGAATCGGATAATCCCTTTCCATTTCGGCAGGTGTCACAAACAGCAGGTCTTCATTTGGCTGCATCCGTTCCAGCTCATCCACCCAAACGGCATATCCTGTCATATGCCACTCTTTATGCGTAAAAATATGTTTGGACGGAGGCAGCTTCTTAATTCTAAGAGGCGCAACTCCCAGTGTTTTCAGGTATGCGAGCACCCGCTCCTTCGTATGTTCTCCTTCCATTGCCGGAAATTCATACATGCCGGCCAGAAGACCCTTATCCGCACGTTTGTGCAAAGCAATTTTTCCTTCATCGCGAATTACCAGAATCGTCTTCTTCTCGATTCCTCTCGGCCTTTTCGGCGCTTTATGCGGAAATTCCATGACACGTTCCGCTTTTTTCGCCGCACAGAATGTTTCCCACGGACAATCGCTGCATCTTGGCGCGCCGTTCGGCACACAGACTACCGCTCCGAGTTCCATCAACGCCTGATTGAAATCGCCCGGCCGTTCCGGCGGAATTGCTTCCTTCAGCTCCGCTTCTATTTCTTTTTTCACTTTTGCATCCAAAACATCCCTGCCATCCAGACGCAGTCTTGACAAAATCCGCAGAACGTTTCCATCCACCGCCGGAACCGCATGTTGAAACGCTATGGAGGAAACCGCTCCCGCCGTATAGCTTCCGATTCCCGGAAGTTTTATAAGTTCTTCATATTCTCCCGGCATCTTCCCGTCATAATCTTTAACGATTTTCTCCGCCGTTTTCTTCAAATTTCTGGCACGATTATAATATCCCAGACCCTCCCATAACTTCAAAAGCTTCTCTTCCTCTACGCAGGCGAGGCTCCGTATGTCCGGAAGCGCCTTCATAAACCTGTCATAATAGGGCTTCACGGCTTCTACCCTCGTCTGCTGGAGCATAATTTCAGAAATCCATACATGATAAGGCGTCGGACTCTCACGCCAGGGCAAAATTCTTCTTCCCCTGTCATACCAGGCAAGCAGCGGTTCGGCTATCCGGTCTAACGATGACAAAACGACCGGCACTTCCTTCCGCAGCATAAGGCTGTCCGGTCCGACTTCACAATCATAGGCAAGCACCTTTACGCCTGCCCGCCTTGCCCGCCGCAGGGCTTCCCCAAATGCCGGCTGCGCTTCTTCATTCGGCGAAAAAGAACGCATCTCCTTCATCTGGATAACGAATAAAATATATGCCTCATATCCTTCCTGCTTTGCGAGCATCAACTCTTCCACATGTTTTACGGCCCGTTCTGACGGAGCATCCGGAAAAGCCGCCTGATTGTCATTCTCAAGCGTAACGCCCTTTACTTCCATGAAAATTTTCCGACCGGACGCCGTTTCAAGATAAAAGTCAAAACGGGAATTTCGATAAATGGTTTCAGGCCGCACGAGCGTCAAATCAGGGAAGAGCTGCTTCCTGGCAAGCCATTCCTCCACAACTTTATTGGGCGCGTTGGAATCAATGTTGACGAGCCTTCCTGCTTTTTCCACGGCCACAAGGTCGTATGCCGTCGTTCGTTCCTGATTTTCGCTCTTCTCCAGATACACCGCCGCGTTTTCCCGCAGCAGTTCTCCGCACCGGCCCGTATTTTTTACATGGACTTTCGTGCGCTCCCCGTTCAGTTCCACATATGCGATGAACCTGTTCGGTCTGGACAAAAACTTCGCCTGTTCTATATGATGATATTTCATGTTCTCCTCAATTCTCGCGCGTCCGCAGTACCGACGCCGATTTCGCGATTCTGTAAGGCGAAGAACGATTTGCCGGGTAAACCGCTTCCGCCTTATCCATCATCGGGTTCTTTATTCTTATAGGGCACGCGCGCCGCCGGAACCACTTCGGAGGCGTTCTTTGTATTTACCGCCTGGTCATCAAAGAATATATGCGCCCCGAAAGCCTTGAGCACATCCGTCTTCTGTACGCCGCCGAGGAAAAACGCCTCGTCGATTCTGACATTCCATGCCCGTAACGTACGGATTACCCGCTCGTGCGCAGGCGCGCACCGGGAAGTCACGAGCGCGGTCCTGATAGGAGCTTCTTCTGCCGTAAAGTCTTTCTGCAATTCGGACAGAGTCCTCAGGAATTTGGCAAACGGACCGGCCTTTAACGGATTGTCTGCATTCTTTCTTTCGTTTTCCTCGAATGCCTCCAGTCCGTATTCTCTGGAAATCCGCTCCGATTCATCCGAAAAGAGCACCGCATCGCCGTCAAAAGCGATTCGTATCTGTTTAATCCGATGTTCGCAGTCATAAGTATGTATTCCGTCGCTGCATATAATGCCCGCCGCAATATTGGAATCAATTGCGCTCTGCACATCATCTTCATATGCCGACAGAAACAAATCGGTTCGAAAAGCCTCCAGATAAGGCGCAAGCGACGCGCCGCTCGCCAGTACCGCCCTTGTAATATTCAAACCGTAATATGCAATCGCATTGAATACACGAAGCGATGTATCCGGACTGTTGCGCGACATAATAATCACTTCAACGCAGCCTTCCTTGCCCGGCAGATTATTCAGGTTCAGCAATGCCTTTATCAGTGGGAATCCCGGACCCGGTTTCAATATTTCATCCTCATGTTCCACCTGATAACGGCAGTAAGCTTCCACACCGTCTTTTTCAAAAATTTCATTTTCACAGGTTAAATCAAAAAGCGCTCTGGATGAAACGCCGACGACAAGTCTGTTCTCCAAATCATAAAACATAATATCCCTCCTGACATAAAACCATTCGTTAAACAACATGATTCCTTATCTCATCCGTATATCGATTCTCTGTCGGAGTTCCGCTTTCAGACCTGCAGCATAAATGCCGTCTTCGTCCCACAGCGCATGGTTATCTCAGCCGGTTGCCCTCAAACTTTTCGAAAGTCAGAAGACAGTTCTTTAATTCCTCATACCGGTCTTCCAGCTCCCCGTCGTTGATTTCAACATCCACCGCAACCGCCATCGTATTAATCATATTATGGTCAATACGACAGTGGAGCATGCTCAGAATTTCAAGCCGCCGTTCATAGGAGCCGGCGTCTAAAAACTGAAGCACCAGAGGGTCGATATTCAGTTCTTCCTGCGTACAGTCGTTTCCGTCCGTCGTTTCTTCTTTCTCCGGTTCACGGATTGTCCGGGATTCTTCCGTCTCTTTCAATGTATCCGGCGTCTGCGCGGCCGGCTGCTGTTCCTGCCGTGCATCCCACAGTTCGAAACGGTAATGCCCTTCCGCATTCGGATATTTTTTCCTGTCTATTTCTTCCATAAAAGAAGAAAGCGGCCTTACATAAATCTGAAACTCTCCGTACATCGCCTGATAGACGACCATCATTTCCCCGGACTCACTGTCCTTCGCAAGACAAAGAATCTGATACAAATTGCCTTTAAAGTGTCTGTACAATTCCTGTGGTTGTGGATTATGTCTCATTTTCCGCTCCATTTCCGATGATTGCCACATCTCATATAATACTGCCGAAAATTACTTTCCGTACTATTATAATCCCAAACCTGCCAAATGTCATTCACTTCGTCAGCTAAAACTTTATTTCCTGTTCCCGTCTAAAATATCAGAAATTCATAATGGAAAGTGCATCTTTCATCCTGAAATTCCGTTTCCGCAAGCTCCCGCATCAGCTCTTCTTTCTCCGTTTCATCCAACAGCTTCATGTTTCTGTGATGAATCATTACGGTATAATCTCTTCTGCCCGCTTCTTCGGAAACCCATCGAATCGTAATGCCGCTGTTCCGATATCCCTTGTCGCCAAGCAGCTTTGCCAAATCCGCATAATAGTTCGTCTCCATCGCCGCAAAATATTGTTTTTCGGCTTTATTTCCCGATTTGTTCCGGCTCATCACGGTTTCTTTCGCACAGAAAAATATCACCAGAACAGATAATATAACTGCCGCCGCATACAAAATCTTTCTCTTTCTCATCCTCATCATGCCCCTTTCTTTCGCACGAGAACATTTGTTCTATTTATATAATAAAACAAATGTTCGAATTTTTCAATACCTGATTTTATGATACCAGATACACTGTACGATAAACGGTACTTTGATTTTTTTGCATAAAAAAAGACAGACCGTGATTTTCTCACAGGTCTGCCTTTCTCCAGGCATCGCTTGCATATTTCAAATTGCCGTTATCCGATGGGCTGCTTCTAATTGGAATCGTCTTCCACAATCTGATAACGCCTGAAAATTTTATCAGCGCCGCATACATGCTTCGTTCCGTCGCTGTCCGTTATGATGTAATCGCCTTCCCCGATAAAAGTACGGCCTCTGCGGTGTACAATATAAGGACATACGATGCTGCCGTTCTCTTTCTGAACCTGAACGAGACTGTCCGTTACAATCCATCCCTTTGTAATGACATCCGCCATCAGTTCAAAACCATCCTCCAGCCCTTTTCCGACCTCGTATTTCTCCACTTCTGCCTCAATCGCCGCTCTGATACATTTCATCGCAATCACCATCCCTTTCCATAACCTGCACATTTTCCCGCACGTCGTCCGCCATGCGCAGATGCCATGTTTCCCCTTCTTTTATTCCATCTATCGTAACGGTTCTCTGCAAAAATAACAGCTGTAACGTTCCCGCGGTATCATCGGAATCAGGTTTTCCGCGCCACAGTATTCACAAACGCTGCATTTTTTTCCGCCGGGAACCGTATCTCCGTCAAAAAGCCTTTCCGCCACACGAAGACCGCCGTAATTCTGATGCAGCCGCATGTTTTCCTCCCATTTATCCCGCGCATGTTCCGCCGCATCCTGCCTCGCTTTTTCTTCCAGATACTCCATCGTGGAGATTTCCTCATCCTCCTGCTGTTCTATGTTCATCTGCCTTTGCGGAGCAGAAACTTTCGTCTGATTGTTCGCCGAACGGTTCAGCTGTTGATTTACAGGCCTTACATTCCGCTGTTCCCGATGCCGGACCGGCGTCGTATTTATCACGGGATGGCCTCCCGTTCCGTTTTTTCCGCCGCTCGAATTTTTCTGCTGTTTCACCAGCCTGTATACGATACAACATATGATGATTGACCAAATAATGCTTAACATGTTTTTCCCCCTCTTACCGTATCTTTACAGGATTCGAGTGTCAAAAGGCTCTTTACAGAAATGATTCGGGCAGATTGCACAAGACGTTCCTGAAGCTGCCCTGTGAAGTCGATTCGGATTTTCTTTGGATTCCATTTCCGAGACAGAAATTTCGGAACAGGGATGTTCCGAAAAACCCGCTTTGAGCCCGGATGGCGAATAGCGGGCGGTTTCGTCCATGATTCACTGTTCTTGCCGGAATCCTTAGAAAATCCATTCGACGAAATCGGGTACGAAGGAACATCTTGTGCAATCTGCCATGTCCCATTCCGTGAGTCGCCTTTTGACATCCGTATCTTTATATTGCACCGCTGTACCGGATGAGCAAAAGCTCCACGCTCAGCACATCATTCATTTTCCCCGTTTTGACGGCCTCTTCCGCTTCCACACAATCCGTAACCGCCTGACGGAGCGCCTTTGTGGAAAATTTTGCCGCCTGACTGACGTATTTTCCGGCTATAAACCCGGGAAGCCCGACGGCCTCGCCAATCGTTTTGACCGGATATCCCTTTTTCTTCAGTTCTCTGACCTGTAAAAGCAGATTAAACTGTCTCGCCAGCAGAAAAAGTATCCGCATCGGCGGTTCCTTCAGCGTCAGCAGGTCGTAGTACAGGTTCATCGCCTCTTTCTGTCTTTTCTCCGCAATGGCATTCATCATATCGAAAATCTGGTTATTAATCTGTCTTGTGCAGACCGCTTCGATATCTCCGCCCGTGACGGCTTCCCTGTCCATACAATAACAGACCAGTTTTTCCAGTTCCTTACTGATATTTTCCATGCCGCTTCCGGTTTTATCCAGAAAAAAATCCAAATCCCGCTCCGTAATTTTCTTGTTCTCTTTTTTCAGAATCCCAAGAATCCAGCGTTTCAAAATGGCCTCATCCTGCGGTTTAAATTCGACGGCACGTCCTTTTGCCGATACGGATTTGAACAGTTTGCTCCGCTTGTCGATTTCTTTTTCCGCAAATACAAAAAAGGAAGTTTCGGAAGGTTCTTTCAAATATTCCGCAAGCTGCTCCCCGCCTTTCTTAAAAAGACCGCTGTTCTCTACGATAATTACACGTCTTTCAGCCAGAAAAGGAAGTGTCTCCGCAAGGTCAATAACTTCTCCGACCCGAATGTCTTTTCCCTCAAAATAATGGCAGTTCATGGAATCGCCGTCACCCATCAGGGCATTCTTCAGTTTATCCCGGTACTGTCTGCGCAGATAGTCCTCTTCCCCATACAGCAGGTAAACCTGTTTCAGCTGCCCGGACTTCAATTCTTCATTTAATTTCTGCATTCCGGCCCTCCGCGGCACGATTCTCCATGGCAAATCTCAAATACGAATGAATACTTCCTGTATTATTATACTATCTGAACGTTGTTTTGACCAGTGCAATATTCGGCATTTTCGTGACAGAGAAGCCGAAGGCTGAACTGTTACTCATTTTCTCACGAAGCCGTACGGTTTACAATCCGGTAATAGGTTTTGGCAGTCTTAAAGTAGCTCGCGGCATAAAGCAGCATAAAGACCGTGGAAACAAGCAGCGCGCATCTGTGCAGAAGGCCGATATCAAACAGGTCAATCAGCACCAGCAGCCACTTCACCATGAACATGCCGACAAATGTATGCGCGAACGCACCAAGCAGCGGCAGTCCGAAAACGAAAAGAATCTGTTTATGAACCGTACTTTTTATTTCTTCTCCGCTCATGCCGACTTTCTGCATAATTGTATAATTCTGCATATCCTCGTATCCTTCCGAAATCTGTTTATAATACATGATAATGAGCAGACACAGGAAAAAATCCAATCCGAAGATTACCCCGATGAACAGCAGTCCTCCATACATGGAACGAAGTTCCCCCTTTTCTTCCAGGCCGTTTTTTTCGTCGCGAATCCCGTCCTGCTTCCATCCCCAGTCCATAAGTTCCTTTACAAAAAGCTCTTTTTCTTCCTCTTCTCCCTCCAGCAAAATGCCAACCCTGCATCTGCCGCTGCGCAGAAAAGCTTCCATATCTTCTACGCCGTTTTTCTCAGCCCAGGCTCTGACATACCGGTCTCTTTCCGCGCTGTCGCGCACGATAATAATATATCGCCCTTTCCAGTTCTCTTCCGCCTTCGGATAAGGATATAACACCTGTAATTCTTTTTTGACCACAGCGTCTATTCCCATAAACTGAAAAGTCTCACGGCCAAAATCGGCTCTCTCCGTGTACATCAACGCTTCGCTTTCCAGAAGCGGTTCCTGTTCACCGCTCAATTCTTCATACGCCGCAAGGGTCATAAGTATAACGCCGCAGTTTTGTCTCTCATCTTCTTTTTTTAGCCCGAAACAGCCGTCTTCCAGAGAACAGGAGAGGGAAATCGAATCATATACATCGGCACGTTCCACCGTCAGGCCGTATTTTGCCGACAGCTCATTCAGTTTCGGCCAAAGCTTCTCCGCCGTCATTTTTCCTTCGTCCAGCTCCAGTTCCATATCATAGGGGCAGATAAACTCTGTCATTCCGTCCATTCCGCTGTATAACGTAATGGTACAGGTCAGCGTAATGATTACCATCGTGGAAAAAATGCAGATATTGACAAGTCCTGCCGCACTCTTTTTCATCCGATAATACATGCCGGAAATCGTGATAAAATTCCCCGTTTTATAGTACACCTTTTTGTTCCTCCGGATGCTTTTCAGGAAAAACACGCTTCCTGACGTAAAAAGAAGGTACGTTCCGAGAACCACCAGAAAGACGGCAATGGCGAAATTAGTCAGAATCATGCTGTCCGCACGGGACAGGATGGATGCCCGATATCCGAAAAACAGGGCCGCAACGCCAAGCAGGGACCACACAGCGAGCAGCCGGGGTTCTTTTTCCCCCTTCCGGCTCCCGCTCATTAAATCCACCGGACGGGCTTTTCCGACTTCCCACAGCTGATTACAAAAAAGAAACAAAAAAACTATCAAAAAATAAAGCATCGTTTCCCCAAACGCCTCTTTTGTAAAAACAAATTCCACATCCAATGAAATGCTGCTCAACCGAAGCAGCAGCAGAAACAGCAGTTTGGATAAAACAAGTCCTAGCAGAATGCCTCCCGCCATCGTCACGACATAAATGATACAGTTTTCCAGGAAAAGCATGACGCCGATATGCTTTTTCTCCAGACCGAGAAGGCTGTAAAGACCAACCTCCTTCTTACGCCTTTTCATGACAAAGCTGTTTGCATAAAGCAGAAAGAAAAACAAAATGAATTGCAGGAGACCCTTTCCTATCTCCAAAATCAGCCATGCATATGCCTTATGAGGCAGAATCTCCATCAAATCATTATGCAAAATGGAGGAAAAAACGAAATGAGTAAATGCCGCAAAAATAACAGCTGCTATATATGGATAATATACGATTCCGTTCGATACAATTCCCTTTACCGCCATTTTGGGCATAAGCGCTCTTTTTTTCATACCAGTTCCCCCTCCTTCCTTCTATCCTGCCTCTCTGCGTCAGTCCGCACTTCCGTCTGAAGAACCGTCAACGCATCCGAAATCATTCTGTACATATCGTCGCTGCTCTGATTTCCCCGGTAAATCTGGTGGTATACGCAGCCGTCTTTGATAAACAGAACACGTCCCGCATAACTTGCCGCCTGAATGCTGTGTGTGACCATCAAAATCGTCTGTCCTTCCGCATTGACCTCTTCAAACAGCCTGAGCAGCTTTCCGGAAGCTCTGGAATCCAATGCGCCCGTCGGTTCGTCCGCAAGAACGATATCCGGATTTGTTATCAACGCCCGACAGGCGGCCGCGCGCTGTTTCTGCCCGCCTGACACTTCGTACGGATATTTTTCCAGCACGCTGTCGATGGACAGCCTCCTGGCGAGCGGCAAAAGACGCCGCTCCATCTCATCATAGCTTTTCCCCGAAAGCACCATCGGCAGAAAAATGTTATCTTTTAAAGAAAGCGAATCCAACAGGTTAAATTCCTGAAAAACAAATCCAAGATGTTCCCGTCTGAAAGCACAGAGTTCCTTCTGTCTGATGCCGGAAACATTCTGCCCCCGCAAAAGCACCTGTCCGCTTGTCGCTTTATCGAGCGACGCGAGGATGTTCAAAAGCGTCGTCTTCCCGGACCCCGACTCCCCCATAATCGCCACATATTCCCCTTCTTCCACCGAAAAATTCACATCGCTCAACGCCTGTACCTTCACCGAACCGAATCGGGTCGTATACACCTTTTTCACATTTTTAACTTCCAATATCGCCATTTTGTCATCATACTCCTCTCACAATATCCGGAATACGAAACGCCGGGGCGGGCAGGCAGAGAAAAAAGATTTCTGCTGAAAGGCCCTCTAAAAACGTCGGCACTTGGATTTTGAGACGTTTGCGGCGAAAAATCCTTAGTACCGTAAACATTAACAGAAAATTTACTTTGTAAATTATCTGTAACGGAGCGGAAGCGCGCCTTGAAGCAGAAACTTTTTTCTCTGCCTGCCCGCCCCGACGTTTCGTATGTTTCCATTTTCCATATCATAACGGAAAAAGGAAATGCGCCGCCATCGATTCGGCTTACATTTCCTTCCCCCAAACTTACATTCCTGTCACATTTCTGTTTTTCGTATCAGAAGGCTGTATGCCTTCTCCCCAGTCTTCCCGGGCAAAGCCGACAATCACTTTCGTTCCCTGTCCCATACGGGATTCTACCCGGATGGTATGGGAAAGTCTGTCCAGTATCTGTCTGCAAAGATAAAGCCCGATTCCGGTGGAACGCTTATCCATCCGTCCGTTATGTCCGGTAAAACCGCGTTCGAAAATTCGCGGGAGGTCTTCTTCCCTGATACCGATTCCGCTGTCTTCGATGACGATAAAAGCCGCCTCTCCATGCGTCTTTTCTCCCTGCCTGTCCAGCCCGTAGATTTGAATCGCCCCGTCCTGTGTATATTTCAGCGCATTGGACAAAATCTGTTCAAAAACGAAGGAAAGCCATTTTTCGTCCGTGACTTCATGCAGAGAAAATTCTTCCAGCGCAAAAGAAAGGCCGCTTCCGATAAACAAAATGGAATATTTCCTGACTGCCGCCCGCAGTATTGCGGCGACATCCTGCGTCTGAAACAGCAAATCCGACGAAATACTGTCCAGTCTCGCATAGTGCAGCGCCATTTCCGCATACTGCTCGATTTTGAAAAGCTCTTCGAGCTGCTGTTTTTCCCCCTGTAATAAAAGCCGCAGCGCTGCAATCGGCGTCTTTATCTGATGGGTCCACATCGTATAATAATCCGCCATGTCCTGCTTTTTCGCATCGTATTCCGACAGGGCGTCTCTTTCTTCCGTTTCTATAACATCCGTTATTTCCCGGTACAGGCATTCCATATAAGAATCCGGTTCCGGCAGATGAGCCATCCTTTCACCGCTTCTTTCAAGGTTTTCTCTTAAAGCCAGACATTTCCCGCGATACCGCAGATAATCCCGGACACCGTAAACCGCCCCGAAGAAAACAATCAGAACCACGCCGTAAGACATATTCCGAAACACTTCCCGATAATCATAAAGAGCTGCCAGTCCATACAAAATCAGGACGGCCATTCCATATAAAATAACCGCTCTGATATGTTCTCTGATATAGGCCCGGAATATCCGGCCTTCCTGTTTTCCATCTTTCATGAACATGCCTCTTCTCTTACGATTTCAGTTGATAGCCGACGCCTTTTTTCGTCAGAATAAAATCCTGTAAGCCCGCCCCTTCCAACACTTTCCGCAGACGGTTCACATTGACGGTCAGGGTGTTGTCGTCCACAAAACATTCGTCGTCCCACAAACGCCGCATGATTTCTTCTCTCGTCACGGTATTTCCCGCATGCTCAAACAAAATCTGAAGGATTCGGAACTCGTTTTTGGACAATTCATATTTCTCTCCTTTGTATAAAAACGACATGTCTGTCAGATTCAGAATTACGCCGCCATGCTCCAATAGCGAAGATGTTTCCTGAAAAGAATATGTCCTGCGCAGGACGGCCTGGACTTTGGCCGCCAGCACTTCCAGGTCAAAAGGTTTCGCTACAAAATCGTCCCCGCCCATGTTTACCGCCATAATAATATTCATATTATCGGAAGCCGAGGACAGGAAAAGAATCGGCACTTTCGATATTTTTCTGATTTCCCCGCACCAGTAAAAGCCATTGTAAAAAGGAAGTCCGATGTCCAACAGCACAAGATGAGGTTCAAATCCCACCACATCCGACAGGACATCGCTGAAATCCGTAACACTTTTTACTTCATAGCCCCATTTGGTCAGATGGCTGCCGACCTGTCCTTCAATAACAGGGTCGTCCTCCACGATTAGTATTCGATACATTCTGCTGCCTCCCGTCCATTCTTTTTCTCAGGCGGCATCCGCCCCGGAGAATCTTTTTGCTTTTCCCATGCTTTCCGTAAACTTAAGTCCCACAGCGCACAGACATGCCCCGGCCAAAAGCGCTGCCGTCAGATTCTTTTCCGCCAACGCTCCGAAAACAAGATTGGTTCCGACCCCAACGCTGTCAATGATAACAGCGTTAATGCTCAGCGCCGTCGCCCGGTCCGCGCTCATGATTTGTTCATTCTGCATCTTCGTCTGTAAAGGCGAGAACAGCCCGAACGCTGTCCGGAGCATTATGATTCCGCCCGCCGCGGCCGCACCATAACTGATAACCGTCAGAAATCCCGCAATCCGGTAATCCGCACCGACTGCCACGGAATACACCATAGCCGCCAGAAGCAGGCCCGCCGTCCCGAGTCCGTTATAAATGCCGAATACTTTCTGGCTGTTTTCTTTCGCGGAAGACAGGTATAAAATACTCGTATCCACGCCCGATAATCCGGCCATTACAACACTCAGTAAAATCCTTTCCAGCAAAAAGGCGGGAAAACCCTCCGCTCTCCAAAATATGACTTTCGATATCAGGTAAAGCAGACAGCAAAAGACCATCGTCTTTTTATAACCAATCTTGTCCGCCACAATGCCCCACGGAAGTTCCAGTGCAAGACACAATACGAGCGAAATGCTTTCTATCAGCGTTATCTCAAAGACCGATACGCCCTGCGCCTGCCGGTACAGCGTCGCAATCGGCCCGTAAAATACCATTCCCTGTAAACAGGAAATCGCATACATCAGGTAAATATTCTTTTTCTGCATAATAAAACCTTCCTTTCCGTATTCCGGTATCACAAAAACACCCTGCCGCGGTCTTTCGTCTAAAGACCGCGGCACAGGCGGCATAACAGTTCTCTGTAATTGCCGAATCAGATTGGAAGGTTCTTCATTTTATTCTGCTTCCTTTTTCATTCATTGATTTAAGATACTTTATTTTACAGCAGGGAATGGAAGGTTGTCAAATGGCAGGGGCAAATAACCCATCAGCCGGAAAAACTTTTCTTGACAGAATCTTTCTGATTCTTTAGAATAAAAGATAAAGAAACGAGTTTCTAACCGTATGGCTTTTACAGCTTAAGCGGCCTGCTTGTTTCTTTTTTTATATTGACGATATCATATAGATATCGTTTTCCATTATATGAATGTCTGACCAGCAACACCGCATAAAATATATTGAGTCGTTCTAACTCTTGATTTTCACCATAAACAGGCAATGCAAACTTCGTATCATATCGATACCAGCCATTTCCTGCGTCCTGGCAATGCTTTTCTTTCAAATTTTCTTTAAAACGCTTGTTTATGGCAATCTGCAGCAATTAGGGTACAGCCTGCGCCGCATTCGCTTTTGCCTTTGCAAGCGTCCCCTTTAATTTTTTTGTATAAGTTGCTCCTGTATACTCATCCGGAAAATCAGTGCCGATAAATATCCTATCTCCATATTCAGGAATAAGATAGCTTTTCCCTACAAAACTCTTTAAATAATTTTCCACTTCATGCCATGCAATATTTCTATGTCCTCTGAACAGCCCCCTTCTGATAAAAATTGCTTTTTCACCATTTTCCACTGAAATCTCCGCAATATTTTCTTTCATCTATAATCTCCTTTTTCCCCTTACTCCAGAAACTCCCGCACCCGCACGCGCTTTCCGCCCTGTGTCACCCGCACCGTCACCGCGCCGCTTTCCGATGTCCGGAATATGTGGCATCCCGCTTCTTCGAGCCTGTTTAACAGTTCTTCGTGGGGATGCCCGTAACGGTTGTCCTTTCCTGCGGAAATCAATGCAAGCCGTGGAGACGTTGTTCTCAAAAAAGCCTCACCGGTGGAGTTGCGGGAACCGTGATGCGCCACTTTCAGCACGGTAACGCCCTTTCCCTCCGGCAGCATCGCTTCCAGCTGTTTTCTGACCGCCTCTTCGCCGCTTCCTTCCAAATCTCCTGTAAAAAGGGCGTTGAACGCGCCATATTCCAGGTAAAGAACAATGGAAGCCTCGTTGCTCTCCGACACCGCTCCTTTTTCCGGATGCAGGCAGGTCAGCCGTAAGGAACCGTGATGCAGCATTTCTCCTTTATGGGCAGACTGCACCGTAATCCCCTGCCTGACCGCCAATTCTGACAATTCCGCATATTCCTCTCCCCTGCTTTCTTCTCCGATATCCGGCAGAATCAGGTTTTCGACGGCAATGCCGCTTCGGCCCATTTCTTCCACCAGCGTATAGATTCCGTTGCAATGGTCGCTGTCCATATGCGTCACAAATACCGCATCCAGCGTGTCCGCGCCTTCCTGCTTCAGAAAAGGGATTATCCGGTATGTTCCCACATCGCTTTTGCTGGAGCTTCCTCCGTCAATCAGATAATGTCCGCCGCTGTCGTCTGCAAGGTAAATGCAGTCGCCCTGCCCCACATCCAGAAAAGTGATTTGAATCCCGCCCTGATATCTCAGGGTAAGACAGATAACCGCGAACAATGTCCATTGCCAGAACTGCAGCCTGCTCCCTCTGCGGCCATACCGGACGAGTGCGCACAAAATCACCCCAAATACGATAATCTGCCAGTTCTCCGGCTTTCCCGGCATCGTTCTGCTCCCCGGCAGACGGAGCATAAACGTACAGCAAAACTCATAAAACGCAAGCATCAGATGCGCCGGAAACGACACGATTTTTCCAAGCGGCAGAAAATATGCCGCCGCAGCCAGACTGAACAGGCCATCTGACAAAATCACCCCCATACCGGGAATTAACAGGACGTTCAAAAACAGGGAATAGAGTGGATATTCATAATAAAAGCACAGATAAACAGGAAGCGTCACGATAGTTATCGCAAGACTGGTTGACATCAGTCTTTCCAGCCTGGCGATTGCGCGCGATTTACATTCCGCGCCCAATAAATTCTCTTCCATAACCGGAAGAAAAAGGCCGATAGCAAGAATGGCTCCAAAAGAAAAAAGAAAACCGCTGTGACATAAATAAAGCGGCTGACGGACGAGCGCCAGCATGGCCGCGACAGCCGCCGCAGTCAGCATATCATAAGTACGGCCAAATATACCGGCGGCCGCATGAAAGCAGAACATCACCACCGCCCGGAAAGCGGATATGCCCATCCCCGTCATGATACCGTAGCAGTACATCATGGCAATCGATAAAATAACATTTGCTATTAAAGGACAGCGTATTTTTTTCAACAGCTTATAAAATCCCATGCCGATAATGGAAATATGCAGTCCGCTGATGCTCAGAACATGGATGATTCCGTTTAACTGGTACAGTTGTTTCGTCTCTTCATCGAGCCCGCTCTTTTCTCCGAGCAGGACTGCCTTCATAATGGAAGCGTCTTTTTCCCGGAAACAGGCATCCAATAAGGCGGACAAACAGGTTCTTACCCGGTAAAGCCCTTCCCGGAACGCATCGCAGGCTTCCGACTCTTCCAGAAGCACGGCATTCTGCACTTTGGCCTGTATTCCAAGAATCTGATAATACTGTCCCACGTCGAACTCGCCCGGATTCGACGCCCGGTCAAACGCATACAGTTTTCCCTGCAGGCGCACGCAGCTGCCCATCCGCGGTTCCTGTCCGCCCTCCAGATAACAGATAACGCCTTCGATATTCAAATTTTTCGTCTGTGGATTGATAACCTGAACATTTTTCAGATATAGAACAAGAATTTTCTGTTCCTCAGAATTTTTTTCAGAAATGCGATATTCCTTTTTATCGACCTGACCCGTCAGAATGACGCTGCTCTTATGAATGCCGCCAAGCTCTGCCGGCGGCAGCGGATGCACATACAGATACAATCGAATGAGCACGACAAAGGCCAGACCGATGAGACACACCGGTCTTCTCATAACACCTCTCAATCTGCCGCAGAGGCGGCGCTCGTAACCAAATCCAGATTCCGTTCGAAAATATTGGTCAGGCTGATACTTTCCTTATAAAAGAGCGAAGTATCGCCGTTGACGGAAATCTGCACTTTATTGATATTGGGCAGTTCTATCAAAGAATTGGTAATAGAATAAATCGTAACATCGCTCGTGACGCTGTAAGGCTGCGTCAGAAACGCCTCGTCAAAGTTTACATAACATATTCTGTCAATCACGGTAACGCTCAACAGTTTCGTGGACGGATTAATCGTCGGATAACTTCCATCGGCCGAAGGGCCTTCGATTAATTTCTCCACCACGAGTTTTTCCAGAGAAATATTGCTGTTGTATACGACGTTCCGCTGGTTTTCCTCCACCAGCATGTCGCCGCTTTCGTTGGCAAAATACAGGCGCAGATTCACTTTTTCGTAAGTATTGATTTCATCTCCTGCATTATCGATAAAAGTATCGGCAGACATCGTGCCGATTGCCACATTACTGCTGTCCATTAACGGCTCGCTCAAAACAGTGAACGCGATATATTTAACATCGGATATCTGGGACAGCGTGCGGACAATCGCGGCACGCACAAGGACTTCCTTGATATTGTCCATATCTTTATACCGTTCATCGAAATTCAGCGTCAGTTTTTCGCCGTCCCAGGCATAATCTAGCAATTCAAAGTTCTCTGCCAGCGGGGCCTTATACTCCATTTTTTCCGGTTTCGCAGAAAGCATTTCCAGAAGCTCAACCAGCAAAAGCCGGCTGTCTTCCGTCTCTGTCCGGTAAGTATTGGAAAAAATACAGGTTTCTTCGTTGTTTACATAATATATTTCATAAGATTTCCCGGAAACATTTTCTTCTTTTTGTCCACATGCCGTAATACAGGCGGTAATTGCCAGAAGCAGCGCCGGAAGCAATCTTTTTCTGATAAAAAGTTTCATATAGATAACCATGCCTTTCTCTCAGCCTGCGGTGTTCTTTGTCTACGCTTAAGAAACCGCAATGTATGTCAGCGGAATCTTCACGGTGAAGGTCGTCCCCTCGCCTTCCTCACTGACTACTTTAATCGTTCCTCTGTGCATCAAAACAGCGCTCCTCGTAATCGAAAGGCCAAGACCGGTTCCCTCAATTTCTCTGGAATGGGACTTGTCCACCCGATAGAAACGCTCATAGATATGTTCGGCGCAGTCTTCCGGAATGCCAATGCCTGAATCCGCCACTTCTACGGTAAAGAACTGATGGTCCGCATCCACGGTCACCTTGACCCATCCGTGTTCCTTATTGTATTTGATGGCATTCTCTATCAAATTTGTAATAACCAATGTTATTTTAACTTCATCTATCGCTGCCGTGACCGGTCTGATGCTTTCATAAATGAGCTCGATATCCCGTTTGATGGCAATTGGCCGGAGCCTTCTCATTATCAGTTCCACCAGCATATTGACATCCACCTGAGAAATATTCAAATCGGACGCCGCTCTGTCCATTTTGGTCAATGCGAGCAAATCGTTGATTATCTTATTTTCCCGGTCGATTTCCGTCGCAATGTCTTCCATAAACTCCCGATACAGCTCCACAGGCACGTCTTCCTGCCCACGCAGAGAATCCGCCAGCACTTTGATGGAAGTAATCGGGGTCTTCAATTCATGGGAAACGTTGGAAACAAATTCCTGTCTGGAATCATCCAGCACCTTCATGCGGCCAAGCACCTGATTAAAAGCATCCCCGATATGCTCCGTTTCCAGATAATCCGGCACGGAAATCGGCTCATTCTTATACCCTTCCTTGACCTGGCTCAAAGCATCCGTTATTTTTTCAAAAGGTCTGATTAAGAGATTGGATAATACGATAGACAAGAACAGCATCGCTATGATAACAATGACTTCTACCACAAGCGCCTGTCTGCTCAGGATTTCCATTGTTACGGAAATATTATCCGTAGATACGCTGGTCAGCATCACACCCAAGATAATATCTAATTTCCGTCCATCCGCTCCGGGCATATCCAGAACCACCGTTTCCGTAATCGGTATCGTCATTTCAATATAACCGTTCTCCGCGTCATATTTACTCGTGTTTTCGCCCTTCATGCAGCGGATGACTTCCTCGGAAACGATAGTCTTTCCCTCGCTGATGCCATAGGTGTCTTTAACGACTTTCAGATTTTGATTAACGATAAGAACACGTCCGTCATACAGATTGGAAAGCTGGCTCAGCTCCGCGTTAATGACTTCCGAAGAAGTATCCTGCATATAGCGGTAAGCAATCAGGTGATTGGCAAGAATCCGCAGCTGAGCCTGCACATCGGAAGTGCGCACGCTGACCGCACGATGCTCGTAATTCTCCAGGATTGCATACCGCATAAAAATACAGGGTATCATCCCCACGATAAACAAAATGAGAAACAGACGTACTTTCAGACTGCGCAGAATCTTTAATTTTCTGAAATTCCATTTACGCAAAGTAATAACCTACTCCCCATTTTGTATGCACATACACCGGTTCGCTCGGCGTACTTTCGATTTTTTCTCTCAGCCTTCTGATATGTACGTCTACCGTACGCACATCTCCCGGATAATCGCTTCCCCATATAATGTTCAGAAGATTTTCCCGGCTGTATACTTTATTGGGATTTTTCATCAACAATTCCAGAACTTCAAATTCCTTCGCCGTCAGATTCACTTCCCGGTTTTTAATGTAAACTCTTCTTCCGTCACAATCAAGACGCATATCCCGGTTCTCGATGATTTTTTCGGCATCCCTGTCATCGTTCTTTTTCCCGGTTCTGCGCATGATGGCCTTAATGCGCGCTTTTACCTCAAGAATATTAAAAGGTTTGGTAATATAATCGTCCGCGCCGTATTCCAGACCGAGTATTTTATCCATATCCTCACCTTTGGCCGTCAGCATCACGATTGGCGTGTTGGAAAATTCCCGAATCTGCTGACATACCTCGAAGCCTGTCATCTTAGGCAGCATCACATCCAGCAAAATCATATCGTAAGCGTTGCTTTTCGCTAATTCCAACGCTTCTTCCCCGTCATACGCGCAATCCACATCCATGCCGTCCTGCTCCAGGCTGAAACGGATTCCTTTCACGATTAATTTTTCATCATCTACGACCAATACTCTTTTACCCATACTAATCATCCATTCTTTCTCACTGGTTTACGGTAATCTTATCTTTTATCTTTTCATAGGTTCCCTGCTTAATGCCGCTTACCTTCATGATATCCTCAATAGAAGCAAATGCGCCGTTTTCTCTCCGGTATTTCACGATTGCCGCCGCTTTTCCCGCACCAATGCCGGAAATCGCGCAAAGCTCGCTCTCCGTCGCCGTATTGATGTTTACGAGGCCTCCGGAGTCATCCGCCCCGGTTCCCGGAATTCCAACAGCTCCTGTTCCCGGACCGCTTCCGTTTCCAACACCATTTTCCGAAAGCTCCGGCTGCAGGATTTCCTGATAAGACCCGTCTGCTTTCATCGCCTCCGCTTCTTCCGCCGTGGGTACGACAAGCCGCTGACCGTCCGTCAGAACACCCGCCTGATTGATAAAATCTTCACAGGCATCTTCCGAAAATCCTCCGGCCGCCTCTATCCCTTCATAGACTCTGCTTCCCGTTTCCAACACATAAACGCCCGGTTTTCTGACCGCACCGCAAATATGTACATAAATATCCGGCAATATGGTCTCCGCCGCCATGTTTCCGATACTGTTTTCCGCTGCCGTTTCCTCCGCAGGTCTGTTTTCTTCCGATATGCTTCCTGCATGCCGGCTGTCCTCACTTACAACATCCGGCGCTTCTTCCGTACCGGAATCCCCTTCCGCTCCCGGCATCTTGTCCGACCCGCTTTCCTGGCTTACCGTTTCCAGAACGAAATCGTTCTTTCCCGTACAGGCGCTCAACAGCAAAACCGTCAAAATAAAAAAGATTCCCCTTATAAGATGTTTGATAATCAATGTACGCATAGTTTCCTTTCCGCTTCTCCGGCCATGCCGGAGAGGCTCAGGAAGTCCCCGCTATGCACTTATTTTATTGTAAAATAAATTTAAGCCTATGTCCACTTAAAAATGATAATTCCCACAATCGCAATACCCATTCCCGCCAGCTTCCTCATTTCCATCGGCTGCTTTTCCACGCCAAACATACCGAACAGTTCGATTACATACGCCACAATGAGCTGCGCGATGACAATGAGCATTGCCGCTTTGGCCGGTCCGAGCATTTCCATTGCCTTAATAACGGTATAAGTGATAAAAGCGCCAATTGCGCCGCCGAGCAGCATATACCTGGGCTGTACCTTGAACAGAACGCCAAAAGACGTGCGGTCCGTAAAAAGCCATGCGCCAAGACAGACGAGCAGCGCCGTAAACTGGACAAAAGCGTTGGCAACCCATATGGTAGACGATTTGGTGACCTGTGTGTTGAATACCCCCTGAATACTCATGAGCGCGCCGGACAACAGCGCGATTAAAAATCCAAACATGGCAAACTCCCTTCCTTTTCCGGAAATCATATAAAAAATTAAAGAAAAAAGTACAAGATGACCGGAATCATCTTGTACTATCATGCCCTTATCTTATGGAAAATATGCGTTTGTTTCGTTTGTTTCGTATGGAGATTCGGACGATATCAGGTATTTTACAGAAGTCTCCGGCAGGGCCGGGCAGAAGCATGGTTTTCTGGCGGAGGCCCTTGAAAAACGCCGGTGCTTAGTGAAAAAGCGGCTTTGCAGTTTTTGAGCTTAGTACCGCTGCGATTTTTCACGGAGCAAAAGCGTGCCTCCAAAGAAACCATGCTTCTGCCCGGCCCTGCCGGAGACTTCTGCGCAGCATCCCTCTTTACTCCGCCTCCATCCCCTCATCCAGATACTCTTCTTCCTCCGGAATCTCTTCCGGAACGTCGATATACTCTTCCGTATATTCTTCTCCTTTTATCTGCGTCATGATTTTTTCGGAAAGAGATTTTAATTCCGCATTCGCGTCATTTCCGACCCATATTCTGGCAAAAGCGATTTCCATTTCTACCCAGTAATTGCTCGTTCCTATCATTTTAGGGTTGGGCGCGGATTTTTCATACTCGGCAACAAATGCCTGTGCATTCTCATTTTTTAAAATAACATCTGTTCTTGCAGGCATCTTCCCCGTTCTGTCATAAAGGTTGTCCACATTGTAACAGGAAAGGTAAACCGCAAAATCATTGGCCATGTCTTTCTGTTCGGAATATCCGTTGATTACGACGCACTGTGTTACCGACAGCGACCTGGATGCAAGCTCTTCGTTCACGTCAGGAATCAGCGAAGTACCGTATTCATATTGAAATTCACCGTTTTCTTTCGCTTCTTCTATTTTGGCCAGCGCATCCGTCGTAACGACCGTATAGACGATTTTTCCGTCGATAAAATCCTGTAAGATGCCCGCATAGCTGATTTCCTCGGTATCAATGGAAAAGAACTGGTTCAGATTCTGGTAAACTCTCATACAGCGAACGGCGTCTTCGTTGTATATATTGATGGAATCGTCCCGGTCCCCCGATACGCCGCCCACATCGATATAATTTCCGACAAAGAAATAATTATAAAAAATATCGGATACATCCCATTTAAAAATCGCCTCTACCTGCTCGGGCGCATCATACACGTCCGCAAACGCCAGAATATCGTCGATTGTTTTGGGGAGCGCCTCTTCCACGCGCGCCGCGACCTCCGCTTCATCAATAACGGCCGCATCCGGTATCTCTTCCCCGGTTTCCGAAGCTGTCCCGCCCGCATCCGCCGAACCGTCCGCCTCTTCTTCCGGTCCGTTCTGCGCAAGCGCTTCTTCCGCCGCCTCCGCTGCCGCCACATCCTGCTCGGCTTCTATCTGAGCACGCGCCCAGTCTTCCAGATAAGTCTTATTATATAAAAAGGAACTCGTCTCAAAATAGAACGGATAGCCAATCTGTTTGTCATGATATGTGGCCGCATGAATCGAAGTATCCGTATAAAAATTCTCCATGGCAGGAACGCCTTCCGGCACTCTGATTTCCGATGCAAGGCCGGCCAGATATGCTTTTTCCAGAGAATCATTTCCTACAATATACAAATCCGGCACTTCCTCGGAATGCAGGGACGCCTGATTGATGGTTTCCAGATATTCCGCTCCGGAAGTATATACCGGAATAACCCGCGCGTCTTCCTGATATTCGTTATAAGCGACCGCCACACTGTTCAGATAATCCGTCAGGGCTTCGTCCGTATACCACAGATACAATGTCTCCCTGTGCCCGAAAAGAGGCTCTTCTGTCTCTTCCGCCTCTTCTGCGGGCTGTACCATAAGTCCGGCACGGCTGACAGCATAAATTGCGCCGACAACGCACGCTATCAGCAGAACGGTAAAAAGTCTTTTCTTTAAAATCACACCTGTTCTCCTATCTTTCGGACAGACATTCGCGCAAAATGTCCGTCATTTCATCAACATGCTCTTTCGAAATAATCAATGCAGGCACAAAACGGATAATATTGCTTCCGGCATTAATCAGAATCAAACCTTTTTCCATCGCTTTGTTAATGATTCCTCCCACCGGCTCCTTACAGACAAGTCCCTGCATCAGTCCGACGCCGCGCCTTGTCTCGATGATGTCAAATTCCGCCGCGAGCGCATCCAGCTTCTCTTCCAGATAAGCGCCCGTCTCCCGTACATTTTCAAGAATATGCTCTTTTTCATACAATTCGAGCACTTTGCAGATAGCCGCACAGGCAAGCGGATTCCCGCCGTAAGTCGTTCCGTGGTCTCCCGCTTTCAGGGAATTTTGTCCCACCTTCTCCGTCATCAGAAAAGCGCCCACGGGAACGCCGCAGCCAAGCGCTTTGGCCGTCGTCATGATATCCGGTTTTACGCCGAATTTCTGCCATGCGTAAAAATATCCGGTCCTTCCCATGCCGCACTGAATCTCATCCAGAATCAACAGAATATCCCGCTCGTCACAAAGCTTTCGCAGTTTTTGCAGAAAATCCTCTTCCGCCGGATAAAGGCCGCCTTCTCCCTGTACCGTCTCCAATAAAACAGCGCATGTTTTTTCGTTCACATTTGCCATCACACTGTCAAAATCATTGAGCTGCGCAAACCGGATATTGCCTATCATCGGTTCAAAAGCCTCTCTGTAATGCGGGTTTCCGGTGACAGAAAGCGCGCCCATCGTTCTTCCGTGGAAAGAATGATTCATCGCGATTATCTCATGGTCAGTCTTCCCATCTTTTAAATAAGCATACTTTCTCGCCGCTTTGATGGCTCCTTCTACCGCCTCCGCGCCGCTGTTCGTGAAAAAGACCCTGTCCATGCCGGAAACTTTCTTTAACAATTTCGCGGCTTCTATGGCTGGCACATTATAATAATAGTTGGAGGTATGAATAATCTTATCAATCTGCGCTTTCAGGGCTTCATTATACTCCCGGTTCCCGTATCCGAGCGCAAAAACCGCGATTCCCGACACAAAATCCAGGTATTTCTTTCCTTCCATATCATAAAGATAAACGCCTTCACCCTTTTCCAAAACCACCTGATAGCGGTTATAAGTATGTAAAAGCGCCTTCTCCGCCTCTTCAATATATTCCTGCATCAGCATTGTGTCCGCTTCCTCCCCTGATATCCATCTGCCTGCTATGACAGAACTCAAATTCAATCGTTCAAAAAATTTTTAGAACTTCTTAACGAAGCGCTCTCTGGCGCGAGTCTTTAGAAGTTCTTCTCACACTTCGTCATCCGCGATGATTGCCGTGCCGATTCCGTGATTGGTGAAAATCTCAAGCAGCAGACAGTGCGGAATCCGTCCGTCCAGAATATGTACCCTGTTTACGCCTTCCCGAATCGCATCGGTACAGTTCGTCAGTTTCGGCAGCATGCCGCCGCCGATACAGCCTTCCTGAATCAGTTCTTCCGCCTGTGCCGCCGTCAGTCTGGAAATAAAAGTGGATTTATCTTCAATATCCCGGTAAAGCCCCTCGATGTCCGTCAAAAAGGCCAGTTTTTCTGCGGAAACTGCCTTTGCAATCGCGCACGCCGCGTCATCGGCATTGATATTATACGTCTGAAAATGCTCATCCAGTCCGATTGGCGCAACGATGGGCAGAAAATCCTTTTCCAGCAGGTCGTATAAGACTTTCGGATTGACATTTTTGATATCCCCGACAAAACCGATATCCTGCCCGCCGGCATACTTTTTGTCACATTCCAGAAGGCCGCCGTCCTTACCGCTGATGCCGACCGCCTTTACGCCAAGCTCCTGTACCATGCTGACAAGGCTCTTATTGACTTTATTTAAGACCATCTCCGCGATTTCCATCGTATCGGCATCCGTCACGCGCAGTCCGTTGACAAATTTTGCCTCCATCCCTACTTTACCGACCCAACGGCTGATTTCCTTGCCGCCGCCGTGAACGATAATCGGTTTAAACCCTACCAGTTTCAGAAGGGTAACGTCTTTGATGACATTTTTCTGAAGCTCCTCGTTGCTCATGGCGCTTCCGCCATACTTCACAACGATTATCTTTCGGTTAAATTTCTGTATATAGGGAAGCGCCTCGATTAATACTTCGGCTTTTCCCAGAATCTGGCTCATTTCCTTCTGTTCCATTTCAATAACCATGCCTTTCTCTCAGCCTGCCTGTTCTTTCACCGTCCCGGCAGAATGCCATCTTGATATCCCGCACTGTGCGTCTTTATTTTCAGCTGCGGTAATCCGCGTTAATCTTCACATAATCATACGTCAGGTCGCAGCCCCATGCGGTCGCTTCCCCCTCGCCTTCCTTCATATCCACAAGAACACGCACTTCCGGCGCGGAAAGAATCTGCGTTGCTTCTTCCTCGCTGTAATCCGTCACGTTGCCGTCCCGGTAAACCAGAAGACTCCTGTCTTCGCTTTCCAGGAAAACATCCAGATGATTCGGGTCAAATTCCACTCCCGCATAACCGAGCGCGCACAAAAATCTTCCGCAGTTCGCATCATGGCCGAACACCGCCGCCTTGCTCAGGCTGGAGCAGATAACGGATTTACTCAGTTTACGGGCGTCTTCTTTTGTCTTCGCATGAACGACTTTCGTTTCAAAAAGCGCCGTAGCGCCCTCGCCGTCTCCCGCCATCATTCTTGCAAGCGTCGTATTCACATAATTCAGCGCTTCCCGGAATTTCTCATAATCTTCGTTTTTCGATGTGATTTCCGGATTTTCCGCCATACCGTTTGCCAATATGACAAGTGTGTCATTTGTGGAAGTGTCTCCGTCCACCGATATCATATTGAAGGTATCGACAACATTTTCCCGCAGAGCCTCCTGAAGCAGCTCTTTGGAAATCGCAATATCCGTCGTCAGAAAACCGAGCATGGTGCACATATCCGGATGAATCATGCCGGAACCTTTGCACATGCCGCCGAGCGTCGCGCGCTTCCCGCCGACTTCGAAGGTAACGGCCGCCTGCTTGGAAATCGTATCCGTCGTCATGATGGCTTCCGCCGCGATTCTTCCCGCTTCTGTCGTATCCGCTTTCTGTTCTGCCAGCTTCTTTACGCCGTCCGTAATTTTATCGGTCGGAATCTGTCTGCCGATTACGCCCGTAGACGCCACCAGCACGGCGTCTTCCGGAATCTGCAGATATTCCGCCGCCGCCTGTGCAGTCTGCTTACAGCACTCATATCCCAAAGAGCCCGTACAGGCATTGGCAATCCCCGCATTCGCGATAACCGCCTGTGCATAAGGGGAATGCGCTACCACCTCTTTATCCCAGATAACCGGAGCCGCCTTGACAATATTGCTCGTAAAGACTCCCGCCGCCACACATGGCTTCCGGCTGTAAATAAGCGCCATATCCTTTCTGTTCTGATATTTGATGGAAGCTTCCACTCCCGCCGCTTCGAATCCCTGCGCCGCAGTCACACCGCCTTCAATTACCTTCATAAACTCTCAACCCCTTCTGTAATAAACTTCGTAATATTATCTTCATTCAGTACAAAATCATAATAATTCAAGTCTTCCCTTTTTGTCCAGCCTATTTGTTTCCAAAAAGCATTTCCGACGTCATTCTTCGTAAACGCAATTAAAGATACTTTATTAATATGCTCTTCTTTCAGAGCGTTCATGCAGAATACGACCATCGCCCTGCCGAGGCCGCGCATCCGGTATTTTTCCGCCACACAGACATGATACAGGCATCCCCTCCTGCCATCGTGGCCGCACAGAATGGAGCCGGCCACTCTGCCGTCCTCAACGGCAACGACGCTCAATCCCGGGTTTCTTTTTAAAAAGGCTTCCACGCCTTCTCTGGAATCGTCCACGCTTCTTATGCCAAAACCTTTAATGGTCATCCAGAGGCTGCGCACCTCATCATAGTCTTCTATCGTCATTGCCCGTATCATAACATGTTCCTCGCTCCCTACCGCCAAAAGACACTACTTCGGCAGATTACACCTTTTTATTCTACCATACTCTTTTCATCTTTCAATACAGAACTTACAGGAAAATGAAAAGGAATGCTCTAATCATACATCTTTCTTGCATAATATGCAATATTTTTTTATAATTATTCAATTTTTATGAATAAATATCCATTTAAGGTTAATAAATTGCATAAAATTACACTTGCATTCTTCTTATGATTGTTGTATATTGTTGGAAGAACATTTTATACCCGTTACAAATATTACAGTTTGGAGGAATTATCATGAAGGAAAAAGTTGTGCTTGCTTATTCCGGCGGGCTTGATACGACGGTTATCATCCCCTGGTTAAAAGAAAATTTTGATTACGAAGTCATCTGTGTCTGCGGGAACTGCGGACAGGGCGAAGAACTTGACGGACTGGAGGAAAGAGCTTTATCCAGCGGCGCTTCCAAATTATATGTGGAAGACCTGACCGATGAATTCTGCGACGATTTCATCATTCCCTGTGTACAGGCCCATGCCGTTTATGAGAACAAATATCTGCTCGGCACTTCTATGGCAAGACCCGTTATCGCCAAAAAACTGGTTGAGGTTGCGCGCAAAGAAGGCGCGACGGCAATCTGCCACGGCGCAACCGGCAAAGGAAACGACCAGATTCGTTTTGAGCTTGCAGTCAAAGCGCTTGCTCCCGATTTAAAGATTATCGCTGCCTGGAGAAATGAGAAATGGACATTAAATTCCCGGGAGGAGGAAATCGAGTACTGCCGTCAGCATGGCATTAACCTTCCTTTCTCCGCCGACAGCAGTTACAGCCGCGACCGCAACTTATGGCATATCAGTCATGAAGGCCTGGAACTGGAAGACCCGGCCAACGAACCGAACTTTGAACATCTGTTAGTGCTCGGCACGACACCGGAAAAAGCCCCCGAAGAAGGCGAATATGTGACCATGACTTTTGAAAAAGGCATTCCTACATCCGTAAACGGCAAAAAGATGAAAGTATCCGAAATCATCGCCGTTCTGAACGAGCTTGGCGGAAAGCACGGAATCGGTATCGTCGATATCGTAGAAAACCGTGTTGTCGGCATGAAGTCACGCGGCGTATACGAAACGCCCGGCGGAACGATTCTGTATGAAGCGCACCAGCAGCTGGAAGAACTGATTCTCGACCGTGACACTTATGCGTTAAAGGCAGACCTGGGGAACAAATTTGCGCAAATCGTATATGAAGGAAAATGGTTCACCCCGCTGCGCGAAGCAGTTCAGGCGTTTATCGAATCGACCCAGAAATATGTTACCGGCGAAGTGAAATTCAAACTTTACAAAGGCAATATCATCAAAGCCGGTACGACTTCTCCCTATTCTTTGTATAACGAAAGCATCGCTTCCTTTACGACGGGAGATTTATATGACCATCACGATGCGGAAGGCTTTATCAATCTCTTCGGCCTTGCAAGCAAAGTACGCGCCATGAAAATGCAGGAAGCGGAAGACGCTTCCAAAAACTAAGTACAAATGGAGTATTTAGCACCGTAAACTTACAGACTGGACGGAAACGGAGGATTCCGATGGGCGTTATTTCCTATATTGTTCTTTACCTGGCAATCATCAATCTGACCGGATTTATGATAATGGGAATTGATAAGCGAAAAGCAAGAAAAAGAGCCTGGCGGATTCCGGAATCCACGTTGTTCGTGATTGCTCTCGTCGGAGGCAGTCTTGGAACGACGGTCGGAATGCACTTTTTTCACCATAAGACAAGACATTGGTATTTCCTCTACGGAATGCCCGCAATTTTGTTCCTTCAGATTGCGATTATCGTCATTTTAATCTATTCGCCGATTCAGTTTGCAATAATATAAAAAACGCAGGCTCAGCAGCCTGCATAGTCTGGCATCCACTACGATTACAGCAATTTTCTATGAAATAAAAAAGGTCCGCGCTGCGGACCTTTTTTACACCAGAAATTATATTAATACGATTTATCCGAATACTTCCCTCGCCGCCGCTTTCAGCTGCTCCATATCAATCGGCTTGGCAACATGGGCATTCATGCCGGCGTCGAGCGCATCTTTTACGTCTTCGGAAAACGCGTTGGCCGTCATGGCGATTATCGGCACGGTCTCTGCCTGTGAATGTCCGCTCTGCCGTATGGCTTTCGTCGCGTCGTAACCGTTCATGACAGGCATCTGAACATCCATCAGAATCAAATCATAATATCCCGGAACAGACTGTTCAAACTTTTCGACCGCTTCTCTTCCGTCTTTCGCCCATTCGCATTCCGCCCCCGCCATCTTTAACAGTTCCATCAGAATTTCCACGTTCAGGTCGATATCTTCCGCGGCAAGAATGCGCTTTCCGGAAAGAACATCATCCTGCTCTTCGGATTCTTCTTTTGTGTTATGGTGCGTTTTCAGATTATCCACAAGATTCCTGAAGTTACTCAGGAAAAACGGTTTTGGCATGAATCCGTCAATTCCCGCTTCAATGCCCTCCTCCTCGACTTCACTCAGGTCATATGCGGACAATATCATAATCGGCACATCGGAAGGCACTATCTTCCTGATGCGGCGGGCAGTCTCGATGCCGTTGATATCCGGCATCTGCCAGTCAATCAGCATCAAATTATAACCGTTCCCTTCATCCTGCGCTTTCTGCGCCATAGCAACGGCGGGCAGACCGCCCGGCGCATATTCGATTTGAACGCCGGTATCCGCCATGGCATACCGGATTCCCTTACAGATATCCTCCTCGTCATCCACAACGAGAAGTCTGGTAAGTCCATGTTTCTGCCAGAATTCCGGGTCTATCTCTCCTTCTCTGATACGCAGTTCCAAATCCAGCGTAAAAACGCTTCCTTTGTCGAGTTCGCTTTTTACTTCGATTGTGCCGCCCATCAGGTCCACCAGATTTTTGGTAATCGCCATACCGAGTCCCGTTCCCTGAATGCCGAGCGTCTTTTTGGTCGTCTCGCGGCTGAACGGCTGGAAAATCGTTTCCAGGTATTCTTTGGACATGCCGATTCCGTTATCGCTGATGATAAAGCGGAAAAGCCCGAAATTTTTCGCGCGCTGCGGAAGCTGCATTACGGTCATTTCCACCTTTCCGTTTTCGGGCGTATATTTCAGCGCATTGGAAATGATGTTTATCAAAATCTGATTGATTCGAAGCCGGTCTCCAAGCACTTCCTCATTGCAGATATCCCGGACATATATCTTGAAATCCTGATGCTTTGCCTTAGCCTGCGGCTGCATCATCGACATCAGTTCTTCTACAAGCTGTGCCAGACTGATTTCCGATATGTTCAGCGTGGTCTTTCCGCTCTCGATTTTACTCATATCCAGCACGTCGTTAATCAGCCCGAGTAAATGCTGGCTTGACGACGCTATCTTCCTTGTATATTCCCGAACCTTATCCGGATTATTGGCATCCCGCTGCATAAGCGCGGAAAATCCCACAATCGCGTTCATCGGCGTACGGATATCATGACTCATATTGCTTAAAAAGACACTCTTGGATTCATTCGCGGATTTGGCAATTTCCAGCGCTTCCGTCAGTGTCTGCTGATTCTGCCGCTCCTGCGTCCGGTCCGACAGGACTGCCACATACCGTTTTGAATCATTAACGGATGTTATGTAAACTGTCCCTCTGAACCATCGGCGCTCTCCGCTCTTTTTATGAATCCACTCTCCTTCATAGGACACGGAACCTTCAGCATCCAGTTCTTCTATCTGACCGTTCACCTTTTCCCTGTCGCAAATCTGGAATTTATTTAACAGCCCGATGTCCTTTCTGGCCTCTTCCTGCGGTATGCCAAGCACCCTCTCCACGTTCGGGCTGATATACTCGATTGTATAATCATCCGTTGTAAACATCAGAAACACATCATTCGTATTATTGGCAAGAATGCTGAATAACTGTTCTCTGTACTTTAAGTCGCCTTCCTTTTCCATCAGTCTGCGATGTGAATGCTGCCCCATATATATGAACAGCCCGGCCATGATAAAAATGCCCGAAAACAGAAAGATAAAAGTCTGAGAACTTTTTAATATATCATTGGCATTTTTCATAATCACAGAGTCCGGTATGATGACGAAAACATACCAGCCGTCGGAACCCTCAATCGGCGTATAGGCAAAAACATGTTCTTCATCCCGGAAGAAGAACCGGGTGACCCCTTCTTCCTTCCGCTCCATACTGTCACAGACATGCTGTATCTCTTCTTCTTCATTCCCGGCCATACGCAGCGAGTCCATCACATTGGTGACATCATGTGTTCCATCCTTATGCTGCGAACAGATAAGCACGTCTCCTTTGGCATTCACGATATGACTGCTGCCCAGATTATCGTAAAAGGACAGCATAAATTCGTCTTCCACTACGGAAACCCCCCGTCCTACCTGCACGATTCCCTGTGCACCGTCCGCAAAAGTAAACCGTCTGTAAGCGCCGACCATACGCTGTCCGGTATATTCATCCACATATGGTTCCAACAGTCCGCTTTCCGGAACCGCTTCATACGATTTGATACGTTCTTCCTCCAGTTTTTCCGGCGTAATGCCGCACCCCTGGTACAGGATGCCGTTCGTCAAATCCACAACCGTAAAACAGATATCTTCATCCGCAAAAATATCCATTGTGCTTTCAATCATCAATTCATCGTCGGAAACACGCTGAGAGAGTACTTTCGCAACTCTTGTCAGAATCTGTAAATCCTTTTCAATATAGACTTCGAACGCATGACCTCCCTGAGAAGTCACCTCCAGAATTTCCGAAACGGTCTGGTTCCAGAGCGACTCCTGTATTTCTCCGATATGGTAAAAGATGCCTGCGGCCGATAAGATTACTATGACAGCAATCGAAAGAATCATTTTCAACAATCTTTTATTCTTTTTCATAGAACTTCCGTGATATCCCCTTTGTAAGAAATGAAATGTATATAGACAGTATTACTATAACATATGCACCAGATTTGTAACAGCCCCTTTTTACAGCAGAAAAGGAAAGAAAAAGCCGTGGTGTTCATCAAACGCCACAGCCTTGTTCCAACCGGATTTTCCAATATTTCATTTCTATCACGGATTCTGTCTTTTCAGAAATACTGCCCGCAGTCAACCCTCCGCGGCAGTCGTTAAATGCCTGTAAGCAGCCACCTGGCTCGTTACCCGCTGGAATCAAATCGTCACGATAATCCCGCCGTCATTTGCGTACATGCTGCTGATACCGGCCGTATCCATCACGATAATATTTTTCACTTCCGTTCTGGCAAGCAGTTCTTTTTTTACAAAAGCGGCTCTGTCCGGACAGTTACAATGGGATATGATTAAAGTCCTGTCCTTCATATCAGGCACTTCCGATACCATAATGTTCGCCAGTTTGATGATTGCTTTCTTCATGCCGACCGCCTGGCTCTTCTGTTTGATAACGCCGTGGTCTCCATACATAATCGGCTTAATATTCAGCGTGGAAACGACCATCGCCTTCACACCGGTTAATCTGCCGTTCTTTCGCAGCGTTTCCAGATTATCGAGAATAAAATAAGTCTTCATCTCTTCCCGAAAAGCTTCCAGTTCTTTCACGGTATCTTCAAAGGAAAGCCCTTTTTCCTGGAGTTCCATCGCTTTCAGCGCATACTGTGTCTCACCGCTGCTCGCCGACTCCGAATCGAGGATAAAAATATTTTTCTCCCCGTATTGTTCATGATACAGATTTTTGCCAAGCACGGCGCTGTTATAGCTGCCGCTCAGCTGTGCGGACAACGTAATTACAAAAATGTTCTCCGCCTCTGTGCGATAAGCCTCCATATACTTCTCGGGCGACGGGCAGGATGATTTCGGGCAGATTGGACATACCGCCACCTGCGCAAGAAATTCCGCCTGGTCAAAGTTCTCGTCATCCAAAATTTGATAATCGCCCACTTCCAGTCCTAACGGTATGAACGCAAACCGCTCGTCATGGCTGTACTCTTCCGGTAATTCACAACAACTGTCTACTACAATCTTGTACTTCATAAGGCCTCCGCAACTATTCCATATGGTTTTAATTACTACTTATGATAACACGAGTTGCCATGTTCTGTAAATAGGGTTTTCCATAAATTAATCCGTTTCTTCCTCTTCGAATAATTCCCGGAAGGCCAGAATATGAGAATGCAATTGACAAGAACATACAAAATATGTTTAGAATAGAAGGAATGTATGGACGTCTGTGAAAACAGACAGATGGGAGTAACAATGATTTCTTACAAGATTAAAAATGTCAAACACTTTATGGGAAAATTTCTGACGACCGAATCTTTCGACTCTTTTCTTGTGGAAGAGGCCTCCGTCAGCACCTATAACACGTTTCTGATAGACGGACGCCAGAACAAAGCGTTTTATACGACAGAAGAATGGGAAGACAAAGAAATACGGCCTTATGAATTTACCGAATGGAAAAAGCTCCGGCCGGTCTGCTATTCTCTGATTAAGGGACGCAGGACCCCCTGCGCCTTCAAATTCGTGCTCCACCTCATACCGGATTACGTTCCTTCCATACTGAAAGACGGCGATACCGGCATTACGCCGCAGCAGATAAAAGCTTTCGTTCTTACAATAAAATATGATGAAACCGGACTGACGCTTGTCACCGGCACTTCTTTCCATACTTTCCTTCTGGATAAAAGCGCCGATGAACTATGGGATAAAGCGATGGGACGTTTTCTCGATAAACGGGAAATCGAATATGACTGAAAAATACGACTAAGATATTTCAAACATTCCGTAAAACTGCTCCGCCCAGACGTATACGGTATAAAGACCGGGCGTATCAATAAGAGCTTCAAAATCTTCTCTTTTGATTTTTTCTTCGTTAAATACGATATTTCCGTCAGAATCCTGTATCTGTATGCGCAGCTTTCCTTTTTCCGTTATACAGGATATGGCAAGCGTTCTGGGCTCTTCGATTTCCATTTCAAACAGCAGCGGTTCCCCGTTCAAGCCTTCGGCCGCACAGCGGATGCTTTCCGGCCAGTTATCGATGATGGGGTCGTTTTCTATCCGGTCAGCTATCTCCGACAGCCCGGGTTCCTCCGGGATTTCCGTTGTATCGGAAATTTCCTGTGCGGTAAAATCGTTGTAACAGGCCGAATGGCTGCCAAAGACTTGCGCCGCGCTTTCGCTGTATTCCCCCGCCGGCATCGCGGCACAGCCGGTAAGAAACAGCAGAAAGAAAGAGACCGGAACCAATTTTCTGCATTTACCAAATACCATAATAATATCCCCCGTAAGACATTCCGTAATCCACCGCCGCCATAATCATGGAAAAAACCATCATAATAAGAATAATCAGCACTGAACCGAAATCATATTTGAAATTCCGTTTTTCCGAACGCCTGCCCGTACAGCCAATCAGGATTTCCAGGCCGAGGAAAATCAAAATCACCGGCCAGAGTTCAAAAATCATACCGTAATTCAGAAAAGGCAGCGCCATCCGAAGAAGGAACAGAATCCCGTACAGAACGAGAACGAGTCCACAGGTAATCGTACCGATTCTGTGCGTGCGCGTTACTTCTCCCGGATTTTTTGAACCTGTCATTTCCGGCATATCCATCATCGTTTCCTTTATTTGCTCATTCATTTCCATTGCACACTCCTTCCTCCCCTGCCATGACTCTGTCAGACGTTTCCGTTATTTTCCGCAGCATTGTCAATGACTTCCACCTGTTCAATTCTCTCAACCGGAATATCATTCACCGGTTTTCCTGCAAAACCCGCCTCGTTACCGGCCGCGCCGGACATCATTCCATTCTTATTTCCCGAAGCCGGTCCGCGCTGTTCTCCACTTTCCTCCAGGCGGTCCAGTTCTTCCTTTTTTCCCCGTATCAGCTTCACGCCAAACCAGATGATGACAAGCGCAACAATGACTCTCGGTATGTCATCGCTGATAATGCCGGTATAGCGACTGATATATTCAAAGTAAAAGTCGCTGCCGAAAATATGGCGCAGCACGCGGCAGAAGGACTGCCATAACATCGTCACACCGAGCACCATCAGAATAATGGCAAACGCTTTCCGATATTTTTCCGCGAAGAAACCTTTTAAACCGGATTCCTTTTCTCCGAATCCGAACAGATAGCCGTCTTCCATCCGTCTGAACTCTTCGTCATTCATTGCGCCCATATTGTTCGCATGGAAAAAGCTGTATGTCCATATAACAAATGGCACAAACATCAAAACGCCTAACTGTATATAACCGGTCACCATCACACTGACCGCAAAAATACTCAACAGACTGATACCCGTTTTCATCAGTCCGAAATACATTTCCCCCGCTCCGGGCAGGAAGGAAAAACAAAACAATAAGAAGCGATTTTTTTTCTTTTTCATTAATCATGGCCCTCCGTTCCAATTAATTGATTCAATCTTCCGTTTAACGCGCTGCAGACTCCGTCAAGGCGATTGTTGAACCGATACAGAAAGTTCTCATGTTCCCGTTCTTCTCCCAAAGGGAATTCCTCCGACCGCCATTCCAGCCTTTCCCCTGCTCTGCCGCCTTCTTCCGGACGGATATTCTCCGGCACTATCAGAATCAGGCTCAAAGCCGCGGCCGTCGCCGCAATGACTTTCATACTGTATGAAAACAGCGCAATGTTTTTCGCCCGTTGCCTTTTCCGGCGTACCTGTGTGATGATTTCATCCCGGAATCCTTTTGGCGGACGCATCAAAGGTTCCGCTTCGACCGATGCAATCAATTCCTGCAATGCCTCTTCCGAAAGGCCGGAACGCCTGCTTCTGTCAGTATTCCTGCTATCCGCGTAACTTCTGATGTTATTTTGGTTTCCATTCAGCTTTCTCATGCACTGTTCTCCTTTCTGTATATTTTTCGCAGCATGCTGCGCGCCCGATAAATCTGCGTCTGCACTGTCTTGACTTTCATGCCGCGGCTTCCGGCGATTTCCTTCACATCCATCTCATCATAGTAATAAGCTTTGGCAATCTCGTCATAAGGTTTCTTTAAACGCCTGCAATTCATAAGCAGCATCTCTTTTGTTTCCTGTTCCATACAGATATTTTCCGGCGACTCCGACATGTCTCCCGCCTCCATACTGCTTTCCAGCCAGATATCTTCTGTGGGAATACTCTTTCTTCCGGAGTGGGACATATAGTCGATACATTTGTTCGTCGCAATTCTGCAAAGCCAGGCCTTCGGGTTGCTGCCATCAAAATTTCTGAAATGTTCATAGGCAGAGAGAAATGTTTCCTGTGCAAGGTCTTCGGCGGCAAAATAATCTGCTGTCATCTTATAACAAATGGAAAAAACAAGATTCTGGTAAGAATCAATCAGCGCTGTTAATTGTTCTTCCGCGTATATATGCCCCGCCTCCCCTCTGCTTTTTTTACATCTTCACTAATTAGAACGGAAAAGGCATTTTCATGTCTTCAACTTTTTTCAATTTTTTTCATTTTTTGAACATATATTGATACTTCTTTGTCTGGAACCGGATAATCTCGCCGATTCTTCTTTTCTCCGAGCCCTGGTAACCGGAGCTGTTGCTCATGCCGTTGAGAAAATCCCGGACGGAATTAATCATCTCATTTGCCGAGAAATCGAATTGCAGATGTCTGTCATACAATTCATTCGCACATTTCAATTGTTCGTCGAAATTACCGGAAAAAGGCTCCGCCTCGATAGAATGATAACATTCCACCATGCCTTTTTCGGGCGGGCAGGTGTTTTTCGTATCGGAAAAAAGCGACTGGGCCATGTCAAAGACGGGCGCAAAGCGATATTCCTTTTTCTTCGTATCATACAACAGCATAATATTGTCCGTATGCCGGCCTACATTCAGGAAGAATGCGTCAAGCTCCAGAAGTTTGGTCAGATAGATGCCGAAATCCCGCAGTCCGGTCAGGTTTTCCACCAGTTCCACCGTATACAGGATGCGCCCTTTTGCATCGCCAATCCGCTCAAGTACCCCGGCAAGGCTTAAACTCGTGTAATTTCGGGAAAGACGTTCCAACGATATCAGTTCTTCCGTTTCTTTTTTAAACTCCTGACTGCGGATGCCTCTGTACTGCTGCCCCTGATATGTAATCGTAACCGGTTCATACTCTACAAAATCCGTGATGCTGGAACGCTTCATCAAATGGGACACGACCGCCTCCGCCAGACTTTCAAAACCAAACCTGTCGGCTTTATACCAGTAACCGTCCTGCTTCCATTTCAGCTGACAGCCCAGAGAGGAATACTCCGCCCCGGTTTTCACATAATCTTTGGAAATTTCTATTGTACTCATGCAATACGCCCCCTTTACGCCTTATAATATCTGATTTTAATCCATTGATTATCTTCCGCCATCCTGCCGCCCGTCCGCTCGACGATTGCAAACGGTTCATATGCTTCCAGTTCCAGTTCTTCCAGAATCAGCTCGACGTCCTCTCTCTCCCGCGGAAAGCAGCGGCTTTCCAGAAATACTTCAAAGTCTTTCCAGTCCGGCCTTACCTTGATGCCGAAAGCCCGGTGCAGCAAATCGTCCGTCTCATTGATAACCTCAATTTTTTCCGCTTCCCGGTTGACAAGTATCACGCTGCAGCAGTCTTCCCCGCACATGTATTCCATGCGCAGCGTATATTCCGCCGTGTCGATTCCCTGAAAAGCGCGGTTCAGCCTTTCCCAGGATTTTTCCGTATTATAATTTTCTTTCTCTTTCTCGTTGTTCTGGTTCAGATAGCCGGACAATACCTGTCTGGAAATTCCATATTCCTTCGCAAGCGCCGTTACCGTCGCTCCTGTCTCGTGCCGCTCTCTGATGATTTTCACATCTTCGGCCGAAAGCGCAGGCTTTCTTCCTGCTCCCCGTTCATTTTTTGCCATATTTTCCTTCTCCCTTCTTCTTTCCTGAAACCCGATACTTCTATATTTCTATGATAAAATGAAAAAAAGGAAGTGTCAACAAATTAATTCGTGGACAATTCCTTTTTTCGTAACCGTTCAGCCTCCGCCGCCAGTGCAGAATGACCGACAGGACATTCTGCAGCGTGAAGAAGGTTCGCCAATGCGAACCTTCTTCACGCTTTCATCTTCGGCCTGAAAATCAGACTTGCCAGATAGCCGAACACAAGGGCCGCGCTGCATCCGACCGCGCCGTTCGTGAAGCCGCCTTTGAACAGGCCGATAAAGCCGTCCTTGTCAATCGCTTCCTTGACGCCTTTCATCAAAATATTGCCATATCCAAGCAGCGGCACGCCGGCGCCCGCGCCCGCATATTCCATAAAAGGCTCATACAGACCCACCGCGCTGATGACCGCGCCGAGACAAACAAGCAGCACCATGATTCTGCCCGGCATCATCTTTGTTTTTTCCATCAAAATCTGCGCCAGCGCGCAAATCAATCCTCCCACCCAGAAAGCATTTACATAATCCATCGTCATGACCTCACTTTGATTAAATTTCCAAAAAAACAGATATCCCTCTCTTACGATAGTGATATCTGTTATTTTCTGCAATATTTGATGCGTTATTCATGACGACAATGGAAAATCAATGCGGAAACAAATCTTCCTTCGAATCGCCTTCGTCAAATCTCTTCTGTCAAATCTTTTCCGCAATTTCCACCACGATTTCCCGCAGCATTTTGTTTTCACAGGAAAGCACAATGTCCGCGTATTTTTCGTAAAGAGGAACTCTCTCCTCATAAAGAGAATGCAGGCTCTGACCGTCCTGTACGGCCACGCCGCGCTCATTCAGGTCACCGAGCCTTTCGGCAATCGCCGCAAGCGGCAGCTGCAGATAGACGACCGTGCCAATCCGCTTCAGATGCTCCATCGCTTTTTCTCCGTAGATAACGCTCCCTCCGGTGGCGATAACGGCTCCCGATGCCTCCAGCGACGCATTGACTTCTTCTTCGATTCGCAAAAAACCGTCCAGCCCCTTTTCCGCGATGATTTCATGAAGCAGCATTCCCTGCTTTTCCTGAATGACCAGGTCGGAATCCACAAAAACAAGACCAAGCCTTTTGGCCAGCACGACGCCGACCGTGCTCTTTCCCGCGCCCGGCATGCCAATCAGCACGATATTCCTTTTTCCGTCATCCGAGGTACGCAATGACTTCCACCTCACACAAAACATCTTTCGGAAGCTGTTTTACCGCCACGCAGCTTCTTGCCGGCTTCTCGGTAAAATATTTTTCATAAACCGCATTGAAAGCGGCGAAATCAGCCATTTCCGCAAGAAAACAGGTGGTTTTCACCACGTTTTCATAATTCGTTCCGGCCGCCTTTAATATTTCGCCGACATTTTTCATGATCTGTTCCGCCTGTTGTGTAATGTCTTCTCCGGTAATCTCTCCGTTTGCCGGGTTGATTGGAATCTGTCCGGATGCAAAAAGCATCTTCTCAACGATAATTCCCTGTGAATATGGCCCGATTGCCGCCGGCGCCCTGTCTGTTGCCACTTTTTTTAACATAATCGTCTCCGCCTTTCCTGTAAAATATTATAAAAGATTGCTGTCCGCACGCTCCTCTACTCAAACCGCACTTTTACATAAAATCCCCGGTCGTTTTCGATAATTTCAAGAACTTCGCCCTCCCGTTCCAGCATTCTTTCGGAAAAAGGAAAGTTCCCGGACATCGCAAGGGACGGGTTAATCGTATAATAATAATTGCTCGGAAGCACGCCTTCCGTCACCGTAACGCGCTGGCCTTCTTTGAGCAGGCCCGGACGTTCCATCTTAAATTCCATTTCCCGCATATTCTGCCTCGCAACCTCCCCGCCGTCTGATGCTATCATTACTATAGCACAGGACGAAACAAAATCATACTATTTTTTTGACCTCCCTGTCATATGTAAAAATCCCGTTGACCTCTTCTTCCACATCGGACAGCTGCGTATAAACGCCGGCGCACAGACCTTCCGGAATCTGTGCCTGCATCCTGCGCATCCGCTCGCTGTATGCGGCGTTCAGGCTTTCACCGTCCTTATGGATTCCATAACCATACAACTTTTTACAGGCGCTGTGCCCCGGAATGCGCAGCGAATAGCCGCCGAACTCCGACACGACGGTAACCCGTTCTTTTTCGGGCGCGAATTTCATCTTGAAAAAATAATGATGAATGCTCTGCATATCGCCGCCGTTCTGGTCAAACCATCCGCTTGCCTGGTCGATGAGCCGGCTGCCGTCACAGGCCCGCGCAGTCTCCGTCATTTTCTTTGCATGAAACTGTCCCCATCCTTCGTTAAAAATAACCCATGCCGCAATGCTCGGATGCCCTTTCAAAAGCCGAATCGTTTCCTTCATTTCCCGGACAAATTCCTGCCGCCCTCTTTTATCGGCGCGGGACAAAAGCGAAAAACAGGTATCTCGTATATTGCATCGCTTTCTGGAAAAAAGCGTCGCCGCATACGTCACAAACCAGTGCTTATAAGAAGAACCGCCGTTCACCATGTCCTGCCACACGACCATGCCCAGTCTGTCGCAATGATAATACCACCGCTGCGGCTCTATTTTGACATGCTTCCGGAGCATGTTGAAGCCCATTTTCTTCATTTCCGATATATCAAAAACATACGCCGCATCGGAAGGCGCCGTATACAGCCCGTCCGGCCAGTAACCCTGGTCGAGCACACCGTTCTGGAACTGTATCTGTCCGTTCAGGCATATGCGCGGTATTTCTGTTTCGCCCGTATCTGAAAGGAATTTTTTCACGGAAAACGTGCGCAGCGCAAAATAGCTCTCTACCGTATCATCCCCCATCGTAACCGTAAAATAATACAGGTACGGCGTTTCACAGGTCCAGGGCCTGACGAGGGGAATCGAAAGTTTCAGCTCCCGGTTGGAAAGGCCGTCTGCTTCCGCTATGATGGGCGGAGCTGGTAAGTCACGCGCTTCGGTCTTTTCCTCCATATACAGTCCCGGCTCCCGTATTTGAATCCGCACAGGCATTTCAACATCCGAACGCACCGTAATCCGCACGCTCCCGCGCGCAAAATCCGGTTCCTCCAGCGTTGGTTCGGTCTGCAGCTCCCGCACATAATGCGCCGGCACATATTCCATCCAGACCGTCTGCCAGATGCCGCTCTGCGCCGTATAGAACATACCGCCCCGTCTGAGTTTCTGCTTTCCCCGCGCATGATGGGAAGTATCGCTTAAATCCCGCACGGCGAGCACAAGCTCGCTCTCCCGGACGATGAACGCTTCGTTATCCCGATGATGTGCAGGGCCGCCAGGCAGCGTTTCTTTTCCCTGACAGTATTCCGTTATATCCGCCGAGAACGGCAGATAACCTCCCGTGTGCCGCGCGGCTTCCCGCCCGTTCACATAGACCCGGCAAGACTGGTCCACCGCTCCGAAATGCAGTATCAGCCGAAAACCGGCCCGCAGCTTTTCCGCATCTATGGACAGCGTTCTGCGATACCAGAGATACTCCTCCGGCTGCAGCTGTCTTCCGACGCCGGACAATACGCTTTCCGGCGAAAAAGGCACAAGAATTTTGCCGTCATAGGTTTCCGGTCTCATAAATTTGGAGGTAATCGCGTAATCCCAGTACCCGTTTAAGTTTACATAACTTTTTCTCTGTAACAGGGGGCGGGGATATTCCTGTAATACATGGTCACCGTCGAGTTCTTTCCCCCATCGCGTATATAATTGTTCCATTCGGCTTCCTTTCCTGTTTTGCCAGGTCATTGCGAAACGCATGATTCCAAGACAATAGTTGTGCGAATTTGTTTTGTGTCGGCCGGCCATCCCCTCGTTTATGACTGCTCCTGCGCTGTTTCGGACAAAATCCGGCATATCCTGTCATAATTCTCCGGACGATGCGGAAAGACGCAGTCCGTACAGTCTTTTATCCGCTTTCCGTCTGCTTCTATGTATCGGGGCGCTCCCGGGCAGTTCTTTTTCCCGTAAAAAGGACAATAGCAGAACAGACAGTTAAAATCCGCAAGCTCTTTATGACAGGGAAAATATTGACATGCCCTGTTCTCGAAAAAACGGTGCGAGTTTTCCATCGCTGCTTCGGGCTCCTTTCCGGTTCCTTCCTGAATCATCTTTTCTTCGTTGTTCCCGACGCCGTTTCCCTTCATTTCCCGAAAATCCGGCTGTATCCGTAATGAACCATTCTTCGCCTCGTCTGAAAATCATCCTCAATCCGATTGGTACAGTGCATCTTATGGCATCCCATGCAAATCCCTTCGCATTGCACGCTTTCATCCTGCGTCAGTTCCGCCACAAAAACAACGCTCTTTTTCGGTATAAGGCAAAAAGCCGCATTGCAGGTGACCCGTTTTGTCAGGCCGGCAAGCAGCTCCGGCAGCATTTCCAACGGGTACGCCTCTTCGCTTCCCGGAAAATGATATCGCGCCACATGCCAGTCCGTCGTTTCCGCCACATATCGGTTATACGCCGCATAGCTTTCCATCAGCAGTTCGCCTGCCAATGCTTCCAGCATATAACTTTTCGATAACGAACCCTGTTCGCTGTATTGCTCCTGTAAACGGTCCAGACCGGCTCCGAGCGATATGACGACCCGCTCATACTTTGTCCCGGCCGCTTTCCGGCGCGAACCGGCGGCGTTTTCTTCCTCCGGTGCGCTCTGCCGTAACGAAACCGTATCGCTCCATTCCGCCGGCATACTTTCCCAAAAGGCTTCTTTTTGCAGGAAAGGAAGCATTTCCAACGCGCTTTTCTTTAACGCTTCCGACCAGTCTTTCTCATAATGATATTTTCCGCGCACCTTTTCCAGAAAAGCGGGGCCCGGATAATTATCGAGTAATTCCGTAAAAAAGGGTGACATGTGGGTTCTCCTTCCCCGTGCAAATCCGACACCGCCAAAACCATTCCGCCACTCCCGTCAGCAGCTCTCCAACACTACGCCGTGCGCGATACCCGGTATCGTCTGCCCTTCGTTAAAACTCGTCTTACTGAGCAGCGCGCCGGTCGGCATAAAAAGCACTCTTTTCCAGACGCCTTCCTCTATCTTTTTCAGAATATAGGCGGACAGAATAACCGCCGAACAGCCGCAGCCCGAACCGCCCGCGTTGGTATTCTGTTTGGTGCTGTCGAAAATCTCCATGCCGCAGTCCATATGCTGTTTGGCGATATCGATACCGTCTTTTGACAAAAGCTCGAACAGAAGCTGCTGCCCCACCGAGCCCAGGTCGCCTGTAATAATCTTGTCGTAATCTCCCGGAGTTCTTCCGAAGTCCGACAAATGCTGTCTGATGGAATCTGCGGCAGCAGGGGCCATACAAGCGCCCATATTCATGGAATCTCTGATGCCGTAGTCCATGATTCTTCCAAATGTAACGCCCGTTATTTTAGCTTTGGCTTTTTTCGTGCAGTCGGACGCAACAAGGAAAGCGGCGCTGCCGGTAACGGTCCAGGTCGCCGAAAGCGGACGCTGATTCCCATAAGAAAGTGGGAAACGGAACTCTTTCTCCGCACTGGCAAAGTGGCTGGACGTCACACAGGCCGCTCTGTCCACAAAACCGCCCGCCACGGCCATGCTGCATACGCTGATGGACAGGCCGCATGTGGAACATGCGCCGTATAATCCGATATGGGGCGTATGAAAAGAAGAAAGGCCAAAGCTGCTCGCGATGGACTGGCCGAGCAAATCGCCCGCAAAGATGAGCTGTATCTCTTCCTTTTTCAAATTTTCCTTTTCCAGCATAATCTGCAAAGCTTCCCTTTGCAGCGCACTCTCCGCCTCTTCCCATGTCTTTGCGCCAAACATATCGTCGTAACCGACCTTATCGAACAGTTTGCCCATAGGCCCCTGTCCTTCTTTGCTTCCTACAATTGAACCGCTGTTTATGATACAGGGCGGGTTTTGAAACTGAATGCTTTGTTTTCCTAACATCTGCCATACTCTCCTTTTCAAACGTTGTCCATGTTTCTGCTTATGAAAAGCAACCCATGTTTTTGAAAAGTAGTATGTGCAAATACGGTCAGGATATGCGGAAGATGCCTTTCGCTTTACGGCAGGACGATTTCCAGCTCCGGCGCAAACTCCGGTATGTTATGATTCCGATATCCCGCAGCATCATACTCCGATACGCTATGCCCGAAATCCGTTCGCTGTTCCGACGCTTCATGGCAGATAATCCGCTGTTCCGGTATTTCATGACAGATATCCATCCGTTGTTCAGACGCTTCATGGCAGACCGATATCCGGTATTCCGCCGTTTCCCGAAAAAGGTCCGGCAAACTGTATTCTTTCATATAATAACATTTGCTATTTATGCTATGTCTTACGCCATGTATACCGTTTTCCCCGATAAGAACCGTAAAATCCCGCAATGGCAGAGCCATTCCGCGGCCCGTCACTTTCAGAAAACTCTCTTTCATTGTCCAGAGCCGGAACAAACGCCTGTCCCGTTCCTCCGTTTCTCCGGCCTGATAAATCCACGCCTTTTCTTCTTCCGCAAAAAAACGTTCGGCCACGCGCATCTTATCCGGCCTCACCCGCTCAACATCACAGCCGTTTTCCAGTTCTCCCATGCTGCATATGGCATAATCTCCCGCATGAGAAAGCGAAAAATGCAGTCCGGGATAAGCCCGCAGCATTGGCTTTCCCTGTTCTCCCAGAACATATTCCATATCCCGCTCGCACAGACCATGATATGCAAGAGCCGCATTCAAAGCAAATGCGGCCCCCAGACTTCTTCTTTTTTCCCGCTCCGTTTTCAAAAGGGCAATCTTTTCTTGTCTGTAAGGCGAAACGCTTAAAAGCGCCGCCCGGAATATCTCTTCTTTCTCAAACCGCCTTATATTTATCACATAAGTCCTGACCATAATCGCCCTTTTCTTTTAATAACAACTGTTTTATAATTGAATTATATTTGTTTTGAAACAGGCTGTATTGGTTACAGTTCGTCCTCGCCAATATCTTCCGCCATGAAACAGTCTTCACAAATCCGATAGGGATAATCCCACAGCAGAGGTTTTCCGCATAACTGGCATTTTTTCTCAAACTGTTTCTTATTTTCCTTCAAAAAAACACCGATAGCGCGCTGCGCCGCTTCTCTGTTTGATTCAAGCGCCTCTCTGTCGATGACCCAGTTCGCCCTTCCCGCAAACTGGCTGTATAAATCCAGTTTTTTGTAATAACTTTCCAGCACTTCCAGAGAAACCTCTTTCGGATAAGGCGGACACGCTTTTTCCTCCATCGGATTTTCACAGTATTTCAGCCATTGTTTCAAAACATCTTTATCCCCGATATCAAACGGGCAGGTTATCAGGGAAAGCAGCAGCTTTTTATCTTTCATGCAGCCGGATGCTTTCCGGTAGTTTTTCAGATAACGGTATTTTCTGACGCTCTCCGTCATGGAAATCTTGTCGTATAGTTCCGTTCCGCCCGCGTTTTCCCATATTTCAATAATTTCATCGAGCTCCATATTGATATCGAGAAGCACTTCCGGAAAACCGATTCGGGCCTTTTTCATCGAATGAAAAGGCTCCTGCATCTTCTTACCGACATAGCCCATATCCACGACTGATTGTACATAACCAGTGTTATAGAATCCGTAACGCCCCGCCCTTCCCGCTATCTGGCGGATTTCTTCGGCACGGATGCGCCGTTTGGCCGTTCCGTCGAACTTAATCGTATTCATAAAAATGATTCTTCGAATCGGCAGGTTCACACCCATTCCGATTGCATCCGTCGCCACGACGACCTCGTTAAATCCTTCCGCAAAAAGGTGCACCTGTTCCCGCCGCGTCTTGGGCGGCAGATTTCCATAAATAACACTCGCTTTTATTCCTTTAGCCTCCAGCGCGGCCGCAATCGCAAGCACATTTTTCTTGGAAAAAGTAATCAGCGCATCGCCTTTTTCCACATCTCTGCTCATATCATATCTGTTTGGCAGAAATTCCAGTTCCGTATTCCGCTCATGGTGCACCAGGTCATAGGTATCGCCACAGCGTTTTATCATCTTGATGAGCAGTTTTTCCGCAACCGGGGACGCGCAGATATGAATCTCTTCCGCCCGGACGCCGAGAATCGCTCTTGTCCAGCAGCTTCCCCTGTTTTCATCATCCAGCATCTGCGCTTCATCTATGACAGCGATGTCATAAATTTCCTTCAAATCCAGAATTTCTATCGTAGACGCCTGACAGAACGCTCCGGGCGTCACAATTTTCTCTTCTCCTGTAATCATACTGCATGGAATGCCCGCCGCCGTCATCGTATCATAGACTTCCAGCGCAAGCAGCCGCAGGGGACCCAGGTATACGCCCTGATAAGCCTGTTTCAGCCGCTGTAATGCCTGATAGGTCTTGCCGCTGTTGGTAGGGCCGATATGCAGAATAAAATGTCTGCGCATATTGCGCGCTTCCGGATACTGTTTTTCCGGTTCCGCCTCCATCAGCTCTTCAATCCGCCGTCCCACCATAAACTGCATGTAATCGTCTTTATAAATCTCATACAGGGACCGCTCGCAAAGCAGCAAATGAATATCTTCCATTTTCAGGATTTCCGTAAAAGAAGAGGAAGGCGCCATTCTCCGCAGAAACGACAAATCCAGCTGAATCAGTCTTTTCAGAACGTGTTTATAGTAATTGCGAAGCTTATGGTCTCTGTTCGAAACCGTATAACCGATATCTGCCGCCCGCTTATGCAGCTCTTCCATATCATTTAATATCTGATGGGCTTCCAGTTTCTTCTTCCGCGCAATGCGGCGTTCCAGCTGTTTGATATTATGCTCGCAGCTTTTGATAAATTTCCGCTGTTTGGAATAGGGTATCTCCAGAAATGCCTTGTGATATACTTTCCACGCTGCCTCTACCTGTTCATTCGTAATCTTTTCCATGATTGTTCCTCTGTATTTTCATTCTGCCGTGCGAAGAAGGTTCACACTTTATTCATTCGGCCTCTGATAAAACCGCCCGGAAAGCTCTTCTGTTCTGAGCGCATTCACGAATACGCTGTCATCCGCCTCTTTTACCGCATGGATAACGGCCTTGCTTTCTTCTCTGGACACGACGGAATAGACAACATTCCGCTCACAATGCACATAGGACCCCTCTCCTTCCAGTATCGTCGCGCCATGTCCGCTCACCGCATAAATTGCGTTGCATACATCTTTCGGTTTATTTGTAACAATAAATAACGTTTGTTTTTGATACCTTTTGTACAGCATCTGCAACACCTGGGTGGAAGCATACTGGAAAATAATGGAATACAGAGCTTTATCCCAACCGAATAAAAGGCCTGCCAGCGAAATAATAACGGCATTGATGCCAAGAACCAGATTCCAGGAATCCACACCCTTTTTTTCCGAAAGATAAATCGCAAGAAAATCCGTGCCGCCCGTAGTCGCGTTCATCATCAGGCACAGGCTGATGGCGCAGCCGCTGATAATACCGCCGAAAATGCTGATTAACAGCGTGTCATAAGTGATGACATTCGCAGGAATGATATCCGTCAGAATACTGCTTAATACAATCATCAGGCAGGAATACAGCGTAAATTTCTTACCGATAAAGCGAAATCCTATATAAATAGGAAGCAGATTCAACAATAAATTAACAACGGAGAAAGGAATCTGCATATTAAAAAAGTTTTCAAAAATCGCCTGAATCAGAATCGTCAGTCCCATCACACCGCCCGGATAAAGGCCGCCGGTCCGGATAAACGTTTTCGTGTTGACCGCCATGATAACAGCCGCAATACAGATGACAACAATCCGCTTCCCGTCTTTTTTCAAGTCAAAAGTCATGTCGTTACCTCCTGGTCCGCTTCCGCGGGCATTATACAGAATACTTCTGTATATTTTACACATCCTGGCGGAGAATTTCAAGATATTACTCCGTAAACGGGATAAATTAAAGATGCACCGGCCCTGCAGACAGTCCGCAATAAGAAAAAGAAACATAAACAAAGCATAAAACAGGGAGCCAAAAGGCTCCCCGTAAATGATTTTCTGCCGGATTCACCGGAAAAATGTCCGCGGCAGATTGTTCCTATCTTTTTGACAATACTTCCTCTTCATACCTGCGAATCGCCTCAAACCAGCTCCTGTCAGCAATGACGCCGCACTGTCTGCAATACTCTTCCCATACGTCGCCGAAGGGGAATGTCTTGATATCCTCCTGCCATACCATGAGTTCTGTCATGCGGTTCTCATCCTGCAACTTTTTCAGTTCCTCATTCGGCGTGCACAGCGCGTTTAACAAAGCCTTCTGCCAGCTTCTGAAACCGACCGTCCATGCGGAAATCCGATTGATGCCCGCATCGAAATAATCAAGCGCCATATAAACGCGGCCAAGCGCATCATTTCTGACAATCTCTTTGGCCATCTCTTTTGTTTCATCATCAAAAAGAACAACGTGGTCGCTGTCCCAACGCACCGGCCTTGTAATATGCAGAGCGATTTCCGGGAAAAAGCACAGAAGCGCCGGAATCTTATCCGATACGACTTCCGTCGGATGATAATGTCCGTTATCCATCAACGGCAGACAGCCTTCATGCGTCGCCGCAAAGGACAGCGTAAATTCCGCGCTTCCGGCTGTATAAGACTCTACGCCGATGCCGAATACTTTGGATTCCACACAGGGTTTTACCAGATTTTTGTCAAAAGGCTCAGCAAGAATCTGTTCAATGGATTCTTTGTAACGCATTCTCGGTCCCATGCGGTCTGCCGGAATATCTTTGTAGCCGTCGCCCGTCCAGATATTCATCACACAGGGAACTCCCGTTTCTTTCGCAAAATATTCGGAAATGCGGATGCAGGCCTTTCCGTGCTCAATCCAGAATTTTCTCGTTTCTTCATCCGGGCTTGAGAGCGTGAGGCCGTCTTTGACCTTATCGTGGGAAAAGAACGTAGGATTAAAGTCGATGCCCATATTTCTTTCTTTGGCGAACGCTGCCCATTTTGCAAAATGCCTGGGCTCGATTTTATCCCGGTCAACATATTCTCCTTCTTCAAAAATCGCATAACTCGCGTGCAGGTTCAGTTTCTTTTTACCCGGCATCAGCTCCAAAGCTTTCGCCATATCCTGCATCAACTGTTCCGGCGTTGTTGCCTTTCCCGGATAATCTCCGGTCGTCTGGATTCCTCCGGTCAGCGGGCCGTCGTGGTCAAAGCCGGTAACGTCATCCCCCTGCCAGCAATGCAGAGAAACAGGAATCTCTTTCAATGCCGCGATTGCCGCATCGGTGTCCACGCCGACTGCCGCATAAGTTTCTTTTGCTGCTGCATACCTCTCTTGCTGTGTCATGTTCCTTCTCCTTTTCTACTTTTTTTATTGACTTGTTTCCTTTGATTTCCTATGTAAAGCGACGTTATTGTTTTATTATAACGTACCTTCCATCTTGTGGAAAGGTCTTTATTTTTTTAAATCAGGGACCTTATTTGCAGAACCGCTCTGGCAAAAGAAGCGCATGCTGTGATATAATAATCATATAAGAAAAACGAGAAAGCGTTTGACGAAATCAAACAAAGAGTGCGAAAGCACGGGCTTTCAAGTGGAAAGAAGAAACCGCATCAGAAAACCGCGAAAGGAACGCCGGCATGCAAAAAGAACTATTGGAACAGCTTCAGGAAATTACCGAAGAAGAACGGGCCATTTTAAACGGCAGACAGGATGTGGAAAAAGAGCGCTACACTTCCGGCAGAAACTTTGTCATCGACAGCCGGAAACTGCTTCAAAAAGGACGTCTCATCGAGATACGGCCTCACACTCGTTTCGTCCATTTCCCCAGGCACAGCCACAATTATGTGGAAATGGTCTATATGTGCGGCGGCAGCACGACGCATATCATCAATGACCGGGAGCGCATCACCTTGCAGGAAGGCGACCTCCTGTTTTTAAACCAGAACGCGACACAGGAAATTCTGCCCGCCGGAGAAAATGACATTGCCGTCAATTTTATCATCCTGCCGGAATTTTTTGACCACGCCTTTTCCATGCTTGAAAAAGAAAATATTCTGCACGATTTCCTGATTTCCGTTTTATCGCAGGATTCTTCCCTGTCCAGCTATCTTCATTTTCAGGCAAAAGACATCCTCCCCGTACAGAATCTCATCGAAAACATGATATGGACGCTGCTCCATAAAAAATCAGGAACGAATACTGTCAATCAGACGACAATGGGGCTTCTCTTTCTGAATCTGTCGATGTTCACGGACGCCATCAATCAGGATGAACCGAACCAGTACGAGCAGACGCTCGTCTTTTCCGTACTGAAATATATCGAAACGCATTATAAAAACGGCTCATTAACGGAGGTTGCGGAAGAAATGGCGCAGCCAGCCTATTACATAAGCCGTTTGTTAAAAAAATATACCGATTGTAATTTCAAGGAACTGCTGCAGCAGCGAAAATTACAGCAGGCAGCCTATCTGCTTTCCCGGACGCCGCTGACCGTGGAAGCGGTCATGGAGAATATCGGTTATAATAACAGCAGTTATTTCTATCGGAAGTTCCGGGAAAAGTATGGGCGCTCGCCGCAGGGGTATCGGGAAGGGTGAACAGAAGAACCTCTTTAAATAAAAAACCGAAAACCTGCGCGGTTACGGAACCGGAAAAAGGAAAATACTAATTGAATATTATTATAAAAGAAGCTATAATATTTTTTATATCGTTATACACTGGGAGGCAACGAATGGAATTATGGTTAGGCGTTGAAAATTTTGCGAAAATTCAAAGTGCGAAAGTATGTATCAATAAATACTCCGTACTGGTCGGTCCGAATAACAGCGGCAAGACTTTTCTGATGCAGCTTATTCAGGGCATGGATAAAAACTGGGAATCACTTTTAAACGGGGAGCCTGTGGAAATCGTTCTGAGCAGCAAGGAATCGACAGTCCAGGCATCGGATGAAAGCGCTGACAGGAATGAAATATATCGCCTGGATGCTCATTATATGGAACTTTTCATTGACGCGATTAATAAAAATCTTTTTAAGGAAAAAGAAAATATCGTAAAACGCATTTTCGGAAGGGAAATTTCCATCGGAAATTTATTTATAGAATTTACACCGGATGAACACTGTGATTATCTGATAGAATCGGTGCGTACGCCGGAACAGTTAAAAACTAAATCAGGTACTGTGGACGACCAGATAGAAGCTATACTAAATCGTGCTTTATCAGAATTTTCCAACAAAGTCACAATATATCTTTTGTCCCGATACAATCATGAAACAAAGGAAAAGAACTTTATCTACGCCCGTATAAGTACAGATACCGACTCTTCTGTCAGTGCAAACTGTTTTAAACCGCTTCTGTCCTGGTTCTTTTGGATAAACAGCCTTTTTCTGCCTGCTTCCAGAACCGGGCTTCTCATGCTCTATAAAGATTTTTTTGCCAACAAGGCTGACCTGAGCATGGGCTTTCGAATTGGCGTTTCCCCTCTGAATGGAAACGAACGGGAAAACCGGGAGCTGACATTGCCGGTCTATGAGTTCATTCGTTTTTTGCAGACCTTTGCAGAGAATGAAGAACATACGGAAATGTGGAAAAAGGAATTGCTGTTTTTTGAACAAAATGTTATTGAAGGGCATATTACTGCCAGTCAGCAGGGAAATTTTCTCTATTCCCCTCAGAACGAAAAGCGCGACATTCCTTTGTTCCTCGCTTCGTCTATGGTAAATGAAGTCGCCCCCATAGGCCTTGCCCTGATATCTCATAGCAATCACAGACAATTTATTATCGATGAAATCGAAGCCAGTCTGCATCCCGGAAAGCAGACGGAACTGGTTCGGTTTTTGAACCGTATCCGGAACCGTGGCATAAGCCTCATTTTAAGCACCCATAGCGATACTTTCGTTTCAAGGCTGAATAATCTTTATATCATCTCCGCCAATTATCCGGAACATTTTCCTCCGGATATGCTTCAGAAACTGGGATTGGAAAAAGAAGACCTTATTGATGTAAAGGGCTTATTTGTCTATGAGTTTGTCCGGCAGGCCAATGGAAAAAGTATCGTAAAACAGGTAAGAGGCGATTCAAAAAAAGGATTTGTTTTTGACTTGTTTATGGGAACAGCAATGAAACTGTTCAACGAATCAACCATATTAGAGGAGGGATTAAACGGTGGTAAAGCCTAGATTTGAAGAATACAAACCGGATAATTGCTCCCGTAACATTTTATATCGCATTAACGAAAGCAGAATCATCCGTTTTACAGAAGAACATGAACAACATAAAGAAATTGTTTATCTTCATATTCAATTAGAGAACGGACAATACGCCGTTTATGCAAACGAATATCGAAATCCCCTTATAGAAAAACGAGGATGCAAAACTGCAGATGTTTTAATCTTAATTGTCGATGAACAAAAAAAACATATTTTTTCTTTTCTCTTTGATGTAAAAACAAATATTTCTGCTTTCAGCGATAATTTACTGGGAGAAAACGCTATGGTAACCGCACTGAAAGAAGTCCGTGATTTCCTGGAACAGCTCGAAGACACCTTAATAAGCAAAAATGCGCTTATTGCATTATATGGCAACCGTTCGGAGAAAGAAAATCTTGGAATTGTAACCAGAAATTTTGATTCTGCAAAATTTGAAGCGGTGGCAGAAATGTATGAAAAAATTTTTCAGGAAAATCATGCGGCAAATCCTCTTATTCTGTATAAACTCCGCAATAATTTAAAGCCTTATGGCAATATCATTGAAAGAGTCAAGCAATTTGCCATGAAAAAAATTGCGATTTCCGGAAAAACTTATCAGCTACATACCTATATTTTAGAAAAAGAAAATGGAAATAACAATGCCGAAATTTCTTCTGATACATCTGCGTGCCAAAACGAGCACGCAGATGAAAACATCAAAAAAGAAATTTACAGTGCGGACATTTATCTGTCCATTGAAGATGTCGGCTCTACTCCTCCGCCCCCGCCTCTTCCTTCAACCTGATATGCACCTCATCCAACTGTTTCTGTTCTACTGCCGACGGCGCATTCATCATCACATCCATTGCGCTCTTATTCATCGGGAACGGAATGATTTCCCGGATGCTTTCCTCTCCGGTAATCAGCATAATCATCCGGTCAACACCGGGAGCGATGCCCGCATGCGGAGGCGCTCCGTAGCAGAAAGCATTGTACATTGCCGGGAATTTGGCTTTCACGTCCTCTTCTCCCAGACCGACTAACTGGAAAGCTTCAACCATGATTTCCGGGTCATGGTTTCGAACCGCACCGGAAGACAGTTCCACGCCATTGCAGACAAGGTCGTACTGATACGCCAAAATGGAAAGCGGGTCCTGCTTTTGAAGCGCTTCCATTCCGCCCTGCGGCATGGAAAACGGATTATGACAAAATTCCAGTTCGCCGGATTCCTCTCCGATTTCATACATCGGAAAATCCACAATCCAACAGAACTCATAACGTTCTTTATCCATATGAGCTTCACAATTCTGGCCGAGCATGTTGCGAAGAACACCCGCCGTCTTCTGAGCCCGTAATTTTTTACCGGAAGTCAGGCCTACGAAATCACCCGGCTTTAATCCAAGCGTTTCTATCACTTTTTCTTTGATATCCGCCAGGAATTTGCTGATGCCGCCGACAAACTCGCCGTTATCGTCCAGCCGGAACCAGTATGCCTTTTCCCCGGACTGCACTTCCACGTCGCTGCAGATTTTATCGATAACTTTCCGCGTTGCCGTAAACTTGTCCACCACAATCGCCTTGACCACATTCCCCGCAAAGGGTCCGAATCCGCAGTCCGCCAGAACGTCCGTTGCGTCCTGAACTGTCAAATCAATGCGCAGGTCCGGCTTGTCGGAGCCGTATTTCTCCATCGCCTCCAGATAAGGAATCCTGGTAAAAGGCAGTTTGGAAGCGGTTTTATATACCCCGTATTTTTCAAAAACAGGCGGCAGCGCTTCTTCTATAATCGTAAAAACATCTTCCTGACTCGCAAAAGCCATCTCCATATCGAGCTGATAAAATTCGCCCGGCGAACGGTCAGCCCTTGCATCCTCGTCCCGGAAACAGGGCGCAATCTGGAAATAACGGTCAAAACCGGATGCCATCAAAATCTGCTTGAACTGCTGCGGCGCCTGTGGCAGCGCATAGAACTTTCCGGGATGGACTCTCGACGGAACGATATAGTCCCTCGCGCCTTCCGGTGAAGAACAGGTCAGAATCGGCGTCGTAATCTCCAGGAATCCGAGGTCTGTCATCCGTTTACGCAGTTCCGCAACAATCTGGCTTCTCAGTACAATTTTATTCTTTACTTCCGGATTTCTCAAATCCAGATAGCGGTATTTCAGCCGCAAATTTTCGTCCGCCTCTTTGGAACGGTTAATTTCAAAAGGCAGCGCGTTATAACGACAGCTGCCGAGTACGCTGATTTTCTCCGGTACGACTTCGATATCTCCGGTCGGCAGATTCGGATTCTTATTGGAACGTTCTCTGACGGTTCCCTCAATGCTGAGCGTGGATTCATTGTTGACACCCTCAAGAGACTGCATGAGTTCCTCCGTTTCGATTACGACCTGTGTCGTGCCGTAGAAATCTCTGAGAATCAGGAAACCAAGATTTTTGGACACCCTTCTCAGATTATCATACCACCCCGCAAGCGTCACTTTTTCTCCGATGTTCTGACTCCGCAGCTCGTTACAGTTATAAGTTCTCGATTGCATCATCGCTTTGTTTTCCTTTCGTTTTTATACTTTCAGGCTTTTTGCCGTATGAACTTCAGAAGTTCTTCTCACGCCATTCTATCACAAACCGCCGTGGACAGGCAAGCGGCAATGCCTCAGAATTTTAAACGGACCGTTGTGTTCGGCTTTTCTCCCAATTCCCTCTTGCATTTCAAATAAAATACAGTTATTATGAACTAAAATTTACGAAAAAACTGAAAGGACAAAGGGAAAGAACCATGTTTGGAGCAATGTTAAATTATGAACAAAAGGGTCAGACAATCACGCTGCAGTATGAAAAGCAGATTGCCAGAATACAGGTATTGACCAACAAAGTCATCAATGTATTCGTTCCGTATGAAACGAATGACCGCCGCTCAAAGGCCATTGAAGGGGAAAAGGAGCTTCCCACTCCCTTTACACTGGACAAAACGGAAGATTGTCTCGTTCTTTCGACGGATTCTGTTGTCTGCCGGATTTATCACGATTTTATGATTGATTTTTACGACCGGGAAGGCCGGCTGCTTTGTGCTGACTATCGCGGTCAAAGAAAAGCGCGGTTCGAGCCAAAAGCTTCTTTTATCGAGCTCGCCAGACTGGAAGGCCATGACGTTAACGACGCCGGCATTCAGAATTATCCGGTACAGTGCGTAAAGCAGCTTGACGAAGCCGACTGTATCTATGGACTCGGAGACAAGACCGGCGTTCTGAACAAGCGCTATTACGAATACGAGAACTGGAACAGCGATATTCCGGACCCACATGAGGACTGTTTCAAATCTTTGTATAAGAGCATTCCCTTTTTTATCACGCTGAAAGAAAAAGGCGTTTACGGTATTTTTTATGACAACACGTTCAAAAGCTATTTTAATTTTGGAAAAGAAAATCACCAATATTACAGCTTCGGAAGCGATGACGGCAATCTGGATTACTATTTTATCGGCGGGGACTCCATGCCTGACATTCTCGAAAGCTACACGTATCTGACCGGACGGATGCCTTTGCCGCAAAAATGGGTTCTTGGATATCATCAGTCCCGTTGGGGCTACGACAGCGAGGAAACGTTCCGGGAACTCGCATCAAAACTGCGTGCGCTGCGGATTCCCTGTGACGCGCTCCACTTTGACATCGACTATATGGAACGCTACAAGGTCTTTACCTGGAACCGGGAACACTATGACGACGCGGGAACGTTGCTTTCCGACCTGAAAAAACAGGGTATCAAAGCCGTTACGATTATTGACCCGGGCGTCAAGGTGGAAAAAGATTATCCGATGTATGAAGAAGGCGTCGAAAACGGCTTTTTTGCCAAATCACCGGACGGCAGCGTCTATGTCAACACCGTCTGGCCGGGTGATGCGGTATATCCTGACTTCGGCAGTCCGGCCGTTCGGAAATGGTGGGGGGAGCATTTGCAGTTCTATACTTCTCTCGGCGTCGGCGGTGTCTGGAACGATATGAACGAACCGGCCAGTTTCAATGGCCCGCTCCCGGACGACGTTGTTTTTACAGACGAAGACAGAGCTTCCACCCACGCTGAAATGCACAATGTTTACGGCCACAATATGGCCAAAGCGACTTATGAAGGCTGGAAGGCGCTTACCGGTAAAAGACCTTTTGTCATCACAAGAGCGTGCTATGGCGGTTCCCAGAAATACGCGACGGCATGGACAGGCGACAATCAAAGCCTTTGGACACATCTGCGCATGGCGATTCCGCAACAGTGTAATCTTGGTCTGAGCGGCATGTCCTTTGTCGGCACGGATATCGGCGGCTTCGGGGCCGATACCACGCCGGAACTTCTCATCCGGTGGGTTCAGGCCGGCTGTTTTTCTCCGCTATTCCGCAATCATTGCGCTATCGGCAGCATGAATCAGGAGCCCTGGCTGTTCGGAGAAGAAACGCTTGATATTTACCGCAAATATGTGAACTTACGCTATACGCTGCTGCCCTATTTCTATGATTTATGCCGGGAATGCGAACAGACCGGCCTTCCGATTCTCCGGCCCCTCGTCCTGCACTATGAAAAAGACGAAACTGTTCGAAATATGAACGACGAATTTCTCGTGGGCGAGCATCTTCTCGTGGCTCCCGTTGTCGAGCAGGGCGCGAGAAAGCGCATGGTTTATCTGCCGGAGGGAGACTGGTACGATTACTGGAGTTCCGGCGCGGAAAAATTACGTCATTATCCGGGAAAACAATATCACATCGTAGACGCGCCGCTGGATGTATGCCCCATCTTTGTCAAAGCCGGTACGATACTGCCCAAATCCCCGGCACAGATGTATGTTGGCGAAATTGCAGACCCGGAACTGATTCTGGAAGTTTATCCCGGCGAAGGCTCCTATGTCCACTATCATGATAACGAGGAAGATTTCGCGTACCGGGACGGCGCTTACCATGAATATCTTTTCAAAACCGACGGAACCGGCAGCTTACAGATAACAAAACTGCACGAAGGATATCGGGATTATCCCCATATCTCCGTCCGGTATCTGGCGTAAAGCTTAATATTTTCTCATAACGCGGCAGAATCGCCCCACAGGGCGATTCTGTCACTTGAAACCGCAGAAGTATCTGCCGTTTCCGGCTCATTTGCTTCTGGTTTATCCGTTTCCGGCTCATCTGTTTCCTTCTTATCTCCTCAGCCCCGCTTTGTAATAAAAACAGGTCTTTTCCGGCACACGGTATGTCCTGCGGTTATCGCCTTCCCCTTCCGTGCGGTAATCCGTACTGTACCCGAATACGATTCTTCCGTCCGGAAGCGCACAGTACATACAGCCTTCCCACGGACAGGGCGCTTCATAGGCGGGCAGAACATTGACCGCGCTTTCTTCTCCCAGATTCCATGTGAAAATTCCGTCATAACCCCAGAATACGAAATCCGTATCGGAGCCCGGCGCGATAATATCAATCATAATCGTTCCTTCCGGCATGATATTTTCATAAACGTCTTCCAGACATCCTGATTCCGGATTCACGGAAGCAATGCCCATCCCGCTGTCCGTTCCTCTGCCTTCAATCTGCGTGTAAACCTTTCCGTCTCTCCCGATGCCGAGTCCGCCCGCCGGATGGCTCTGCCAGGTGTCGGAAGTAATTGCTTTCACATAATTTCCGTCTTCATCGAATACGAAAAGCAGACAGTTGGAAAAAAGCGTCCGGATATAAATATAGCCCCGGTCATCCACCACCATTCTGCTGATTCTTCCGCCGAATTTCTCCTGATAGGGCGACAAATCAATTTTCTTTTTGACCGTTCCTTCCTCGCTCAAAACCCACAGCCTTATCTGATAACGCTCTCCCGCCATCGTCGCGACCGCCATATCGGCGTCATCCGGCACGCGTTCCAACAGCGCCATATAAATATCTCCGTTTTTGGCCTGATACAACACACTGACGTCGGTTTCGGCATCAAAATCGTCAAAGAACAGTTCCGAATTATCGCTGCCAATCTCCATTTTATGAACCGCGTTCCATCCCGTCAGAAAGATGCAGTTTTGTCCTGCCGCCATATACCTTGCTTCCAGTGTCCCTTTATAGGGAATGGTCAATTCCTGCGCCGGGTCCCATATGGCCTCGCTTTGCAAAACGGCTTCCTCTGTCGCCGCCTTTTCCATTTCTTCTTCCAATTCCTTTTTGACCGTTTCGGTCGGACTTTCGATTTCTCCCGCCGCCAGTTTTTCGTTCATAGCCTGTAAACTGTAATCCCGCTTCTGCATGAAATCAATTATCTGCAGCAATTCTTCATCGCTCATTTCTTTCTCCGGGAAGAAAAAGGTCGCCGTATCTCCATAAAACGCTACCCCTTTCCCGCGATACGCTTCCGGCTCCGAAATCATTGTCAGCGCGCCTTTCGGAAAAAGCCCGGTTTCTTCATACGATTTCCGCAGCTGCTCCATCCGCTCCTTTTCTGATTCCGTGTAGGGCCGGTTATAATTATCGACGCCAATCGCATTCCGATAAATCTGCACAAAATATTCTTCCATCTCTTTTTCGTTCATCGCTTCCATCCGCTGCTGTAAAACGCTGACCGCAGCGGTCACCGTAATGGATAACATTGCTGTCAGCGCCGCCGCAAGAACCACGGATTTTCTCCATGTCATCCGATATTTCCGGCGTTTTGTCAATCTGACAAGTATGTCATCCATTCTATCCTGCAATGTATCCGGCAGAATCATCTCTTCCCGCTCCGCCATCTCAAATAATTTTTGTTCCAAAGACTGTTCCGCTCTGTCTTTCATGGGAAATCCTTCTCCTTTCCTAAATCTGTCTCCTTTACACATGCAGCCTTTCTTTCAGCAGCTTCTTTCCCCGGAAAAGTCTGGATTTGACCGTTCCTTCTGCGATATGCAGAATTTCACCGATTTCTTTTATGGAAAACCTCTCATAAAAAAACAGGATAATGACTTCCCGATATATAACATCCAGTTCCATGACGATATCCCACAGCTCATGGTATTCGTCCCGGAAATCGGGCATGTAGTCTTCCACATTTTCCACGGGAGACAGCTTTTTATTCTTCGCATAGATTCTCTTTGCCTCATTCGCGGTTATCTGCATAATCCAGGCCTGAAAACTTCCGCGCTTTCGCAGCGTATGGATTTTCTCAAATGCTTTCAGAACGGACTCACTGACCGCATCTTCCGCATCGTCGCGGTTATGCAGAATCCCAAGCGCCAGCCTGTACAGATTCGGCATATATTCCTGAACCATACGGGCAAACGCTTCATTGCTGATTGCAGACATACTCCACCTCCTTTAAAGTTTCGCCGGCTTCTGTAAAGTATGACCGGGCAAAGAGGGAAAAGGTTCCCATGCCGGAAAATTTTACGATTTCACATCATCCCGCGGACAGCTTCCGGTAAACCTGACAGATAACAGGAAACAGCAGCGCCGACAGGACCGCGTAGAGCGTCGGCAGCACATGGAGTATTCCCAGAACTTTTCCGCCGATTTCATATAAGTAAAAAAGAGAAAGCGTCTGATTGATATCTAACAGCCTGTCCGGCAAAAGCCCCGTTATTTTCCCGACGGGCGCAAAACTGCTGCCACTGACAAAACCCGGCAGAAACAGAAGCATAAAAGGAATCGTTACCGCTGCGACCGGGGATTTTGTCCGGGCGGAGACCAACATAGTCAACAATAAAATAAACACTGTCCCGATGTATCCGCCCAGAATCGTCAGCACATACTGCTGCAGGTTCGTCAACAGATAGAAACTTTTCCACCTCCCGTTTGTCTGAATCGCCAGTTCCGCCCCGTCAATGCCGAAGATACCGAACACTACGACGGAATACAACAGCATCACCGCAAAATAGACAAACGTAACAAATAGAAATCCGGCTTCGAGCTTTGCCGCTACGGCCTTTCCCCGCCCGTGATAAGAAGCGTAGAAAACCGAATCCGCCTTATATCCAAATTCTCCTGAAAAAATGCCGGCCGTTACAAAACTGAGCGTCAACATCGTCAGCATGATGGCGGCTGCCGCCCATTCAAAAAACTGCTTCCATCCATCCGCATAATCATAGTAAAAAGGCGCTCTCTCTTCCAGCATATCATACCGCCCTATCAAAAATGCCCGCTCCTTTTCGCTGAACCGATGCTGCTGCTCTTCTTCCGCCAGCCATTCCTGTAAATGCAGGCTCCGGTTTGCATAGAACGAATGCGCGTCTTCCGGCACAAGGGCATCCGGCAGATAATAATCCGCTTCCCGGAACTTACAGAAAGAATACATCAGCAGCAGCCGGATATCATGAAAACCCTGTTTCCATCCGAATACGATATTGCTGTCCTGTATGTTTTCCGACCGGCCTTTCTCCGTTTCGTTCAACCGGCGGTTTTCCGCTATCACCTCTGCTATGACTTCTTCGGTCAACAATCCGTTCCATTCCTTTTTCTCCGCTTTTAACTTCTGAATCGCCTCGATTCCATACTCATTCTCTCCGCTCTCATTCACATAATAGACCCCATGTATCGCCAAATAACAGATAATCGCCAGCATTCCGGCAAGAGCCAGCATTGCAATCTTCGTTACGGGCTTTACCCATATTTTTTTCAATTCAAAATACAGCATCCTGAACGCCTCCTTATAACCATGTTCTTTTCGCAAGAACATCTTCTTCTGTTTTCTCTGATGAAAACGGGTCCTGTTCTCCGGCATAAGACAGGAAAACATCTTCCAGCGTGGCGTTTTCCTCTTCCGCTTCCGAATGCGGCCGCTCCTTCGACAGAATCCGCAGCGATATACCGCCGGAAACGGCCTTTCGACTTGCCACTTTATAATGTCTGTCATATGCCGATGCTTCATGAACCGGAACAGTCAATCTCCATACCCTTTCCGGCATGGCTCCGATTACTGCTTCCGGCGTTCCGCTATGAAGAAGCATGCCTTCTTTCATAAAAAGAATTTCATTGGCAACGGATTCGATATCCGATACAATATGCGTGGAAAGCAGCACCAGTCTGTCTTGCGCAAACTCGCTGAGCAGATTTCGGAAACGGATTCTCTCGTTCGGGTCAAGCCCGGCGGTCGGCTCATCCAAAATCAGAATCGACGGATGATTGAGCATCGCCTGCGCAATGCCCGCCCTTCGCTTCATACCGCCCGAAAGCTTTTTCATCTTCCGGTTCTGCACCTTTGTAAGACCAACCTGGTCAATCAGTTCCCCCACTCTTTTGACCGCGGCAGCCCTGTGCACACCCTTGATAGAGGCAATATACAGCAAATAATCTTTTACCGTAAAATCAGGATAATAACCAAACTCCTGCGGCAGGTAACCCAGAATTTTCCTGTACTTTGCCCCCATTCGAAAAATATCCTCTCCGTTCAGGCATATCGTTCCTTCCGTCGGCTCCAACAGCGTGCAGAGCATCCGCATCAATGTAGTCTTTCCGGCTCCATTGACGCCGAGCAGCCCATATACGCCTTTCCCCATCGTATAAGATATGTGCGACACCGCTTCTGCTCCCTGAAATGTTTTGGTCAGATTTTCTATTTTTAATTCCATAAAAATTACCATGCCTTTCTCTCAGCCTAATCTACATCCTTCCGCCCATTCTTCCCGCAGCAGTCGGCTGACTATATAAGTCAAATATAACGCGGCCATTCCACAGATACCGAGCCATACCGGTGCGGCAACCGCCCGGTAAATTTTTTCGTCCGATATGATTTGCATCCATACGCCAGTCCACAGAAGCGCTAGAAAACACGCCATATATTCCGAAGCCGCATAACGGCTGTACAGACACCGGAAGCAAATACAGCAGGTAACTATCATCGGCAGAAAAAAATGAACTATCATTTCTCCTATTATGACTCTTCCGGTCATCGACAACGCTACCGTAAAAAATGCCAGGAACAAACCGTCCACCATCGAAAATACGAGCAGTCTCGCGCTGTAAATCTGTCTGATGGAAAAATAAGCGGCTCCCTCTACTTCCATAGCCTTTGAACTGCGATTCTTCCAAAACTCCGGTATAACCATAATCACGAATAAAGAAGCGGAAATCCCTAGCATCGGCTGAATCATCTGCACATCTTTTACTGCCTGGGCAAACCATCCCGTCAGAAACAAGAGAAGCAACTGCAGCCCCCACCATCTTTTTCGTACATAGCGAGTCTGGTCATACAGAAAATCAAAATACGACACGGCGCTTTTTTCCGCGCTCTCATAGAATATTTTCCTCGCGGTGACAATTGTGTCTTTTATTTTTGACTCATCCGGTTTCGGTATGGTACTTCTTCCATACGCTCTGAGCCGCTTATCTAATCCTTCCAAGTTGATTCCTCCTCCCTGTGGAAGCCGCTTTTCGTCATTGCGCCCCGCTTTGAAGCTTTTCCCGAAACTTCATCCTCTCCAAGTAAATCCCGCAATCGTTCCTTCGCTTTTTTCATACGATACTTTACGAGCGGAAGCCCGATTCCCAGAATGCCGGCTATTTCCCGCAGACTAAATTCCTGAAAATAATGGAGAATTACGATGTCCCGCAGCTCTGCCGGCAGTTTCCCGAGCGCTTCCCCGATGAGCAGTTTTTCTTCTGTCCGGCCTGCCTCATCTTTTCCGGCAGCTTCCGCGGTCTTTTCCCTCTCCCCCGGTTCTTCCGCAGTCACTTCCCGCTGCTTTCTTCCCCGGTCAACGCATAGATTTCGCGCAATCGTATACAGATAGTTCAGCGCTTTTCCCTGATGCCTGTAATCCACCAATTTTCTGAAAAAACGTTCGAAAGTCTCCTGCGTCAGGTCTTCCGCCCACATTTGGTCGGCACAATGATAACTGCAATACTGTAAAATCTGCGCATAATACCGCCGTACAAAAATCTCCATTGCCGCTTCATCGCCATTCTTCATTTTTTGTATCAAAAGAAAATCCTGCTGCATAAAATCTCCCATCGGTTCCGGAACCGGGATGTCCCGAAAAGCGCTTTCTATAATGTATAACGGGGCGGCGGCCTGATTGGATAGTTTTCATGACCACAGTATTGCAGTTTGCACCCTGCTGTGATAGGATGAACATAAAAGATTATCGCACAAAAAGGAGCCTGGCCAATATCATGATAGAAGGCACTCAGATGACGTTTGATTTCCTGACGTCTGTCAATCAAACAGATAATACCGCTCTTGATGCTCATAATAATACACACGGTTATGACATGGCACAAGTCTCTCCTTTTCCATTTGAACAATTATTCATTGATGCCATTGACGCCGAAGAAATCCACAATCACAATTCTATGGCCGTTTGCGGCGACAGCCTTCAAATCATGAAGCAGATGAAAAATGGCTCTGTAAAGCTGATTTTTGCCGATGCACCTTATAATATCGGGAAAGATTTCGGAAACAATTCGGACAAATGGGAAACCGTACAACAATATACTGATTGGTGTAAACTCTGGATTGATGAATGTCTCCGTGTGCTTTCGGACGACGGGACAATGTATTTTATGACCGCAACACAGCACATGCCTTATCTGGACATCTATGTATCGGAGAAATACAATGTCCTTTGCCGCATTGTCTGGACATATGACAGTTCCGGCGTACAATCCAAAAAAATGTTCGGTTCCCTGTATGAACCTAAATTGCTGGAACGCATCATCAAAGCGTCTTCCAACGAAGGGGATATTGTATTTGACCCATTTGCAGGCTCCTTCACCACCTCTGCGGTGGCCGTGCGTCTGGGAAGAATCGGCATCGGTATCGACCTGAACAGAGAATATTTTGAAATGGGTATACGGCGCACAGGTATTTCCAACGAATACAACGGAAAACTGCTTGTCAAAAATAAAATCAGAAAAACGAACGCGAAGTCAAAATACGTCAGAGGAAAATATATGAAAATAAAATAAAACGCAAAATGGCCCCTGAAAAAGAGGCCATTTCCCATATTTCACCACATTCCGTTTCCGCTTTTACATCTCCACAAGCTCATACTCCCTGCTTCCAAACCCAAGCTCCGCCGCCGCTTCCACCGTATGAATGCCGTTTTTGGATTCCATCCGCTCAATCAGATGCTTTTTACCGGGGTCTTCCGACTGATAAACCAAATCGACACAGGCCTGGTCGAGCGCAATCGGGTCAAGAGACGCCAGCATACCGATGTCCGCCATCTTCGGGTCCTCCGCCACGGCACAGCAGTCACAGTCCACGGACATGTTTTTCATCACATTGATATAAGCGATTTTACCCGAAAAATAATTCACAATCGACTGCGCCGCGTCCGCCATCGACTCCAGAAAAGAATTATGGTCGGAAGACCAGAAGTTTTCCGTATTGCCGACGCCGTGAATGTATGCTTTCCCATGAGAAGACGCAAGGCCGATGGAAATATTTTTCAGCGCGCCGCCGAAACCACCCATCGGATGCCCTTTGAAATGCGAAAGCACCAACAGCGAATCATACTTTTCCATATGAGTTCCGACAAAATTTTTTCTGATTTTCTTTCCGTTTTCGATGGGCAGCTCCAGTTCGCCGTCCTCATCCATAATATCCACTTCGGCCGCTTCTGTCCATCCGTGCAGCTTCATCGTTTCCCAATGAGCCTTTGTCGTATTGCGCGCGCCTTCATAGGCCGTATTGCATTCTACAATCGTACCGTTCACTTTCTGAATCATCGGCTGCCAGAAAGAAGGTCTGATAAAATTCTGATTCCCTACTTCACCGGAATGCACCTTCACCGCAACTTTTCCCGGAAGCGTAACTTCCAGTGCCTCATACAGTTTCAATACCGCTTCAGGGGTGATTTCTTTTGTAAAAAAAACTTTCGATTTTCCCATCACAATCCTCCATTTCCGCTAAGCCCGCGAATTGGGGCGCGGCCTTTATTTTTCTTTTATTATACAGCCCTTCTCCCATAGCAAGTCAAGCTCCATTTTCAATATATAATAATTATTCCATGACGGAGAAGAAAAGGAGGCGGGCAACGCATAGTTCTCTTTGGAGGCACGCTCTCGCTCCACGAAAACCAGTAGCGGTACTAAGCTCAAAAGCAGCCTCCAGCTGCTTTTTCACTAAAGTCAAGACTACTTTCAGTAGTCGACGGTTTTCCAGGGCCTCCGCCAGAGAAACTATGCGCTGCCCGTCTCCTTTTCTTTTCCAAAGCCTCCTAATACGTTATCCCTCTCCCAATATTAGGGAAATCTGCGCTGTACGCGGCGTCCGCTACAAAAATCCCTGACAGCAGAAGCATCGCGGCAAGTCTGCCTTTTTCCGGGATTTTGTGATGCAGGCCCGTATAAACGGGAATGAGGACAAAGACGAGGAAAAGACCGCCGAGTCCAAACATCAGGCCGCTCATCAGGCAGACATGTCCGTCCAGATTTAAGTACATGCCGCTGTAATCCCACCACCGGACGCCCCACGCCTTTTCCAGGAAAAAGCCTGCCAGATATTCAAGCAGCGAGCAGACTGTCGTGGATATCAGGAAAACGAGGGCCGGACGCCTTTTCCACGGACGAAGCAGGAAATATAAAAACAGCGCGCCCGCCCCATAGATGGGCAGCCAGGGGCCTGACAGGATTCCTCTGTTCACGAATGCGCCGTCCCGCACCAGATAAATGCCCACCTCCCACATCCATCCCAGAAAAGAAACGAACAAAAACAGCAATACATAATAATCAAATGAAACTTTTTTCCGCATACGGACCTCCTTCATCCGCTATTCTGTCCGCTTATGCAGAAAATATCCGTTTGCTCAGCCCGCGGCTCATTCCCTCCTTTTCCATTTCATCGGTTTTCCTTCGACTCTTTCACGCCCTTCTTTTCCTCTTTGTCGTTTTACCCTGACATAGGGACACTTATCCCTTTTACTTCTCAAGAGATATTTTTTCTTAACTCAGTTCGCTCGCTCCCGTATAAAGGCTGTAATACCGGCCTTGCAGCGACAGCAGGTCGTCGTGGTCTCCGCGCTCGATAATCTCTCCGTTCTCCAGTACCATAATCGCATTGGCATTGCGCACCGTAGAAAGGCGGTGCGCGATAACGAGCGTCGTGCGGCTCGCCATCAACCAGTCCATTCCATGCTCGATATGTTTCTCTGTCCTCGTATCGACGGAACTCGTCGCTTCATCCAGAATCAGAACCGGCGCTTTGGAAATCGCTGCTCTGGCGATGTTCAAAAGCTGCCTCTGGCCCTGGCTCAAATTTGCGCCGTCGCCTTCCAGCATCGTATCATAACCGTGTTCCAGACGCATGATAAAAGAGTGCGCGCTGGCCATCCTTGCCGCTTCTTCTACCTCCTCGTCGCTCGCGTCCAGTCTTCCATAACGTATGTTATCTCTTACGGTTCCTGTAAAAAGATGCGTGTCCTGCAATACCATCGCGATACTTTTCCGCAGGTCGTCCCGTCTGATATCTTTGATATCGACGCCGTCTATCAGGATTCTTCCTTTTTCAATATCATAAAAGCGGTTGATGAGGTTTGTAATCGTCGTCTTTCCCGCTCCCGTCGAGCCCACAAAGGCAATTTTCTGGCCGGGCTTCGCATACAGCGACACATCTTTCAGAATCGTCTTTTCCGGCACATAGCCGAACGTGATGTGCTCCACCGTAACGGCCCCTTTCACTTCCATGCCGTCCCTGTCCGCATAATCTTTGTTGGAGGCCGGAACCCGAAAAACAAGTCTGCCGTCCTTTTCCACAAGCGAAACGGCCTCCGGCGCGTCCGCATTTTCCGGCGCATCGTCCATCACATCGAAAACACGCTCTGCCCCCGCAAGCGCGGAAAAAATCGTATTAACCTGCATGGAGATTTCATTAATCGGCCGGCTGAACTGTCTGGAATAGTTGACAAAAATCGTAAGGCCGCCCAGGTCAAATCCTTTTAAAACACACAAAATACCGCCGATACAGGCTGTCAGGGAATAGCTGACCTGGCTTAAATTCCCCATGACAGGCCCCATAATACCGCCAAAAAACTGTGCGTTTATCTGCTTTTTGCATAAATCATCGTTCAGATAAGAAAATTCTTCTTCCGCAATCTCTTCATGGCAGAAAACTTTGACCACTTTCTGCCCGGTTACGCTCTCTTCAATATAACCGTTCAACGTACCGAGCGCCGCCTGCTGCTGTTTATAGTATTTCCGGCTTCTGCCGGCCACCGCCCGGCCCGCCCGTATCATCAGGGGTGTCATAACAATCGTTATGATTGTGAGCCAGACATTCGTATACAGCATCAGCGCCAATGTTCCGACAATGTTGATTGCACCTGAAATGAGCTGGTTTATCGTATTGTTCAGCATTTCCCCTACGGCGTCCACATCGTTTGTAAAACGGCTCATGATATCCCCATGATTGTTCGTATCGTAAAATCTGACCGGAAGTTTCCCCAGTTTGCGGAACAAATCGTCCCGCAGCCTTTGCAGCGCATTCTGGGAAACGGAAATCATAATTCTCGACTGTAAATATTGCGCTGCGATGCCGACGGCATAAATACATCCCATCAGAAGCAGCGAGTGAAACAGGGTCGTCCGGCCGCCTTCTTCATAGACCAGATTGTTGATTATCGGCCGAAGCAGATAAGAACCGGTCAGATTCGCAGCCGTGTACAGAATAATACAGACAATAAAGATTCCCATCTTCCATTTATCTTCTCCGATATAGGAAAAAAGCCGCCCGATTGTTTTTCCCGCATTCTGCGGCTTCGCTATGGGCATTCCCGCGCCGCGTCCCCGGGGGCCAGGCATTCCGGGTCCGCCTCCCGGACCGCGCCTGCCCGGTCCTCCTCCAGGTCCCGGAACCGCTCCCGGACCGTTGCCGTTTTCCGCTCCCGCAGCATTTCTTCCGTATTTCTTCTGCAGACGCTCGATGCGTATTTCCTCCGGACTTTTCTTTTCAATAACATCTGTTTCTTTTTGGGTTGATATCGTCATCATGCTCCCACCTCCCTGTCCATCTGGGAATCATATATTTCCTGATAAGCGTCACAGGAAGCGAGCAGCTCGTCATGCCTGCCCATCCCCACAATGCGTCCTTCCTCCATGACCAGAATCAAATCCGCATCCATGACAGAGCTGATGCGCTGCGCAATTATCAGTTTTGTCGTATGCCGCAGCGTCGTATGGAAACTTTCTCTTATTTTGGCTTCCGTCGCCGTATCGACCGCACTGGTGCTGTCATCGAGAATCAGAATCTTCGGCTTTTTCAACAAAGCCCGCGCGATGCAGAGCCGCTGTTTCTGGCCTCCCGAAACATTCACGCCGCCCTGCCCAAGCTCCGTTTCATATCCTTCCGGAAGCTGGCTGACAAAGGCATCCGCCTGTGCCGCAATGGCCGCTTTCTGAATTTCCGCCTCCCCGGCATGTTCGTCTCCCCATCGCAGATTTTCCAGAATCGTTCCGGAAAACAGCACGTTTTTCTGAAGAACCATGCTCACGCCGTTACGCAGATTTTTCAGGGAATAATCCTTAACGTTCACACCGTCCACAAACACCGCCCCTTCGTCCACATCATAGAGTCTGGGAATCATCTGCACGAGCGTCGTCTTGCCGGAACCGGTGGAACCGATAATGCCGACCGTCTGTCCGGGTTTGATGGTGAAACTGATATCGTTCAGCGCTTTTTCATGATTCTTTTTATAATAACGGAAAGAAACATGACGAAACTCGATTTTTCCTTCCCGGACCACGCTTTCCTTATGAGCTGCCGCCTCGTCCGTCAAATCAATTTCCGTGTCCAGCGCCTCGCTGATTCGTTTCGAAGAAGCGACCGCTCTGGAACTTTGCAAAAGCACCATCGCCAGCATCATAAGCGACATCAGAATTTGTGTCACATAAGTAGTGAACGCCGTCAGGTCACCGACCTGCATCGTGCCGTTCAAAATCTGGTTTCCCCCAAACCACACAACGGCGATGATTGTCACGTTCATCGCAAATGTCATAAGCGGCATTTGGATGATGACGACCTTAAAAGCATCCAGACTGGACTTTTTCAGTTCTTCGTTGGCCTCCGCAAACCGCTTTTCTTCATAATCTCCCCGCACAAAAGATTTGATGACCCGAACATTGGTCAAAACTTCCTGAATATTGGAATTCAGTTTATCTAACTTTTTCTGCATCAGCTCAAATCTTGGAAATGCGATGCGGATAATCGTACCGATGGCAATTGCCAGCGCCGGCGCCACAATTAAAATGATAACGGCCAGAGAAGCATTCATCATAAACGCCATGATTACCGCTCCAATCAGCATTCCCGGCGCGCGCAGCATCATCCGCAGTCCCATCATAATCACATTCTGCATCTGCGTAATGTCGTTTGTCAGCCTTGTCACAAGCGAACCGGCGCTGAATCCGTCAATATTGGCAAAGGAAAACTGCTGCACCTTCCGGAACAGGTCTCCTCGTAAATCCCTTCCGAAGTGCATCGCCGCCTTTACCGCAAAGTAAGCGCCGCCGATTCCTCCCGCCATCATGACAAAAGCAATCGCCGCCATCATCAGTCCTTTGGAAATGATGTAACCGATATCCCGGTTCGCAGCTCCGACATTGATGATATCCGCCATCATTGCAGGCAGCATAACCTCACCGATAACTTCTACTATCATCATAACCGGCCCGAGAATAAAGGCCGACAAATATGGTTTTATGTATTTACCGTATCGTTTCATTCCATACACTCCTTTCCCGCTTTCGATTCTTCCTCCGCATAACAGCTTTTTTCATGACTGCTTCCTTTCCGGGGCGTTCCTGCCTGCATATCGCTCAGATTTCGATGGGCTCTCTCCAGAAACTGGCGGAACTGCTCCATCTCCTCTCCGGAAAATCCCGCAAACATGCCGCAGTCTATCTCATCAAAAAACCGAATGCTGTTTTGAATCATCCGGCTGCCCTTATCCGTAATCGCCACCCGATTGCTGCGATGGTCATCCGCATTGGTTTTTCGTTCGATATACCCTCCTTTTTCCAGCTTGTTCAAAGAAACCGCAACCGCCGCAGGCGAAATATCCAGCCTTGCCGCCAGCTCGTTCTGGGAACAGTCCGGCTCCTTTCCCAGGTGCATCAGCAAACGATGCTGGCTCCTGTATATTTCCTCATCCAATGTCCGCAGCTTTTTCTCGATGCAGCGCCGCAGCATAAAGTCCGTTCTCCGAAAAAGGTCGGCGGTTGTCTGATAGGGACTCTTCACGGTAACGATACCTCCTTGTCTTTGTCTTACTCTTTTTTTACAATTAAGATTAGGGTGTCAAAAGGCGCTTCACGGAATGAAACAGGGCAGATTGCCCGGCAGATTGCACAAGATGTTTCTGACGCTGCCCTGTGGAGTCGATTCGGATTTTCTTTGGATTCCGTTTCATAAACAGGAATTTCGGAACAGGGATGTTCCGAAAAGCCCGCTTTGAGCCCGGATGGCGAATGGCGGGCGGTTTCGTCCGGTATTCACTGTTTTGCCGGAATCCTTAGAAAATCCACTCGACGCAATCGGGTACAAAGAAACATCTTGTACAATCTGCCGGGCAATCCGCCCTAACCACTTCTATAAAACGCCTTTTGACACCCTAATCTAATTAACAAACCAATTCTTAACATGTTAATTATTAACTTGTTAATTATATTAATAAACGCCGCATGAAATGTCAAGAATTTTATGAAAGCAACTTCTTTTGTCATCTTATCCCAAAACTGGTATTGTAAAAAAATCTTAATTTGGCGCTTTTCGCAATGCCACTTTGTCCTATAATGGGAATCAGTCAACGCGCGTACATACCCCAAAACATAGGTAATTGCGAAACTCTGTTTTCGAAGGTTCCCGTTGTACAAAACAGACAATCAACGCAGGGCACGCTTTCGCTGCACTGTCGCTCGCAGCGGTGCATAAGACGCCAAAATACGGCGTCTAAACACCGGCGGCTCCCAAGCGCCCTGCTTACGATTTGTCTGTTTCGCACAACTACTATCTTGGAATCATACGTTTCGCAATTATCTAACCCCAAAACAAACAGAAAGGAATGATTGTTCTCATGAAAAATACGAATCTTCAAAAAATTGTGCTGACGGGATTATTTGCCGCCCTGTCCTATGTTGTATTCACCTTTTTACAAATTAAAATTACGCTGCCCGGCGGAGACGCTACTTCCATTCATCTCGGCAATGCGGTCTGTGTTATCGGCGCTCTGCTGCTTGGCGGCGTCTGCGGCGGTCTTGGCGGCGCCATCGGTATGACCATCGGCGACCTGACAGACCCCGTTTATGTCCTTTATGCGCCGAAAACTTTTCTTCTGAAATTCGGCATCGGTCTGCTTACCGGACTGATTGCCCACAAGCTCGGACATATTTCGACAGAAAAGAACCAGAAAAAAGTCTTTCTCTGGACGGTTCTCGCAACGTCCGGCGGCCTGCTTTTTAATGTCATTTTCGACCCGCTTGTGGGATATTACTATAAACTGTTGATTCTAGGAAAGCCCGCCGCAGAGCTGATTCTGGCATGGAATATCGCTTCTACCACCATTAACGCCGTTACTTCCGCAATCGTATCAGTTGTTATTTATATGGTGCTCCGTCCTGTTTTGAAAAAGTCCGGTCTTTTCTATGAAACCGGCATCGACAGGATATCGAAGAAAACCGCAAAAGCAAGGTAAAATACACAAAGAGCCGTAAAGGAAAATTCCTCTACGGCTCTTTCAGGCTCTATGCAAGCCACATAATATCATATGCTATTTTTCTGTTATTTTTGCTTTCCGTTATTCTATTTTTCGTCTCAATCCATCTTTTCCGGAATAATAACAGATGCTACTAAATAGACTAGCAATCCTGTTCCGCATCCTGCCAGCGAAAAGAAAATCCATATGATTCTGACTATCGTCGGGTCAACATTCAGATATTCTCCCAATCCGCCGCAGACGCCGCATATCATTCGATTCTCTCTGGAACGTGTCAGTTTTCTGTAATCATTATTCATTCTTTCCTCTCCTTTCATACATACAATTACCTAGATAATTGCGAAACGTATGATTCCAAGATAGTAGTTGTGCGAAACAGACAAATCGTAAGCAGGGCGCTTGGGAGCCGCCGGTGTTTAGACGCCGTATTTTGGCGTCTTATGCACCGCTGCGAGCGACAGTGCAGCGAAAGCGTGCCCTGCGCTGATTGTCTGTTTTGTTCAACGGGAACCTTCGAAAACAGAGTTTCGCAATTACCTAATACAATTACCTAATACAATTATCGTCAGTCAAAATCAATTTCAATCGTCCCAACGGAGCATTCTATATCCAATACGCCTTTGCCTCCGTTACGGATTGTTCTTTGGTCGTTCAAATCCCGGTAGGTATTTCCGCCGATGCGAATCTCGCCTAAAGAACATTCCAGTTCATAATCATAATCCGCTTCCGCCCCCTGTATGGTCATTGTTATCGAACCTGCTTCGCATTCAATATCGGCGTTTCTCCCGATTTTTCCATAAACTTCCTGACTCCCCGCTGACGCGGTCAGGGAAACCTCTTCCGCAGAAAAATTCCCGATGACGAGAGAACCTGCTCCGGTCTGCCCATTAAGCTCTTCGGCCGTGACTTCCTCCACTTCCATGCCTCCCGCATTCACGGAAAGCTCAACTTCTTTTCCGTAAAGGCTTTCTATAACAGCCGCTCCGGCATCCACTTCCACATCGATTTCATCCGCTTTCAGAGACATACATTCCAGTTCTCCCGCACCGATTTCCAAATCAATGGAATTAAGCGTCATGCCCTCCGGCAAATACAGATACACCGTTCTTTCCGTCCGTTCGTTCCACCGCCAGTCTCCCCACCAGTGGAAACTTTTTTCACTGTAAAGCTTGAATGTGCCGTCCTGTAACTTATATTTGACCGGCCATGCTTCGGAGTCTCTGGCAATCCAGATATAATCGTCCTCCGACTCCTTAATAACCAGATTATTACCGCCACATTCGATATCCAGACGCCAGACATCGGAAGCGCTGTATTCGGTTTTTTCTTTCTCACCTTTCCCGACCTGGTCACCGTTATCAGCCCAGTCCGCAGGCTCTACTCCCGAATCCGCATCCGCATCCGTAATGTACCAGAACCCATATCCGCTGTATGCCAGCCGCATTTCATGTCCCCACATATGAAACGTATGTCCGTTCCATGCCTTTAACTGCCCAAAACCGCCCATCACGCCGCAGATGATATAAAAAGCACAGCCGAGAACAAACAATACCAATGCTGTAATCAAACAGCCCTTTGTAAACTTTTTCATACTTTCGCCCCTCCTATATGAAAGATACTCTGTATTAATTTAACGATACCCCGGAAAAATGCCGGAAGCAGCGTTCCGCATATAACGACGGTAAGGCACAGGAAGCAAAGCCCGATTGCCAGGCATATCATCGCCGCACCAATCATGCACAGGCCGCCGAGCGGTGTGCCGAACAATACTACAATGCCAAGTACAAAAAACGCAATTCCCACCACTAATAAAGTGACGGCTACCGCCGCAAAAGCTGCCAGAACCCCGACAAAAGCTCCCAACAGACCAAGGATAACGCCAAGCGCTCCGCCCCCGATGCCAAGTATAAACGGACTTGCAAAAATACACAGTATAACAAGCAATGCAATCATGCCGCCTGACATTTTCTTCTTTTCCTTCCCGGCATCCTGTTTTTTACCGGCATTTTCATAACCAGTGTTACTGTATCCATTGTTCGCATATCCCGCATTTCCGTATCCTGCGTTTCCATAACCAGCGTTACCGTATCCGGCATTTCTGTCATTTTCCTGCCTGTAACCATAGCCGTTCTCTTTGCTGAATCTCTCATCGCCGTCGGCCTGACCGTTCTGCCGCTCTTCACGGACATCCTCCGCAGAGCCGTGAAGCTCAATTACTTCGTCCTTTTGGCGCTGCTCATATCCCGAAAAACCTTTTTCCGTAAATTCGCCCGCGCTGCCGCCGTCAAAAAGTCCCGCTTTAATCGTCTTGGCCAGCTGCTCCGGTGTACCGAGGGATGCGATGACGCTCTGCTCGTTCTCCGTCCCTGCGTCATCAAAATAATCGTTATAATACTGTATTGCTTCTTCTCTTTCCGCCGGCGCCATATCCGCTAACAATTCCGCCAGATTCTTCATAAAATCAGCTCTGTTCATTGCTTCAATCCTCCCTCAAAAATGCTGTTCAGTCTCGCAGAATACCGATACCATTCGCTGATATACAGATTCAGCTGTGCGCGCCCCTTCTCCGTCGCCTTATAATAACGCCTGTTACGTCCTGCGCATTCCATATCATATACTTCAAGACATTCATCCTTTTGCAGCCTGCGAAGCACCGGATATAATGTAGACTCGGAAATTTCTATGACCTGCCTTACTTCCTGTGTTATCTTATATCCATAGGTTCCTTCCGCCTCGCTCGATACAACGGCAAGCACGATTGCATCCAGCAACGCGGCGCCTGTATTAAATACCATGCGATATCCTCCTTTCCCTTTTCTCACACATTTCATAGACAAACCTGCTTTCAGATTTTGATACGGTTAATTAGTCTTTCCCGGCTTTTCGTCCGGTTCTCTTATACTCATATATAATATTATATGATGTATAATATTGTTATTGATAATACTATATGCTATATAATATTATTTGTCAATATATATTATAAAAAAAATAACCGAAATTTATGATAGTTGGATTTCATCCGCTTAAAAAGGATTGGCTCAGAAAGGATTGACTCAGAAAGGATTGACCATACAAAAGAATATCAGCTTGCAGGCAGAAAGCAAATTGCAGAATTGGTTGACATAAGATTGAAACACCTGAAAGAAGACACCGGCCCCCTCACCGGAGAAGAACAAAAAAAATGCGGCTTTATCGAAACGGTACAGACATATGTTTCGATAAAGCGCACGATATGATAACACATGAAATTAAATATGTACGATTGATACCGCCTATTTTAAATGACCAGCGCCTTTTTCGGACATACCGACGCGCATTTTCCGCAACTGATACATTTTTCATAATCAATCACGGGAGCTTCAAAATCCTTCTGGCTCAAAGCGCCGACGGGACATGCCTTTACCGCGGGACATTTGTGGTTCTGCGGGCAGTTCTCTTTTCTGATTTCTAATTTTCTTTCCATAAGATTATGCTCCTTTTTATAAAATATTCATCAGCACAGGAGGTTCCTTCCCGTGCCTTTTATCGATTATATGCGCCTGAATGAAGTTCCATGTCGCCGTTCATGCCATTTCCTACATCTGCAGCTGCCGCAGTTTATAGAACTCGCCTTTCTTTTCCATCAGCTCTTCGTACGTTCCGAACTCCTGCAGGCCGCCTTTTCCGACAACCGCAATATGGTCCGCGTTCTTAATCGTGGAAAGCCGGTGCGCCACAATGAGCGTTGTCCGGTCTTTGACAAGCCGTTCCGTCGCCGTCTGGATTTTTTCTTCGGAAATGCTGTCGAGCGCAGATGTGGCCTCGTCCAGAATCAATACCTTCGGGTCTCTGATAAAAGCTCTCGCGATGGATACCCGCTGCCTCTGTCCGCCGGACAGATTGCCGCCCCGCTCCGTTACCCGCGTTTCCACGCCGTCCGGCATCTTTTCGATGACTTCCTCCAGATTTGCCGCACGGATGATTTCCTTCAGCCGTTCTTCGGAGATATCCTCTTTTCCATAGGTGATATTTTCCCGAATCGTTCCGGAGAAAAGAATCGGCGTCTGCGGCACTACCGCAATATTGGAGCGGAAACTTTTCAAATTGATGCTTTCCATATCCTGACCGTCAATTAACACCCGGCCTTCCGTAGCATGCAGAAAACCGATTACCATATTCAGAATCGTCGTTTTGCCCGCGCCGGATTCTCCGACGAAAGCGACCGTTTCCCCTTCTTTGATTTTCAGATTCAGATGCTCGAACACGGGCTTTTCCGCATTCGGATAGCGGAATCCGGTATTTTCAAAGATGATTTCTCCCCGCACGGATGGCAGTTTCTTCTTATTATGATAGTCCTCCACGTCATGACACAGCATCACGTCCCCGATGGAATCCACCGACTCCAGACCTTTGGCAATCGTAGGAAGCAGCGTAATGATGGAAGACACCTGTGCAACGATGGATGCAAAATAAGTCTGATACATGACCACTTCTCCGACGCTGATTTTCCCCTGGCTGGCCAGATATCCCGTAAAACCAAGACATAATACCTGAAAAATCTGAAAGGCCGCCCAACTGATGGAGGAAAAATAAGACTGTACCATATCGAGACACAAACCGGAACTCGCCACATGATAAAGCTGGTGCGCCATCTTGTGCGTTTCTTTTTCTTCCAGCGCATGCGCCCTCGTAACGGGAATCATTTCTATCATTTCCATCACATGGACGGAGGTTTCCTCCATATCCTTCCGGAATACTCTGTTATATCGTTTGATTTTCCCCTTAAATGCCACCATAATGCAGACCGCGACCGGTATGGTCGCCAGAAAAAAGAAAAATACGGTCATGCTTTTCGTTACCACGACACCAAATGAAACAGTAATGTTCATGATGATGCTGAGCAGCGAAATAAACGTCTGTTTCGACAGCGTTTCTATCTGCTCCACATCACGCATTATCTTGGACTGCAGTCTCCCGGACTGCATCTCCGTATGGTAGCTGATGGACAGCTGCTGCAGCCGGCGCACAAGAGAGCACCGCAGGTCACGCTCCACGTTCCGTATCGCTCTCGCATAAAATAAAGTATAAAAATAGTTCGTCAGTATATTCTGCGCAATCAGAATTACCATAATGACCACTTGAGTCAAAATTTTTCCTGCGGCATCCTCTCCACGCCCCGTCGCGATATTCACGATATTGGCCGTCACAATCGGCAGCACCCAGGCCGGGGAATGCTTGATGGCAAAAAAGAAAACCGACAGGAAAAGTTCCAGATAATGTCCCTTATAGATGCCTATCAGTGTTCTTAAAGAATGGTTCTTATTTCTTTTAAAAGTCTCCAGCAGTTTTTGCTCCGTCTCGTCCAAATCGGCGTCCGGATGCAGGCCGTACTGAGGCCTGCTCATTTCCGGCTGCTCTTCTGTCTTTTTCATACGTTCTCCCATCCGCCTGCTTCAACAGGCGCTTATCTTGTGAAGTTGAAGATTTCCGTTCTTTCAACATTCCGGCCTTTCAGGCCGCTTAATGATAAAGTGTATGTCAGGGAAACGTTTCTGTCAAGGGGTAAATATTGCCACAAAATATTGTGCCCCCCAAATACCGCCCTGAGCCTTTCTTCCGCCGTCACTATGCCGCAGCTAAGTCACTATGCCGCAGCGAAGTCGCTATGCCGAAAACTGCGCCATATAAAGCTGATAGTATACGCCTTTTTTGGCAAGCAGTTCCTGCGCGTTTCCTTCTTCCACGATATGACCGTCGTCCACAACGAAAATGCGGTCGGCGTGCTGAATCGTCGAAAGCCTGTGGGCAATGACGAAAGACGTCCTTCCTTTTAACAGATTTTCGATACCGCGCTGAACAAGAATTTCCGTTTTCGTATCGATGCTGGAAGTCGCTTCATCCAAAACGAGTATCTTCGGCATGGAAACCATCGTCCTTGCGAAGGCGAGCAGCTGCTTCTGTCCGATAGAAAGACCGCCGCCCCGTTCGGAAAGTTTCGTATCATATCCTTTTTCCAGCTTCATGATAAAATCATGCGCATTCACGGCCTTTGCCGCGGCGATGATTTCTTCGTCCGTCGCATCCAGCCTGCCGTAGCGTATATTATCTTTTATTGTTCCTGAAAAAAGGAAATTATCCTGTGTCATGATTCCCATCTGTCTGCGCAGGCTTTCGATGGAAACATTTTTCACATCTTTGCCGTCGATTAGCACGCTTCCCTGCTGTACATCATAAAAACGGCTAATCAGATTGACAATCGTGGACTTGCCCGCTCCCGTCGGTCCCACAAGCGCAATGGTCTCGCCCGGCTTTATCCGGAAGCTCACGTCATCCAGCACTTTCACTTTATCGTCATAAGAAAAGCTCACATGCTCGAAAGTCACTTCACCCGTAATATCCGGCATTTCCTCCACTTCCGCCCCGTCCGCAATGGCCGGAGGCGTATCGAGAATTTCAAAAATACGCTCCGCACCGGCGATATTGGTCACGAGCTGGTTATAAAAGTTACTGATGTTCTGAATCGGATGCCAGAACATCGACAGATAAGTACTGAATGCAATAAATGTACCGACGGATACCTGCTCCACGCCCAGAATCACAATGCCGGTAAAATACAGGAGAATACAACCGAGTCCCCATGAAAAATCAATCACGGAGCCGAATGCGTCGCTGAGCCTGACCGCATCGATAAAAGCCCCTCTGTGTTCCCCCATCAGCTCGTCAAACGTGTCCCTTGTCTCTTCCTGTGCATGAAAACTCTGAATCACCCGGATGCCCGCCATATCCTCATGGATAAAAGCATTCAGATTCGCGGACTTTTTCCGGAAAGTCTGCCAGCGCGGATGCGCTTTGACTTCTATAAATACCATCCCCGCCGCCATCAGCGGCAAAGACATCATGGACGCGAGCGCAAGTTTCGGATTTTTATAAATCATGATTGCCACGACTGCAACAATCGTAAAACCGTCCGGTATCAGCGTCGTAACGCAGTTCGAAAGTACGTTTTTCAGGGAATTGATATCCCCAATGATTCTGGACAGGATTTTTCCGGTAGGCCGGCTGTCAAAAAAATGAAAGTCCAGTTTCTGAATATGGGTATATAACTCCTGTCGTATTGTCAGCAAAATCTGGTTACACACCTTCGCCATAATATACATCCGCAGTTTAATGACCACCACAAGCATAAGATTCAGCACCAGCGCCACGAGCAGCAGACGGTAAAGTCCCTGTATATCGCCCACCGCAATATGGTCGTCGATTGCCGTTTCCATAATCAGCGGGTTTAACAGGCTGACTACAACGCCATATCCCATAATCAGCAGTACCAGCACAATCTGCCACCGATAAGCGAGCAGATAGGCAAAAAGTCTTTTCAATGTCTGTATTTTACTTCGTTCTACACTTTTTTCATCATCTTTATAAGAATTGACCGCCATAGTCTATACCTCCTTTCCTTTCAACACGTCCCCATACTGTGCATGGTATGTCTCATAATACAGGCCTTTCCCGGCAAGCAGACTCTCGTGCGTCCCGCGCTCCGCAATGCCACCGTCCTGAAGAACCAGAATTTCATCCGCATGCCGTACCGCGCTGATACGATGGGCAATAATGATTTTGGTCGTATTCGTCAGCGTTTCCAATGTTTCCTGTATCAGATGTTCGGTTTCCATGTCCAGCGCGGAAGTGGAATCATCCAGAATCAGAATCGGGTCTTTCTTGGCCAGCGCCCGCGCGATGCTGATTCGCTGCTTCTGCCCGCCGGAAAGTCCGACGCCCCGTTCTCCGATGACCGTATCGTATTTTCCTTCCATCCGCTCGATGAAGCCGCTTGCCTGCGCGTCCGTCGAAGCCTTCCGCACCACCCCGTAATCCGTTGTGCTTTTTTTGCCCAGTTTGATATTTTCGTTAATCGTATCGGAAAACAGGAATACATCCTGTGTCACGCTGCTGATATTCGTTCGAAGCTGTTCCAGCGAAAGCTGCCGGATATCCACACCATCGATGGAAATCGTGCCGCCCGTGGCGTCATACATACGCTGCAAAAGCTGTACGATGGATGTTTTGCCCGCTCCGGTCGCCCCCATAATGCCGAGCGTTTTCCCGGGTTCCAGCGTAAAGGAAATATCATGCAGAATCTCATACATATCCGCTTTGTGGAAAGAAACCCTGTCGAAACATACCTTTCCCTGAACGCTCTCCAGTATCACCGGTTTTTCCGCTTCCCGAATGCTTGGCTTTTCCTGATAAATCTTTTTGATTTTCTTGTTCGAGGCAACCGCCGAAGAAAAACTGTTCGTCAGCCAGCCGAGCATCTCCATCGGCCACACGATGTTATTGGAATACTCTACGAATGCCGTCATTTCTCCCAATGTCATCTCTCCCGAGATAACGAATTTTCCTCCGACCAGTATGGTCAAAATAGGCAGCAGTTTGGAAACAACCGAAAAATAAGGGTTGTATTTCACAAACAGCCTTGACTGCTTCATATTCAGGTCATAGTATCTTTTGTTATGCGAAAGGAACTTCGCGATTTCAAACTTTTCTCTCGCAAATGCCTTGACCGTACGCACGCCTGCCAGATTTTCTTCCGCGACCGTGTTCAGGGCGGCATTTTCTTCACTGATTTCCTCATAGACAACGCCCAGTTTTTTCTCCATGATAACCGCAATCGTTCCGCAGAAGAGCATCGCCGCGGTCGGAATCAGCGCCAGTTTCCAATTCAGCATGTACATACACACGAGCACGATGCCCGTATGATAAAATACCTCAATTAACAGCATTCCGACGAATCCGAGCGCATCCCATATGATGTCGATGTCTTCTTTGACCCTGGCCATCAGTTCGCCGGTATTGGTTCTGTCAAAAAAGTCCGCGCTCAGCGACTGGATATGTACGAATAAATCCCGGCGCATCTGAGCCGAAATTTTGGAACCAACCCGGTCAAAAGTAAATTCCTTGATATACTGAAAGGTACACCTTCCCAGGCCGATGCCGAGAAATCCAAGCAGCAAATATTTCAGTTTTCCCATATTCCCGCCGACGATAACATCGTCCACAACAGATTTCGTCAGCCTCGGCGCCATCATGTCAAGCGTCACCGCTATCAGAAGCGAAGCCACCGCCAGCAAATATGGCATTTTGTTTTCCCAGATATAAGTTGATATTTTTTTCATAGCCTTATGTCGTCTCCTTCTCAGTCTGCACTTTCACGGCCCTATTTCCGAATTGTACAAAAAAACAGCCGCTGCTGAAATAGCCCGCGACTGTTCGTCTCATACCCATTTTATTCGATTCCTGTCCTTTCCCTTCCGGCTGCCCCGATGCCGCAATATGCTCAGCGGGGACAAAAAGTCTATGGACGGTCCGAATCATATACGGAGGCCATTTCATATCTTTTTACATTGTTCAGTTCTGCTGCAAAACTCATTCCAGACTCTTTCATTCGATTTAACGCGAAACTTGTAAACATACTCATGACCTCCTTTCCTAAAATTTGTTTATCATAACGTACTTGCTATCATAAAGGATTGTCAGACAAAAGTCAACCATCCTTTTCCGAAAATTTTCAGAAATTATTTCTATCTCTCCATCTTCCAGAAAAAAGCGCTGTACGGCGGAAGCTCGCTTCCTCCTCCAAAATCATGCTTTTCTCCGCTGATTAAATCTACCGCCATACCGCAGCCCGCATCGAAGTGCGCCGTGTAGCTTTCACTGTCCGCATTGATGGCAACAAGCACGCGCTCGTTTTCCGATTTTCTTTCAAAAATACACTGTTTATTCGTCAGCACAACAGAACGGAATGTCCCGTAATTCAACGCTTCCGACCCTTTTTTCGCCTCCGCCAGCGCGTGAATAAAATCGCACAGCTCATTCCATTCCGGTTTTGCAAAACATGCCCGCAGCGCCGGGTCTCCCTCGCTCTTGTGCGCCTTCGCTCCCCACTCGCTTCCGTAATAAACGCAGGGAATGCCCGGCATTCCAAAGCAAAGAGCATAAATAAGCGGCAGATGCTTTTCATTCGTCAGAACACTCGCAACCCTCGTCACATCGTGGTTATCCACAAAGGAAAGCATATGTCTGCCCCGGTACAGAGTCCAGTTCTCCGGACCGAACTGCCGCAGCAGGGAATGTACGATTTCAAACATATTCATGCTGTTGAAACTGGAGAACAGGCCTTTATAGCACTCGTAATTCGTAACGGAGTGCAGCATGCTTTCATTCATCCACTGATTATAATCGCCGTGCAGCGTCTCTCCAAGCAGATAGAAATCCGGTTTCAGTCCGTCGCAGAAGCCGCGCAGTCTGCGCAGAAAATCTTTATCCAGGCAGTAAGCCACATCAAGCCGGAGTCCGTCGATATCAAACTCCTCCACCCATCCTCTGACACTGTCAAAAATATGATTGATAACATCCTCATTACGCAGATTCAGTTTCACCAAATCATAGTTGCCTTCCCATCCTTCATACCAGAGGCCGTCATTGTAATTGGAATTGCCGTCGAAATTGATATGGAACCAGTCCTTATACGGAGAATCCCAACGCTTCTGCAATACATCCTGAAAAGCCCAGAACCCTCTTCCCACATGATTGAACACGCCGTCCAGAATCACTTTGATGCCGTTTTCATGCAGATTCCTGCAAACTCCCGCAAAATCCTCGTTGGTTCCGAGACGACAGTCAATTTTATGATAATCCCTTGTATTATAGCCATGCGTATCGGATTCAAACACCGGGGAAAAATAAATTGCATTGATTCCAAGTTCCTTCATATGAGGAATCCAGTCATTCACTTTCCGAATCCGGGATTCCGGTATGCCGTCATTTTCAAAAGGAGCTCCGCAGAAGCCCAACGGATATATCTGATAAAAAACACTTTCATAAGCCCACATTTTCTTTTCCTCTTTTCACAGTTTTATTTTCTGATTTACTCGAAAAGTATAACACAAATAAGCCAAAATAGAAATAAAAAGATTTTGAAAAGCCCATTGACCAAATCGGTATGAATTTTTCCAGATAATTCTGATTGACCAACTTATCCACAGTTTTTCTGACGATTTTGTAAGAAAAGTTACAAAAAAGATAAAGAAATCCCCAATTTCCACAGAGTTATCCACATATGACACAAATGTCATTCATTTATGACTCTTGTTCCATATTTAGAAAATTTGCAAAATTATCTAAATATTCTAATCATCATGTCTTTCTCTCAGCCTGAGAATTATGTCTGAAAAATTTATTTTTCAACCTGTACATTCTACCCCCAAATACGATAAAATGAAAAAAGATAAAAGAAACGAATAAAGCACACCCGGAAAGGAAATCACAACTATGATAAAACTTGGTTCCCATGTCAGCATGAGCGGTAAAGAAATGCTGCTCGCTTCCGCAAAAGAAGCAGCAGCCTATGATGCAAACACATTCATGGTATATACCGGCGCTCCCCAGAATACAAAACGGAAAGACATCTCCGCCCTGCAGATAGAACCTGCCTGGGAATATATGAAAAGCCACAACATACGGGAATTTGTCGTTCACGCTCCCTATATTATTAATTTGGCCAACTCGGTCAATCCCGAAATTTATTCACTTGCCGTAGAATTTCTGGCCCTGGAAATAGAACGCACGAAAGCGATGGGCAGCCATGTGCTGATTCTGCATCCCGGTTCCCATGTAGGCGCCGGCGTAAAGGCCGGTATTGACCGAATCACTCAAGGGCTGAATGATGTGCTGAACGCTGACTCCTGTTATATCGCATTGGAAACAATGGCCGGAAAGGGTTCTGAAATCGGACGCAGCTTCGAAGAGCTTGCGGAGATTTATGATAAAGTTATTCACAATGAAAAACTGCGTGTCTGCCTGGATTTATGCCATCTGAACGATGCGGGTTATGATGTCAGAAATGATTTCGACGGTGTCATTGACCGGTTTGATAAATTGATTGGAAAGCAAAATGCGGCAGTCATTCACGTCAACGACAGCAAGAATAAATGCGGTGCGGCCAAAGACCGCCATGCCAACATCGGCCAGGGAACGATTGGCCTTGCCGCCCTCCGCTATGCCGTGCATCATCCGGCTTTCCCCGACCTCCCAAAGATTCTGGAAACGCCCTACATACCCTCCCCGGAAAACCCGGATAAGAAAGTGCCGCCTTATAAGGAGGAAATTCAGATGCTGCGTTAGTTTCCCCGCGCTGAAAGCGTCGTCCGGGGGAAGCGTAAGGGGCGGTGGCTCCTGTATTCCAACGTCACCGCGCTTTCGCTCCGTTTCGGAAGTAACGGTACTAGGCTCAAAAATACTTCGCCAAGTACCGACATCCTCAAAGGGGTTCCTTTTGGAATACAGGAGCCGCCGCCCCTTACGCTTCCCCCGGACGACGCTTTCACAGCCATTCATTCCAGAACCGCTCTATCCTTTTCGCGGCCTGGGATATCGTGACTACCTCGTAGTTATTCCACTCTCTCGGAAAAAGCCGTTGGTAGGAGGCATTCAGGAAGCGTTCATCGAGCAGGGCGACAATTCCTACGTCTTCCATCGTACGGATGACGCGGCCTGCGGCCTGCAATACCTTATTCATCCCCGGATAGCGATAGGCATAATCGAAGCCGTTTTCTCCCCACCCGTCAAAATATTTTTTCAGGATTTCTCTTTCGTTGCAAACCTGCGGCAAACCTGTCCCGACAATAATCGCACCTATCAGGCTGTCGTTTTTTAAGTCAATGCCTTCGCTGAAAATGCCGCCCATCACACAGAATCCAATCAGAATCTTCTCTTCTTCTTCCTCGATATCCATATGAATCACTTCCGAAAGGTCAAATTCTTCATTTCCGAGGAAACGTCCTAGAAATTCTTCTCTGGAACGCTCGTCCATATAGTCTTCCTGCAGAATGCACTCCATCTGTTCTCCCGCAAAATAATCCATAAAGCTTTCATATACCTGTCTTAAAAAAGCATGGGAAGGGAAAAAGACCATATAGTTTCCGTGTCTGTTCTTTACAATTTCATATATATAGGAAGCGATATTGTAATATTCCATTTCGCTCCGTCTCGTATATTTGCTCGTCACATCGCTTCCTATGTAGAGCCCTCTTTTTTCCGGCAGAAAAACGGACTTCGCATAGACCTCATAGTCCCCTTCTTCCGCGCCGAGCAGCGTCTTATAATACTGAATCGGCAAAAGCGTGGCGGAAAAAAGTATCGTACTGCGCCCGCGCATCATACATTCCTGCAGATTTTTCGCCGGATTGACGCAAAACAGTTTCAGGATAAAGCTGCCGTCCGCCTGCATTTCGGAATAAGTCACATAGTTTTCATCCACAAGTTCGTAAATACTCAAAAAATGAGATACTGCAAAATAAAACTCCAGAACCGCCTTTCGCACCGGGCTTTCTTCGTTATCTTCCAGAAAATCCTCCAGGGCGCTGTTCAGCCTGCCAAGCGCCATAATAAAGGATGAGACGGAAGTCTCCTCCCGATAACCCTCACACTCTTTTTTCAGGGTAAGCATTTCCTTATTACACCGTTCAAGCCGGTTGGCCAGCGTAGGAAACTGGTCTTTTACCTCTTTTTTTAACTGCAGAAAATCTTCCTTGCGCAGAACCGCGCTGTACATCTCCCTGCCCCGTTCCACCAGATTATGCGCCTCATCAATCAGAAACACATATTCACCGCTGTTCCCTTCCGCAAAAAAACGCTGTAAGTACACATGCGGGTCGAATACATAATTATAATCGCATATGACCGCATCCGAAAAGAGGCTCATATCCAGACACATTTCAAACGGGCAGACCTGATACTGCCGGGCAAATTCCTCTATTTTTTCCCGGTGAAAGCTGTCGGACTGCGTCAACAGCGCATACATGGCTTCGTTGATTCTGTCATAATGCCCTTTTGCATAAGGACAGGCTTCCGGATTACATTCCATCTCTTCCAGAAAACAGATTTTTTCCTTCGCCGTCAGAATCACCGTTTTGAATTGCAGCCCGTGATTTCGCAATAACTGAAACGTATCTTCCGCAACAGTCCTTGTAATCGTCTTGGCCGTCAGATAAAAAATTTTCTCCAAAAGCCCTTCTCCGACCGCCTTCACCGCCGGGAATACGGTGGAAAGCGTCTTTCCGACGCCGGTCGGCGCTTCGATAAACAGCTTCCGCTTATGGTAAATGGTACGATACACATAGGAAGCCAGTTCCTTCTGTCCCTCCCGGTAGGCAAACGGAAAAGAAAGCGCCTTGATGGAAGCCTGCCTGATTTCCTGCCAGTCAAAAGTATAATCCGTCCATTTCTTATACTGCTCCATCACGCCGTCAAACCACGCCTGCAGCTCGTCAAGCGTATAATCATAATGAAAATAGCGAATCTCCGCGCCGCTTAAATCGGTCATATCGGCCATTTCCAGCTGGCAATAGGTCATTCTGACATGTATCGATTCCAGATGGTTCTGCACCGCATAAATATACGCATAGCACTTCGCCTGTGCAAGATGCACCGGGACGGCCTGTTTCATCTTCGCAAGGTCGCGATAAGTTCCCTTGATTTCATCAATGGTAACGGAAACATGCTTCCGAATGACCGGCGCCTCCGCCTCTTCCATCGTCTGTATGGCGTTCCCGTCAGGCAGTTCCGGCATCCTGCCCGCCGTTTCGGTTTCTTCCGTTATGATGCCGTCCGCACGGCCTTCGATGATAACGTCATATTTCTCCGTCTCATATCGATAGCGCAGACTGACTTCCGCATGATAATCCGCTCCCATCCGCTTCTGTATCATCCGGTGAATGCGCCCGCCCGCCTGCATGGCGTCCGGGGCGGACGCCCTTCGATTGTCGATATCGCCGGAGCGCAAAATAAACTCAACCAGCCCCCTGACCGAAACCCGAATTTCCATTAAGCGCGTTTCCTTTCTCTCTATCATTCTGGTATGTGATTTCCGTGCCGCCCGGACAGAGATATATCCCTTTGGCAGCACGCTTTCGCTCCACTAAAGGAAGCAACGGTGCTAAGCTCAAATACAGCAAGCTGCATTTTCACTAAGCACCGGCATCCTTTACAGGGCCGCCGTCAGGGATATATCTCTGTCCGGGCGGCACGGAAATCACATACTGTCCATATTCCATTTCAAACAAAAACTCCCTACTAAGATAGTACGCTATCTTAAATAGGGAGTCAATAAAGCATCCGCTTAGCTTTCCTCTTTACACAATCTGCATGGTCATGCCGGTTAGCAGGCTACCGCAAATTTCTGAAGGTACTGCTCAAACTCGCTGTCATAACCGTTGCAGGTTACTGTCAGAATCTGGTTAAAATTCAGCCCGAATACACCAATTATGGATTTGGCATCTACTATGAAACTGTTGTAGGAAATGTCTACATCAAACAGACATTTCGTAGCTGCTGCTACAAATTCTTTTACTTCATCCGGTCTTAACTTAATTCTGTGTTGCATCATCATAAACACCCTCCTTTTCTGGTTTACAAAACTGATACCGTTATATGGAAATCGTTTTCCTTGTTGAAATGATTATACTCCATCTGTTTCATTTGTAAAGTACGAATTATTGTCTTGAAAAATGCGACAATTTCTTCAATTTATCATTCTACCCAATATCTGCCTGCGCTTCCCCATATCTTTGTCGAATATGCCGATTATCCGTTTATGGCTTTAGTTGAGAAAAGCGCATTTTTTTCACTTTTTGACAAATTCAACCATATATTCTTGGAACCTCAGCGGAAGCATCTGCTGCTGCAGTTTCAAATTTTTGCGTTCCTTTATGGCAATTGTCTGGCAGAACATGGTAAAAAGCTCCTGATACTGCTCTTCTTTCTCCGACATGACAAGCTCTTCTTCCGGCTTTCGTTCTATCCCGGATACCAGATACCACTCTTTTCCGGCCGGATGCACGCCGTACAGTTCATGCTTCTCATCGTAGATAATGAAATTTTCCAGTGGAAGCCTGTCTGCAAAATGCGGCATCAGAAAAGAAACGACATTGCATTTTGCACCGATTTTGGAATACAAAATCCCCTGCTGCAGCTCCTGAAACCGGATGAACTCCATCAGGCGGTGAATCTCATTCGCCGTACACCGGGACAGGCGAAAGACCATGTCCACATATGGATTCATGGAGTTTTCCAGAACACGTCTGCCGCTTCCGTTTGTGATTCCGTCCACCACTGTCTGATAGACTGCCTGCCCTTTCCCGGCGTCTTCCGTTGCGAGCGCCCTGCAGATACTCATATAAGTATCCGTACCGAGACGTTTCTGAATGGTTTCCGCTACTTTTCTAGTTTTAACCAAATCCGGCGTAATATGCAGATAGGACGCAAATAAACGAAAATTTTCTTCTTCGCCGATTTGAATATGAAGATGCTTATGCCCCTCCCTGAAGGCATAGGCATCATAAATCCCTGTAAAAACGCCCTCTATGGAATCTTCACAGATTAAATATTTTTCCTCCGTCATGGCACACCCTCCCTGCCGTTCTCTGCCACTTCCAATCATGCCGCTCAAACAATTCATGCAGAATGACCGCATGGACATTCTGCAGTGTGAAGAGAAGTTCTTCGCGAAACGCCCATCGGCGTGAGCTTTAGAACTTCTCTTCACACTTTCACTTTGAGAACAGGCTCAGCTGCTCATACTGCATCCCGTCCGGTGAAAAGAGATTTCTTTCCTTCCGGCTCGCAAGGTTTTGATAAGTCAGATTTCTGACGATATAATTTTCTTCTATTTTGGTCGGATACATCATTTTCCCGTTACATGTGATAAAATACAAAGCGCGTTTCAAAACCACGCCGATTTTCTTCAAATCTTCAAAATTCAGTCTGCCGAACCTTCTGGCGCTGACGATTCTTCTGGCGCTTTTCACGCCTATCCCCGGTACGCGGAGCAGCAAACGGTAATCCGCCCGGTTAATTTCCACAGGGAACTGTTCCAGATGCCGGACCGCCCAGTCCGCTTTCGGGTCTATCATCATATTGAAATTGGGACGGTCTTCCGTCAGCAGTTCCTCCACTGTGAAATCATAAAACCGCAGCAGCCAGTCTGCCTGATACAGCCTGTGTTCCCGTAAAAGCGGCGGTCCTCCTGGCAGCGCCGGCAGGTCTTTGTCCTGATTCACATTCACGAACGCGGAGTAATAGACCCTTTTTAAGGAAAATTTCTGATACAGACTTTCCGCCACTGTCATGACCTGATAATCGCTTTCCGGCGTGGCTCCGATAATCATCTGCGTGGACTGTCCGGCTTCGCAGAAATGCGGCGCATGGTCATATAAGACCAGTTCGTTACGATTCTGGGCAATGCCGTTCTGTATCAGTTTCATCGGTCTTAAAATAGTCTTCCGGTGCTTGTTCGGCGCAAGTTTCCGTAAACTTTCCGCCGTCGGAAGTTCCAGATTAACGCTCATTCTGTCCGCAAGAAACCCCGCACGCTGTATCAGGGCAGCGTCCGCCCCGGGAATGGCCTTCACATGAATATATCCCTGAAAACGGTGAACGGTCCGCAGCTTATAAAGCGTCTGACAGATAAGCTCCATCGTATAATCCGGATTGTATAAAATACCGGAGCTTAAAAACAAACCTTCTATATAATTGCGTCGGTAAAATTCCATTGTCAGCTCGCAGACTTCATCTGGCGTAAAAGAAGCCCGCGGCACATCATTGGAGCATCGGTTCATACAGTATTTGCAGTCATAGATGCACTCATTCGTAAACAGGATTTTCAAGAGCGAAATGCACCTTCCGTCCGCTGCAAAGCTGTGACACAATCCGGACGCCACCGTATTGCCGATGCCTTTCCCTTTCCCGTCCCCGCTCCGGGAAGAACCGCTGGAACTGCATGAAACGTCATATTTGGCCGCTTCCGCAAGAATATTCAGTTTATCCGTAATCGACATCGCCGGTGCAATTCTCATTTCCATAACATCATTTCCCATATTCATCATTTCAGAACATACGTTCTTTATATAAACACATCCTATCACATCTTTTTCAGAAATGCAACCGTTTTGTGAACATTTGTTCTGTTTTTATAACAATGCTGCCGTCGCGAAACGCCCGAGAACAGAATAGACTTTGTCCCTTCGTTGTGATATACTTATATTATACCAATCAATATAATGCGCAATGAAGAGAGGTGATATATATGCCAACAGGTATTGAAGTAACAAAACAAGCCCTGGATGACTTTAAAAAAATTCAAGAATATATGCTTTTGGCAAAAAAAGAAAATGCAGTTGAAACTTACGCAAAATTGAAAGATGAATATTTAACGATTAAGGCATTACTACAGATTTCCGGCGTAAATCTTTCAGAACTTGACAAAATCAAAGAATAAGTAATTATCATAAAAGGTGTAAAGTCTGTTGAATGCTTAAGACTTTACGCCTTTTTTCCGCATCAGACTCCTGGCAGTATTTCAAAGAAAACCCTGGCAAAAAATCCCGGATTATATTGACGAATCCTGCCCCCGTGAATATAATACAAAATAGATAAATTTCAGCTGTATTTATGTCTGTATCCGCATATCTGTCAGGCATACGAATCAGGCAAACGAAACGCTGAAGCATTAAAATGCCGCTCACGCGGCGGAATGAGAGGAACTATGAATAACTTAATCATCCCGGAAAATTACCGCTCCGCGCTGAATCTGCACGACACGCAAATCGGCATCAAGACGGTAAAAGATTTTTTCCAGAACTTACTGGCGGAACGCCTGCATCTGCTGCGTGTTTCCGCACCGCTGTTCGTTGACCCGGCTTCCGGTCTGAACGATAATCTGAACGGCGTGGAACGCCCGGTCGTATTCGGCATCAAAGAGCAGAATGATTCCCCCGCGGAAATCGTGCATTCTCTGGCCAAATGGAAACGGTTCGCCTTGCAGAAATACGGATTTTCCTATGGAGAAGGCCTCTATACGGATATGAGCGCAATCCGCCGCGACGAACAGACCGACAACATCCATTCCATCTATGTTGACCAGTGGGATTGGGAAAAAATCATTTCCAAAGAAGAACGCACGATAGATTTTCTGAAAGAAACGGTGCGCACCGTATACAAAGTGCTCCGTAAAACGGAAAAATATATGGCGATTCGTTATGATTACATAGAAGAAATCCTGCCCCATGATATTTTCTTTATCACGACGCAGGAACTCGAAGACCTTTACCCGGATGTTTCCCCGAAACAACGGGAATATCGTATTACAAAAGAAAAAGGCGCTGTCTGCATCATGCAGATTGGCGATTTACTGGCATCCGGAGAAAAACACGACGGCCGCGCGCCGGACTATGACGACTGGGCGTTAAACGCGGATATCGTCGTATACTATCCGGTTCTTGACATCGCATTGGAATTATCTTCGATGGGCATCCGCGTTGACAAAGATTCCCTGCGCAGTCAGCTCGCCAAAGCAGGCTGCCCGGAAAGGGCAAAGCTGCCGTTCCAGAAGGCGGTCCTGAACGACGAAGTGCCGCTGACCGTCGGCGGCGGTATCGGACAGTCCCGTATCTGTATGTTCTTCCTCCGGAAAGCGCACATCGGTGAAGTCCAGTCTTCCATGTGGCCCGAGGAAATTGCCAGAGAAGCGCTGGCGCACGGCGTACAGCTGCTCTGACAGAAAACCATGAGAATGCCCAAATATCAACAGAAAAAATGGACTGCTCCATCCGGCAGTCCATTTTTCATGCTGTTATCTATTCTTTACTCTTTTACACCGCCAATTGTCAATCCTGCCACGAAATATCTTTGCAGGAACGGATACAGGCAGATAATCGGAGCCATCGTCACCACCGTTGCCGCCGCGCGAATCGTTACCGGCGTAACCGCCGCGCTGTTAAACTTGGCGGAATCTGCGCTTCCGCTCTGCTGCATAACGGAAGACAGTAGTTTCATCAATTCATACTGTAATGTCGTATATTCCGTTTTCATACGGTTGTACAGCATGGCGTCGAACCATGAGTTCCATTGTCCTACCGCCACGAACAGCGCAACCGTCGCATATACCGGCTTACAGAGAGGTGAAATGATTTTTACAAAAATCGTCATATAACCGGCGCCGTCCAGCTGCGCGGACTCTTCCAGACTGTCCGGAAGGCCGTTCATATACGTTCTCAATACCAGCATATTCCACGCGCCAATCATACCGGGTATGATATACACCCAAAAGCTGTTCGTCAGATGCAGATTACGGTACAACAGAAAAGTCGGTATCATACCGCCGTTCACATACATCGTAATAACCCAGAAAAGGGATAACTGCGATTTGAACAGGAAACGTTTTCTGCTCACTACATAGGCCAGGAGCGCGTTTACAAGCAGCGATGAAACGGTTCCAAGCACCGTTCTCGCCACACTGATTTTAGCTCCGGTCAGAAGGTTCTGCATGGCAAGCACTGTGTCATAATTTTTCAGGCTGAATTTTCTCGGCCAGAGATAAATGCCGCCGCGCACCGCGTCGATGCCTTCGTTGAAGGAAATCGCTACGGTATTAATGACCGGATAAAGCGTAACGACTACAAAGACAACCATAAAAATACCGATTAATGCGGATATTACTTTGTCTTCTATGGAATGTTTTACTTTTTTCATATGCTTCTTCCGCCCCCCTTCTAAAACAGACGCTCTTCGCCCGCACGTTTTGCCCATGCGTTACATACTACAATCAGCGCAATGCTGACTACGCTCTTAAAGATACCTGCCGCTGTACCAAGCGAGAAGTCGTTCTGGCTGATACCCCATTTCAGAACATAAATATCGATTGTCTGGGATACGCTCTGTACAAGACCGTTCCCCAATAAATACTGTACTTCGAATCCGGCATTCAACACGTTTCCGACATTCATCAGGAGCAATATCATGACGGTCGGTTTAATTCCCGGCAGCGTGATATAACGGATTCTTGCCAGTCTTCCCGCGCCGTCGATGGATGCCGCCTCATACAGACAGGGGTCTATCGACGTAATCGCCGCCAGATAGATAATCGCGTTCCATCCGGTCTCTTTCCAACAGTTGGCAAACGCCACTATCGGCCAGAAATACTTCGGATATGCAAAAAAATTGATTGCCTGGTCAATGATTCCTGCCTTTAACAGCAGGTCGTTAATGATGCCCGTACTGGACAGCGCGTCGTGCAGAATCCCTGTCACAATAATCCATGAAAGGAAATGCGGCAGGTAAGAAACGGTCTGAATCGTCTTTTTCAACAGGGTATGTCTGATTTCATTTAACAGAATTGCGAAAAGAATCGCCATAACGGTAGTTGTCAAAAGATTCAGAGCGCCCATACAGAAAGTATTCCTGATGACTTTCAGAAACGTTGCATCGGAAAACAGGAACTGGAACTTCTCCAGACCTACAAACTTAGAGTGAAGCAGACCATCCTTCGGCTTATAATTCTGAAAAGCCATCAGCCAGCCGGTCAGAGGCCAATAGTAAAAAATGACGCCGTAAATTACGACGAAGAAAGAAATAATCAACAATGTTTTCTGTCTCTTGATTTCTTTCCAGGTAATCTTTCTATCTTTTTTCAAAGCATTCGTCCGAGCCATTGCACCCTCCCATCCTGCATAGAAGAAGGCGGCAACTTTCTTTTTACAAATTACCATTGCCGCCTTTTCCGCAATTATTTAAAATTCTGACAGATTTTCCGTCCCGTCTTTATTTAAAGGTATCCAGAATTGCCTGCATCTCTGACAGGAAGTCCTCCGGCTTACATGCCGAATATGCTGTCATGTAGTCCTGCCATCCTTTATCGAAATCATCCGCCATGACAACTTTGGGCAGCCACTCGTGCTTACATTCGCCCATCAGCGCCCATGCCGTTCCGCCCGGCGTCTCTGTCGTAAAGTTATTGGAAAAGCTGTACATCGGGAACCATTCCGCGTTTGTTTCCACAACGGAGTCAATCATACCCGGATAAGTCGTAACGCCGTATGCTTCAAAGCATTTTACAAGAGGTTCCGCCATATCGCTCATAAATTCAGAAGGCTGCTCTTCCGGCTTCATCGCGTTCTTGCCGTCCGTATGCGTGCCGCCCCACTGAGGGAAGTAAGAATACTGACATCTGTGCGCTGCCTGATAAGCGGTATCGGCCCAGTTCTTTCTCATTTCATCCGTACGATAGAACAAACCTTCGTCGTCAACCAGATAGTCAACGCCTTCGATTCCCCAGAATCTTAAATCATGCAGTTCCTGGTCCATACAGATATCCACCAGGAATTTGAAAGCCTTGTCAGGGTCTTTACAGTCAACGGAAATTGCGATTCCGCTCGCCTGGTTTACCGTATCGTCATAAGTATGCCATCTGTTCTCCATGCCTCTTTCCGTCGTCAGACCGAGCGGTACATAGTTACAGCCTTTCAGGTCAAGTCCCTGCTGTTTGAATACATCATTTACCGTATACGCAAAATTCCACCACTGGTCTACCATGCCGAGCACGCGTCCCGTAGAAAGCTTCGCGATATATTCATCATAAGTCTGGGTAAAGCTTTCAGGGTCTACATAGCCCTTGTGATATTCTTCGTTCAGTTTCCGTAAATATTTGATGGTATCCTCGGATGTATTATAATCTTCAATTGTCATCGTTTCTTTGTTTACAATAACGGAACCGTCGTTCGGATAACCCGCCAGGAACTGTCCCGCATTTTCCAGACAGAAGTATCTCCAGTCTTCGCAGAGAATCGTATAAGCGATATTCTCCGTTCCGTCTTCCATCGTCGGATTCGCCTCTATGTAGCTCTCCAGAAGGTCAAAATACTCATCAAGCGTCTGAATATCCGGATAACCTGCCCATTCCAGAACTTTTACCTGAATCCAGAACGCCTCGTCATTATGTGTTGTCGCCTTGCTTTCGCCATAGGTATTTCCAAATGGATTAATCCAGTAAATATGGCCGTCCGGCTGACGGAACTTATCCCACTCCGCCTCGGTAAACCAGGTTTCCTTAAATTCCGGATACTGGTCAATATATTCGTCTAACGGTAACAGCGCTCCCGCGTCTACCAGAACCGACATATCGTCGCTGTCGATAAAATCAGGATATTCGCCGCCTGCAACGAGCGTACCTGTCGCTTCTGCCGCAGTCTGGCCCGTCAGCCAGGTCTCTTTTACCTTAACGCCCGTCTTCTCCGCGATAATCTGTGCGATTTCGTTATCGTCGTTTATTTCTTTTCCGGGCATCGTGATGAAATAAGAAAACTCGGTAATCTCCTGATTCTCATTTCCGGAAGATTCGACGGCGTCCGTTTTACCCCCCCCCGCACTTGCAGAGCTGTTGTCACCGGTACTGTTCGTACTGCTGACCTCATTGCTTCCGCCTCCGCAGCCGGCAAGCATAGAAGCCGTAACCGCTGTCACCAGCATCAAAGATGTCAGTTTTTTAAACTTCATATTCTCTTCTCCTCCCTCGTTGGTTTTTGATATTACCATTTTAATACGGCCATCGTATACTTCAACCCGATAAAATTTAGTAAAAAACCGGGTAAACTCTAACAGTTAGAATTTACCCGGTTTACTCTTATTCCGCTTCTCTCGCCCGCTTGCGGTATCTGGACGGCGTACAGCCCTCCTGTTCGATAAAACGACTGATAAAGTAGTCCAGGTCGTGATATCCCACATCTTCCGCAATCTGCCCTATCTTCTTATCGGTCCGTATCAGTTGGGCCGCCGCTTCTTTAATTCTGTAATTATTCAGATAATTTTTAAACGACTGCCCGTATCGTTTCCGGAAAACCTGACCAAGATAAGAACTGTTGATATAATACTTCTGTCCCAGTTCCCGCAGCGTCAGATTCTCCGCGTAATGCTCCTTTACCTCGTTTTCGATTTCCGCAAGAATGCCTCTGGAAACGCTCTTTCGAAGCTGTACCAGATATTCCGCAAATTCACAGGCAAATTTGCGAAGATGCGCCCTGCTTCCCCGGATAATCGCTTCTTTGGACACGCTGCCGCTGATATAGGACAGCACTTCGTCCTGGCTGACGGACTCATCCTGCTCCGACGCCAGATTCAGGAGCCGGAAAATCAGCCAGCTCAGATTCATCGTCACCATATCCGGCGTCCGGTCCATCCGGTCCATTTCCGCAAAAAGCTCGTCCACACTCTGGCCGACCGCCGCCGTATCGTTCTGATTTACCGCAGCGACCAGCGCATCCAGTGGTTGTTTACATAAAATTGTCCTGGTCTCGCTCACCTGCACTTCTTTTTCATAAAAATAGAGATTCTTATGATTCTGAAACCCCTTAAAAGAACGCAGCACACAGGCGGAACTGTATGAACGGGAAAGCCGGCTGATGTCGTTTACCTGTTTGCCCGCAAGCAGGATAACAGGCATGTTCTCGCTGCCGCTCTGCGCCGCCCGGTGAAACGCCTCCAGAAATTCCTCCTCGCCAAGTCCTCGCTCCTTCGCCATATAATCACAGTAAACAAATCCTATCTCATAATCCTCTTCGAACACAAAAAAATCTTTGAAAAGATGGTCCGCGTCGTTTTGCAGGTAATGAGCCGCCTGCTCATAGACGCCGTTCTTCAATTCCGCCATTTCTTCATCCGACATCTCTTCCAGCGCGGACAAATCGTTGAGACAGATATGTAAATAGCGAAGCGTCTCAGAATACCGCAGATTTTTTTTGATATAAGAAAGTCCCTGTCCCTGTGCCTTTCCTTGTAAAAGCGCCATCATGTTCTGCAGCAGGTATCCTCTTTGCAGTCTCCGGTTATCGTCCTCTTTTTGGACATTGATTTCCTTATCGGCCGCCGCACGCCTGATATTGGTAATCAGCTGTTCCTTCTGAACCGGCTTCAGGATATAGTCCATACAGGAATGCCGCAGCGCAGCACGGACATATTTAAAATCATTATAACCGCTCAGCACAATGACATATGCGTCGGATATGTTCTCGTTCCGAATCGTTTCCAACAGCTCCAGACCGCTCAGGCGAGGCATCCGGATATCCGTTATAATCAAATCGACGTTGTTTTCTCTGAGATAATCGAGCGCTTCTCTGCCGTCGGAGGCTTTTTTTACAATTTCATACCCTTCTGTTTCCCAGTCAATCAGCACTGACAGCCCTTGCAGAATAAAAGGCTCGTCATCCACCAACATCGCTTTCATCATGATTCCTCCGCTCCTTTCTCTTCCCATACGGCCGCCTCTTCCTGTAAATCCGTCTTTTCCCGCATCCCCTGTTCTTTTCTTTGCAGATATTCCGTGTTCACCCGGATAGTCATGAATGTTCCGACGCCCACTTCGCTTTCCATCGAAAATACGACATTCTCTTTTGTAAGCATTTTGAGCCGCAGACAGGCATTGATGATTCCCACATGCGCATTTTCTTTGATGTCATCTATCGCACAGTCCCGCATTCCGGCGTTCATTTCTTCCACGGCCCGCTCTTCCATACCGCCCCCGGTGTCCTCTATTTCCATATAAAGCCAGTTGCCCTTTTGATATACCCTTACATAAATCCAGCACGTCGCCGACTTCCGTTCCATACCGTGAACGCAGGAATTTTCCACAAAAGTGGTGAGCGTCAGCTTGGAAATCAGGTAATCCTCACATTCGGCTGCCAGTTCAATCTCATAACGAAGTCTGTCCCCAAACCGATAACGCTGCAATTCCAGATAATCTTCCACAAAACGGATTTCTTCCGCAAGCGTCACATGGTCCGAAGCCCAGTTGATATTCTGCCGCTCAAGAACCGCCAGTTTCTCTATCATGCCCGCCGTCACATCTTCCTGATGAAGAATGCAGCGCATCCGGATGCTTTCCAGTACATTAAACAGAAAATGCGGATTAATCTGGCTGTGCAGCGCCAAAAGCTCCGCATTCTGCCTCGCCAGCTCGATTTCCTGTTTTTCCAGCCTGTTCTTATAGACTCTCTGAATCAAATCATTCATCCGGCATACCATCCGGTTATAATTTTTCATCAGCGTTCCGATTTCATCCCTTCCTTTCACACACTCGATTTCCTGCAGGCTTCCTTCATCCCGTACCTCCTGAAAAGCTGCCCCAAGTTTCCTGAGCCTTCCGGTAAAAGAACGATTCACGACCGAGACCATTACCATCGGCAGAAACAGATTCACACACACCAGAAATCCAATCAGCAATTTATGCTTTGCCAACTGACTGAACACGGAACTTGCCTGCTGCAAAATCAAAATATCTATCGTTTCCCCATATAAATCAAAGGAAGTCTGAAATGCCACAGACTCCTCGCCCGTCAGCACAGAAAAATCCTCGCTGCTTCCGGAATGTCCCCTGTTGGAAAAAAGAATCCTCTCCCCCGCGCAGACATAGACACCGTATCCGTAATTCAGACTCGTCAGCTTTCTCGCCAATTTATTATAATCAATATCCACTCTGACAAGCTTCTCGCCGCCTTCTCCTCTGAAATAATTCAGATGTCTTACCAGAGAAATCCGACGCTTCGTCATTGCCGACTGGTCTTCCTCTCCGATATAATAAAAAACGGCGCACATATTTCTGCCGGAATTTTCATAAGCCTTGTACCATGCCGTATTTTTCACACCGGACAGACGGTAAAAATGTCCGCCGTTGACTATCGTCTCATTATCCGCACAGACAACGACATTGGAAATATTATACCGGCTCAGCAAATCAAGGTAGGACTTCGCCGCCAGTTTTGTCTTTGCGGAAAAAAATTCATAAGGCCCATCGTATTCTGCATTCAGAAAATCATTAATCTCCCTGTCCAGATAAATATTATTCATCCGGTTTGCCGCTTCCTCAAAGATGTATTCCAAATCATACTGAACGGCGTCGCAGATGTTCCGCGCCTGATAGTCCCTTTCTCTCTGCGCACCGTCGTAAAGGATATACAGAATAAGACTGTCCGTCATCACCATCGGAAGAATCATGCAGAACACATAGATAATTATCAGTTTTGTTTTGATATTATAATCATTCAGACGCTCTTCCAGTCCGTGCCAGAATTTCCGCATAATTCCCGCTTTGTCCCCCGTTTTTTCACCCTGTCTTTTTCTTCCGCCGCCTGTTTTCCTGCCGCCATCAGATTAAAAGCATTATAGAAAGAATTTCAGCGTATGTCAAATATCAAAGCGTAATATCAAAAGCACAGGCTATAAATTCGAATATCCCATCAGGCTTTCATCCACCTCGCGGGCGCATTCCCGTCCCTGTCTGATGGCCTTGACCACGAGGGACTGACCGGTGTGCATGTCACCCGCCACAAAGACGTTCTCCACACTTGTTTTAAAAGCGCCCGGCGCCGTTTTTACGTTGGTGCGCATATCCAGCCCTACTTTAAAGGCATCCGTCACATATTTCTGGCTTCCGAGAAATCCGGCCGCAATCAGGACGATATCGGCTTCCAGCGTTTTCCCGGAACCGCTCTTCTCCTTCATTGTCATGCGTCCTGTCGCACTGTCTTTTTCCCAGGAAAGACCGACGATTCTGACGCCCTTCAAATTTCCGTCCTTATCTTTGAGAAATTCCTTGACCGTGGATTCGTATATGCGCGGGTCGCGGCCGTATACCGCAATCGCCTCTTCCTGTCCGTAATCGGTCTTACAGATTTTGGGCCACTCCGGCCACGGATTGTCCTGTGCCCGCTCATCCGGCGCTTTGGGCATCATTTCGATTTGAACTACTGACTTTGCGCCATGCCGGATAGCCGTGCCGACACAGTCGTTTCCCGTATCGCCTCCGCCGATGATAACCACATGCCTGTTCTTCGTTTCCACATATTTTTTATCTTTGAAATCGGAATCCAACAGGCTTTTCGTGTTTTGACTCAGAAAGTCAACCGCAAAATAAATTCCTTTCGCATCCCGTCCCGGCGCTTCGATATCGCGGGGATTGGAAGAGCCGCAGGCGAGTACGACGCGGTCGAACTCTTTTAACAGTTTTTCGGCTTTTATGCTTTTTCCGATATCCGCGTTCGTGATAAAAGTCACGCCTTCCGCTTCCATGACCTTGATTTTCCGGTCGATGATGTGTTTTTCCAGTTTCATATTCGGAATGCCGTACATCAAAAGGCCGCCGACCCGGTCGGAACGCTCAAACACCGTTACAAGATGCCCTCTCCGGTTCAACTGGTCGGCCACCGTCAGGCCGGATGGGCCGCTCCCCACAACCGCAACGGTCTTTCCGGTCCTCGTTCCGGGTGGTTTTGCCGCCGCATAGCCTTTTTCATAAGCGTTTTCAATAATCGCATATTCGTTTTCTCTGGTGGCAACGGGTTTTCCCGTCAAATTACAGGTACAGGCCGCTTCACACAGAGCCGGACACACCCTTGCCGTAAATTCCGGAAAATTGTTGGTCTTTTTCAGGCGGTTATAGGCCTGTTCCCAGTTTCCCGTATAGACGAGGTCGTTCCATTCCGGAACCAGATTGTGCAGCGGGCAGCCCGACGTCATGCCGCAAAGCGTCATGCCCGACTGGCAGAACGGAACGCCGCAGTCCATACAGCGCGCCCCCTGCTTCTGCTGTTCTTCCATCGGAAGATGTTCGTGGAACTCGTTAAAGTTTTTTATGCGCAGTTTCGGGCTTACATCCGTCGAAACTTTACGCTCATATTCTAAAAATCCCGTAGGTTTTCCCATGATATTTTCCTCCATTCATTTTCTCATATCCCTTTATGCGATTCATCGTCCTTCCGGAAATGCCTTCTCCGGCAGCGCCGGCAGACGGCCCTCTTAATTTACCGAAAGACTCTCATTGAACGCCTCTATCTGCGCCTGTTCCGAACTGAGTCCCTTTTCCTCCATCTGCACGATTAATTTCAACATGCGTTCATAATCATGCGGAATGATTTTCTTGAACTTCGGCAGATATTCTCCGAAATGTTCAAGGATTTCCTTTCCTTTGACCGAGTTGGTATAAGCGACATGTTCCTTAATCATTTCTTTCAGTTCCAGAACATCATATTTGGAAGTCATTTCATAGGAAGATACCATTTCTTTGTTGACCTTCGTATATAAATCGTTGTTTTCATCCAGGACATAGGCGATGCCGCCGCTCATGCCGGCCGCAAAGTTCTTGCCGATTGTCCCGAGCACGGCCACACGGCCGCCGGTCATATATTCACAGCCGTGGTCGCCGACGCCTTCCACCACCGCCAGCGCGCCGGAGTTTCTGACACAGAACCGTTCTCCCGCCACCCCGTTGATAAAGGCTTTGCCGGATGTCGCTCCGTAAAGGGCCACATTGCCGATAATGATGTTTTCATCCTGTTGAAACCGAGAACCTTTGGGCGGATATACAATCAGCTTGCCGCCGGACAGCCCTTTTCCGAAATAATCGTTGGAATCCCCCGCAAGCTCCAGTGTCAGCCCTTTCGGGATAAAAGCGCCAAAGCTCTGGCCGCCGGAACCGCTGCACAGAATCCGGCAGGTATCTTCCGCTAACGTATCGCCGAATCTTCTCGTAATCTCGGAACCGAAAATCGTCCCGAAAGTGCGGTCGGTATTGGAAACAGCCACTTCCAGACTGCATTTTTGGCCGCTTTCCATCGCCTTTGCAAGCTGTTTTAGCAGCACCTTCTCATCCAGTGTCTTTTCCAGACCGAAATCATAAACTTGTTTCGGGTCAAAAATCACCTTTTCCCGGCTCTTTTCGTAAGGATTGGAAAGAATGAGGCTTAAATCGATTTTCTGCAGTCTGGCCGGCAGATTTTCTTTTCTTTTCAGCAAATCCGTTCTGCCGACCAGCTCATCCACGGTCTTAACGCCCAACAGGGACATATATTCCCGCAGTTCCCGGGCAATGAAAAGCATGAAGTTTTCCACATACTCCGGTTTTCCCCGAAAATGCTTCCGCAGCTCCGGGTTTTGCGTCGCAACGCCCACCGGACAGGTGTCCAGATTGCAGACGCGCATCATAACGCAGCCCATCGTTACAAGGGGCGCCGTCGCAAAACCGTACTCTTCCGCGCCGAGAATCGCCGCAATCGCCACATCTCTGCCGCTCATCAGCTTACCGTCCGTTTCCACGCGCACTTTATTCCGCAGACCGTTCTGAATCAATGTCTGATGCGTTTCCGCCAGACCGAGTTCCCAGGGCAGACCGGCGTTATGAATCGAACTTCTGGGCGCCGCGCCCGTTCCGCCGTCATAACCCGATACGAGAATGACCTGTGCGCCCGCTTTCGCAACGCCTGCCGCCACCGTTCCGACGCCCGCTTCCGAAACGAGTTTCACGGAGATTCGCGCCCGTTTGTTGGCATTTTTCAAATCATAAATCAGCTGCGCCAAATCTTCAATCGAATAAATGTCGTGATGGGGCGGCGGAGAAATCAGGCCGACGCCCGCCGTAGAATGTCTCGTTTTCGCAATCCACGGATAAACCTTTCCGCCGGGCAGGTGTCCGCCTTCTCCCGGTTTTGCGCCCTGCGCCATTTTAATCTGAATTTCCTGGGCGCTGTTTAAATATTCGCTGGTGACGCCGAAGCGTCCGCTCGCCACCTGCTTAATCGCAGAGCACCTGTTCAGGCCGTCCGCTCCGACCGTCAGCCTTTCTTTATCCTCTCCGCCTTCACCGGAGTTGGATTTTCCATGCAGCCTGTTCATTGCAATCGCCATCGTCTCATGCGCCTCTTTGGAAATGGAACCATAGGACATGGCGCCCGTTTTGAACCGTGTGACAATCGTGTCAACACTCTCTACTTCCTCTAACGGCACGGGTTTTGGCGCATAATTGAAATCCATCAGCCCCCTGAGCGTCTTGATGCTCTCCTCGTTATTGACCGCTTTGGTATATTGCTTGAACATCTCATAATCGCCGCGCCTTGTAGACTCCTGGAGCAAATGAATTGTCTCCGGATTATACAGATGTTCGTCCCCACCGCTGCGCATCTGGTGATGTCCCGGGCTGTCCAGCGCCAGGTCCGTCGATAGACCGAGTGGGTCAAAAGCCATCGAATGGAGCGCGTCAACTTCTTTTTCGATATCTTTTAAGGTGATGCCGCCGATGCGGCATACCGTATTGGTAAAGTATTTGTTAATGACTTCCCTGTCGATGCCAATCGCTTCAAAAATCTTGGAGCCCTGATAGGACTGTATGGTGGAAATACCCATCTTGGAAGCTATCTTGACAATTCCATGTAAAATCGCATCGTTATAATCGTTTACCGCCGCGTAATAATCTTTATCAAGCATATGATTATCAATCAGCTCCCGAATGCTCTCCTGCGCCAGATAAGGGTTAATCGCGGAAGCGCCGAAACCAAGCAGCGTCGCGAAATGATGCACTTCCCGCGGCTCCGCCGACTCCAGTACGATTGCGACGCTCGTTCTTTTTTTCGTGTTGACAAGATGCTGCTGCAACGCCGATACCGCCAAAAGAGACGGAATCGCCACGCGGTTCTCATCCACGCCCCGGTCGGACAAAATCAGGATATTGACGCCGCCCCGGAACGCTCTGTCAACCTCTACAAACAGCCGGTCAATCGCCTTTTCCAGACTTGTGTTTTTATAATAGGTAATCGGCACGACTTCTGCTTTGAATCCTTCCGATTTCATGCTCTTTATTTTAAGCAAATCCGTGTTTGTCAGAATCGGATTGTGTACTTTGAGCATGTTGCAGTTCTCCGGTTTTTCCTCTAACAGATTGCCGTCCTTTCCGAGATAGACGGTCGTGGAAGTGACGACCTCTTCCCGAATCGCGTCGATGGGCGGATTCGTTACCTGTGCGAAAAGCTGCTTGAAATAATGGAACAGCGGATGATGCGCTTTGGAAAGCGCCGGAAGCGGCGTATCGACGCCCATTGCCGCAATTGCCTCGGAACCGTTCTTCGCCATTGGCAGAATACTGCTTTTTAATTCCTCGTAAGTATAACCGAATGCCTTCTGCATCCGCTTTCTTTCCTCTTCCGCAAACTCCGGCACACGCTGATTCGGTATTTTCAGTTCTTTCAGCGAAACAAGATGTGTGTCAAGCCATTCGCCGTAGGGCTGCGCCGAAGCATATGTTTCTTTCAGCTCGTCATCGTCAATGACCCGTCCCTGCACCATATCGACAAGAAGCATCTTGCCCGGATGCAGCCGTTCCTTTATCACGATTTTGCCCGGCTCGATATCCAGAACGCCCACTTCGGAAGATAAAATCAGCGTGTCATCGTCCGTTATCATGTACCGGGAAGGCCGTAGACCGTTTCGGTCAAGAACCGCACCCATTTTATCCCCGTCAGAAAAAAGAATGGATGCAGGGCCGTCCCAGGGCTCCATCATTGTCGCATAATACTGGTAAAAGTCCTTCTTTTTCTGTGACATGGTCTTATTGTTCTCCCAGGGCTCCGGAATCGTTATCATGACGGCCAGCGGCAGCGGCATCCCGCTCATCACGAGAAATTCCAGCGTATTGTCTAACATTGCCGAGTCGGAACCCGATGCGCTGACCGCCGGAAGCACTTTGTGCAGCTGCCCCGCCAGATGTTCGGATTCCATCGTCTCTTCGCGGGCCAGCATTTTATCCGCATTGCCGCGGATGGTGTTGATTTCACCGTTATGCACGATAAAACGGTTCGGATGCGCGCGTTCCCAACTCGGATTGGTATTCGTGGAAAAGCGGGAATGCACAATCGCGAGCGCCGACTCAAACTCTTTATCCTGCAAATCCGGGAAAAAAGTCCGGAGCTGTCCGACCAGAAACATTCCTTTGTATACAATCGTTCTGCTGGATAACGATACGACATAAGTCACATCCGTGGACTGTTCAAACGTCCTTCTCAGGATATAAAGTTTCCGGTCAAACGCCAGTCCCTTTTCGATACCGGCAGGTCTGGCAATAAAAGCCTGCATAATACAGGGCATACATTCCACAGCCTTATGGCCGAGCACGGAAGGCACGGTCGGAACGGCACGCCAGCCAAGAAACGTAAGCCCCTCTTTTTCCACGATAATTTCAAACATCTTTTTGGACTGATTGCGCTGTAATTCGTCCTGCGGGAAGAAAAAGACGCCGACACCGTATTCTCTTTCTCCGCCAAGCGAAATCCCGAGTCCCGCCGCGGCTTTGAGCATAAATTTATGGGGTATCTGCGTCAGGATGCCGACGCCGTCTCCCGTCTTTCCCTCCGCGTCTTTTCCGGCCCTGTGCTCCAGATTTTCAACGATTCTCAGGGCATTTTCCACCGTCGCGCGGCTTTTTCGGCCTTTGATATTCACGCAGGCGCCGATACCGCAGTTATCGTGTTCAAACTCCGCCCGGTAGAGCGGAGACTGAGGAACGGTTAATTTTGTATCAAACATAAATGACCTCTCCTTTCGTATCCTGTAAGATGCGGCCTCTCCGCAGGCCGGGCGTCCGCATCTTACAGGATTCTGAAAAATAAAAAAAGTCGCAAAGTACACCCTTTAAGGCGCGCCTTTGCGACTAAACTATTGACACTATACACCTATTTCATCCTGTTGTAAATATAGATTTGAAGATTAATTGTTGGGAATTAATTGCCGGCCGGTCTCCAGAAAATAACTATCAGAACGGAGATTGCAGCAAACATAAGGCCCACGCAGGGCGTAATAAAATGTCCGTACAGAAACGGATTTCCCGTAATAACATAGACCGCCGCATTGGCTGCGGCATGAAAAAGAAAGGCATACAGAAAGCGTCCCCCCTTTTCATAAACACAGGCAATCAGAACGCCCATCAGAAATCCATACAACATCTGCACGATATTTCCATGATAGAATCCGAACAACAAAGCGGAAATCACCATCGGCCCGATGATGCGGAAACGCTTTTTATCCTGAAAGTCCCCGAACATTTTTTTCAGCCTGTTATAGATAATTCCCCGGAATACGACTTCTTCCGCAAACGGAGAAACAATTCCATATAAAAAAAGCCCTGCCGGAAAAATAACGCTGTATTGATGCGCCGCCGTCTGATGATAAGTTTCGGAACTTTCGGTCAGACGAAGTGTAATAAATAAAATATTGATTGCTATTGAACTTGTAAAAGCAAGCGTTATTGTAAGCATTATTTTCTTTAAAATAGCGGCTGTTCTATATCTGTTCGAATCCTCCTCTTCCTTCGCCCATTTCAAGTTACAACCGCTATTATTCGTCATTATCTCGCTGCGGAACGTAGAAAATAACGGTAGTATTCCTGACAGCATTGACAGTCCGCCGATGACAGCATTGACAGTCGCTTTTTGCTCCACCAAAATCTTTTTCCATGTTCCGCCGATAGCCTGTGCTGTATGATTGTCCTGTATTATAGTATCGACTAATGCAGTCAAAATCACAACTGTTATAATATTAACTATATAATAGATAAGAAAAGGTTGAAAGACCATGACAACCCTTCGCAAAATCGCATTTTGTTCCGCTTTTATGCCCTTTTCAGTCATTCAATAACTCCTCTAATTCCGCCACGGATTCCACGATGAAGTCTGCCCCGGCCTCTTCCAGTTCACCGGGCAGCGCATAGCCGTACATAACGCCTACACTGACCAGGTTGAATAATTTTGCGCCTAAAATATCGAACTTCCTGTCACCTATCATGACGATTCTGTCATTATCCTTTTTATCGGACAACAAATTTTCCTCCTGAACGCATCCCGAAATCTGATGCAGCTGTCGGAGAGCCTCTTCTACAACTTCCTCTTTTCTTGCCCTGGTTCCGTCAAGCTCACTTCCCACAATCACATCGAAATATTGCTCTATATCAAAATGCTGCAGAATTTTTGTCACAAAAACGGTTGGTTTACTGGATGCAATCGCCAATGTTTTACCGGCCTGTTTTAAATGCGCAAGCAACTCCCTGACGCCCGGATAGATTTCATTCTCGAACAGACCGTCGCTCTTGAATCTTTCCCGATAATAGACGATTGCCTCCGCCGATTTCTCCGCGTCAAAACCGTAAAACTCCTGAAAACTGTCCGCAAGCGGCGGTCCGATAAAAGGCTCCAGTTTATCCTTATCCGGTTCCTCAATCCCCAGTTTATGCAGCGCATACTGCACACAGCCTGTTATACCGGTTTTCGGGTCCGTAAGCGTTCCGTCCAGGTCAAACAGCAAAATCTTTTTTTCCAATCCCATATCCCTCTCACTCCTCTTCTTTGATTTGTATAAAAAACTTCTGTTATCATTTCGGCAATTCCCTGTAAGGATGCGGAGGCGCTTTACGGAATGGCCACTCTCCGAATCCTGTAAGATGAAAAAACGGCTCCCTTCTTTCACTTGGAAAGAAAGGTACACCGTCTGTAAATACTTATGAAATTTCCCGGCATCTTCCGTTTTCCGGATGCCCTAAAATGCCTTTCTGATAAATGTCATCCCGATTGGATACGGTCCGGTATGCACACCGATTGTCGCACCAATCTGGAACAGTTCCATATCCTGAATCCCGCTGTACTGCTTCAAATCCGCAAGGAGCATTTCCCGGAATGAAACGGCTTCCTCATAATCGTAGCCATAACCTATATTGAAAGCATACTCATCCGGCGCTTCTCCGATTTTCTCAAAATGCTTTCTGCAAAGTGAAACAAGCGTTTTCTTGCCCTTTTCCCGATTTCGGAAAACACCGGCAGGAAAGATTTCTCCCTCTTTCAGAATAATCAGCGGTTTAATCGAAAGACTCTTCACCGCCGCCCCCATCACCTTGCCGATACGCCCGCCATGCACAAGATAATCAAAGCTTCCCACCGTAAAAATGATGCGGCCTGTCGGCAATATCTCCTTCGTGCGCTTCACCGTGTCTTCAAAGCTCCAGCCCGCCTGCTGCATCCTGCAGACTTCCAGTACGAGCAATCCCTGCAAAACGGTATCTACCGTGGTATCCAGCACTTCAATCTTTACTTCCGGATATTTTTCAAGAAGCATTTCCTTCGCGTTCATTGCCGAATTATAAGAACCGCTGAATTTGGTCGTGATACAGAGACACAGAATGTCCTTCCCCTCCGCCGCATATTCCTCAAATACATCCAGATAATCCTGTACTGAAGGCATGGATGACTTCGGAAAACAGTCCGCATTATCCACCATCCGCTGGTAAAATTCCCGAACCGATACTTCCTCTATCTCTTTCTGATAGGTTTTGTCATCAAACGATACATAAAAAGGCACTACTCTGACGCCTTCTTTCGCGGCGCGTTCCGTCCCGAGGTCACAGGAACCGTCTGAAATAATCTGAAAAGCCATAACTATTTTCCCATACTTTCTCATGTAGTTTTTAAAACTATATACTATTATAACAACATTCCCGCAATAGTCAAGGCTCCTGCCAAATATCAAAAGCTATTTTATTCTCTTTTTCATAAATAACAGCAAATATACCGCCGCAATTAATATAACGCTTGATATTGTATTCCCCATGATATTCTCATGAATAAGATAAACGCCGGATAAGGAATTGGCAATCGCATGAAACAACACGCACAGCCAAACGCTGCCGGTAGATTTTCTGATGCAGGCCAATGCAAAACTCATTCCCATAACGCTGATGCCAAACGCCAGATAATTCATCCCGTATTGTGCTACGCCGGGTATGTAAAACAGCGGCATATGCCAGAGCCACCATATCAGCCCGATTATAACAGTCGCTATTGTAAAAGAATATTTTTCTTCCAGCTCCGGCTGCAGCAAGTACCGCCAGCCCGCTTCTTCCAGTCCGCCTCCAATGACCATCATCGGAATGATAAAAAGGATTGCCGGAAGCGGCGCACCTTTCTCATAACCGGAAATCAGACATTGGGGCAGCATATACAAAACTGCCATCAAAAGGACGATTGCATAAGACCAAAGCGAATGCCTGAAATCAAAAATATTCCGAATCCATTCTTTCAGCGTTTTCACCCGGCCGCTCCTTTTCAGCACAATAAATGAAGCGATGGTCGGAGACAGACCACCCAACAAGTATGGCAGATACAGCCAATAATTTTCATTCAACAAGAGATTGCTTCTGCCGCACAGAAAGCAGATTCCCCAACAAATAAGCATAATTGCAAAAGTAATACACAAATAACGCCGACTCAGACTGCTCATCCAGTTTTTCCCCCTTTTTCTTCCGGCAGATACAGGCACATCCTTCTCCCATACAGCCGGTTTGTTATCCTTTTCCATTTCTGTCCTGAACGGACAGGTGTAACATCTGTCAATACCCCTGTATCTCATACGCCGTATACTCGTGGGAAAAGTGATAACCCAATTTCTCCGCGAGCGATACCGACCACCGGTTTTGTGCGTCCCAACTGGGGTAAAGCCCTCTGTCAAGACATTCCAGAATCAGCCTTGCGCCGCATACGGAAGCCAGCCCCTGCCTGCGGTAATCCTCCCTCGTGTCAATTTCGATTTCGATTCCGCCGTTTTTTCCTGCTTCATCTCTTCTGTCAGTTCCCCTGTATGCGGAATAGGAAGAAGCGCCCGCAACGGGAATTTTGTCCTTCAGAACCATAACGCCAAGTCCCAGTTCCCGGTATGTTTTCCAGTCTGCAAACTGCGATACGAAATCTCCGCACCAGTCCGTCTTCCGGCAGTAATCATAAAGCCCTTCATCCAACAGGCTTATCGTGTATTCCGGCAAAAGCCCCGCGACAATGCTCCGCAGTCTGTCCCTGTCAAAGACATCCTCTTCTTTTTTCATAGCATAACGTACGACTTTCTTCGCTTTTTCTTTCCAACAGTCTTCTATCACATCCGCCCATCCCTGTCCTTGTGGAACCGCTATGATAAAATCCCGCGTGCACCAGTCCGGTTTGTAAACAGCCAGTTCCCGGTTTGGTTTTCCTGCAAAAAAGACAAAATCACCGAGAATCGCCATTGCGGAATGCGGCTCATCCTGAGCGTCTGCATAAAGATATCCCATCGTTCCCCGCAGACAGGACCAGATAAGGCTTTCCTCCCATCCGGCAAAAAGCGCTTCCGCCGTCTTCCCGTCTTGTATTCGATATACCATTTACCTCCCCTTTCCTGTCCGTTTCCACGAAAACAGGACAATCTCCTCCGACTATTTCTTATTGCCTTTTTATAACCATTATCCGCTATGGCAAATTTCCTGTCAAGTCAGGATAACGCTCCGGCATCCGGCTTTGATGACAAAACATCCGCCGGCGGGTCATTCTTTGGCAAATTACCGTAAAACATCTTTTTCACAAAAAGGCTTGACAACGCATCCCGCCATGATTAATATATAAAAATATAATCATAACTCGCCAGGGGAGCACATCGCTGAGACTGGAATCACTTTCATACGGCCGCATGACCGAAAGGATTCCTAACCCTCACTACTTGAACCGGATAATACCGGCGGAAGGAGGCACAGTTTTCACGGAAACGCTGTTATCGTTTCATAGCGCATGTTATTATTATGTTGCTGATATGTAATTATTTATTATATAGCTGCCGTGAATACGATGTTGTCCCTCCTCGCGCATACGAAGGAGGTTTTTTTATGTCATTATTTTTGAATCAGGAGGATGGTTATTATTCTCTGACAACCGCAGGCGTTGCGGCATTTCTTGTCATCCTCGCCGCACTGGTCTTACTGACCGCATTTTTCAGGAAAAAAGAAAGCAACGAAGCCCGGACAGGTAAAGTCTTTTCCGCCAGACAGCTCGTTTTTTCCGCTGCTGCTCTGGCTCTTGGCTTCATTACTTCCTATGTGAAAATCATCGATATGCCCTGGGGCGGCTCCGTTACGCTCTGCTCCATGCTGTTTATCACCCTGATTGGTTACTGGTACGGCCCGAAAGTCGGACTGACCGCGGGCTTCGCCTATGGGATTCTGCAGTTTTTACAGGGCGGCGGAGATTTCATTCTCTCTCTGATGCAGGTCTGTATGGACTATATTCTCGCTTTTGCCTCACTGGGCTTGTCCGGTTTCTTCTTCCGGAGCAAAAACGGCCTGATAAAAGGATATCTTCTCGCCATTCTCGCCAGAGGATTTTTCCATACTATCGGCGGATATCTGTACTGGATGGAATACATGCCGGAGTCTTTCCCCAAATCCATCTCCTTCCTGTATCCCTTCGCCTACAACTACGCCTATCTTCTCGTAGAGGCATTTATAACTATTGTTATTTTATCATTGCCGCCGGTTAAAAACGCCATGGTCAGAGTGAAAGCAATGGCGGCGGAGTAAGACGCTGACAGCCCCGGCACAATATTTCATCTCAAATCGGTACGGAGAATGCCCGTTTTTTGGGCATTCTCCCGCGTGAAAAAGTCTGCTTTGCAGACTTTTTCACGCTATACTAATACAAGAAGCGCATCTCCCACCGTGGTTTCTGTCGCCTTTGTGGAATCCACTCTCTTCCAGTCCGGTGTATTCGTAATGATAACAGATGTTGTCATATCATATCCCGCCTGCTCGATTTTCCTGCTGTCAAATTGTAACATGGGCTGTCCTTCCAGAAGGCTCTCTCCCTGCTTTACAAGCGGTTTGAAGTATTTCCCGTTCAGCTGCACCGTATCGACGCCGATATGAATGAGCAGTTCCACCCCTTCCGAGGTCGTCAGTCCGATTGCATGTCCGGTCGGGAAAAAGGTTGTAACCTTGCAGTCGGCCGGCGCATAGACCACACCGTCATAAGGCTCTATCGCGATTCCGTCTCCAAGAACCCCGCTGGAAAAAACCTCATCTCCAACCTCAATCAGCGGAACGAGTTTTCCGTTCAACGGACTGTGAATGACTTTTTTACCATCCAGAGACGGCGAAACAGATGGAAATTCTACCTTTTCTTCTTTCGGATACTTACAAATAACAAGTGTAATTATCCATGTGAGAACAAAAGCAGCCCCGGCTGCAGCAAGCGGCGCCGACAGTCCGCTCTGCGCCCCGTAATCCCTCAGCCAGATAAAAACAAGCCCTCCGGCCGCCGAACCGATGCAGCTTATGATAAACGGCTTCTTTTCGGGCAGCGCAACACCGTAAATACCAGGCTCCGCCATGCCGAACAATCCGGCAATAACAGACGGTATCGAAATAGCCTGCAAACGTCTGTCCCTCGTCTTGAGCAAAACCGCAAACACGGCGCCGGCTTGTGCGCAGGACGCGATAAAACCAACCGTCGGAAGAAAAACACCTGTCATGGCATCCGGAAGGGACTCCGGTATCATCGGGACAAGTTCTCCATGAAGGCCGAGCAAAACGAAGAAGGGCCAAAACGCGCCGGCAAGAAACGACGAAAGGAACGGGCTTACGGCGTAGGTCTGGTCTATCGCCATCATCACGATTGCGGTCAGTCCCGTATAAACCGTTTCAATGACTATTCTGGTCAATATTGTAGTAAGCAAAAGCGTGATAAGCGGCACAAGAAACAGTTTCAGGAGGTCCGGCAATATTTTTTTCAGGAAACGCTCCATATAAGAAGCGGCCCAGACAGCGAAAATGACCGGAAGAACCGTATAGGGCCGTTCCACAACGCCAAAACGGAACGGATATACGAAACATGCTCCGATAATCATGCCTGTAAACTGATTTATCTGAAATTTTCTGGCGGCCGTAGCCCCGATAAAAATCGGAAGATAGTAAAACAGGCTGTCGGAAAGAAGCTGCACGAACTGATAGAAAGCGTCCGTTTCACCATAAAGACCCACATGCAGCAAGAATCCCTGTATTCCTTTCAGAACGCCCATTGCACAGAATACGCTGACAAGCGGCGTAAAGATGCCGGCAAAAAATTCCGGGAACCGGCCGAACACGCTTCTTTCCCGTCCGCGTTCCTCTTTGAAATCGACAATACCCGCCAGCCGTGAAACTGTCTCGCAGACATCCGGCGCATGATTTCCGATAACAAGCTGGTACTGTCCGCTGCTCTGCACGACCGTAATCACGCCGGGCATCGTCTTTAATCCCCTCGTATCCGCTTTTGCCTCGTCTTTCAGCAAAAAACGCAGTTTAGTTGCACAGTGCGTCAGCCCGGCGATATTTCCCCGGCCGCCGACGCGTTCTATAATTTTTTTGGCCAAGTCGTCATATTTTCCCATATTCAGTCCCCATTCTTACAAATAAGCCGCAGAACCTGCTTCCGCCCGGCTTTCTTTTTTAATATGGGCAAAAAATGGAAATTTATTCAGACAGACTGCTTTCCCCGGACCTTTTATAAGCGGTTTATCTGCATCGGCGTCGAGCCTTCTATCACGGAAAAACCGAGTCCTTCATAGAAGGGTATGACGCCCTTCTGCTCACAGCTTAATACAATGTACAAATAATCCCGATACTGCTCTTTCACCGCTTCCATCAGCCGTGCGCCGATGCCTTTTCCCTGATAAAACGGATTGACAAGAAGGTAATGGACGTATGCCGTCACACCGCCGTCATCCAGCACTTCAACAAGTCCGGCCAGTTTAGACCCCTGCCATGCGCTCATGACCATTCCGGCTTTTTCAAAAGAGCATAACAGCCTGTCCGCATATTTGCCGGACTTCCATCCTACCGACTCGTACAGCTCTTTCAGTTCATCCGCTTCCATCCGTTTTCCGACACAATAAATAATTGCGTCCGCGCCGATTTCCCGGCCCATGCAGATTGATTCCGGCATATCTTTGTACGCGCCATAATTTTCAATCCGCTCAAAGCCGTAACGCCGGTACAGCTTTATCGATGCTCCCAGGAAAGCTCCCGTCTCGAGAATCATCCGTTCAAAGCCGGTCTGCTGCGCCTGCTCGAGCAGCTTTTCCAGAATCATCCCGCCCACATTCTTTCCCCGGTATTTTTCCCGGACGAACACGCGCTTGATTTCCACCTCTTTTTCGGAATACTTCCGCAGCGCTCCGCATCCTGCCGGTTCTCCGCCCTCATAGGCAACCGCCACAAAATCCATTGTATCCGTATGATTAAACTTTTTATATTTTTCCCGCTTCTCTTCTCCGCCTATGGCGACGTTAAGAAAACTGTCCAGCTCCCCGCATAACATGAGAAACACCGGGGCGTCATGCCTCACTTCTTTTACTTCAATCTGCATTTTTATTACCATGCCTTTCTCAATATAAAATCCTCACCTGACTTATCAGATGAGGATTACACTGTCTGCTCAATTTTTCATCGGAGCTTTTCTTCCGCTCCGTCCATTTTCATAACACAGCTTATGCCGTCATGAACATTTCATATGCCTGAATCGCTCTCTGCATCTGCATGGAAGGATTCTGCATGGACTGTACATTGTTTTCGACTTCATCTCCTGCATTTGTCATCTCATCCATATCCGCCGCTTCCATATCCGCCACTTCTACATCCGCCGTTTCCATCTGAGCTGCCGGCATCTGCACAACTTCCGCCGTCTTCTCCTCTTCCGGCGTAAGCCCTTTCGACATAATGCGCGCCGCCCGGTTCTGTCCCTGCTGCATCTGTTTCGCAACGATTCCTTCAAAATCTATCGTCTGTCCCTTTTTCAGCGGATTCTGGTTTTCTTCCACATCAGAGTTATTATACTCTGTTTTTTTATCCAGCACATCATCCGAGATTCTGGACAGCTTATCCATGCTATTCGCGCTTACCGTATTCGGATTATAAACATATGAGGGATATATGCCCCCCATACCGTATGCGCTTCCAACGCCGCCAATTCCCATGGGTATCTCCTCCTTACTGTCAGGCAGATATGTACTTTGGTACTGCCGCCTGTTTTCTGCAAATTCTTTCCTGCTCAGCATTTGCTGTTCTTATATTATAATCCTCCCGCGAAGAAAATGCAAGATGAAATGAAAGCTCACCGGCTGAATGCTGTTCCCGCCCTATTCAATCTCTTTTCCGTCCACCGTCAGCGCATCCATCTCCTGACGCGCCTGTTTCACGTTCCGGGAAACTCTGGACATAATCCAGATATCGGACGCCCCGTCATAAATCAGGAACAGACCGATGAAACGAATCAGTGTGTCCACCGCCGCAAACGGATTAAAGACGAGCAGTACGCCGAATCCTATCGTAATGATGCCGAGAAGCAGCGCAATCCACCATTTATCGTACCGGTTCTGGCAGAGGCTCACCGACTGCTGTAAATTATTGATGCCGTGAATGACAATGATGATTCCTACCAGAATCGGTATCATGGCGATAATCGTTCCCGGCTGCAGCAATATCCAGCCTCCGATGACCGTGATGATGATTCCCATGACCAGATTCATCTGCGAAAACACACTGCCGTCCCTTCCGAAAATAAAATTTAGCAGCCTGCTGATACCGTTTATCACTAACACGGCGCCTATCGCCATACAGACTACTTTCACGGACAGTCCGGGCCAAAAGACAAGTATCACGCCGAGCGCGATGCAGATAAATGCGGACACAATGACATTGGTTTTAATTTTCTTCAAAATATGCTCCATAATCCTCATCCTCCATGCTTAATTTCCTGTGCAGCGCAGGGAAAAAGCCCCTGCATTTTACATATACCACATACCCTGCGGCAGCTCCGAAACAGTTCAGGATAATGTCATCCACGTCAAAAGCTCCGAACGCGCTGAAAAGCTGAAAGACTTCGATTCCGAGCACCAGCACGAAAGCATTTACGAATACGTCAAAAAACCCGCTTTTTCTCTTCCAGAGCATCGGATAAAGAATGCCAAACGGCACAAAAGCCAGTATATTTCCTGCCAGATTTTCAAAACTGTTCAGCCTGTCGGCATATCTGATGTACATTTTAATCGTCTTAAACGGGACAAAATTAGCAGTCCCAAGCCCTTCCAGAATCACGTCCCGCTGCCATGTCTCCACGATAGCGGCCAACTGTTCAAACGGATATTTAAAGATGATGACCTTTATCAAAAACAGTATATACAGAACAAAACAGAGCCTAATCCATTTCCGCACTCAGCCAACCTCCCAGGGGTTCTCTTTTCCTTCCAGAAAGAGTTTACAGCTAATCAGAGAATCCCGCACGACAGTCTCCACACAATTATCCGTATAAAATGCCATGTGATGAGACACCGTTACATTCGGAAATCCTCTCAAAATTGCCAGTTCTCTATTATCTAATATATCCGATTTGTGGTCATAATAGTATAGTCCGAACTCATTTTCTACAACATCCAGACCGGCCGCACCGATTTTTCCGGATTCAATGGCTCCAATCAGCGCTTCCGAATCAATCAGCGCCCCCCGCGCCGTATTGATAATCACGACGCCGTCTTTCATTTCCGCAATGCTTTTTGCATTGATAAGATGGAAATTCTCATCTGTCAGCGGCGTGTGCAGCGTCACTACATCCGCCTCTTTCAGAAGTCTTTCCAGAGATACATAATCGGCATACTGTCGCACTTCTTCCTGCTCATACAGGTCATAGGCCAGAATCTTGCAGCCAAATCCGGACAGATTCCGAATCACCGTCCTCCCGATTCGTCCCGTTCCAATGACCCCTACGGTCAAATCTTTCAGTTCCCTTCCCTGAATCCCTTTTAACGAATAATCCTGTATATTGGTGCGTTCCAGAATCCGCTTCATCTTCCGAATCGACATCAGAATCAGCATGACCGTATAATCGGCTACCCCATTCGGTCCATACGGCGCATTCCCCACTTTGATGCCAAATTCTCTGGCCGCTTCCATGTCAATATGGTCATATCCTATCGTTCTTGTCGTCAGGTATTGCACGCCGTTCTCACGAAAAGCCTGCATCAGCTCCCTCGTAATTTTGGATGTAATGATATCCACGCACTCGCTGCCCTTCGCCAGATGGATATTTTCCAGCGTCGGTGCGTCCGCACAGAGGACAAGTTCCATGCCAAGCTCCTTCTCATAGCGCAAAAACAATTCCTTTTCATCAAATTCCCTGCAATTATATACCGTGACTCTCATGGTCAACCTCCTTATCTGCTGCTGTAATTCCTTCTCCTGCCTGAATCTCCCGCTGATATTCTTCTTTGATTTCCTCTTCGTATTCCGTCACGATTTCCGTATCTTCCCGATGCAGCCGCCGGAACCGATTAAAGCCGGCAACCAGAATTTTCACGCTTTCTTTCGTCGTATCGAACGCGCCCTCTTCATACAGGTTAATCAGAATAATGCCTATGGGCAGAGCCAGTATCATGCCCATGACACCCGCCATATGATATCCGATATAGAGCAGAAACAGCGTCGGAATCGGGTCGATGCCGATGGAATCGCCGACGATTTTAGGCTGTATCAGCTGTCTCACAATCTGTCCCACACACCAGATAATCAGCAGACCGATTGCCAGTTTGTACTCGCCGCTCAGGATCTCCACAACCGCCCACGGAATCATAACGGTTCCCGCACCGAAAACCGGAAGCAGGTCGATGAAGGCAATGCCGAACGCGATGAGAAAAGCATAGTTGATTTTCAGTATCAGAAGCCCGATAAAAATAAGGATATAAATCCAGACTTCTATTTTCAGCTGCGCCTTAAAATATCCGCCTACGGCATTCCGAAAACTCCGCTGAATCAAATCGCAGCGGTAATAAACGGATTCCGGCACATACTTTTTCACAAAGTCCGCAAGATAGGCTTTATCGGCCACGAAAAAATAAGAAGACAACAAGGTCATTATAACTGCCATGAAAACATCCGGAAGCCGTTTGGCAAAATTCCCGACCGCCGTAAAAGTAGGCGTTCCGATGCCGCCGATAAACTCTGAAAACCAGCTTCCAATTCCTCGCCAGAAGTCCATCAGCTGTTCCTGCGCATCCGCCGGGAGCCTTTTGAACAGTCCTTCCAGATTGGTTCCGATTTGTATGAACTCCGCCTCGATATTCTGCCATATGACAGGCAGTTCATTGACAAAGCTGACCGTTTCCCGCACCAGTTTGACGCCTATGCCGTATACAAGCAGAATGACCGCGGCAATTACGGCGATAATCACGAACGCCGAGACTGCCTTCCGGCGGATTTTCAGCTTTTCTTCCAAAAATCTGACAAGCGGCGACGCAATCAGCGAAATAATCCAGCCGATAATAAATGGCATGAAAAAACCGATACATCTTGGCAGCAGAAAAATACATAAAAGTAATATGACCAGTGCGGTCAATATATTCAGAATTGATTTTACATAGGTTACAGATTCTTTTTTCATCCTGATAACCATGCCTTTCCATAGCCTGCGGTTTGGGCCGCAGGAACAACATTTACACAGACGCCGTTTCTGCGATGGCATGCTTCGGAAATCTCAGGCTTCTTCCGTCAACATACCGTCCAGCAGCTCATAGATTTCTTCTCTTCCCTGCTTCGTCAATGAGGAATAGGGAATCAGAATCGTATCGCTGTCCGCCCGCAGCGTTTCCCGTATCAGCTTCGTTTGTTTCGCGACCTGGCTTCGCTTGATTTTGTCCAGTTTGGTCGCAATCAGCACCGGTTTATAGCCCCTTGATACAATCCAGTCATACATGATACAGTCGTTCTCCGAAGGCGCATGCCGGATATCGATTAGCAGGAAAACGGCCTTAATCTTCCTGGACTGATGCAGATAATCCTCAATCAGTTTTCCCCACTGTGCCTTGACGCTTTCGTTGGCGGTCGCATAGCCATATCCCGGCAAATCCACAAAATACAGCTGTTCGTTGATATTATAATAATTAATTGTCTGCGTTTTTCCCGGCTTCGAGCTTGTCCGCGCCAGCGCCTTGCGGTTCATCAGGCCATTTATCAGCGAAGATTTTCCCACGTTGCTTTTTCCCGCAAAGGCAAATTCCGCGAGATGATTTTCCGGCAGCTTGCTTGTAACGCCGCAGACTTTTTCCAGATTTACACTTTTGATAACCATTTTTTCTCTCCCTGTCCGCTTCCGCAGACATCATTTCTCTTTATCTTTCACAAAAGCATGCCGGATAACATCCTCCATCGTTTCCACATAGTGGATATGGAGTCCTTTTCGGATTTCTCCCGCAATTTCTTCCACATCTTTCTTGTTCTTTTTCGGCACGAGCACCGTTTCAATCCCCGCGGTCTTCGCAGCCAGAATCTTCTCTTTCAGACCGCCGACCGGAAGCACCCGGCCGCGCAGCGTAATTTCCCCGGTCATCGCCACTTTGGCATATACCGGCGTATCCGTTACGAGAGACAGTATTGCCGCCGCCATCGTAATGCCCGCCGACGGGCCGTCTTTCGGCACGGCTCCTTCCGGTATATGCAGATGGAAGTCATTGTCCTTGAACATCTCTTCCGCGACCTGGTAATCCGGACTGACGGAGCGCACATAACTCATGGCAATCAGCGCGGATTCCCGCATCACATCCCCCATCTGACCAGTTAAGTCAATCTCGCCCTTTCCCGGCATTTTATTGACTTCTATCTGCAAGGTCTCCCCGCCCACGCTGGTCCAGGCCAGCCCTCTGACGATGCCGACCTCATTCTGCTCATTTGCCTTTATGCTGTCGTACTTCGGCTTACCGAGATACTGTGTCAGATTTCCGGAAGTCACTTTAATCTTTTTCTTCTTTTTCTGCAGAATTTCCCGTGCGGATTTGCGGCATACCTCTCCGATTCTCCGCTCCAGTCCCCGGACGCCCGCTTCTCTCGTATAAGAATCTATCATTTCCCGCAAAGCGCCGTCCGTAATCTGCAGTACCGTTTCGGTCAATCCGTTCTTATCGAACTGTTTCCGCACCAGATGTTCTTTGGCAATATGAAATTTTTCGTTCGCCGTATAGCTGTTTACCTCGATGATTTCCATCCGGTCGAGCAGCGGCCTCGGAATCGAATCCGTGGAATTGGCTGTTGCAATGAACAATACTTCCGATAAATCGAGCGTAATCTCCACATAATGGTCACGGAAATGACTGTTCTGTTCGCTGTCCAATACTTCCAACAGCGCGGAAGAGGTGTCTCCTTTGTAATCGCTGCTGACTTTGTCGATTTCATCGAGCAGCATCAGCGGATTTTTCACGCCCGCCTGACGCAGTCCCGTCGCAATCCTTCCAGGCATCGCTCCCACATAGGTCTTGCGGTGTCCTCTGATTTCCGCTTCGTCTCTGACGCCTCCCAGACAGATTCGCACATATTTTTTATGTAACGCTTCCGCAATGCTTTTGGCAATGGAAGTTTTTCCCGTACCCGGCGGGCCCACCAGACAGATAATCGGACTTTCGCCTTTCTTCGTCATGATGCGGACAGCCAGAAATTCCAACACCCGCTCTTTCACTTTTTCCAGTCCGTAATGCTGTTCTTCCAAAATCTGTTCCGCCCTGTTCAGGTCAAGACAGTCTCTTGACTCTTTATCCCAGGGAAGTTCCAGCAGGGTTTCCAGATAGGCGCGCTCTACCGCGCTTTCCGAACTGCTTCCCGACAGGCTTTTGAATCTGGAAATTTCCTTGCGGATTTTTTCTTTTACTTCTTTGCCCGCCTTTAACTTTTCCAGCGCACTTTCAAACTGCTCCACATCGGAAAAAGTATTATCCTCTCCGAGCTCTTTTCTGATATAGCGAAGCTGCTCCCGCAGCACATATTCCTTCTGGTTCTGGTCAAGTTTTTTCTTAACCTGCACGGCCATCCGGTTCTTTATCTGCGTTATCTCCACTTCATTTACAAGAATGCCCGTCAGCGTTTCGAACCGCTCCTGCAGAAGAACGGCGCCGAGCACTTGCTGTTTCCGCTGGAAAGTAAGCGGAATATTGATAGCAATCTGGTCAATCAGCTGATTCAGGTCATTGCTTTCCTCGACCTGTTTGCTGATGGTTCCTCCGATTTTCGGAAAACATGCCGTATATCTGGCAAACTCTTCTTTCAGGGTACGCAGCATCGCTTCTTTTTCCATTTCATCCAGCGCTTCCCGCTCCGCTTCCAAAGGAATGACCTGTACGGTCAAATACTCCGTTCCATCCAAAAAAGAAACGAGCTTCGCTCTGGAAATGCCCTCTATTAAGACTCTGATAGCCGAACCCTGTAATTTCGTTACCTGTTTGACCATCACAATCGTGCCCACCGGATAAAGCTGCTCGATATCCGGCTCCTCTTCCTGCAGTTCTTTCTGTGTCACGGCAAAAAGCCGCTGGCTTCCCATCATAGCCGCTTCTACCGCAAGCGCAGATTTTTCTCTGCTCAAGTCAAAATGGATGAGCATACCGGGAAAAACGGTCAATCCCCGTAAAGCCACCGCCGGCATTACCTGAAATGTTTCTCCTGTTGGGTCTGTGCTCTGCAATTCCATTCCTTTTTCTTTGCTGTTCACTTCTTCAATCGTTTCTTCCTGTTCCACTTTTCTGTCCCTTTTTGTCATCATGCTCTTTTCTCATCCCACAAGTTTGCGCTGTCAGCCATTTCTTTCTCTGCCCGGATGACACAAAACGCCGCCCTGACGGCGACGTTTCTTTATGCTCTTTTACAGCATCTTAAATCCATGCTTTATTCTGCCTGTAATAATCTGTTCCGGTAATGCACAAGAGGCTGTGCCTTCCCTTCTACCGCTTCTTTTGTAATAATACATTCTGAAATATTATCATCTGACGGAATTTCGTACATTACGTCCATCATGACATCTTCCATGACGGAACGAAGCCCTCTCGCACCGGTCTTTCTTTCAAAAGCAAGGTTCGCAATTGCTTCAATCGCGTCTTCCTCGACTTTCAGATTCACCTCGTCAAACTCAAACAGCTTTTTGTATTGTTTTACCAAAGCATTTTTGGGTTCCTTCAGGATTCGGATAAGCGCTTCCTTATCAAGACCTTCCAGCGTAACGGTAATCGGCACACGTCCGATAAACTCCGGAATCAGACCGAATTTCATCAAGTCCTGCGGTGCGGCCTCTTTCAGTACAGCCCCGATATCCTTGCTGTTCTTCTCCATTATTTTTGCATTAAAACCGATGGAGTTTCTGTCCAGTCTCTCTTCTACGATTTTTTCCAGACCGTCGAATGCACCGCCGCAGATAAACAGAATATTGGAAGTATCAATCTGAATCAGTTCCTGATGCGGATGCTTTCTTCCTCCCTGAGGCGGAACGCTCGCAACCGTTCCTTCGATAATTTTCAGAAGCGCCTGCTGAACGCCTTCTCCCGAAACATCTCTCGTAATGGAAACATTTTCGCTTTTTTTCGTTATCTTGTCGATTTCATCGATATAAATAATGCCATACTGTGCGCGTTCAACATCATAGTCCGCCGCCTGAATCAGCTTCAACAGAATGTTTTCCACATCTTCGCCTACATACCCCGCTTCCGTAAGCGTCGTCGCATCCGCTATCGCAAAGGGTACGTTTATGATTTTGGCAAGCGTCTGAGCCAGATAAGTCTTACCGGAACCGGTAGGCCCAATCATAATGATATTGCTTTTCTGTAATTCCACACCGTCATCATCCGGCGGTGCGGTCACTCTTTTATAATGATTGTATACGGAAACTGCAAGAACTTTCTTGGCGTCATCCTGACCGATTACATAATCATCCAGGAATTTACGGATTTCGACCGGCTTTAAAAGATTGATTTCGGTCTCTTCCGTCTCTACCTCTTCTTCATATTCTTCCTCGATGATATCCGCACAGATATCCACACACTCATCACAAATATAAACATTTCCCGGCCCGGCTATCATTTTCCGGACCTGGTCCTGCGTTTTATTACAAAAAGAACATCTTACTTTATCGTCAGAATTTCTTCCTGTCATTTTATTAAAACCATGCCTTTCTTATTCTTTCTGGTAACAGGCAGTCGAAACTCCCTCTTACTCCGCGGCATCTCCGTGATTGGTTATCACGCGGTCTATCAGGCCGTATGCAAGCGCTTCTTCCGCAGACTTCCAATTGTCACGCTCTGTATCCGCCGCGATGACTTCATAATCCTGCCCCGTATTCTCGGACAGAATTTTATTCAGCTTTTCTTTCGTCTGCAAAATATGTTTGGCCGCAATCTCGATTTCCGTTGCCTGTCCCTGCGCGCCTCCAAGCGGCTGATGAATCATGATTTCCGCATTCGGCAGCGCCATACGTTTTCCTTTGGCTCCTCCCGCAAGCAGAAATGCGCCCATGCTGGCCGCCATACCGATGCAGACGGTCGATACATCGCATTTGATAAAACGCATAGTATCATAAATTGCCATGCCTGCCGTAACGGAACCGCCCGGACTGTTAATATAAAGATGAATATCCTTTTCCGGGTCTTCGGACTCTAAAAACAACATCTGCGCAACAACCAGACTCGCCGTCGTCTCATTTACTTCTTCTCCGAGGAAAATAATTCTTTCTTTTAAAAGTCTTGAATATATATCATAGGAGCGTTCCCCTTTCGAAGTCTGCTCGATGACATATGGTACTAATGCCATAATCATACCTCCATTCGCGATAGCGTGCTGTTTTTCAGCATATTATATAACGATTATACCGGTTCTGCACACATCCGATTCACTTTTAAGAAAAACTTCATACATTTTATTTTTCTTTTGCATTTTCCACAACGAACTCCGCCGCTTTCTTCACCGCAAGGTCCTGTCTGATATTCTTCATTTCTTTTTCGCCGAGCATCTCTTTTACTTTGGAAGCATCCATCTGGTAAACTTCCGCCATCGTCTCTATTTCTTTTTCAAAATCTTCATCGGTCACTTCGATTTTCTCAGCTTCCGCAATCGCCTCCAGAACAAGTCTGGACTGAATGCGCTTTTCAGCCTGCGGTTTCACGTTTTCAAGCATCTGCTGATAACTCGTTCCCGTGAACTGGAAATACTGTTCCATAGAAAGACCCTGCATCGTAATGCGCTGTGCAAACTCGTCTACCATCTGCCGCTGCTGCGTTTCAACCATCGCTTCGGGAATATCCATTTCGGACAAATCAACGACCGCTTCTACGGCCTCGCGTTCTTTATTTTCCTTCGCTTCTTTCATTTTCTTTTCTTCCAGATTTTTCTTAACATCTTCTTTATATTCCGTTAGAGTTTCAAATTCGGATACTTCGCTTGCAAACTCGTCATCCAGTTCCGGAAGTTCCTTTTCTTTAATCTCTTTCACGGTGCATTTAAAGACTGCCGCCTTGCCTTTCAGGTTTTCCGCATGATAGTCTTCCGGGAACGTAACGTTTACTTCCACTTCTTTGCCGATTTCCGAGCCGACTAACTGCTCTTCAAAACCGGGAATAAACGCGCCGGAACCGATTGTCAGCGGATAATTCTCGCCTTTGCCGCCGTCAAACGCTTCACCGTCTACAAAACCTTCAAAATCAATCACCGTCATATCACCGTCTTTGACCGCTCTGTCCTCTACCGTAATATTTCTCGCGTTATTCTCGCGTTCTTTCTCAATAACCTCGTCCACTTCTTCATCTGTCACGACTACATCGGCCTTCTCCACTTTAACGCCTTTGTATTTTCCTAATTTTACTTCCGGCTTTAATGCTACTTCTGCCGTAAAGATGAACGGTTTTCCCGCTTCAATCTGTGTCACATCGATTTTCGGAGAAGATACAATATCTTCTTCGCACTCATCCAGAGCCTTCTCGTATGCGTCCGGAATCAGAATATTTGCAGCATCTTCATAAAATACTTCCTTGCCGTACATTTTCTCAACAACCTGACGCGGAACTTTGCCTTTTCTGAAACCGGGAATGCTGATTTTTCCTTTCTGTTTCTGGTATGCGGACTCGATTGCCTTGTCCAGTTCGTCAGCGCCTACCTCTATTGTAAGCTTCGCCATGTTCTTTTCTAATTTCTCCACCTGTAAACTCATAAATGGGTCTCCTCCTTCAATTGCTTCCGCCTCTAACGCGCACTTGGTCATAATCATTTAGCCATTATAGCACAACCCCGCAGAAAATACTAGCATTTCTTTCCATAAATCACTTTCGAACTGACTCCCCGCAGCATTCCTATCTTTCCCGCCAGAGCGCTTATCCGTTCTTCCGGCGCATCCAACACGATGCTGATGATATTCATCTGCTTTCTGCTATAAGGAATCCCCATTCTTCCGATAATATATTCAGCATATTCGTGTAAAATCCTGTTCAGGCGTTCGACTTCATCCGTATTTTCCACGACAATACCAAGCAACGCAACTCTCGTTTCCATAGAAATCCTCCATTCTTGCTCAACGCGCGAATTTGGGCCGACGCTGAAAGCGTCTTGGCACCAATATTTGCATGACGAATAAATTCGTCTGTGAAAAATTTATTTTTCACAGTATAATCTCCTTTTTCTCCACTGTTACGAAGAACCTGACTGCCGCTACAAGGTAACAATTTCCCCGTCAAGCAGCGCCGCATCCTCCGCCCGATGCGTCGTCACAAGCAGCGTCCGGCCGTTCAGGTTTTCCAGAATATAAGCGGCGGTCCGTTCTCTGTTCTGTTCATCGAGTCCGGCAAACGGTTCGTCCATGATAATCAGCTCCGCACCGGAAAGCATCGCGCGGAGAACGGCACATCTCCTTTTCATGCCGCCGCTCAGTTGATTGACCGAATTGGTCACACATTCTGGCGGGAGTATCTTCTCCGCTTCCGTTCTGATGATTCTGAGCGCCTCTTCTCTTGCGCCCGCTCCTCTGTTTTTTCCGCGCCCGCTGCAATGAAGCCCCGTCCCGGGACGGTACGTTAACAGAATGTTTGCCGCCACATCATACGTCTCACACAACCGGTCTTCCTGAAACACCATGCCGATGCGTTCCGGCACGCCCTCTATCATTCCCGCATCGGGAAGAACGGTGCGATTCAGCAAACCAAGCAGCGTCGTTTTTCCCTCCCCGGAAGGCGCCATCAGGCAGTACCGCCCGCCCCGGCGCATCGTCAGTGAGAAATCGGACAAAACCTGCCGATTTCCATATGCCTTATTGACGTTTCTGATAAAAATACCGGGAACGGCAGCCCCGGAACGCCCCCGCCGGTCGTCTTTATGAACTTCGGATATGGCGTCCTTCCTGTATGCCCGCCTCTCCACAGCCGGATAAGGTTTCCAGTCTTCCAGCTTTTTCAGACAATACAGAACAGCCTTTTCAAAGAAAAAACTCAGCAGAATGACCATCAGCGTCCAGGCAAACAGGCCGGCCGTGTCCAGATAAATTTTGGACATGTATATCCGCTCGCCAAGAGAATCCGCCGGCAGGCCGATAACCTCCGCCGCCACGCCCGATTTCCAGCTCATGCCGAGTGAAACCTTTACGCAGCTTCTCAGATACGGCATAAGCGCCGGTCTGTACAGAAAACAGACGCGGTTAAAGCCGCTCACGCCAAACACCTTTGCCATTTCCAGAAGCCGCCTGTCCGCGCTTTTCAGCCCGGCAATCGTATTCACATAAACATTGGGAAAGACAATGAGAAAACTGATAAAAAAGGAAAGGCTTCCGGAACCGGCCCATATCAGCAAAAGCACGACAAAAGAGGCAACCGGAACAGATTTCAGCGCCGTTATGACCGGCGCAAAAAATTCTTCCGGCCAGCCATATCGGTAACTGCACGTTCCGAGCAATACACCGCAAAAAAGAGCCGCAAAAAACCCAAGTCCGATTCTGCACGCCGAGCCAAAAATCGTCCGGAGGAAATCCGCCTCTGCCATACTGTGAAGAAGGGCCCCTCCTACCTGAACGGGCCCGACCAAAAGAATATCGTTATGCGTCATGACTGCCGCCAACTGCCAGACACACAGCCAAAACAGAATCACCATGCCTCTTCGCATAAAATCATGCCTTTCTTCTGTCAGGGAAGATAGTAAAAATCATCCGCCGGCAGACTGCCTCCCACGGAAGAGGCATCTTTTTCAAATAAAATTTCCAGATAACCGGAGAGCGCCGCCTTCATTTCCGCGCCGTCAATATAGGTGATGTTACACGCCGGAATTGCCTTTGTTGCCACCGGTGCTTTCTCGATGATTCCGTAGGATGCTACAAGTTCCGCCGCCGCTTCCACATTTTCATTGGCATATGCCGCACTCGCTTTATGCGCTTCCATAAATTTTAAGACCGCTCCCGGATTTTCGGCAAGAAACTCTTTTCTTACGACAGTAACGCCCGTCACAAGACTGCTTCCGCCTTCCCCCTGCACGTCTGCCCACTCCGCCGTCAAATCCATAACAACGGATAGTTCTTCATTCTGCATACAGGCCGCCGTCACGAACGGCTGCGGCAAAATCCCGATTGCAGACGGGTCATCTTTCAGAATCGCGGCTACTTCCGTCGCCTCCGACTTATATTCCAACGTCATATCATCCGGCGTCAGACCGTTTTCCGCCAAAAGATACTGGAACACAAAATCCGGCGTCGTCCCTTTCCCTGTCAGATAAACCGTCCGACCCTTTAACGCCTCCATGCAATCGACGGAAACATCTCCCGATACCATGTAAAGAACGCCTAGCGTATTGATGTCGATAACGGAAATACCGCCTTTTGTCTTATGATATAAAACGCTCGCCACATTGGCAGGTACGAGCGCGATATCCAGCTCCCCGGAAACGATTTGGGGAAGCAGTTCATCCGCAGCGGCAGCCATCGTAAACGTATAACTGCCTTCCGCCTCTCCGGACTCCGATTGACTCATCAGGTAAACGAGCCCCATCGATGTCGGCCCTTTCAAAGAACCTATACGAATGACAACGTCTTCCTGTGTCCTCTGTGTCTCTTCCGCCGCTTTTCCGCAGCCGGCCAGACCAGCCATGCAAAATACAATACACATCATTACCGCCAAAATTCTTTTTTTCATCTTTAACTCCATTTCTGCGCTGCTTTTTGCGCATAATTTTCAATCTTCTCATTCCGCCGCATAAACGGCATTTTAATCAACAGGCCCCTTCGCGGCATTCGCCAGATACTCGTGCCGGCACGGTGTCTGGCTGCTGCCCGCGAAAATAAAAAGCGCGCCCTGATAAAGGCGCACAGATATTCCGATAACAATATTGGCGGCCTTTCCTCTCAGAACGAATCTTCGAGCGTCAGAAGCAATTATGATTTCCCGTCGGACGCACCCTTCAGGTCATCTTCTTTGATTTTACCCTTTTTTCCGCAAAAAAACAACCCGCCTGTTAAACAGACGGGCCATTTTTTTCTGATTTTCCGGTTTTAAGATTTTGGAAACGGAAGTTATTTCATCTGCTCTTCCTGTTTCTTAATCATTCTACGAACCATCTCACCACCGATGGAACCTGCTTCTTTGGAAGTCAGGTCACCGTTGTAACCTTCTTTCAGGTTTACACCAAGCTCAGAAGCAACCTCTGTCTTGAAACGGTCCATAGCTGCCTTAGCTTCCGGAACTTCAACTCTATTCGTTTTGTTACTTGCCATTTTCTTTCACCTCCGAAAATACATTTCATCTTTTATCTATATTTGAGATAAGCGATTTTCGCACCGCTTATCCCAGATGTTTATCAGAAGTTCATTGCTGAATTTCCGGTTCTGTGTAAGCGTGTTTGTATCACTTATCTTGATGTTAGTATGAACGGATTGCAAGAAAATATTTTAGTAAGTTTTTCCAGTCGGAAAAGATTTCGTTTAAAACATATTCTGTGAAAGCAACTCCCTTTTCGGAAAAGTGTATCCACTACTTAAAATTTGTAGCATAATGCATATACTTACATATGATTACTGAAGTTACACCCGCCTAATAATTCTTTAAACTGGAATTCTGATAAGATACTTTTTATAACATTTAATAACTGCTATATCTTATCTCCAAAAAGTTCTCACCCCCTTGAAAAATACAACATACATCACAACAGCATAGATATAGCAGCTACCGCAGAGTATCTTTTGAGAATTGACTGTTGGGAAGCAGAGAAAGGACTAATGACTACTTCCCTTAAATACCCTCGAAATCGACGAACCCCTTAAATATGCCCGCCTTTACCTTGAGGGTAATATGCAGATGTGGGTGGATACAGAAGATTCATTAGAACTGTGGTAAATTTCATAAAAATTATAGGCATTAGGGCTGATTTTAGTAGTTTCCAAATCAGCCCTAATAAAGTAAAAACAGAAGAATTTCTATACCTCACTGTTTTTGTCATGTTCTTCATCAAGCCATTCTTTTAACTTTCGTTGCAATATTTTTTTGTCCGGCAGATATAATTCGTACTCTTTTGCATAAATATTGGCATCTTCCGGCAATGTCAAGTCAACCAGTGCTTCATCACTTTTTTTGCAAAGCAGAATGCCGATTGTTGGATTTTCTCCTTCTATTCTTTCATAACGGTCATAATAATTGACATACATCTGCATTTGTCCTAAATCCTGATGAGTAAGCTCATCTACCTTAAAATCAATAAGCACATAGCACCGCAATAAACGGTTATATAGAATTAAATCAACATAAAAATTTTTGTCATGGAACGTAAAACGCTTCTGACGCTGTTCAAACAAAAAACCTTTCCCCAATTCCAACAAAAATTTCTGCATTTTATCAATGACTGCCGATTCCAAATCACTTTCATGGTAAGATGCCTTATCCTCCAATCCAGCAAACTCCAGAATATATGGTGTATGTAAAATATCCTCCGGCTTTTGCGGTATTGCACCCTCATTTGCCAGTCGCAGTACATCATCTTTATTCCTGCTTAAAGCAAGCCTTTCATAAAGGCTGGAATGATACTGCCTTTTTAAAGTAGATACATTCCAACCGGAATATATCGCTTCTTTCTCATAAAAATCTCTCTCTTCTTTATCTTCAATGCGCATAAGTACCTGATAGTGCGTCCAACTCAGTTTAAATGGCAATTTGGAATACATGATGTCCAATTGTCCAATTCCCGATTGGACAATTTCGATTCCCTGTCCCAATTGTCCAATCTGCGATTGGATAATTTCATCTTCTCTGTCCTTATAAGTCATGTAGAACTGTCTCATTCCTGCAGCATTACTTCTGGAAAATCCTCTTCCGTATTCTTTTGTAAGATATGCAGATAAGGAATCAATAATCTTTGAGCCATATTTTGCGCGTTCCTGTCCCTGCTGTTCCTGTTCAATAATATAATGTCCAAGCAAAAAACTTGTAATGACTGTAATTGTATTTGCCATCTGTCCCATATTGCTTCTGGCATTATCAATCAGCTCTTTTGATTTTTGAAATAAAGAAGTGAATTCTCTATCGTTTATTATGTCCATTTTTTTATTATTCACAAGTCCGCCTCCGATGGCAATTTTGTGCAACAAAATATTTCACATTGTATTCTATTTTTGATATTCTTTCAAAAAGCCAATTTGTGTCATAATACTTAAACTTTAGATGCGCAAGAAATGATAACACGCACTTCAATAAAATTTAACATATCAATATACTATGAAATATATAATGCTTGCATATCAGATATTTCTCCTGCCTGACTACTTACAATACATCATATTTATAAGTTCGTTTTACATGGATACACAATTCTGAAAAGGGAGAAAAACAATCGTTTCTTTCATTTGCTGCGCCGCTTCTTCCCCGGCAAATAAGGCCAGAAGTTTCAACGCAAACGGAAGCGCCGTTCCCATGCCGCGGCTTGTAATGACGTTGTCCGATACGGTCACCGGCTCTTTGCTTACATCCGCGCCTTCCAGATGACTTTCAAAGGTCGGATATGAACATGCCTTTCTTCCATTTAAAATACCACGATGTCCGAAAATGCTCGGCGCCGCGCAGATAGCCGCAATGTATTTTCCTTTTTCATAAAAAGCATCCACCTGTTTCATTAACGCTTCTGTCGCTTCCAGCCCTTTTGTTCCCGGACCGCCGCCCGGCAGTACAATCATATCTGTCTTGTCAAAATCAACTTCTTCAAATAATTTGTCCATTTCCACCGTAATATTGTGAGAACCCGTTACGCTTTTTGCTCCCGTCACGGATACCATATCCACGTCTATATTTCCTCTGCGCAGAATGTCCACTACGGTCAACGCCTCGATTTCCTCATATCCTTCTGCAAAAAAAACACATACCTTGCTCATCTTCCATTGCTCCTTCCGCTTCACTTTTTCCTTTTTTCGCTTCGCGCTCTCTGTCCGAATTCTTCGGACGTTTGCTCGTTACTAACCGCCTGAAAAACAAATGACGCTTTGCGTCGCTTGTTTTTCTTTGGCTCGCTTCACTCGCAAACTCGCGCTTCGCGCTCTCTGTCCGAATTCTTCGGGCGTTTGCTCGTTTCTAACCGCCTGAAAAACAAATGTCGCTTCGCGTCGCTTGTTTTTCTTTGGCGGTTAGTATATAATAGATTATAGCAGATGTGGGGGGTTTATGCTACTGGGAAAACGCAGAATCGGGAAGCATGGACGGTGTAGGCACAAATTCGCAGGCTATGGAAAGGTATGGTTATTTTTATGGAAATCGAACGTAAATTTACGGTCAAATCTTTGCCCGAACAACTGAGTCAATATTCCTTCCATCATATTGAACAGGCTTATCTGAATACCGACCCGGTTGTCAGAATCAGGAAACAGGATGAAGAATACTATCTCACCTATAAAGGGAAAGGTCTGATGGCGAGGGAAGAATACAACCTTCCATTAAACAAGGATTCCTATTATCATCTACGCGAAAAGGCTGACGGAAATATTATCGCAAAAAAACGGTATCTCATACCGATTGAGCATCCGACATTTACGTCAGATTTTCAATTTTCGATTGACCAAATCAGTCTAACCATAGAACTGGATATTTTTGACGCGCCATTTGAAAATCTCGTTATTGCGGAAGTGGAATTTCCCAATGAAGAAATGGCTGCAGCCTTCTGCCCCGTTGACTGGTTTTTAAAAGATGTGACAACCGACCCGGCTTACCACAATTCCAACCTGAGCCGGAAAAAAATATAAAAATTACTGGAGATATTTTGAACATGAATCTGGAAACACAACGCCTGCTCGTTCGCAGCATTCAATTATCCGATGAAAAACCTTTTATCGAAATGGCGTCCGACGGAAGCCTCACGGAAATTTTCGGAGACTGCAGCGAATGCGGCAAATGGATGGGTGATTTTATCAAAGAAGCAATACAGTTAGATTCGGAAAATAATCCGGACAGAGAATATCTGGCTTATGTCATAGAAGAAAAGGACAGCCGGACGGTCGTTGGTTCCGTTGGCACTTCTTTTTATGAAGATTTTCAGAAAATCGGCGTTACCTATTTCATCGGCGCAAAGTTCCGGGGCAGAGGATATGCCGCCGAAGCCCTGCGCGCGCTTGTAGAATACTTTCTGACATCCGGCCGGGTCAGTCTGTTCATGGCCACGGCCAGAACAGACAATATCGCATCCTGTAAAACATTGGAAAAAGCCGGTTTTCACGTTACTGATACCCGGCTTTATCAGGACTTATATGATGAACGTGAAACACTGTCGCATTTTTATGAAATCGTGAAGTCATAAGCTTATTAAAAAACAATTCATTCCATTAAATGAATCATTACGTCACCGCCCTGTAATATCGGCAAAGAATATACTTGAGCAATCCTGTATTGATATCGGTTTGGAGAAATCTTATCGGCGTTGAACCCGATTAACAACAAACAGAACCTGTTTTGCAATGAATATGCAAACAGGTTCTGTCTCATTTATCAGGAAATTCTTCCATATAACTTCGTCATCTGTCTGATGCGCTGCGCCAGCTCTTCGTCAAATGCACCGGGCAGCATCCGCCACTTCCAGTTTGTCCCGAGCGTAGAGGGCACATTGATTCTCGCTTCCGCACCAAGTCCAAGATAATCCTGCATCGGAATGATACAGGTGTCCGAAACGCTGGACATCGCCGCCCGAATGAACTCCCACTGAATTTCACGATTGGAACGGATATTCAGATACCGTTTGGCAAAAGCCCTGTCATGCCGGTTCAGCGACTCAATCCAGCCGAGCACCGTATCGTTATCGTGCGTTCCCGTGTATACGACGCTGTTTGCCGTATAATTATGCGGCAGATAATCGCTTTCTTCTCTGGAATCAAAAGCGAACTGCAAAATTTTCATCCCCGGATAGCCGCTCTTTTTTACAAGTTTCAGGACCGAATCGGTCAAAAATCCCAAATCCTCCGCGATAACCGCCTTTTTCCCAAGCTTCTCCTTCATCGTCTGAAAAATATCATACCCCGGCCCTTTTTCCCAATGACCGAACTCCGCCGTCAAATCGCCGTACGGGATGGAATAATATTCGTCGAATCCTCTGAAATGGTCGATTCTGACCACATCGTACAGCGTAAAGCAGTACGCGATTCGTTTCATCCACCATTCATAATCCGTTTCTTTGTGATAATCCCACCGGTACAGCGGATTTCCCCAAAGCTGTCCCGTTGCCGAAAAAGAATCCGGCGGGCAGCCGGCAACCGCTAACGGCGTCAGGTTCTCATCCAACTGAAAAAGCGTCGGATTCGCCCATGTGTCCGCGCTGTCAAATGCAACGTAAATCGGGATATCTCCGATAATCTGAATTTCCTTTTCGTTGGCATACGCCTTCAATGCTGACCACTGTTTCGCGAATAAGAACTGCTGAAACTGATAAAAAACAATTTCTTCTTTATATTTATTTCGATAAGACTTTAAGGCATCTTCTTTACGAAGCTTGATATCCTCGTCCCACTCGATGAAGCTCACGCCGTCAAAAGAATTTTTCACCGCCATATAAAGGGCGTAATCATCCAGCCAATAACCGTTTTCATGAACAAATTCCCGGAATTTTTCATCCTGTTCGATATGGCTGTTCTCAAAAGCGGTACGCAGCACCCGAAAACGGGACAAATAGATTTTCTCATAATCGATATACTCTATATTGTCGCCGAAATCATACCGGTCACAGTCCTCTTTTGTCAGGAGTCCCTCTTCAACCAGCGTTTCCAAATCAATATAATAAGGATTTCCCGCAAAAGTAGAAAATGACTGATACGGCGAATCGCCGTAGCCGGTCGGGCCAAGCGGCAGTATCTGCCAGTAACGCTGACCCGCCTGTGCCAGCATGTCGATAAACTCATATGCCTGTTTGGAAAAGGTTCCGATTCCGTATTTGGACGGAATGCTGGAAACCGGTAATAATACACCGCTCTTTCTCATTGATTTCCCCTTCTGTCCGCCGCCGCGAACGAAAATTTTCGAATATTTTTTATTATTCTACTATGTTCTTTGGAAAGTATCAAGATAAAAACGATGCAAAATCATAATTAATCACCGAACGGCAGCCGCCTGGCCGAAGCATATTCTCTGTGGGAGACCCTGTAAAAATGTCGGCATTTGGATTTTGAGGCACTTGTGGCGCAAAATCCTTAGTACCGCTACATTTTTAGCGGAGCGGGAGCGTGTCTCCCACAGAGAATATGCTTCGGCCAGGCGGCTGCCGTTCGGTGATTTCCAACCCTTCATCAGGTCTGTGTATTGCGGTATTCGTTCGCCGACATTCCTTCCATCTTCTTAAAGACTCTGGAAAAATGGGCCAAATCCTGGAATCCTACCATTTCCGCCACGTCGTAAATACGCAGAGAGGGGTCTTTCAACAGCTCTCTTGCCTTTTCCATACGGGCGCTGTTCAGAATATCCGAAAACGTCTTGCCCGTATGTTTATTCAGCAGTTTGGATAAATGCCACTGGCTGACGTAGACCTGTTCCGCCACATCGACAAGACGCAATTTTTCCTGCGAGTTCTCGCGGATATATTCCAACGCATTTTTTACGATAAAACTGTTCGCCTCGCTCTGGCCCGGTATTTCCCGCTCCTCTTCCGCCGCGGAAACCGCATCGGATGCCGTACCGCTATCAGGAACAGGCTCCTTATAAAAAGCCGTGTCCGGCGTCACGCTCTGTAACATGCGCTCTTCCCGCTGCTCCGCCTCCTCCAGCCGTTTGGTAACGGTGTCCATAGCCTCTTCCAGTTCGTTCATTTTGGAAGGTTTTAACAGAAAATTTATGGTGAATTTAGATTATCTCTTTAGAAGTTCTTATATGTCGGTATAGCCCGTATTTTCGGGCTTTCCCGGCATTTTAGATATGGGGAGAAGTTCTCATATACCCTCATAACTTTTTAGGTTTTCCCTCTCAATGGTAGTAAAAGAAGTAGTAAATCCGTCTGCGGCTATGCTGCAATCAGCCTTTCCATTTCAGCCCTTGCGGAAGCGAATGTTGCGTGTGCGTAATAGTTCAGCGTCATGGTGATGTTGGAATGTCCCATGATATACTGTAACGCTTTCGGGTTCATTCCGGCATTGGCTAAGTTGGTGCAAAACGTATGGCGCAGGGTGTGGGGTGTCATTACTTTGGGTAACGCTTCCTCATGGCATTTGTTGTACTTTTTCACAAGCCCCCGGAACATGGTAGCATAGTTCACATTCGTTTTCGGGCAGCCGTCCCGGTTGAGGAAAAGGAAATTGCTGTAACCGTCAATGGTGATCTGCTTCGCTCCCTTGCGGTTCTCCAACACGCGCCCCAACGCTTCATACACTTTTTCACTCATTGGAATTTGTCTGATACCGCT
>CAJTRK010000004.1 GCA_910578475.1 uncultured Lachnospiraceae bacterium | reverse complement strand
TTCATCCTGAGCCAGGATCAAACTCTCGATAATAAGTTTAAATTCTGCATGACAGAATTAAAATGGATTGTTTCTGCTCCGCAGTTACTTCCCGGGCTTTGTCTTCCCTTTCCATATCCCGCTTCGCATAATACGTTTGATTCCGGACAAGACCGCTTGGCTTTCTTGTTCCGTTTACTGTTCTTTTTTTTGAAATTCTCTTGAATTTTCAGGGTTGCATTACTGTTCATTTGTCAAGGTGCTCCGCTCCGGCTTCTGCCGGTCGGTTCTGTCCTGTGCGGCCGATTCATATCGGACACAGCTTTCATATATTATCACGGCTGTGCGTTCCCGTCAAGACATTTTTTTACTTTTTTTATATTTTTTTCTTTTCCACCCTCCTGAACGGGGTTTTGCCCCCTTTTCCGGGCGGTGGGCTTTTATTGTATCACCACGCTTCATTGCTTGTCAAGCTTATTTCTTTCTCTTTTTGCCAAATTTTGCTGAAAGCTTTTTACAAAAATTTCTTTTCACAAAACCTGCCCGTCTTTCCTTCTTATGATTCCTTCGTACAGGTGCGTGCCGTTCGGATATGTCCGTCATGTTTCTAACGATATCGATTGCATTATTCCTTCATATAAGTGCGTACCGCCCCATGCCTGTCAGCATCCGTCCTTTTGGAAAAACAGCTCTGGTCTGTCACTTCTTTTGTACTTTTATCCACCACTACAATTCGAATTTCCGGATTCTGACTTTGCTCCGGCGTAACCGCGAAAAGTTCCTCACCGTTCAGATATGCCCCGTAAGTGCCGGACTCCGATGCGAAGATTTGTATTGTCCCCAAATCGGATGTAATATTGTTTTCAGATTCCCGGAATTTTTCGAAATAATCGACCTTCTTTCCGGCATCCTGTATTACGAGAAAATCCGTGTCGTCCGTAATCTTGTCCGGATTTACGCCCAGACTCTCAAATAACCCGCAGTAATAATCATCGTTTAAAATTGCATGATTATTCATCTCCACAAATATCAGATAATCATTATGGTGCAAATATAACATATAGTAATCTAACGATTCATAGTTCGCGCGGTCTGCATTCACTGACTCTTTATAAGCCTCATAATCCAAATCCCAGTCCGCAAAAGCCTCGTTCCCTCTCTGGTCGGCAATATCGTAATGTTCCATAATATACTGCCCAAGATAATCCGTGACTTTTCTGGTTCCCGCCAGATTCATATGATTATCATCGGAACAGTCGGCTCCATAATGGATGATATCCATATCCAGAAAATTAACGTAATTCACCCCATATTGTTCGGCAATCTCATATACCCTGTTGGCCTCCATCGGTGACTCTTCCCATGCCAGAACCGGCATATAGACAAGCAGTACTTCAATTCCTCTTTTTTGACAATCCTCTATCATCTTTTGAAGATATATGACCGCACTCGTGTCCTCCTCCAGTTTATTGTCTCTGGGAACAGGTTCCAGCCCCGGCCCGCTTTCGATTTCAATCATATATTCTCCGCCTTTTGTATCCGTAACCGTGTTTTTGAAGTCTTTTTCCTCCAGCTCGTTCCAACGGTTATGAAAAATACTGTAATTCCAGAGAAACTCCCCATAAGTATAACCGTTCTCCCCGTCTCCTATCAAATCGGAAAGGGCATCAAGTTTTGTTTTGCTGAACGGAATCCCATCGAATGAATCATGTGCGCTTGTCGATATGTTGCCAGTGGATGTCAGAAAAAAACAGTCGATGACGACCAGCTTGGGAGACGTATATTCAAGTACATTCTCCATCTGCCAGTACGTCGTCGGTAAAAGCTGCAGGTTAGTACCGAGATTATAAGAAACAATTCCGTAATCATGCCAGAGTTCCATCGGCAAAATGCCATACTTCATGTGGCTTGTTCCGAAAAAGAGAACATCAAAGTCTTCCTCTTCTTCAAAAAAATGCGTATACTTTATATTCGCGATTTTTCGTTCCAGTACATTTGACAGGCCGCATATCAAAAATATCGTCAGTCCCATTGTGACGATGCAGCCCACCGCTTTTTTCATCTTCGCTCTGTTCATTTCCCGTCCCCCGCCTAAAATTGAAAATAAATAAAATCAGCCGCATCATACCCTGCGCCCCATATGCCAAACGTCAGAATCCCGCATATCGAAAATGCAATAAACAGCCAGCGGAACCAATAATCCTGTCGGATGATGACCTGTCTGACCTGAATGCCTTTGACTTTACAGTAATCCGCAAACCATAAAATACACAGGCTGAACATCATCAGCCAGAAATTGGCCCGGTCAAGTCCGCATTCATATAAAGAACCGTCGAAGAAAATCCAGGGATTTCTGACGACGATAATCTGCTTCATAATGCGCAGCGCGTCCATCAATCCGTCAGCCCGGAAAAATATCAGAGAAAAATCCACCAGCACAAAAGTAATAACGGTTTGCAGCATCCTGTGTCCCAAAGAGTTTCTGTTCAGCTTCAAAACGGATATCATTTTATCGCGCAAGGGCTTTCCGATTTCTCCGGCAATTTTATAAAGCCCGTTCATCCCGCCCCATATCACATAAGAAGTATTCGCGCCATGCCATAATCCGCTTGCAAGGAATACAATCATGGTATTCAAATGCCCTCTCCATTTTCCTTTACGGCTTCCTCCCAGAGGAATATACAGATAATCCCTGAACCAGGATGTGAGCGAAATATGCCAGCGCCTCCAAAATTCAGCGACGGAGGCCGCAAAATACGGCGCGTGAAAGTTCTCCATCAAACGGATTCCCAGTATTTGGGCAGCTCCGGCGGCAATCACAGAATATCCGTAAAAATCGCAGTACACCTGCATTGCAAAAAGCATCGTCGCCGCAATCAGATAGCCGCCACCATATGTCTGACTGTCTCCATATACCGTATTTACAAACAGCGCAATTCTGTCCGCCAGCACAATCTTCAGAAAAAATCCCCACAGCATAAGAAGCAGCCCCTCTCTTGCCGCTTCAAAACTGAATTTTTGCGATTTATCCAGCTGTCTCAATAAATTCTTTGACCTTTCAATCGGCCCCGCTACCAACTGCGGAAAAAAGGATACGAAAAGCGCATATCGGAAAAAATTCTTTTCCGCATATATCTCATCTCTGTATACATCCATCGTATAACTCAATGCCTGAAAGGTATAAAAAGAAATTCCTACCGGAAGCAATATATCAAAAGCCGGTACGTTTAACTCGATATGCGCGGCATGAAATACGGCTGCTATAACAGAAAAGAAGTAATTCATATACTTGAAATAACACAGTACCGAAAGATTCAGCAGAAAACTGAACGCAACCGTCAGCTTTTTATACCTTGTCCGGCGTTTTTCTTCCACCGGAAGCGTTTTTATATTTTCTAACAAAAGGCCGCTGCCATATGTAATCACAGTAGAAAAGAAAATCAGGAAAATATATTTCGCATTCCAGCACATATAAAAATAGTAACTGGCAATCAGCAGCCAGAACTGTTTCAGTTTCTTCGGCAGGATAAAATACGCCGCAACGACTATCGGGAAAAAAATCAAAAATTCCAGAGAATTGAACAACATGACCGGCAAACCTCTTGTCTTTCTATCTTCATAAAAATTGCTTCAAAAAAAATTATAAACCGTCTCATTGCATAAGTCTGTATATACTATTAAAATAGCTGTAAAACTTATCAAAAACCACAGACTCGAAAACATTATAATACAAGGAGACGCTCAATGGCAAACGAAAATGAAAAAGACTTTAACGCAATGCTGCATGATTGTAAAGATATGCCCAAATACCAGACGATTACAGACAGAAAAAGCATTGAAAAATACGGCGGGACACAAATGTATTTCGCACCGCCCATCGACTATGACACTGTGATGAAGCGTATTCCTTTCGGGAAGGTAATTACAATCGGAAAAATTCGGGAGTACTTTGCAAAAGCAAACAATGCCGATTTTACAGAACCGATTACCGCAGGCGTTTTTGTCTCCATCGCGGCATGGGCAAGTTATCAGCGTTCCGACAATGAAACACCTTACTGGAGAACCTTAAAGGCAAACGGAGAACTGAATGTAAAATATCCGGGCGGCATACAGGCTCAGAAGGAAAAGCTGGAAGCCGAGGGACATACCATCCTCCGGAAAGGAAGAACCAATGTCAGGCACTATGTAAAAGACTATGAAAAAAAGCTTTTTGAACTATGATTTTAAAAAACACGGATTTTAATTTTAAAAAGCATAGATTTCAAAAAGCACAGATTTCAAAAAGCACAGATTTCAAAAAGCATAAATTTCAAAAAGCACAGATTTCAAAATGTATAGATTCCAAAATACATTATCACACGATACAGGAAATAAGCACAAATCATCGCTTCTCCAAATCCCATCACGGCGCCCAATAATTTATCCAGCCCGTGAATAACGGAAATATTGACAATCGCAGTAATCGGTTTGAAAATGAGGCCGCAAAGTTTATAAACGATGCCGAACCCGACAAGCCCCACGATACAGACGGTAAGAACGCTGAATGTTTTGGCCACAATACTGCTGATTGTCAGAAACAGAAGCGTGATACATATAAAGGCGGCTGCGATGGAAAAAATATTGACAATTTCCTTTATCATTCCATTGCGGAATCCTTTTCTGATTCTCCATACCGCCAACAGGAGAATTATCACGATAAAAACAATTTTCAAATCCATATGCAAACTAACGTTCATCGCCTTTCTGACCCTTGAAACGCAAGGGTATCGTACTTTCGGTATATTCTCATACCTTTCATTTATTTCAGGTGTATTTTCATACTGCTATTTTAATTCTATCGTATCGATGGAATCCGAAGTGACAAGTATATACCTGTATGTCGTTGATGTCGGAATCAGGGCATATACTGCCTTATCGAAAAATCCGGAATACTTTTCCACGCCGTTCCTGTTGAAAACCTGACATTCCGATTCATTATATATAACAATCTGGTCATCTGCAAATACAATATCTGTAAACTCCATGTCAAAACCGATGGAGCTGCTTAACTCTCCCGTTTTATGATACACATCCAGACGGTATCTGCTGTTGCCGTCCATGCTGTTGAATACCAGTCCGACATCTTCTTTTCCATAATAAATCTTCTGTATGTCTTCGTTGAGCAGGCGTTCCGATATACTGACCGGTTTCTGCTCGCCTTCAAAAAACATGATTCGGTCGTCGGAAACCGCGAAGAGCGTTCTCTCATCCAAAAACCGGGTATATCCGACAATGACGTCCAGATAATCATAGCCGCTGACATAATTATCCGTTTGGTTCTGTCCGACCTCGCCGAAATTATAAAATGCAACACTCGATTTCAATTCCCCACTGTCCACAAACAAATACGACACACATAACAGCCTTCCGTTCGGCGAAAGCGAAATGCTGAACGGATATCCGCTGTCTTTCATCGTCGTTCGGATGCGCACCAGCTCTTTTCCGTTTTTATCAAAAAGATAAATATAGGTAAGACCGGAATCATCCAGAATAACTGCCACGACGCCGTTTGCCGCAACACAAAAATTCCTGATTGGCCGGTTCGTCGTAATCTCCCCCAAAGAGCCGCTCGTATTCATCACATAAATACTTCTTCCGTTATAATCCCCAATCGCCACAACATCCCGGCAGATGTCCACCATCGGATTCTGCATTTCGAAAGTTTCATTCCAGACCGCATTTCCTTTGCCGTCCATACAGCTTGCGCCGTCTTTACTGTATGTCAGTATATACTCTGAAAAAGCAACAAGATTTCCGTTCTGCGGTTTGCCCGTCTCTATGGAAGAAATGGTCACGCTCTGCGTATAAATTTTATTTTTCCACTGAATCAGCATGACTGCCACGGCCGCCGCCACGAGCGCAAAAAGCAGAATGCTGCGATAAAAAATCATAAACTTATGGCTTTTTATCTTTTCCAGATAACTGATGCGGTTCTTTTTTTCTCTGCCCGCTCTTTTATTTTTAAAATAATCCCTGACGTTTATCATATGTTGGTCCTCTGATAGCATTTTGTACTATTATAAAAATTTATTATACCATATATTTTTCTATGGCAGTAATATTTTTTGCCCATACTTAATATCATCCGGGTCTTTGATTTTGTTCAGGTCACAGATTTCCTTTACTTTTCCCGTATCTCCATATATCTTTATGCTGATTTTATTAAGCGTATCGCCTTTTTCTATTTTATAGTATTCCGCAAAGTTTCTGGCAAAAGCCTGTTCGCTCTGGACTGCCTCCTCCGTTTTGCCGCTCTCCCCGTCCGCATCGTCTTCACCAGCTTCCGTTCTGTCCGTCTCTTTTTTATCTTCTTCCGTCCCGCTCTCCTTTTGCACGCTGTCCGCGTCCTGTCCGCTCTCAATCCCCTCTTCGGAATCGTCGCCCGGTTCCGTCTGCGCGTCTTCCTCCTGTTTCGCAGCCTGGTTTTCCTCCTCGAACTTTACATCCAAATCTTCCAACCGCAGCACGGTTCCTTCCGTTTCAGCCGCCGTGCCGTCTTCCTTCTGCATCGCCGTTCCTTCCGGTTTCTTTTGCTGCTCCGCCGACGTTTCCTCTGTTTCCTTTCCCGTTTCTTCCATACCGTCCGCTGTCTGGCTACGCTTTTCTTTATCGGCAGCCTCTTCGTTTTCCATCGCAAAGAAAACTTCCACCGCATCCTGATTCAATTCTTCCAGCTTTGTGTAACTGTTGGTAGAGTTTATAACAATCGCTATCAATATGATAAAAATTGCGGCAAGCTGTACCGCCATCAGCCCGCCCTTAAAATTTCCCGTTGTCTGGCTCCCTGATTTTGTCCTTCCGCCTTTGGCTCCTCTTCGCTGCGCCTCCGTGCCATTGCCTTGTTTACCGCTAAAATTCTGTGGCCTGTTGATATTCTGCGGCCTTACAATGTTCTGCGGTTTCACGATGTTCTGCGCCCCGGTTTGTTTCCTTCCTGCCTGCGCACCCGCTCTTCCCTGCGATTTTTCCAGCGCCTCTGCCGCTTTTCGCTGTTCTACCATATAATTCTGCATCGCCTCATTGCTCTGGTAGAAAATATAATATCCTGCCAGCTCATACGTCTCTTCTTCGCTTTTCATGAGGAAAACCGGCATGTCCGTTGTCAGGCGGCATACAATTTCATCCAACGGCTCATATTGTGCAAAACAGGATAACTCTCGCTGACGGCCTGCTCCGTATATGTAATATTTTCTATTCTTTCGTTCTCTTTTTCCATAGAAAAAAATTTTTCCGCCCTCTCCGGCTCCGTAATTTTTTAAATAGGACATCACATAATCTTCTACATATAGTTGATATTTTTCCTCTTTTTCCCCTTTGTGAATTACGATGTCTGATGCTGCCATTTTAATTCCCACGCCTTTCCTCGAACCCGCCGGATACAGACGGGCATACTTTTTCTCAATATAACACAGAAGGTATGCGAAATTTATCAAATTATGCGCACCGGGAAAAAAGTATATTGACATTCCTTGTATTCAGATTTATACTTTTCTAAAACATATGTTTTAAATCAAACGTTTTAGAACGGAGGAGCATAATTATGCCGCCAAAATCAAAATTTACACGAGAAGAAATTCTGGAAAAAGCTTTGCAGATTGTACGGACCGAAGGGATGGATAAACTGACGTCACGGGAACTTGGTATGCAGCTCGGCAGTTCGGCCAGACCTGTTTTTACGGTATTTCAGAATATGGAAGAAGTGAAGCGGGAAGTCATTCATCTTGCAAAAGAAATTTATCTCCGTTATGTGGAAAGCGGTCTGAAAGAAAAAAAGGCATTCGGCGGCGTCGGGCTCGCTTATATCACCTTTGCAATGGAGGAACCGAAGCTATTTCAGATATTGTTCATGAGCGCCCCCGGCGGAGAAGACGCTTCCGCCAGTATATCGCAGATTCTGCCTTTAATCGATGAAAGCTACGAAAAGATTCTGCGCACCGTGCAGGAACCTTACGGACTGGACAGAGAAACCGCCGACAGACTTTATCAACATTTATGGACGTATTCGCATGGCATTGCGGTCATGTCGGTTACCCATCTGTGCGACTATTCCAAAGAGCATATTTCGGAAATGATGAGTGAGGTTTTTCAAGGTCTGCTTTTTCTTTTGAAAAAAGAAACGGCGCCGTCTCTCAATCCGGATAACGGCAACTCAGAAAACAACAAAGCCTGACAATAAAAGGAGCAATTATGATACAAATCAAAAATATTCATAAATTCTACGGTAAGGGAGAAAGCAGATGCGAAATCTTAAAGGGTCTTTCTTTTCAGATTGAAGAGGGCGATTTCGTCGTTATCTTAGGAGCCTCCGGCTCCGGCAAATCCACCCTGTTAAACATTATGTCAGGACTGGAACGCCCGGATGAAGGCGAAATAAGCTATGACCAGACGATGCTTGAACATATGACAGACAAAGAACTGACCGAATTTCGCAAGAAAAATATCGGCTTCATTTTTCAGCAATACTATCTTCTGCCAAACCTGAATGTGGATAAAAATGTCAAAATGGGAGCCGACCTGGCCGGGAATAAAGACTACCGGAAAACGATTACCGCCGTCGGACTCGATAAAAAGCGGCAGAAATATCCGCATGAATTGAGCGGAGGCGAACAGCAGCGCGTCTCCATCGCAAGGGCTCTCGCCAAAAACCCAAAGGTTCTGTATCTGGATGAACCCACCGGCGCGCTGGACGAAGAGACCGGAAGGCTTGTCCTTGACTACATCAGCAAATTGCAGAAAGAATCCGGTTTTACCGTAATCATGGTAACTCATAACCAAAACATTGCGGAAATGGCGGATACGGTCATCCGTATGAACAGCGGACGTATTGTAGAAACGCTGCATAATGCCAGACCGAAAACCGCATATGAAATCGCATATTAAAGGAGCCGCCGCTTATGCGGCAGAATGAGAGGTAACATGATTGTCGATTACAAAGATACACTGAAAATGGCCGGCATTCTGATTGTCAGTTTCTGCGCCGTGTTTGTATGTACATTATTTCTGAATTATAATCTGGACCTGGCCGGCATAAAAGGGGAAATCACCGCTCCGGCCTCCCAGGCTGTTTATGATGCCCTCGTCATGAGCGGAAAAGTCATAAGCGGTGTCGCCGGAGGATGCCTTCTGCTGACGACGGTCGTATTATTATGCTTCTATGTGGGACACTACATTGATATTCATCAGAAAGAACTTGGTATTCTGAAAGCGCTCGGCTATTCCCGTATTCGGATTGCCGGAGAATTTTGGACTTTCGGATGCTGCGTTCTTGCAGGCACGGGGCTTGGATATCTGGGCGCCCATCTGCTCATGCCGACATTTTATGACATCCAGAATCAGGAAGGACTTTTCGCGGAAATGGAGATTGGTTTTCATCCGGGTCTGTGCCTGTTGCTGGTGCTCCTGCCCGCCCTGTTTTTCTCTCTGCTCGCCATTTTTTACAGCTATCTGAAATTAAAGGCCTCTCCGCTCGCCCTTTTGCGGGGAAAGGAATCAGAAAAAGTTGTCAAAGCCGGAAAGGAAACGGACCTGCCATTTTTACAGGAATTAAAAAGAAGCAATGCCCGGCAGCGGAAATCCCTGATTTTTTTCATTACTTTTGCTGTCTTCTGCTTCTCCTCCATGATGCAGATGTCTTTCAGTATAGATGAACTTGCCAGCCGGATGATGACCGTCATGATTATCTCAATTGGCGCTGTTTTGGCCTGCGTCACGCTCTTTATCGCATCAACTTCCGTCATCAGGGCAAACGCAAAGACCATTACGATGATGAAAGTATTCGGCTATCGCAGCATGGACTGCGCAGACGCAGTTCTGGGAGGATACCGCCCCTGGGCTTATTTCGGTTTTGCCCTCGGAAGCGTTTATCAGTATTTATTGCTGAAAATTATGGTGTCCGTTGTTTTTGCGGATTTTGAGGATGTTCCCGAATATCACTTCGATTTTCCGATAATGTTTCTGACGCTGCTTTGCTTTGTTATTCTGTACGAAGGCGTAATGTTTTTTTATGGGAAAAGAATGGAGAAAATGAATCTGAAGGAGATTATGCTGGAGTAGATATTACCTTCCGAACTAAAAAACAGCGCAGGCTCTGCCGCCTGCGCCCTGTATTTGAATTGTCCAGTATATTACACAAACTGATAAACCGTCACCGCTTCATAATCCCTGTCCGGTCCAAAAACGTTGGACGGGAAATTCGGCTTGTTGATTGCATCCGGAAAATATTGTGTTTCCAGGCACATTCCCATTCTCGGCCCATAGGTGACGCCGTCTTTTCCCTTCTGAACGCCGATGCAGTTTCCGGCATAGAACTGGACGCCGGGAAGCGTCGTGAAAGTTTTCAGTTTTCTGCCGCTCTTTTTGTCCTCCACCACTGCAATTTCCCGAAGCGTGCCGTCCGCACCGTCAATAACAAAGTTGTGGTCATATCCCTGCCCAAGTTTCAACTGTTCAAAATCGGCCTCGATATCCTGCCCAATCGGCTTCGGGCTTGTAAAGTCCATCGGCGTTCCCTCCACCGGCGCAATTTCTCCAGTCGGAATACACCCCGGAATCACAGGTGTATAATTTCCCGCATGAATCGTCAGAACATGGTCTTCTATTTTACCAGCCTGATGTCCGCTCAGATTGAAATAGGTATGGTTCGTCATATTAATTACCGTATTTTTATCGGAAGTGCCATGATATTTCAGTTGAAGCGCGTTGTCATCGGAAAGGCTGTATGTCATCGTCATTCTTTTATTTCCGGGAAATCCCATATCGCCGTCCGGCGCTTCCAGAAACAGAGTGACGCTCGCTTCACCGGTCTCCGCAACTTCCCATACCCGCTTATGATACCCGTTTGTAAAACTGCTGTGTAAATTGTTCGGGCCGTCGTTGGCGTCTATCTGATAGATTTTCCCGTCAACACGAAAAGCCGCGTTGCCGGTTCTGTTTGCACTGGGGCCAATCGTAGAGCCTAAAAAACTTTCGTTCTCATAATAATCTTCGAGTTTGTCAAAGCCGAGCACAACGTCCTCCACTTTGCCGTCTTTATCCGGTACATACAGATTCACGAGCGTTGCGCCGTAATTAATCAGTCTCGCCTTCATTCCGTTCGCATTTTCCAGTGTAAAAGCATACACTTTGCCGCCGTCCTGCGTCGTTCCAAAAAGTTCCTTTGTAACCGCCATGATTCCTCCTCCATTCCTGCTCATTCATCGCCGGGCGCTTCTTCGGCTTTTCAATGTTTCTTATAGTTCCGTTCTTCCCTCTAATGCACGCAATAACGTCACTTCATCAATATATTCCAGGTCGCCGCCAACCGGCACACCGCTGGCAATTCTGGTTACTTTTATGCCGGTCGGCTTAATCAGTTTGCCGATATACATGGCGGTCGTTTCTCCCTCCAGACTGGAATTGGTCGCAATAATGACCTCCTGAATATCCGATTGTAACCGCTGCATCAGCTCTTTTAACCGAATATCATTCGGGCCGATTCCGAGCATCGGAGAAATGGCTCCATGCAATACATGATAAACGCCCGTATACTTTCCTGTCTTTTCATAGGCCGCCAGGTCTCTCGTATTCTCGACCACCATAATTGTTCCGTGGTCCCTGTTTTCATTGGCACAGACGGGGCAAAGCTCCCGCTCGGTCAGGGTAAAGCACTCTTTGCAATGCCTGACGTTGGCTCTGGCCTCCACCATCGTTCCCGCCAGCCGCTCCACTTTCTCCTTCGGCATATTAATCAGGTGAAAAGCAAGCCGCTGTGCGGATTTGTTCCCAATTCCGGGCAGTCCGGCCAGTTCTTCAATTAATTTATTGATATGTCCGCCGTACAAATCCATCAGAAGGGTAATCCTCCGCCAAGTCCGAGTCCGCCGGTCATTTTATTCATGATTTCCGCATTCGCTTCCTCCGCCATGCGCAGCGCCTCGTTCGCTGCCGCCATAACAAGGTCTTCCAACATTTCCACATCATCAGGGTCTACGACTTCCTGCGATAATTTTACTTTGGTAATCTCTTTTTTCCCGGTTACGGTCACTTCTACCGCGCCTCCGCCGGCCTTCGCAGTAAACTCCTTTACTTCCAGTTCTTTCTGGCTTTCTTCCATCTGACGCTGCATCCTCTGAGCCTGCTTCATCAGGTTGTTCATGTTTCCCGGCATTCCGCCTCCCGGAAATCCTCCACGCTTTGCCATCTTAATACCTATACCTTTCCGCTGAAAAACCTTAAATTTTTCAACTTATTCTTCTTCTATCTCCATATGGATTATCTGGCTTAAATCTACATAATCCTGCGCAAAGTCTCTGTCGCTTTTGATGCTCTGGATTGTCACTTCAATCTCTTTGCCCGCTATATTCGAAAGAATCCGTTCAAGCGCGTTCTTATTCTCTTCCTGTTTCAGAAAATAATCCGACGCCAGCCCGTCTTCCACGACTATCAAAAGTCTGTTATCCCCTCCGAGACTCAGTCTTGCATCTTTTAAATATTTTTTCATCGGCATGGACGTTTCTCCGACGACGGAGGGCCAGCTGCCGACAATCGTTTTGATATCTTCCGGAACCGCCTTTTCCAGCTGCGCGCGTCTTGCCAGCGTTTCCGCCGTCGGCACGCTTTCCTGCCGGGTGGGTGCAGCCGCACCTTCCGCCGGCGCCGCAATCACGCCTTTTTCCAGCTTATCCTCTATCACGCGGATTCTGTCAAGCAGCGACCCGGTATCGGTCTCCATTCCCGGTCTGCACAGCTTAATCAGGGCAATCTCAATTAAAATCCGTTTCTGCGCGGCATATTTAATCTGCCCCGCCAGTTCCGAAAAAATTCGAATATACCGCATCACCGCATCCGCTTCGATACGTTCTGCCTCTTCCTTTAAACGGAGCAGGTTCTCAGAGGAAACGTCAATAATATCTTCTATCGAATCCGAAGTCTTCGCTAGCAGAAGATTGCGCAGATACCATGTAAAATCCGTAACAAACTGAGTCAGTTCCCGGCCCTGCATGACGATTTCTTCCAGCAAAGAAATACATTCCTGTACATCCCGCTCCAGCACAAATCCGAACAGTCTGCTGAACACGCCGGTATCAACCGCGCCAAGAACATCCAGCACTTTGTCATAAGTCAGTTCCTGTCCGAAATGAAAGGCTATACACTGGTCGAGGAGGCTCAGCGCGTCACGGAAAGAACCGTCCGCAGTCTTTGCGACATAACGCAGCGCCCGCTCCTCCACCTGAATCTGCTCCATTTCCATCAGCTCACGAAGTCTGTCCGTAATCGTATCAATCGAAATTCTTCGAAAATCATACCTTTGACAGCGGGACAATATCGTAATCGGTATTTTATGAACCTCTGTTGTCGCAAGAATAAAAATCACATAAGACGGCGGCTCTTCCAGTGTCTTTAAAAGCGCGTTAAAAGCCCCTATGGAAAGCATATGAACTTCATCAATAATATAAACCTTATAGTTTCCTTCCGTCGGAGAATAGGACACCTCGTCAACAATTTCCCGAATATTGTCCACACCGTTATTGGACGCCGCATCGATTTCGATGACGTTCATACTGACGCCGGCCGCAATGGCCTTACAGGTCGGGCACTCTCTGCAGGGACTGCCGTCTATGGGATGCTCACAGTTCACCGCTCTGGCAAAAATCTTGGCGATGGATGTTTTTCCCGTTCCTCTCGTCCCGCAGAAAAGGTACGCGTGCCCGACCCTCCCTGCCTTAATCTGATTTCTCAGCGTCGTTACAATATGTTCCTGCCCTTTTACATCCTCAAAGCAATCCGGTCGGAATTTCCGGTATAACGCCGTATATGACATTGAAAGCCCCTTTCCTGACTCAGTCTCAGTCACCGAAGCTGATGCCCGTCATTTTTGCTTCCTGGACGATGGTTGCATCCGGCGACACCATTTTCAGTTTTCCCGCAACCTCTTCGAGCGGAACTTTAACAACTTCTCTGTTTTTATAGCCTACCATAAAGCCATATTCGCCTTTTAAAATCAGTTTTCCGGCCTCCGCACCGAGACGTGTTGCAAATACACGGTCATACGGACACGGGCTTCCGCCTCTCTGTGTATGGCCCGGAACCGTTACGCGCACATCCTGTCCGGTCTTCTTCTGAATCCGGTCCGCAATTTCATAAGATACGGAAGGATAAGGATAATTTTTCATCTTTTCCTTATATTCTTTCTTGGAAAGTTTCGCGTCTTCTTTCGAAATCGCGCCTTCCGCCACCGCCATGATTGTGAACTTGGAACCGCGCGCCATACGGCCGTTAATCGCTTTAACGACTTTGTCGATATCGTATGGAATTTCAGGAATCAGAATGATGTCCGCGCCGCCTGCCATACCGGCATTCAGCGTCAGCCAGCCGACTTTATGCCCCATGACTTCCACGATGAAAATACGTCCGTGAGATGCCGCTGTCGTATGAATACAGTCGATGCAGTCCGTCGCAATATTAACCGCACTCTGGAATCCGAAAGTCATATCCGTTCCCCACAAATCGTTATCGATTGTCTTCGGGAGCGTTACGACATTCAGCCCTTCCTCTCTTAACATGTTGGCCGTCTTATGCGTACCGTTGCCGCCCAGAATGACGAGGCAGTCCAATTTCAATTTATAGTAATTCTGCTTCATCGCCTCTACTTTGTCAAGGCCGTTCTCATCCGGCTCCCTCATCAGTTTAAACGGCGTTCTGGAACTTCCAAGAATCGTTCCGCCTTTCGTCAGAATACCTGAAAAATCCATTCCCGTCAACATACGGAAATCACCGTAAATCAAGCCTTTATAGCCCTCTAAAAATCCATAGATTTCTACATCTTCTCCACTACATGACAGACATTTTACAACGCCTCTCATCGCCGCATTAAGCGCCTGGCAGTCTCCACCACTGGTCAGCATACCGATTCTTTTCATTCCGATTCCTCCTTTAAATATTCTGTTTTATATGCCCTGCCTGCTTTCCGGAAAGCACACATATTAAATAAATTATATAATATTTTAAAAAGTATCGCAACCTTGACCTTTTCCCCATTTTTCAGTACAATGTGGACATATTACAGTATGTACGCTGCCCGGCAGGAGCCTGGTTCTCTTTGTCGGCACACTTTCGTTCCGCGAAAAATCGCAGCAGATGCTAAGCTCGGAAAAACCTCGCTAAGCACTGGCGTTTTTCCAGGGCCGACGCCAGAGAATTATGCTCCTGTCGGGCAGCAAACACGGAAAGCATGAGGGCTTACTATTTATGGAAGTAATCTTACAAAATCTGACGAAAAAATTTCCCGGCCGCGACAGGAAAAAACGGGAAGACGTTATCGCGGTCAATGATTTCAGCTTTGCAATACCGGACGGAAAGCTCATCGGTCTGCTCGGCCCGTCGGGCTGCGGCAAGAGCACGACGCTCAACCTGATTAGCGGTCTGATAAAACCGACCAGCGGCAAAATCTTTTTCGGGAAAGATGACGTTACCGACCTGCCGCCGGAAAACAGAGGCATCGGCCTTGTCTTTCAAAATTATGCCCTTTATCCGCATCTGACCGTGAAGCAGAATATCCTTTTTCCGCTGCAGAATCTGAAAGGAAAAGAAAAACTCTCCAAATCCGAAATGCTCGACAAAGCACAGGCCGCGGCCCGGCTCGTTCAAATAGATGCGCTGATGGACCGCAGGCCCGGCGAACTCTCCGGCGGCCAGCAGCAGCGCGTTGCGATTGCCCGCGCGCTCGTCAAAATGCCGCGGGTTCTTTTGCTGGACGAGCCCCTTTCCAATCTCGACGCACGGCTGCGTCTCCAGACAAGAGAAGAAATCCGCAGAATCCAGAAGGAAACGCGGATTACGACAATTTTCGTTACCCATGACCAGGAAGAAGCGATGAGCATTTCCGATATGATTGTGGTTATGAAAGAAGGCGTCGTACAGCAGACCGGCAAACCGCAGGATGTATATGACAATCCTTCCAATCTGTTCGTAGCCAGATTTCTCGGAACGCCCCCCATCAATGTTTTTGAAGGGCGTATTCAAAACGGACAATTATATATCGGCGAAGACGCCGTACTGGAAATGAAAGATATTTCCGAGCGCAGCGTCTATGTCGGCATCAGACCGGAAGGATTTCTTTTACAGGAAAACGGGCCGCTTTGCTGTAAGCTTAACGGTGTGGAAGTCATGGGCCGCGATATCAGCATCGTCTCCGGACATCCGGCTTCTCTGAATCCGGCAATCCGTTCCATCATCGGCGCGGACAGTCAGATTGATACTTCCAAATCCACTGTCAGATTTGCCTTAAATCCCCGCAAAGTATTCCTTTTTGACCACGAAACGGAAGAAAGGATGGCGTTTTCATTATGAGAAAAAATTCAGGCAGCTTCAAAGCATGGCTGTATCTTTTACCCGCAATTCTTTTCCTCGGCATTTTTATGGTATATCCGCTGATTGACGTTTTTGTATATTCTTTCGAAGAAGGCTATAATTCCGCTTCCCAGACATACTGGGGCATCGGCTCTTATAACTATTCCTATGTACTCCGCGACCCCTATTTTTTACAGGCTGTGAAGAACACGTTTATTCTGGTCATCATTACCGTTCCGCTTTCGACGGGAATCGCATTGCTCATTTCCACCGGGCTTTGCTCCATCAAGCCGCTGCGGAATCTGTTTCAGACCGTTTATTTTCTTCCCTATGTAACAAATACGCTGGCCGTCGGTCTCGTGTTCATGATTCTTTTTAAAAAGACCGCTTATTCCGACGGTTTTATCAATCTGATTATTTCCCTGTTCGGCGGAAATGCCGTTGATTTTATTGACGGGCCGTATTGGGCCAAAATGTTTGTTCTGTGCTTTTATACGATTTGGGTCGTAATGCCTTTTAAAATTTTGATTCTGACCAGCGCGCTTTCTTCGGTCAATCCGGAATATTACCACGCCGCCCGGGTCGATGGCACATCCCGTTTCCGCATTTTTATGCGCATTACGCTTCCGATGATTTCGCCGATGATTTTTTATCTGGTCATCACAGGCTTCATCGGCGCCTTCAAAGCATACAGCGACGTCGTCGCCCTCTTCGGAACCAACCTGAACGCGGCGGAGATGAACACGATTGTCGGGTATGTTTACGACATGCTCTACGGCGACAGCGGCGGTTATCCTTCCTATGCTTCCGCGGCGGCAATCCTGCTGTTTGCAATCGTGCTGACGATTACCTGCATCAACTTACTGATTGGTAAAAAGAAAATTCATTATTAAAACAGAAAAAGAATCCGATGAAAAATGGAATGCCGCTTACGCGGCGGAATGAGAGGAAAAATGGATTACAAAAAAATGGAACAGGCCGCACGCACCCGCCAGACAGTGCGAAATATCATAACCTATTTCTTTCTGGCCTTTTGGGCCGTCATTGTGTTGTTTCCTTTTTACTGGATGCTCTTAACATCCGTAAAAAGTTATGGGGCTTATAATTCGGAATATATCCCGAAGTTTTATACGTTATCGCCGACCCTTCAAAATTATGCGGACGCCTTCAGCGCAGTATCGCTCGGACAATATCTCATCAATACGGTTATTTTTACAGTCGTGACGACCGCGGTTATGATGTTTGTCATCACGCTTGCCGCTTTTGCCTTTGCCAGACTGGAATTTCGGGGAAAAAATATTGTATTCCTTCTGTTTCTGTCTTTGATGATGATTCCAAACGAACTCGTCATCATTACAAACTTCGTGACAATTACGGAACTGGATATGCGCAATTCCTTTCCGGGCCTGATACTGCCATCCATCACTTCTGTTTTCTATATTTATCTGTTAAAGGAAAACTTCGAGCAAGTGCCGGACAGCCTGTATTATGCCGCAAAAGTGGACGGCACGTCCGACCTGAAATATCTTTTGAAGGTTCTGGTCCCCATTTCCAGACCGACGCTGATTACGATTGCCATTCTCAAAGTCATCGAATGCTGGAATTCCTATGTATGGCCCCGGCTGATTACCGATGATGAACGGTATTTTCTCGTCTCCAACGGCATTCAGGAAATACGGGAGAATGGGTTCGGCCGGGAAAACATTCCGGCAATGATGGCCGCCGTCGTCGTCATCTCGGTTCCCTTAATCGTTCTCTTCCTTCTGTTCCGCAATAAAATCATGGCCGGTGTCTCACGGGGCGGACTCAAGGGCTAAGCTGTATACAGACGAATGGAGGATTAAAACGATGAAAATAAACAAACGACTTTTATCCGCTCTGCCCGTACTGGCGCTGACCGCCGGCTGCTGTCTGACGCTGACCGGATGTCATGGCAGGGAAGGGCTTGCGGCTTTTGAAATCCCGGCGGAATTTGATGTTTCCCAAAATTATGAAATTACGTTCTGGGCCAAAAACGATACCAACAAAACACAGACCGATATTTATGAAAAGGCAATCGACGATTTTGAAGCGTTATACCCGAATATCACCGTCAATCTTCGTCTTTATACGGATTACGGCAAAATTTACAATGATGTCATTACCAATATTGCAACGGATACAACACCAAACGTCTGCATTACCTATCCCGACCATATCGCTACTTATCTGAGCGGAACGAATCTCGTCGTTCCCCTCGAAGAGCTTTTTGCCGATGAAAAATACGGGCTCGGCGGAAGCGATATCCGGTTCGATTCTCCGACGACGGCGGAAATCATTCCGCAGTTTTTGGAAGAATGTTCTTTCGGCGGGCATTACTATGCCATTCCCTATATGCGTTCCACCGAAGCCTGTTATATCAACAAAACTTATGTGGAAGCGCTCGGCTATACGCTTCCCGATGTCCTCACATGGGACTTCGTATGGGAAGTTTCCGAAGCCGCAATGGCTCAGGATTCCGACGGCAACTATCTCGTCAACGGGCAGAAAGTTATGATTCCTTTTATCTATAAATCCACCGATAATATGATGATTCAGGCATTGAAACAGCAAAATGCCGGATACTCGACAGAAGACGGCGAAATCCTCCTTTTTCATGAGACGACGGAGGCTTTTCTTCGAACGATTGCAAAACATGCCGAGAGCGGCGCCTTTTCCACGTTTAAAATTTCCAGTTATCCGGCCAACTTCCTGAACGCCGGACAATGTATTTTCGCCTTGGATTCTACGGCCGGCGCAACCTGGATGGGCAGCAGCGCGCCGCTCTGCGATATCAGTCCCGATAAAATCGTAGAGTTTGAAACGACGGTCATGACGATTCCGCAGTTTGACACGGATAATCCGCAAATGATTTCCCAGGGGCCTTCCGTCTGCATTTTTAACAAAACAGATTCCCAGGAAGTTCTTGCCTCCTGGCTGTTCGCCCAGTATCTGCTGACCAACGATGTCCAGATTGCTTATTCGGAAACGGAAGGCTATGTGCCCGTTACATCCAAAGCGCAGAATGCGCCGGAATATCAGGATTATCTGTCAAGATGCGGGGAAGACAATTCCACTTATTACGACATTAAAATTCAGGCGGCTTCCCTGTTGCTCGATAACGTCGGGCATACGTTTGTTACCCCCGTATTCAACGGTTCCACATCGCTTCGCGACGCCGCCGGGCATCTCATCGAAACGACGGTAAAATCCGTCAACCGGAAGCAGACCGTCGATGACGCTTTTATAGAAAAACTATATGACGATACGGTTTCCCTTTACCGTCTGAACCGGACCGGCAGCCGGAATATGCCTTCTGCCTCCGATAGAGCGGCGCTTGGAGCCCTGCCGGTAATATCCGTCATTCTGCTGTCGTCTCTGGCTGCCGCCTGGGGTTTTATGCTGCTGTATCTTGCCTTCATGACAGCCAAAAAGAAACGAAACCGGCAATAATACTATTGATTTATTCGAAATATCATGTATAATTATTTTCGAAAGTTTATCAACCACATCTTTTAAGAGGAGGAATGCCGTTTTTACGGCAGAAGGAGAAAAATGAAAAAATTAATATCGTTACTTGTGGTTCTGACACTCGTATTCACATGTGTCGGATGCGGCGCTTCAGGGGAAGACAAAAAGTCAGAAGGCGTCATGACTTATGACGAATACGTTTCTGCGGCTCTCGACTCAGAAGTCGTTATCGAAGCTTATGTACAGGCAAAACAGTCCTGGTGGGAAGACAAGGCTACCGTTTACGCACAGGATAAAGACGGCGGATATTTCCTGTATAACATGGCTTGTTCCGAAGCGGATTACGAGAAGCTGACACCCGGCACTAAAATTAAAGTAACAGGATTCAAAGCGGAATGGGCCGGAGAAGTGGAAATCATCGATGCAACCTTTGAAACAGGAAAAGGAAATTATGTTGCCAAAGCGGAAGACGTTACTTCTCTTCTTGGCAGCGACGACCTGATAAATCATCAGAATAAATTTGTAACTTTCAAGGGTATGACCGTTGAAGCGGCAGGACAGGACGGCAGCGGAAATGATGTGGCGTTCCTGTATAACTGGGACGGTTCCGGACAGGAAGGAGACGACCTGTATTTCAATGTTTCCCTGAACGGCCAGACTTATACCTTTACCGTTGAGTCTTATCTGTGCGACAGCTCAACCGATGTATATAAAGCGGTACAGGGTCTCAATATCGGTGATACCGTTGATATGGAAGGCTTCCTTTACTGGTATGAGGGCGTTAATCCCCACATTACTTCTTTAACAGTCAAATAGTCTGACATTACGTTGTTCATTATCCCTTTCAACATAAAATTCCCTGTATACCGTCATTCGATATACAGGGAATTTTGTATGCGGACATTTATCCGCTCTGAAACGGTTTTATTTTATTTTTATCTTATGACGTCGGTTTGCGCAGCGGGCAGGCCGACAGACTGATGCGGTCCCGCAGCACATTGAGCCCGCAGTCATCCAGATAATCCTGTAAAATCGGAATCGACTGCGAAGAAGTCGGCCCGATGATAATCTCGCCGATTAAATCGGACATGTGCATTCCCAGTTTGCCGCACATTCTGTTTAAATCCAGCGGATAGTATTTTTTAATCCGGTCCTGCGCCACATGATATTTGGATTCCACCACAAATTCATTCAAAATAAACGGTGAAATGACAAGCCTGCATTCTTTTTCGCTGGCAAAAGAAGGATGCTTAAAAGCCGCCGACTGTATCCAGGCATCCTGCATCAGTTCTTTTAATCCCGGCATCGTTTCCGAGAAATCTCCCGCTTCTTTTATTACTTTATAAAATTCATCCACCAGACGATGCTCCCGCATATCTTCCTGATAATATACGGTCTGCAAAGATACCGCTCCGCCAATCATTCTTTTCATGGGCGTCTCATGGAAAGCAATGCAGACGCCCTGACCGAGATGGCCATAGCGTTCCCACTGGGAAGCGTCATCCCGATATTTGGAGAAACAGGCCGCATAAGCCGAATAGTGAAATTCCTCTTCCATTTCCTTATGGAAAAACTCCTCCACTTTCTGCCCCTTTTCCTGTTCTCCGTCCAGATTCAGCCGGTCAACGACCGCCTTGCCGATACCGTTCATGAACAGACGCATCTCGGAAACATCGTTCATGTTCAGCACGTTATTCAGTCGAAGCTCCGCGCATCGGATAATACCGTCAAACGCGTTAAAATCAGTATAATGATACAGCATATTCTTCCTCCGCCTTTGCAAAAGGCCCGGGAATCGTCGCCACACCACGGTGTTCTCCAAGGTAATCGCTGTCAAAAGTAATCGAAGAACCGTCCGGATTCTCGTACCGTTGTTCCGGTTCGAACGCATAACCCAGTATATCGCTGTTGATGATACCGGTATTAAACTCTTTTAACAGCATACATACATTTGTTTTCAGAATATATTTTCCGTCCGCTTCTATCAGTTCAACGACGGCTTTATCGGTATTATTGACCAGCTTGTGTTCTTCTTTTGACCATGCTTTCGCACCGTTGAAATAGGCGTTGCCGTTAATCCATACCGGAAGATGTGAAAAATGATACTTTTCCAGTTTTCCCATATCCGGCTGCTTGTCCATCTCAAACCAGCCTGTCCACTCGTCATAATCCGGATATCCCTCGAATACCGCCGTTCCCACTATCTGGTTGTCCTTTGTCCGGGAACTGATATCCTCTTCTTTCGTTCGTTCGGGCCAGTTCTGAATAAAGATATTGTTGTAAATACGGTTATCGCCATGCAAAATGCTCATAAAGCCCGCTACTTCCGTGCGGTGCGGAATATGGTAAGGCGTATAGCGAGGCTGGTTTATGCCCTCTACCGTCATATCCGTGCCTTTACCGACTAACGTAAAGGAACCAAGCATCAGATTATGGACACAGGCAACCCCCTGCGTCGCCAGCCGTACCGCCGCTTTGGAAAGCATAATATTGTTATCAACAAGCGTCGGGCCATGTCCCACTTCAATGAAAATATCCTGGCTTTCCATCGCGCCCTGCGCCATCGGCGTATCTTCCGACGCATAATTATCATGCAGAAGGTTCTGTGTAATACGGGTTCCCTGCGCCTGCCAGTCGCACCAGATACCCATCGTACTGTGATGAATATGATTGCGCCTGAAAATAACGTCGATTGCGGCATGGAACTTAATGCCCGAAATTTCCGCTCCGCCAAGCTGCTGCATGTTGTTGATATGATGGATATGGTTATCCTCGATAATGCTGAACACGCATCCCATACGGCCTACGATACCGGCCTGCTCACAATGATGAATATGGCATCTGCGCACGATATGACTGCCCACTTTTTCTTTCAGCCATCCGTGATACTGACCGCGGCACACCGCATCCCGCTCCATCTGCGTCGGGCTCTTCACATGTTTTCTCGTAAAATAGTGGTCGTTCTCCGGGTCGTAATATTTTCCGAGAGAAATTCCCGCACATTTGCTGTTACTGATTTCGCAGTCCTCAATAATCCAGCCTTTTGACCAGTGAGGGCCTACCATGCCGTCCTGATAAGCCGCAGGAGGCGCCCAGGTCGTCGCCGCTTTATTTACGTTAAATCCCGACAGGGTAATATAGCCAACGCCTGTCTGCGAGGGCATAAAGCAGTTCCGGCGGACATTGATTTCCACCTTCTCCCGGTTCGGGTCCTTTCCCTGAAAATTAGCATAAATGACGGTCTCGTTTCCGTCCTGCTCCGTATACCATTTATAAACGGAATATTCACGTTCCCAGGAAGGCGGCCAGATTTCCCCTTTGATACATTCTTCCAGTGTTTCCGCTTCATACAGCTGACGGTCGTTCATATAGACTGCGCCCGTATGCCTTACAAGCGGCGCAAAATACCAATCTCCCCCAACAAAAGTCGTATAGGGATTATAATCTCCGAACACACCGTTTTGAATGCGGCATACCCACACCGTGTCCTGATAATTTTCCCATGTCTTGATTTCTTCCGCTCCCGTAATGACGGCGCCGAGCGGTTTTTCGCTGCGATAAATGATGCGCGCATCTTCCCTTCCGCCATTTTTGGGCGCTACATACTCCCGGTAAATACCGGGCGCTACGATAACTTCATCGCCGGGCTGTGCCGCCTGTGCCGCGGTATTGATGTGTTTGAACGGCATTTCCTGACTGCCGTTACCGTCCCGGAATGCCGCCGCGTTTACATACCATACCATGATAATGTCCCTCCTTTTTACTTTTATATTCTCTGATTAATACACTCAAAATCGAATAATAAAAAACTCCCTGTGCAACAAGGAGCTCTGAACGGAGACGGCGGGATTCGAACCCGCGTGCCCCGAAAGGCAAACTGATTTCGAGTCAGCCCCGTTATGACCACTTCGATACGTCTCCACATGAAACAAATTATATCTATTTCAGCCCGTTCCGTCAACTCCAATTTCAAATAAATTGAAATTCTCCGTTTATTTCAATCTTTTCAGTTTGCAGAAGCATTTTTATTTATCTTAAATACATTAATATCCCTGATAAGCTCGTCCGCGCATTCCCGCAGTTTGGCGGATGATTCGTTAATAATCGTAATGGAAGAATCCAGCTCTTCCGCCTCCGCAGTCGTTTCTTCGGTAATCGCCAGAGAATTTTGCGAAATGGCATTTAACTGCTCCGAAGCGCCCACCAGTCCATTCTTGGAATCGTTCAGCTCTGTCATGCTGTCCGCGATGACGTCGATATTTTTTACAGAATGCAAAATTTCTTCGTTTACCTTTGAAAATACATTTTTGACTTCGGTTACCGTCTCATTCTGTTTCTGAATGCTTCCCTGGATTTCATCCATCGTTGCAACCGCATTTCCGGCATCCTCCAAAAGCTCCTGCACCACTTTATCAATGACGGCCGCGGAATGATTCGACTGCTCCGCAAGCTTCTGAATCTGGTCTGCTACGACTGCAAATCCCCTTCCCTGTTCGCCGGCCCTTGCCGCTTCAATGGAGGCATTCAATGCAAGCAGATTGGTTTCTTCGGCAATCGAAGCTATCATTTCCGTTGCTGCCCGAATCTGCTGTGCCGAAGAATTGGTCGTATTTGTCTGACGCACGATAACTTCCATTCTCGTGCTGACATCTTCATCGACCTTCTCTAACAGCCTTACGGTATTCATTCCGTCGGCGCCGCTTATCTTAATCAAATCCATATCATTCCGCAGCCCGTTCAATGTATCCGTGGACTGCTCAATCATCCTGCCAATTTGCTCTACGTCCGCCGCCATATTTTCCGTCTGATGCGACTGGTCTCCAAGTTCTTTCGTAATCTCCTGCATGTTGGACGTCACATGGTCCGCTGCCTGCGCCGTAGAATCCGCAATCTGCTCCATATGTACAACGGATTCATTCAGCGTGTCCGCGGCTCCGGCAATCTGTGCAACCAGCTCTTTCAGTTTCGTGTTCAGTAAATCCGCGCTTCTCGCAATGCTTCCGAGCTCATTTCGCCGCCGCAAATCTTTGGCATTGACTTCCTGTGTCAAATCTCCGTCCGATATGGCTGTCAGGGTAGCCGCCAACCGTTTCAGCGTGGCAATCATCCTGCCGACCAGCACAACGACAACAATACAGGTAATAACCAGCGTACAGCCCGTAAAAATATATACCTGATTTATAATTTTGCGGAAAAAAGAAGAGTCTACTTTTTTATTGAGAAAAGTATAAATAACCACGATGATTTCCGCGCCCAAAATGAAAATCGGCAGCAAAGACAGTATCAGAATATCCACCCTCAGGCTTTTTGCGCCAATTCTTTTTTCTTTTTTTACTTTTTTCTCCTGTTCGTTCATAAAAATCTCCATTCTTGCTCAGCCCGCGAATTTGGGCGCAAGCACAAATTTGCCTGTGAAAAATTTATTTTTCACAGTATGCAGCCCCCTTTGTTGTGTCTTTTCACTCGCAAACACGCGCTTTCTGCGCTTTCCATCCGTCTTCGACGGACGTTTGCTCGTTATAAATGCAAGAAAAACAAATGCCTGCTTCGCAGTCGCTTGTTTTTTTGCCCGTGTTTCACTCGCAAACACGCGCTTTCTGCGCTTTCTGTCCGTCTTCGACGGACGTTTGCTCGTTATAAATGCAAGAAAAACAAATGCCTGCTTCGCAGTCGCTTGTTTTTCTTTTGCATTTATTATATTATACCATTTTTTGAGTTTACTGCAACAAAACTCTTTTTTTCATTCTCTAATAGGTGTACGGATGATACGATATCTATAATCCAATACTTTATGGCAGGAATGGAGGACCGGATATGCTTACACTTGTCAAAAAGGCTATGCGGGGCGATAAGGAAGCATTTATAGCGCTGATGGATAAACACAGCGACGCGATGCTTCGTATTGCCCACGGCTATCTTTCACAGGAAGCCGATATTGCAGACGCCATGCAGGATACCATTCTGGATGCTTACGAACATCTTTCTTCTTTGAAGGAGCCGCGTTACTTTAAAACGTGGCTGATACGCATCCTGCTCAATAACTGCAATCATATTTATAACAAAACAAAAAATTATATTCCGTTGGAAGAGATTTCTGAAAGTTTCTCCGACGATGCACAGGAAATCGATTCTCCGCTTTTCAGGTTCCGAGAACTTTTGAACTGTGTATCAGACGAGAACAGGCTCTGCTTCCAGCTCTATTACGGCGAAGAACTGACCACAAGGGAAATCGCAGATATTCTGCATATCAAAGAAAGTACGATTCGGAGCCGTATGCACCGGGAAAAACTCAGGCTGAAATCACAGCTGCCCAAAAACGGCTATATGGTATCGGCCAGAAAAGGAGGCGCTTCCTCATGAAAAAAGAATACAGAGATTCCGACTTATACGAAATTCTCCATTTTACACCCGAAGTCACGCCTGAAATCGAAAGCAGCATGAACGATGCTTACACGCAAATCAGAAAGGGACCCGGTCTGAATAATGAATACAGGGCCCGGAAAGGTATGGATATGACAAAGCACAAAAACACAAAAGCACATAAACGCAACCGTAAATATTTATATTTAGGACTTGCCGCCGCATTGCTTCTTGCATTCGGCTTCTGGGGATTTTCCAACCCCGTGCTCGCCGGTAAAATTCCTTTTATCGGAAGGATTTTCCGCATGGTGGAACAAGATATCGGCTATTCCGGCAATTACAGTGATAACGCCGTATCGCTTGCCACACCGGAATCAGAATACGACACAACGGATTCCCAAGCTGAAAGTTCCGATTCTGATGAAAGCACTTATTCACAAACCGCAAACGGCGTTACCATTACGATTTCCGAAGCCAGTTATTCGGATTTGGCGCTGTACTTTTCCGTAGAAATAGATTGTGAAGAAGGCTTCCCGGAAGATTTTAACAGAGTTAAGAACATGGAGGATTATATTCTGTCCTATGATGTGCTGAATATGACAAGCAGCCAGCAATTTGATTTTTCACAGGCAGATTCAACCCTTTATCCCACGGATATTGTCTCCTGTTCAATAGAAAACGGGTTTCCCACCCCGTACAGCATCGAGGGAAACTATGCGGATTCCCACACTTTCCTGGGCGTTATCCGTATAGAACTTAATACGCTTCGGAGAATGCTGAATGTGCAATCGCTGCCCCCGGAATTTACCTACTCTTTTACCATCCAAAAATTCTGGCATGACCTAAATGAAATCGCCAGTATAACGGAAATGAAAACAGCTGACGGAACACCGGTCACAATTCATGAACCTGAAAAAAAAGTTTATGAAGGACCCTGGAGCTTTACCATTCCTGTTTCAATAGACCAGACAGACACACAAAGCAAAGAAATCATGCGGATGAATGACAACGGCATCGGTATCTCACAGGTTATTAAAACACCGTATGAAATCAAAGCGGAATTAATTCTGCCTGAACAGGAAAACCCTGCAGATTACATTGTCGTCATCACGGATGCGGACGGAAAGATTCTGGACTCCCAGGGTGAGGATGCGGATATTTATTCCGTGTATGGGCGAAATACGGATGCCACTCATATCTATGTCGTGGATTACTATACTTTCATGGATGAATGCAAGGGAGAAAATGCCCACCTTCTTCCCGAAAAAGCGCTGTTCCAAACAACCGTCATTTGGTAGTATCCGCAAATACAGACGGCCCGGAAATATTTCTCATGTTAAAATTCTGCTAAGCGTTTGCTAAATTTTTGTTTGCATTTTGTTACAGTTCCGCTAAGAAAAGCCTCCTTCTGTTTTTATCTTCCAATCCGTTCATTATAATAAGCATGATGAACAGACATCAGAAAGATAAAAACAGAAAGTGAGGCAGTTTTTTATGAACACAGGCATGATGATTGTCGCAATTATCGGCGGACTGGCAGGCCTTCTCAGCACCCTTTATCTGGTTGTAAGCCTTCCGGCCGTTATCATATGGAAAGTTCTCCGCCATTTCAAATCCGGCTGTGCTTTGACGGATTGATGATACGCCGGCATTTTTGTTTCAGCGTTTTGTTTTAGCATTTTCTTAACGCGTCTTTCGTTCCTTTTTTACGGAAACAAGGTATAATGAACCTATATAAGGGCTGTCCGGTGCAATCCGCCGGTATACCCTCCGTGAAAAAACGAAAGGCGCATAAATCATGAAACCCGGAAAATTAACAAATCTTATCATTACCGTTTCCTGTCTTGCGGCAGCAACTGTGCTGGCTTTTCTTTTCTTTTATTTCGTACCGAACAACGGAAGTAATATTGCCTTAATTTATATTCTTGCCCTGATTATCATCGTGCGTTTTACAGACGGTTATCTTCCCGGCGTATTTTCATCGGTCATCGCAGTTATCTGCGTAAACTTCCTTTTTACCTATCCCTATTTTGCACTGAATTTTACACTCGCCGGCTATCCGATTACATTTCTTGAGATGCTTGCCGTTACGCTTTTTACGAGCACAATGACGACAAATATGAAAGAACAGGCAAAACTCATCGCAGAACGGGATAAACTGTTATCAGAAGCCGAAAAAGAAAAAATGCGCGCCAATCTTCTTCGGGCCGTCTCCCACGACCTGCGCACCCCTCTCACCGGTATTATCGGCGCAAGTTCTTCTTACCTGGAAAACGGAGCCTCCCTGACGGACGGAGAAAAAACGCCATCATCACGCACATACAGGAAGACGCGCATCTGTAACTTTATCATGACAGCCTTAAAATCCAATGATTATAAAGTCACTTATGCGCTTAACGCGGAACCGCAATACATTTTTACGGAAATCGGTATCGGCTACCGCATGATTGATAATGAAAATCAATAGCATTTCCATGCCCGATATGATACACTTGCCTGAGAAAGAACTGCAAGGAAATGAGGGAATTATCTATGGAAACAGACGAAAAATATATGAAAGAAGCCATCCGGCAGGCGAAAAAAGCTTACGCGCTCGGAGAAGTGCCCATCGGATGCGTGATTGTCTATCAGGATAAAATTATCGGGAGAGGATATAACAGACGAAATACCGACAAAAACACGCTGTCCCATGCGGAAATTACCGCCATCAACAAAGCCAGCAAAAAAATGGGCGACTGGCGTCTGGAAGGCTGTACGCTCTATGTGACGCTGGAACCATGCCAGATGTGCTCCGGCGCCATCGTTCAGGCGCGAATTTCCGAAGTTGTCATGGGCTGCATGAACCCGAAAGCCGGCTGCGCCGGCTCCATTCTCAATATTTTAGATATGCCCCAGTTCAATCATCAGGTTCGCATAAAAAAAGGGGTTCTCGAAGAATCCTGTTCGGACTTGCTCAAAACATTCTTCAAAGAACTCCGCATACGGAATAAGGCTGAAAGAAAAACTCTTTCATAAGCTGATTATGCTTTCCTAAATTTCCTAAATTGTCTAAATCAAAAGTTGACAAAACGACGGAAAAACGATATACTTATAAGACCGTGCAGCCGGGGCGTTAGCGGTGCCCTGTACCTACAATCCGCTCTAGTAGGGGTGATGTCTGATTGAGGGCTTTGTCTTGTGTAGCTGCCCTTTATAAGTGGCGTTGAAGTTCGGGTCTTACGCAATGGGAATCCATGAACCGTGTCAGGGTGGGAACACAGCAGCACTAAGTGGAAGCTTCCATGTGCCGTAAGGGCGCCTGGCGGAGTTAACTGTAAAGGTAACGTGCATGAGGCCGGTTCGAGAGAAGGCGCACGGTTTTGGTTTTGAATCCTCAGCGCCTCCCGGCAGGCCCAGGTCATCCCCTCTGTGCCGCCTTTTTCTCTCTTTTAATCTGATACATATTCTTGTCCGCAAGTTCCACGAGCAATTCCAGACTCGCTTTCTCCGCATCCATTTCCAGAAAATAACCAATGCTGGCATCCAGTTTATATGCTCTCGTATACCGGGCATTGTACTGTCCGATGGCATTCCTGATTTTGTCAATATATTCCCGGATACCGTCTTCGGAATATCCGTTCAGAACGATAACAAATTCATCGCCTCCATACCGCGCCAGCAGCTCTCCGTGCCGGCGGTTATGCTCCAGAATATTCGCCATCGCTTTAATATAGGCGTCTCCTTCTTCGTGTCCATACAGGTCATTGACTTTTTTCAATCCGTCCATATCCGCAAAAATAACGGCAATCGGAAGCTGCTTCTTCTGTGCCTCCTCCAAAATTCTAGGCGCGAATTTATTATAGCCCGCCCGGTTATTGACACCGGTCAGTTCATCATAAAGCCACATCTTGCTCAGGCGTCCGAGCATGGCATTCATCGTATCCTGTCTGCGCACCGTTTCCAACGCATTATCAAGGCTCAGTATGAAATGCCGGAAAAAGCGTCCTTCCAGCGCCGGACGATAATTTCCAACAACACAATAACCGAAACAATACTCCTGATGATGCAGCGGCATGACCAGATAAAAATCTCCCTGATTTCCACTTTTACAGGATGGGGGAAGCAGTTCATTCTTTGGAAACCCGTCATAACTGCTAAACACACCGTTTTCATAGGCGAGCGGAACCCATATGTCTTCGGTATAAACCGTTTCATCCCGTTCCCGTTCTTTTCCTTCCGCCATACGCTCCAGCTCATCAAAATAATTCTCGATGCTTCCGCACATGCACAAATAAAAATAATCGGGAGCCAGCAGTCTTATGTATTGCTGTACGCACTCTTTAAAGTCGTCAAAGGTCTCCAGTCCGGTAAATTCTGCCGCACAGCATTTTAGCAGTTCCAGATTGTCATCTACCTCGACCGACTTTCTGACATACATTTCCTGCAATTCCGCATGAGTATAACTCTGCTTCTTGTCGCAGCCGCAGGATTGTGAAAACAGCGGTCTGCCATAAACAATATGCTCCGTCTGCGGCTTTTCCCCCCGTATTGCCTCCATTAACGTCTTATAGGCAATCTCAGCCGCCGCGTATTCGCCGCGCCGGACCGTTGTCAGTCTTGGATGATTCAGCTGCGCAATGGAGCTGTTATCATAACCCGTCACCAAAATATCTTCCGGAACCTTATAGCCGGCTTCCTTCAAAGCCAGAACCGCGCCGACTGCCATATCGTCGTTCGCCGCCATAACGGCGTCCGGCAATGGCATGTCCTTCTGCAGCATTTCTTTTACCGCCTGGATACCGCTTTTGTATGTATAATCTCCATATGCAACCATCCGGTCGTCCCATTCCAGCCGGAACTGCTCCGATGCCTTCTTATACGCATCCAGTCGTTCTCCCGCATCCTGGCTTTCCACAGGCCCGGATAAATAAAAAATCTTCCGCACATGATGTTCTTCTACAAGATGCTCTACAATCGCATGGATGCCGGATTCGTTCTCCATCCATATATTAATCATACCGTCTATTCTGACTACCATAGAAACGCAGGGTACTCCTGCTTTCCTGATTCTGTCAATCAACGCTTCCCTTATTTTCACGTCGTGGATTGTTTCCAGATTGGTAATCACACCGTCGTATTTTGTAAAATCCGGCAGATTATAAATATTATATTCTCCATTTTCATATTTGAACCGGGAAGCATAATACCACCCGTCACATGTAAAAATGTAGACATTTGTCCCTTCCGGCAATGCACTGTCCAATATGCCGTTAATCATCCGCTTCTGCGTATCAAACCCTACACCGCCCATTAATACAGCAATATTCATTCGCTTACACCTGTCTGTCTGATTTGGCTGACTGTCAAAATTGCAGGAATCGCTTTGCAGCTCCTGTAATAAAAAATTTGCAGCCTGCGTTTATTATAGCACATCTCCTTCATACAGACTATATTAAAGCTCTACTTTCCGTAAATAATAACCGAATTTCCCTTCCTCTGCTTCGCCGCCTTCGCATTCAAACGCCTCAAAGCCGAACATCAGCGCAACCATTTTTTCCCGTTCATAAAAGACGCCCGGCACGCCGAGGTAAAAGTCCTTTTCCTTTCCCAATATCAGATATCGGTAATTATAAAACCCGTGCAGAAGAAAACTGTTATTGACAAGATGCTGATAATTTTCACGCAGCACAATAAAATCTTTCGGTTCCAGTTTCACATATATCCGATTATCGCCGTAAGGATGAATCCGTTCATATGTTGTGAGCAGCTGCTCCCATTTGTTTTCATAAAGCGGCGTATGCTCCGGCCTGCCCGGCGTGTGCTCCGCCTGTATAAAACCGCTCTGCTTCATCGATTCCGGTTCTCTTTGCCTTGCAATACTCTGTATGCTGTTTTGCTCCGCCCGCTCCGGCTCTCTTTGTCTTATAACACTCTGTATACCATTTCTCTCCGTCCGCTCCGGTTCCCTTTGCCTTATATCACTCTGTATGACGCTTTGCTCCACCCGCTCCGGCTCTCTTTGCCTTGCATCGCTATGTATGTCGCTTTGCTCCGTCCGTCCCGGTTCTCTTTGTCTTGCAATACTCTGTATACCGCTTCGTTCCTTCGGTTCCGGCTCTGCCTGTTTCACAAAACTCCAGGAAGCTCTTCGTTCCGCCGCTTCTTCCTCTTCCTGCTTTTCAACAGGCGGCTGTGGTTTTTCCGGTAATTCTAACACATTTTCCCCTGCCTTTTCCGCAGCGGCGAATCTGCTCTCGCCTTTTATTCTTTTTGCATCCGACAGAATTATTTCCACTCGCAGGATTTGTTCCGCCGCACTTCCGTTCCATTTTCCGTTTCCCTCTTTTATAACAAGCATATCCGCTTCCCGCCAGCCTGTCTCACTTTGCAGGCGGATTGGAAAGCTTCCCGTAATTGCGTCCGGAAGATTTTTGACCTGAAGTTCCAGCCGAAACGCATCTCCGTTTTGGGCTGCTTTCAGATAACCTGCATTTCCCTCTTTCATGCCATGACGAAACAGGCTCATATAAATAATTTCTTTCTGGTACATCTTCTCACCTCTCTCTATTCTATGTATATGTCAGATATACCAGAAAATGCCAGATGATTTCTCATCCGGCAATTTATCCTTGCACTTGTTAAGTTATTCTCAATATCCCAGGGAATCCAGGTATCTCATGTAGTTTACGACCATTAAGGCAATTTTGAAAGTAAGCGCGTCATCGAACGTTCGAATGTCCAGTCCCGTGCTCTTCGCCAGTTTTTCAATCCGGTACACAAGCGTATTTCGATGCACGAATAGTTGTCTGGAAGTCTCCGATACGTTCAGATTATTCTCAAAGAACTTGTTAATGGTTGTCAGGGTCTCTTCATCCAGTTCATCAGGCACGTTTGCTCCGAAGATTTCATCGATAAAAATCTGGCAGAGATTGACGGGAAGCTGATAAATCAAACGGCCGATTCCCAGTCTGTTGTACGCCGTAACCCTCTTTTCCGCATAAAAAATCTTCCCTACATCCAGCGCCATTTTCGCTTCCTTATAGGACTTTGAAACTTCCCGCAATTCTTCCACGATTGTTCCGTAAGACACCCTGACATTCATCATGGCTTCCATATTCATCATATCGACAATCGTATTTGCCGTATGCTCTAAGATATCATAACTTTCCCCCGGCGCCATCGACTTAATCAGAATCACATTACTCTCGTCCACCGCCGTAATGTAATCTCCAATCTGCGAGGAAAACATTCCGTTCAACAGTTCCGAAGCCGGGCTTTCCTTTTCGCTTCCGGTTTCGACCAAAAATACCGCCCGGGGCACATTCACCTCAATATGCAGCTTCTTGGCGCGATTGTAAATATCCACAAGCAGCATATTATCAAGCAGCAAATTCTGAAAAAAATTATTTCTGTCGTATTTTTCCTTATATGCAATAATCAGGTTCTGTAACTGGCTGACGGCAATTTTTCCAACCATATAAGTGTCTTCGCCTATGCCTCTCGCATCCAGAACATACAGCGGTTCGTTCTCGTCCAGAATTTTTAACAGGTGATGCGTTCCGATTACCTGACTGTCCGCCGGTGATTCAACAAACTCAGTAATCAGATTTAACGCCAAATCATTTAATTCAAATGTAGATGCTACAATATTTCCTTCCAAATCCAGTACACATAAATCAACCTTCGTAATAGATTTTAATTCTTCAATGCTGGTTCTGATAACCTGACTTGATATCATGTCTATCTCCCTTCCTGCTTTAATAAAAAGTCTGCCCGGCGGCTGAGAACAAAAGTGCGCTCCGCACACTCTCGCGTCCAAATTTTCCGGCAAGCGCAGCTTTTGTTCCGCGCGCGAAGCTGCGCATCCCTTTTGTTTCATAGGACGCACTTTCCTATGAAATAAAAAGGGGATGCTGCCGCATCCCCTCTGATTAGTGTGATTAGTTTGTGATAACCTGCTCTGTTTCTTTGTCAAATACATGAATCTTATCAACATCAAATGCAAATTTAACTGAATCACCAGGTCTTGCTGTCGTACGGGAATCCACTCTTGCTGTAATCGGGAATTCAGCCAAATCAAAGTATAAGTAAACTTCTGCACCGAGCAATTCGTATACTTTAATCGTAGATTCGAATACGCATTTTGCAGATTCGATGAAAGCAGGTGAATCATATACGTCTTCAGGACGAATACCAAATGTAACGGTCTTTCCTGCATATCCGCCGCTAATCAGCTTCTTGGATTTGTCTGCCGGAAGAGGAATGCTGCTGCCTGCTACTTTCAGGCTTGCTGCATCGCCGTTTACTTCAACTACTGCATCAAGGAAGTTCATCTGAGGTGAACCCATGAATCCTGCAACGAACAGATTCTGCGGTTTCTCATATAAGTTCTGAGGTGTATCTACCTGCTGAACAACACCGTCTTTCATAACAACGATTCTTGTACCAAGTGTCATAGCCTCTGTCTGGTCATGTGTTACATAGATAATCGTTGTGCCCAGTCTCTGGTGTAATTTAGCGATTTCGATACGCATCTGCACACGAAGTTTAGCATCCAGGTTGGAAAGCGGCTCATCCATAAGGAATACTTTAGGATTACGAACGATTGCACGACCCATAGCAACACGCTGTCTCTGACCACCGGACAGAGCCTTCGGTTTACGGTCAAGGAGCGGTGTCAGGTCAAGAATCTTAGCAGCTTCTTTAACCATCTTATCAATTTCATCCTTCGGTACTTTTCTCAGTTTCAAACCGAATGCCATATTGTCATAAACTGACATATGAGGATACAAAGCGTAGTTCTGGAATACCATCGCGATATCTCTGTCTTTCGGCTCAACGTCGTTTACGACTCTGTCGCCGATTTTCAGTTCGCCGGAAGAAATGTCTTCCAGACCTGCAATCATACGAAGTGTTGTAGATTTACCACAACCTGAAGGTCCTACGAAAATAATAAATTCCTGGTCTGCAATTTCAAGATTGAAATCTTTTACCGCTTCAAATCCGTTAGGATATACCTTGCAGACATTTTTTAATGATAAACTTGCCATGTGCTTGTGCCTCCTAATTATTTTTCATTTCTTTTATTTACGATTATCTTGTGATAATCAAGTCTGAAATTAGTATAACGAACTTACATAATCTTTTCCATACCACTATTTCACAAAGATTTTGTATTCCATTGTAGATTTTGTTTATATTCGTTGAGCCGATTATTCTTTTCTGACAAGTTGACCAAGAATTGATATCTTTCTTGTACACTTTGCCCAATGCTGTCCTTTTCGGCTGTATACGGTCAACTACTGTTTTTTCTCTTCCATCCACGAATCGTTATAAAAAGCCAGCTGATTCTTTCCGCGCTTTTTCGCTTTATATAACGCCTGGTCCGCCGCTTTATACAAACTGTCAAAGTCTGCGCCTTCCTCCGGGAATATCGCTACGCCGATGCTCGCCGTCGCTGAATATTTCGTATATTCGCCCGTTTTAAAATCCTGAAAGAAATTCTCAACCTTTTTTGCCTCTTTTTTGATTGTTTCATCCATCATGATATTTTTCAGGAAGATAAAAAATTCGTCGCCGCCCACACGGCCGATAATATCGGATGCCCGGAAAATAGAGCCTATCTGCTGACCGAGGGAACGAAGCACCTCGTCGCCGAAAGCATGCCCCATCGTATCGTTTATTTTCTTGAAATTATCAATATCGAGAATGAACATCATCGCCCGGCTCTTCGGATTCTTCGCTATGTACTCTTTAATTTTACGCTCCGTGGCAAGCTTGTTATTCAATCCCGTCAAAAGGTCCGTATCGGCCTTTTCCTCAAGCTGCTCCTGTTTTCTGTAATTAATAACCTTGCCCGAAATGTTAATGCCCACAATCAGACAGATAAAGACAAGCGTAACCACAACGAGCTGAATCATCATGCTCCTGACGTCTCCCCATTGCTTATCCATCTGTCTGTCCACATAGCTCTGGGAAATGCCCGTTACCATTGTCCAGTCATTTATTCCGATTGGAACATGAACAAGCGCCGTTTCCACATCATTCACCGTAACTGCCGCAATGGAACTTACACGGTTTGTAATGCGGCTTTTCATTTTGGCAACAGACTCGTTACCGCCTCCCTGCAGCACGGTGTACAGGTTTTCTCCCTGCTTCCATTCGTTGCCCGTGCCGGAAACAATCAGAAATGTTCCCTCTCCATTGACCAACGCAACAGTATTCCAGGATACGAAATCATTCTGTTTCACGAGCGCCTCAAAATTATTAAGCGGATAAAACAAAAGCAGATGCCCTCTGCCTTTCTCGCGGTCAATCGGAATGCTCGTTATAATGGCATTCGTTCCTTTGATGCCGTCATCCAAAACAAAATAATGCCCTGATTCCTTTGCGCTGTTTATTTCATCGAAATAGTCTCTGTCCGCAATGGAAATTTTCTCTCCGGTATCGTCAACGCCTTTCCCGTCCTCGTCAATCACGCAGACCGCATAAGCGCCGGAATATTTCATCGCAAGCCTTGCCATTTTCACGGCATACACGGACTCTAACGAAGACTGATCCCCAAGGAGTTCCGCAACAGGTTCCCCTATTGTCTCTAACAGCGTGAGCTGTTCTCTGAAATTATCCGCGCAGGTCGCCGCAGTCGCCGTCATATTCCTTGTAACGGTATCATTTGCGCTCAGTCTGCTCTTCGTCGAAAAATTAAAGAGCATGATAATGATTACCATTGCCAGAATGCCGGACGGTACAATCCACTGAACCGCAATCGACCTTGTTTTATCTTCCATCATCTTCCCCATTTCCTTCTTCTGTTAAAACAGAAAACTCCTCATCCGGCGCAACTCCTGGAACGTCCGGTTCAAACTTCTTAAAAATACCGCTGTACAAACAGGCCGATGCGTATGCCGGCGCAGAAATTCCGAAAATAATTACAAAAATACCGGCATAAGGCCAAAAATACCATATTACCGTCGGAAGCGCCATCAGTACAACCATCATTATTGTTTTGGGCAGGTTTAAAACCGCCATGCAGAAAGCATTTTTTATCGTATTCTTCACCGTATTGTCAAAACGCGACAGTACCGGGAAAACATAGACCGCTACCATCAGCAGGACAAGCGCGAGTCCCAGAATCGCAATGACCAGAATGGTCGGAAATTTTACGCCGGAATAGGTAAAAATCAGAAAATCTCCTATGTATACGGCAATCACAAGAAGCATAATCAGCCACAAAATCGTAGCCTGTCTGAAATTCTGCTTAAAAGACTTAAAAAATCCTCTGACCAGATATCCCTCTTCACCCCGCACTATTTTTAAAAGCACATAGTGCATTCCCGTGCAGGCCGCTCCGATTGTAATAATCGGAATACAACAGATAATCATAAGGAAATTCAATATCATCAAATCCGCAACCCGGTTCAGAACACGCATAAACGGGCTGTCCAAATCAAAAATTTTACTCATAAAGACCTCTTTTCCTGTTTCTTTTTATTATAGTACACATTTACCCAAAAAAACCAGACGATTTGACCAAAATTTATAAAAATTTATCAATTTATCTGATTTTATTACATTTTAAAGCGTTTGCTGACGAGCGCATACTGGGAATTCAGCATCTGGTACATCTTCATGACCTCAGCCGACTCGGTCTCGACGCTCTGCATAATCTCGTCGTAGTAATTGATGAACATACTGACGATTGGTCTGTCCAGGCGGTCCATCGCGGCTTCTTCGTTCAATGCTTCGATGACCTTCTCTTTGGACAGCGGTTCTCTGTAAGGCCTTTTGCTTATCATTCCGGTAATCGTATCCGCCACCTGAAGCACCTTCTGTTCCTGTCCCATCTGCTGTCCTCTCAGCCGCTTCGGATAACCGCCTCCGTCACATCTCTCATGATGTCCGAGCACAATGGAAAGCACATCTTCACGCAGCATGTTGTCCAGTACTTTTTCCGCTGCATTTACATGAAGTCTGACTTTTTTGATTTCCTCGGAATTAAGCCTTCTCGGCGCATCCGTAATCTCTTTCGGTATAACAAGCATACCGATATCGTGCAGCAGCGCTCCGTAATAGAGCCGCTCCTTCATATCCTCCGTCATCATTAATCTGCCCGCCAGCTTTTCACAAATATGTATCGTTGTAATCGAATCGACCACAAACTGCTCATCCCGGAACCCTGTACAATACATGAGCATCTCCAGAAATTTCTTTTTCCCTTCATTGGAAAAAATCATATAGTCGATGATTCTCTCCAGCTCTGCTTTGTATTCGCCCGTTTTCAGTTTCGTAAAAATATCAAATTTTCTGGCGACCTCATAAAAACGGTTCAGCCCCTCTTCCGACAGTCTGGTTCCGGCCTGTTTATGGAACATCTGCATATTGAACTGGCTTCCCATTGCCGAAAAATAAATATCCATCTTTTCCGCTATATTAATATATGCCGCAATATCCTTATATTCATATTCCATTTTTCGAAGCTGTTCCCAATCCATATGATGGTACATGATGACTTTCGCCAAATCTTCCACCGGGGACAGATATTTAAAGAAAAGATAGCCGTAAATCGTATGTGCCCTGCTGTCCCTGGACTCATACCGGAGCATATCGTTCAAAACACCCGCCTCCGTCTTATAGGCCCCGATATCATGCAGCGTTGCCACCATTACGATATCCGCCAGTTCGAACTCTTCATAAACCCCTCTGTCCTCAAGCATTTTATAAACCATATAGGCTACCCTCGAGCCATGCTCCATCAGTCTCGGATGAATCAGTCTCAAAGTATTTCTCATCAATACAAATATATCTCTGCTCTTAATATACTCCATGATATTCCATCCTTTTCTTTTATTCCGACGCTGAACCCTTATAGTACAAATTCCATCGGGGTATACCTGATTCCGTCACGCTCTTCTTCCGGCCTCAAATCCTGAAATCCCAGTTTATGATAAAATGCAACCCCGTAAGGAGCCGCATTTACCGTAACTTTACTGATACCCGCCTCGGAAAGCAGGTATTCCCGCAGATATTCGATAAGCGCCCGGCCGATTCCCCTTCGGTGATACTTTTCATCTACAAAAAGCAGGGAGATATGAGAGTTGTTCCGCAATGTAAGCATCCCGACAATCTGCTTTCTGTCCAGCGCCACAAACATCTGATAAACTCCCATAAGGAACATGCGGTGCAATGTCGTATCCGTGATAAAGTCTTCAAAATTCTGAATTCCCTCATCCGTATAAATATCCGCTTCGAACTTCATAAAAGTTTTCCACGCCAATGTCATTGCGTCATCCCATTCATCCCGATACGCGTTTCTTATCTGATATGGAATCTGCCGTGTCATACGCTCCCTTCTTTCTGTATTCTATTCTAGCGTATTTCAGTTCGATTTACAAGCGGTAGTCCATTTTCCAACGCATAAGCATTTTCCAGTGTTTCCACCGCAATCGCCTGCATCGCCTCTTTCGTAAAGAATCCCATATGGGAAGTAATCAGCACATTCGGAAAAGTCAGAAGTCTCGCCAGTTTTTCGTCATGAATGATTTCGTTGGAACGGTCCTCGTAAAAAATACCTTCCTCCTCTTCGTACACGTCCAGACCGACTCCGCCGAACTTTCCTTCGACCAGTCCGTCTATCAGCGCATCCGTATCTATCAGGCTGCCCCTCGAGGTATTTATCAGATACACACCGTCTTTCATGCGCCCGATGGAATCCGCGTTAATAATATGCTTTGTCCCGGTAGTCAACGGACAATGCAGCGAAATGACGTCAGATTTTTCGAACAGTTCCTGCGGCTCCACATAATCGACTTCCAGCTTCGTATTCGGGTAAGGGTCATAAGCCAATACCTGCATGCCGAAACCGTTGCAAAGTCTTATCATCGCCTGCCCGATTTTACCTGTTCCGACGATGCCCGCCGTCTTATGGTACAAATCGACTCCCATCAGTCCGTTCAGACTCATGTTGAAGTCTCTTGTTCTGCTATATGCCCTGTGAATGTGACGGTTCACCGTCAACAGCATTCCCATTGCGAACTCCGCAACCCCCTCCGGAGAATAGCTCGGAACCCGGAGAATCGTAATTTTGTCTTCCGCCGCCTTGACATCCACATGGTTAAATCCGGCGCTGCGTAGCAGAATTGCTTTTACTTTCATTTCATATAACTTATCAATCATTTCCGCCGAAACATAATCGTTCACGAAAATGCAGACGGCATCATAGCCCGCCGCAAGATAAATGGTCTCTTCCTGAAACGGCACTTCAAAAAAACGAATATCAAATCCATAATCCTTTCCCATTGGCTCAAACCAGATTTTATCATAAGGTTTTGTACTGAAAAATGCAATTTTCATATCGTCAGATGTTCTCCTTTTCTTCCTATAAATATAAATTATTATAAGCAAAAAAGGGGCTTTTCATTCTCGGGAAAATATACTTTCCGAGAATCTTTTCAAGGAAAAAAGAGCCGGCATCGCTGCCGGCCCGGTGAAATTGATTTGATATGAAAATCTCCATATTATCAGGAAAATAAGTTTTTGAAAAATTCGGAAACGGAGTTTGTCAGATTTTCAAAAAACCCTTTAAGGGCCGATGTCAACGCGCCTTCAACCGCCTCGTTAATCGCTTCATTCGCGTTCTCAACGATTCCCAGACCATATTTCTCATACAGTTGCTGCGCCTGTTCCAGAAGGTAATCCGCATTTAACCCGACAGAATCCAGTTTTTTCAGCAGTTCAATAATCCTCTGCTTATCCGCTTCGGTCAGACTGATGTCAAACGCTTTCTCACCTTCCGCAATGACTGCACGAATGCTTTCTTCGTTTCCGATGTCCAGCTCACCGCTTGCGACTTTGCCTTTCAGCCATGCAATCAGCGCTTCCGCCTCGTCCGCGCCGTCCCCGCCCTGTATGCTCTCCGCCAGCTCTCCTGTCGTAATCAGCTCATCGAGCGCCGTATCCAGAACGGCGTCCGATACCGTTTCACCCGCCATCACCTCATAGGCCTTCAACGCGCCTATCAGTCCCGCCGTTCCGGAAATCGGCGTCGGACCGACGACCAGCACATCCGTGTCTTTCATTCCTGCCGTCAAAAGCGCATTCCGATACATCCCCGTCGTGCAGTAGTTGATATTCTTTGTTGTCACTTTCACGCCGCTTCCTTCCGCCGCTTTCGTGATTTTCACGCTGGACAGAGATTTGGTTCCGATGACGGAAGCGTCCAGATAGGCATCCAGATACGCGTGTTCCATCTCATTCGTAATGGAAAGTACCGTACAGTTTGCCAGTTCTTCCTCGGTCAGTCCCATTAAATTCAATACTTCGGCCCGTTGTTCTGCAGACAAATCCGCGCCGAGTACAACAACGGTGTCTTTCGTTTCTGCCGCCCGGGCGGTGATAGTCAAAAAATCTTTCATTTCTTCCATCCCCGCCAGATTCGCAATGCACAAAATACCTGCCAGTATAACGCTGATAACGCCAATGCGCAAAAACAAGCGAAACCACACCGGATTTCCAATCCCTTTTTTCATAAAAATAACCTTGCCTTTCCCGCAGGCCGCGATATTGGAGCCGTCGCTGAAAGCGTTGTCACCAAATTTTCAACGGGTATTCAAGTTTCACCCTATGCGCTGCAATATCCACCGGTAAATCTCTCCATACACCTGTTCCCTGTCCACCTCATTCAACAATTCGTGACGGTCTTTTTCATACAATTTCATCTGCACATTCTGCATGCCATGCTCCAGATAAGACTGATAAACCGTCTCTATGCTCTTTCCATAATTTCCGACCGGGTCATCCGCGCCGGAAAGGAGCAGAATCGGCAGCTGCTTCGGCATTTTTTCTATTTTTTCCGCACTGTAACAATTCTGAATCAGTTGAAACAATGCAGCAAAGCCATTCAGCGTAAACACGAAGCCGCACATCGGGTCTGCCAGATAGCGGTCCACATTTTCTTCATTCCGTGAGAGCCAGTCCGCGTTCGTCCTTGCCGGACTGAACCTTTCATTATATTTGCCAAAAGACGCCTTATCAATAAATTTTCCGACATGCTTCGGACCGAAAATCAATTTCTGAATTGCCGTAACCGTCCGCGCCGTCAGGAGCGTGAACTTAGACTGCATTCCCGTTCCGACAATTACCGCCCCGCTCACGCCGCTTCCATAGTTGAACAGATAATTTCTGACGATAAAAGAACCCATGCTGTGTCCTAAAATCAGATAGGGGACGCCCGGATACTGTTCCTGCATGATTTTTTTCAGGCGATGCTCATCGCGTACAAGAACGCTCGCGGCATCTTCTTTGCAGAAATAACCGTATGTGCCGCCTTCCGGTACGGACTTTCCATGCCCGAGATGGTCGTCTCCCACCACGAGAATTCCCTTTTGGGCAAGAAACGCCGCAAACTCGTCATACCGCTCTATATGCTCCGCCATGCCATGCACAATTTGAAAAATGCAGACCGGAAGTTCCACATCCGGAATCCATTTGACCGCGTGTATCTTACTTTCCCGGTCTCTGGAATCAAAATAAAACTCTTCTTTCCGTATCATATTGCTCATATGCCTTTCTGATGATTTGAATTAACAGATTTCCGCGCCTGCAGGCATTTCTTTTTCCGGCGTCATAAGCGCAAGATTTCCTTCCGCGTCTTCCGCGCACAGAAGCATTCCTTCCGACGTCATGCCCGCAATTTCCCGCGGTGCAAGATTGGTCAGAACCATTACCTTTTTACCGACCATTTCTTCCGCGCTGTAATACTTCCTGATGCCCGATAAAATCTGCTTTACGGAAGAACCGACGCGCACTTTGGAACAGAGCAGTTTCTTTGATTTCGGAACTTCCTTACACTCCAGAATTTCACCGACCTGGAACTGGCATTTATCGAAATCATCATAAGAAATCGTTTCCTTTGGTTCGATATCCATGACGGCTTCCGATGCTGTTTCTCCGGCTCCGCCGTCCGCTGCCGCGTCATTTCCACACTTTGCCTTATCGCCCGCTTTTTCGTTCCCGTCTGCTGCCGCTCCGTCAGCCGCTTTTCTTTCCGCAAACATCGCTTCTACCTTTTCCATTACCTCTTTCAGGTCACGGCGTACGAATAAAATCTCCGGCGCGTCCGTCACCTGATTTCCAGACGGGTACAGATTCGCTGCCTTCTCCATGTCATTCTTTTCCGCACATTCCTCGAACACCGCAAAATCAATTAATTGTGTGTTCAGCTGTTCCGCAATCTTTTCCGCTGTCTCAGGCATAAACGGCTCTAACAAACTGGCTCCGGCCAGAATCCCATTCAGCAGATTATACAAAACCGTAGCAAGACGGTCTTTTTTCTCCTCGTCTTTCGCCAACGCCCAGGGCATTGTCTCGTCAATGTACTTATTGCAGCGTTTGAACAGAACAAACACTTCCGTGATGGCATCCGCAACGCGTAAACTCTCCATTTTCACACTGACCCGCTTATAAGTGTCTGCCAGCACACTCCACAGCCCGGCGTCTATATCTTCTTCGCCTGCTGCCACGCCAACCCGTTTATTCTCCACAATGCCGCCGAAATATTTATTGCTCATGGAAATCGTTCTGTTCACCAGATTGCCAAGCGTATTTGCAAGGTCGGAATTGAAACGCTCCACCATCAGGTCCCATGTTATCATGCCATCGTTTTCAAACGGCATCTCATGCAATACGAAATAACGGACTGCATCCACGCCGAAAAATCCAATCAGGTCTTCCGCGTAAATGACATTTCCTTTGGATTTGCTCATCTTTCCATCGCCCTGTAAAAGCCACGGATGACCGAAAATCTGCTTCGGAAGCGGCTCGCCCAAAGCCATCAGGAAAACAGGCCAGTATATGGTATGGAAACGGATAATGTCTTTTCCAATCAAATGCAGGTCTGCCGGCCAAAGCTTCTGATACTGCCCGGAACAATTTCCTTCCGCATCATAACCGATGCCGGTAATGTAATTTGTCAGCGCGTCCAGCCATACATAGACCACATGTTTATCATCGAAATCCACCGGAATGCCCCATTTAAAAGAAGTTCTGGAAACGCACAAATCCTGTAATCCCGGAAGCAGAAAGTTGTTCATCATTTCATTTTTACGGGATACCGGCTGAATAAATTCCGGATGCGCATTGATATGCGCAATCAGTTTATCCGCATATTTGCTCATTTTAAAGAAATAAGCTTCCTCTTTCGCAGGTCTGACTTCCCTTCCGCAATCCGGGCATTTCCCGTCTACAAGCTGAGATTCCGTCCAGAACGATTCACAGGGCGTACAGTAAAGCCCCTCATAGGCGCCCTTATAAATATCTCCCTGCTCATACAGCTTCTTGAAAATTTTCTGCACCTGCTTTTCATGATAACCGTCGGTCGTACGAACGAACTTATCATAAGAGGTATTCAAAGAATCACAGATAGAACGGATTTTTCCCGCAACGCCGTCCACAAACTCTTTCGGCGTAATGCCGGCTTCCTGCGCTTTTAACTCTATTTTCTGACCATGCTCGTCGGTTCCCGTCTGAAAATAGACATCGTATCCGTCCTTTCTTTTAAATCTCGCAATGCTGTCCGCCAGTACAATTTCGTAACTGTTCCCGATATGCGGCGTACCGGAAGTATACGCAATTGCCGTTGTAATATAGTATTTTCCCTTGTCCATGTCTCTTCCTCCTCTTTCTTTATGGTTCCGGCAAATTTTCATTGGAATAAAAAACGCAGGCTCAGCAGCCTGCGTTTCGGCATCTACTGAGATTACAGCAATTTCCTATAGGATAAAAAACCGCCTTCTTATATTTTGCATATAAGAAGACGGCTGTAAACCGTGTTACCACTTCTTTTCGCCATGTTTTCACAAGCATAGCCTCATCAAGTACCTTTAGATACTCTGCCGCTGTAACAGGCGGAACCTGTCGCATCCTCACCCTTAGGAAGGCTCGGACACGCTGCTCGGAAGCCATCTTCGGTATGTTTCCTCTCCGTCCCTCTCAGCGGCCGTTGATAACGGGCACAAATGTGCGATGGGACGTTCTCTGTAAAGAATACGCATACTTACTCTCTTCGTCAATGCCTTTTTCGATATAGTGTTAGCCTATCACAAAGATTTTATGTTGTCAATCAGGGGATTTAGGATAACAGCAATTTGCTGACAGCAGTTCCTCTGCCTGTGTTTCGGAAAGTCGGTAATCGGAAATAAGGTGATTTCGAATCTCATTTTCTGTTGTGCCGACCTTACGCATGATGCCGATTGTGGCTTTTATGCCCTGCTTCATCCCATCAATAACCGTATCCTTTATATAAATCATATCTTTCTGCTCATCTATGGTATTCTGCATTTCATCTATCATATATTGTACCGTGTTCCTGTCCAGCTCATACAGTTCTTCCGAAAACATCTCCATCACTCTTTCCACATTCAGGCATATGTTGTAACCGTCTTCATAAATCTTTTGAAAATCCGGATATTTTTCTATCAATCGTATCACAACATCCGGATTATCGTCAGATAATAAATAAAGCCACGCATCCCTTTTCTCAATTTCATTTATATTGTGCGTGTTTTTTCGGAAAATGTCAAGCGGAATGAACAGGTATTTCTGCTAATCTTTTAATTTTACGCCCATCTATTTTTTCCTGTGTGCTGAATCCAAAATATCTGTTTTTCATCTTCATTTTCTGTATTTCTTTTTGTCTGTCCGCTATAACAGACTCGCATATTTGATTTTTTACCCTTATATTTCCGGCATAGTTTCTCTTCTTCCGCACAAACTAATTCTGTTCGACTGAAGATTTTATTGCGGATAAATCACAACCGTATTACCGTGATTTTTTCATACCGCATTTTGAACAGATTGGAGGAATATTCATGAAGGATATCGATAAAGACACTCTCGGCGAAGCGCTCGCAAGAAATACACTGGACGACATTCCACAGCCCAAAAGCGATGCAAAGGAAATTGTAGGTCTTGTAAAAAGCAGCGGACGGATTAACGGTTATCAGCTTTCCGACGGGACGACGGTCTCCAAAGAAGAAGGCGTCGCGCTTGCAAGAGACGGTGAAATCAGAGGCGTCGGAATCGCGCACAGAAAAGATACGGAATATTTGAAATCTCTTCCGGACGGTTCCGAAAATAACAATCTCGGAAATCTGCCTTCTATCTCCGGCTAATCCCGGTTCGCACTGTTTCAGAAAATTAGGAGAACCGCCCCGAGGGCCAGGCTCCATCATAGCGGGAACGGAAGCATTCGTATCCTTTGTTTCACAATCTTTCCGTTCCCGTATAGGATGTCTGCCGCTTTTCGTTATTCGTTTTCAGTTATTGATTCTCATACAGATACAAAGTACGGGCTGCATTATCGTAGCGGAATCGCAGCATTTGTGTATTGATTTCCCGTATTCGTTCCTGGGTATCTCCTAATTGCTTCTTTGTATCTTCTACCTGTCCCTGCGTATCGCCCAGTTGCTTTTTTGTATCGTCAATCTGCCTGCAGGCGTCTTCAAGTTGTGTTACCATCTGCTGTATCTGTGCATTCATGCCCTCAAAACGGTTTGTAATATCGGATATATTCTGCTCAATCGAGGTTTTTAAAGCGCCCTGAATTTCTCTGATTTTGATTTTCAGTTCTTTATCCGTAGTCTCAAGCGCGTCAATTTTGTTATAGATTGCCGAAATATCCGTTCCGACCTCTCCGATTTGCTTCTCGATTTCAACAATCTGTTTCTGAATTGCAGGAACCGTTTCCGCATCCATTACATTTATCAAATCATTCAGGTCATATATTGTTTTCTCTGTATTTTGCAGTTTCGTAAGCAGGTCGGAAATACTGCCTGTGATTTCTTCCACCTTCTCTTTTAACAGAACGTTTTCGCCCTCCTGCGCCGTAACAGTTGTTTCCAATGTTTCCTGGATTCTTGTCATGGATTCGGACAGTTCTTTTATTTTGTCCCCAAAATATTCGATATCCATCAGATATTGCTGTTTCAGCTCTTCTTCCACCGGATTTCCGGCAAGCATCATTTCCGGCGTTTCCGTAACTGTCTCCGCCTTCATCTTCTGTTCTCCGTTCACATTTTTCTGCCAGAGCAGCAAAAGACACAGAATAATGCTGACGGCAATCACCATACCAAGCGCACACAAAATTACAAAACTACCGTTTCTTTCGGGGTCGTTCCTTCTCTCGCTGATATAATCTGACACTTTTGTCATAAATTCTTTCATAAAAATACATACTCCTTCCTTTGTCTGTTTTGTTTTTGCATAAAATCGATTGGAATCATGGCGAATCGCCGAATTACTTTGAGCTCAGATATGTATGATTCAAAAGATTGTAAATGTACGATATCAGAATTATTTTCCAAATGCAATATCGGAAAAATTCACAAATTTTCATAAATAAAGAACCGGAAAAGCACCGTTTTATTCGATGTTTTCCGGCTTTTTGGATGTCAAAAGATATTTTACCATGTCAAAATTTCATATCCATCTTCGGTAACGGCCACGGTAATTTCCCATTGCGCGGAAGGCTTCCCGTCTTCGGTATACACCACCCATCCGTTATCATCATCGATATAGATATCCGCCTTTCCCATATTTACCATCGGTTCAATCGTAAAGACCATGCCCGGAACCATCAGCATTTCCGTTCCGCGGCTCGTCACATAGCTGACAAAAGGCTCTTCGTGAAATTCCAGCCCGACGCCGTGTCCGCCGATTTCCCGTACAATGGAATAACCGTTCGACTTCGCATAATCGTTGATAGCCTGTGCCATATCTCCCAGAAAATTCCAGGACTTCACCTGTTCCAGCCCGATGTCCAGACACCTGCGCGCTGTTTCAACGAGCTTTTTCGTTTCCGGCGCAACTTCTCCGAGCATGAACATTCTGGAAGAATCGGAGAAATAACCATGATAAATCGTGGAAGCATCCACGTTGATGATATCACCGCTCTTCAAAATATCCTTCTCCGAGGGGATTCCGTGACAGACCTGCTCATTCAAAGATGTACAGACGCTTTTGGGAAATCCGTCATATCCAAGAGAAGCCGGAATTCCTCCCATTTGCGTCGTTTTCTCATATACGAGACGGTCTATTTCTTCCGTTGACATGCCGATTCGAATATTTTCCGCCACATAATCGAGCACCGCAATATTAATCTTACTGCTCTCTTTGATTCCCGCTATCTGTTCTTTGGTCTTTAGCATGTCGTGCGTCGGAACCATATGGCCTTCCAGTTCATACCGCTGTATTTTTTCATCAAACGCCATATGACAGCTTTTATATTTACGCCCGCTCTGACACCAGCACGGGTCGTTTCTTCCCAGTTTTTTCATTGCTTTCTGTTATCTCCTGATTCCTGCGCGAAAGATTTTTCCGAAAAAATTTCCTGATACTGCCGGACATTCTCTCCAATATTTCCGCGAAAAACAGAAGAGCCTGCCACAATCACATTCGCGCCTGCATTCAGAACAACGGAAACGTTATCCGCCGTAATACCGCCGTCTACCTGAATGTCCAAAGCAAGACCCGCTTCTTCCGCCATCCGGCGCGCTTCCCTGATGCGTTCCGTCGAATCGGGAATATATTTCTGTCCTCCAAATCCGGGTTCCACCGTCATAATCAGGAGCATATCCAGTTTTTCAAGATACGGTCTTACCGCTTCGACAGGCGTCGCCGGCTTAATGGAAAGGCCTGCTTTGCAGCCTGCACGGTGTATCTTTTCTATTACGCCGTCCACGTCTTCGGTCGCTTCCAAATGAAACGTAATGCCGTCCGCTCCGCATTTTGCAAATTCTTCAATGTAGCGTTCCGGCTCTATAATCATCAGATGCACGTCAAAAAATTTACCGGTTACCTTTCTAATCGTCGAAATAACAGGCATCCCAAAAGAAATTGACGGTACGAACACGCCATCCATAACGTCAATATGAATATATTCCGCGCCTGCCTCATCCGCTTCCATAATCTGTTTTCCCAAGATGCCGAAATCCGCTGCAAGAATCGACGGCGATAAAATTTTTTTCACGGTAATTTTCCCTGCCTTTCTCTCAGCCTGCGCCATTTGCGTGCGAATGCCGTTCGCTGTGCGCATTCATGAAGAATGGCTCCTGAGAGCCATTCTTCTGTGTAAAAATAGCGTGAGAAGAACTTCTAACCACTCACAGCAGAGGCTGTTTCGTGGAGAAATTCTATGTCTGCTTTGCAGACTTTTCTCACGCCAGAGAATGCCGAAAAACGGGCATTCTCCGCATGGATTTGAGATTCCGTAAAGCGGAATCATAGAGGTTAGTATGTAAAATTATGATACGAATTCCTTTACTTTTGCGTAAATGCCTTTTCCGTCCAGACCGTATTTCTCAACCAGCGCCGCCGCCGTACCGGACTCGCCGAATACGTCCTGCATACCGATTTTCATAACAGGAGTCGGATGGTTTTCAGACAGGCAGTCACATACCGCGCTGCCTAAGCCTCCGATTATGCTGTGTTCCTCCGCGGTAACTACCTTGCCGGTCTTCTTTGCGGATGCGATAATCAGGTCTTTATCAAGCGGTTTGATGGTATGGATATTGATGACTTCCGCGCTGATGCCATCTGCCGCAAGCATTTCTGCCGCTTCCAGTGCGGATGCTACGGTAATGCCGCTTGCAACGATTGTCACGTCGTTTCCTTCTTTAAGCAGAACGCCTTTGCCGATTTCAAATTTATAATCGGGTCTGTCATTGATGACCGGAACTGCCGCACGTCCGAATCTCAGATATACAGGGCCTTCCTTCTCGATTGCCGCTCTGACGGCCGCTTTCGCTTCCACATCGTCTGCCGGAACGATAACAGTCATGCCCGGAATGGTTCTCATCAACGCCACATCTTCGTTGCACTGATGGGTCGCACCGTCTTCGCCTACCGTAATGCCCGCATGGGTTCCGCCGATTTTTACATTCAAATGCGGATAACCGATGGAGTTACGAACCTGTTCAAAGTTACGGCCCGCCGCAAACATGGCGAAGGAGCTGATAAAAGGCACTTTACCGCAGGTAGCGAGTCCTGCCGCGATGCCTGTCATATTACATTCCGCAATACCGCAATCGATATGGCGGTCCGGATATGCTTTCTGGAAAACGCCGGTCTTGGTCGCTCCCGCAAGGTCTGCATCCAAAACAACCAGATTCGGGAAATCCGCCCCGCATTCTACCAGCGCATTACCATAGCTTTCTCTTGTTGCTATTTTCTTTACTTCTGACATAATGCTTCACCTACTTTCTCCAAATCTGCCATTGCAACTGCATACTCTTCATCATTTGGCGCTTTTCCATGCCAGCCTGCGCTGCCTTCCATAAAAGATACGCCTTTTCCTTTCAGCGTCTTGCAGATAATCGCCGTCGGCATGCCTTTGGTATTTTTTGCTTCCTTAAATGCCGCATCAATCTGGTCAAAATCATTGCCGTCGATATTGATTACATGGAAATTGAACGCTTCAAATTTCTTGTCGATTGGATAAGGAGAACAAACATCATCGATTTTACCGTCAATCTGCAATCCGTTATTGTCCACGATGACTACCAGATTGTCCAGTTTTCTGTGGCCGGCAAACATGGATGCTTCCCATACCTGTCCTTCCTGAATCTCACCGTCGCCTAACAGTGTATATACTCTGTAATCTTTATTATCCATTTTACCGGCAAGCGCCATGCCTACCGCCGCAGAAATGCCCTGTCCGAGAGAACCCGATGACATATCGACGCCAGGTGTCTCCTGCATACAGGGATGTCCCTGTAAATAGGAACCGAGATGACGCAGTGTCGGCAAATCCTCTACCGGAAAATATCCGCGGTTTGCAAGTACGGAATACAGTCCCGGAGCCGTATGTCCTTTGGACAGTACGAATCGGTCTCTGCCTTCCATCCTGGGATTTTTCGGGTCGATATTCATTTCCTCAAAATAAAGATAAGTAAAAATATCCGCAGCAGATAAGGAGCCGCCGGGATGTCCGGCCTTCGCGCCATGAACTGCTGTGACAATACCTTTACGAACTTCATTAGCTGTTTTCTGTAACTCTAACTTGTTCATTGTCATCCTCCATGCTTTTATTTTATATTCCTTGCTATTCGTTATTCGTGCATGAAAACCAAATGTCTGCTTCGCAGACGCTTGCTTTTCTTTTGCACGAATACTTTGTTACTCGCAAACTCGTGCTTTCGCACTCCTTGCCCGATTTCATCGGGCGTTTGCTCGTTATTCGTGCATGAAAACCAAATGTCTGCTTCGCAGACGCTTGCTTTTCTTTTGCACGAATACATTTTACCACAACGGGTCGTATAGCTCTACCCAAAAATTGCTTTTTCAACACTTTGATACTGCCAAACTGCCGGCCTGTGTCAGTTTCCCTGTCCGTAATAAGCGTTTGCGCCATGCTTTCTGTAATAATGCTTATCCTGTAATTCCTGCGGCGCCGGCTGAATGCGGGCGTTGATTGTCTCCGCTCTGTAAGCCATCTTGGCTACTTCTTCCAGAACTACGGCATTATGTACCGCATCGTTCGCATTTTTTCCCCATGCAAAAGGGCCGTGGTTCTTGCAGAGGACTGCGGGAACCGCCATAACGTCCTTTCCCATCCTCGTAAACTCGCTCACAATCAGAAGCCCCGTGTTCTGTTCATAAGCCTCCGCAATTTCCTCTTCCGTCAGACACCGCAGACAGGGCACTTCCCCGTAAATGTAATCCGCATGGGTTGTTCCATAGCATGGAATGCTTCTCCCCGCCTGCGCCCAACTCGTCGCATAGGAAGAATGGGTATGTACAATACCTCCAATCTTCGGATAAGCCTTATACAGCTCCAGATGCGTCGGTGTGTCGGAGGAAGGATTGTAGCGGCCTTCCACCTTATTTCCGTTCAAATCCATCAGCACCATATCTTCCGGCGTCAGTTTATCATAGTCCACACCGGAGGGCTTAATCGCAAAAATACCGGATTCTTCGTCAATTTCGCTGACATTTCCCCATGTGAAAGTAACAAGTCCATACTTCGGCAAAAGCATATTCGCTTCATAAACGCGTTTCTTTAATTCTTCTAACATCGTCCCGGATTCCTTTCTTTTTTATAATTCTGATACGACTTTCCAGCCGTTCTGTCAAAAGCACGGCGGATTTTCTTCCGTCTCTTATAAATTCTCTACCGCCGCACGCTCGATTGCAAGCCCTTTCGCATAACGCTCCATAAACTTATCAAAGCCCTCTACATCCTCTTTGCAGGGCGCTTCCTTCGTGCCTTCCTGTCCCGCAAATACTTTCTTCTCAAGGAATGCCGGCAGAGTTTCTCCGTCTTCCTTATGCAGCATATAGGACGCTAACAGCGCCATGCCCCATGCGCCGCCTTCGCCCGCCGTCTCCATAACGCTGACGGAAGCATTGATTGCCGCTGCCATGATGCGCTGGCCTACGCCTTTGGTCTTGAACAACCCGCCATGTCCGAGCATCTCATCTACCTGAACGCCTTCTTCTTTGAGCAGGATATCGAGACCGGTCTTTAACGCGCCGAGCGCTGTAAAAAGATGCACTCTCATAAAGTTCGCGAGGTTAAAATTGTCGGACGGTGTACGGACAAACAACGGTCTTCCTTCTTCAAATCCCGTAATATGCTCTCCTGAAAAGTAATTGTACGCCAACAGTCCGCCGCAGTCCGCGTCACCTTCCAGAGCCTTGCGGTATAGAGTTCCAAACAGTTCGTTCATATCTGCTTTCATGCCCATGCTCTCCATAAATTCTTTGAAGATGTTTACCCAGGCATTCAAATCCGAAGTACAGTTGTTGCAATGCACCATCGCCACAAGGCTGCCGTCCGGCGTCGTGACAAGGTCGATTGCATCATATACTTTTTTCAACTCTTTTTCCAGAACTATCATTGCGAACACGCTCGTTCCGGCGGACACATTACCGGTTCTGCGCGCTACGGAGTTGGTAGCCGCCATGCCGGTTCCCGCATCGCCTTCCGGAGGACAGAGCGGCGCGCCCGCCTGTAATTTTCCTGTCGGGTCCAGTAATGCGGCGCCTTCTGCCGTCAGTGTTCCCGCCGCTTCGCCTGCGGTCAGAACCTTCGGCATGATTTCTCGCAGTTTCCAGGAGAAATTCTTATCGGCAACGAGTTCGTCAAACTGCGCTATCATCTTATTGTTAAAATCGCCCGTCTCGATGTCTATCGGGAACATACCGGATGCTTCTCCGACGCCGAGCGCCTTCTCGCCCGTCAGTTTCCAATGCACATAGCCGGCCAGTGTGGTAAAGAAGCGAACCGAAGACACATGTTCTTCCCCGTTCAGAATCGCCTGATACAGATGCGCAATGCTCCATCTCTGCGGGATATGATAATGGAATACTTCCGTCAGTTTCTCGGATGCCTGTCCCGTAATCGTGTTTCTCCAGGTACGGAAAGGCACGAGCAGTTCCCCTTTTTCGTCAAAAGCCATATAACCGTGCATCATCGCGCTGAATCCGATTGCACCGATTTTCTGTAATTCCACGCCATATTGTTTCTGCACATCTTCCGCAAGGTCTCTGTAACAATCCTGTAAACCGTTCCATACATCGTCCAGACTGTAAGTCCAGATACCGTTCTCCAGCCGGTTCTCCCAGTCATGCGCGCCGCCGGCAATCGGCGTATTGTCTTCCGCCACCAGAACCGCTTTGATTCTGGTCGAGCCGAGTTCGATGCCGAGCGCGGTGCGTCCCTCTTCAATCTGTTTTTTTACTTCTTCCGTTGTAAACCCCATAGTAACATCCTCCTTTTCCTGAATGAGTTTTTCAAAAGAATCAAAATGCAGCATGATTCCACCGCAGTTCCTTCTTGAAATCGCGGATATTGGTGTTTTTATCAATGACAACGCTTTCGATTCCCATCGCTGCCGCCCAGTCTTCCATCTGCTCTACCGTCAAATCATAAGAGAATGCCGTATGATGCGCGCCGCCGGCAAGAATCCATGCCGTCGCTCCGATTTCCAGATTCGGCTGCGGCGTCCAGAATGCCGTGCCGACCGGAAGTTTCGGCATTGGCTTCTCTACTTTCTTACAATCTACCGCATTGATAAGAAGGCGGAATCTCGTTCCGAGGTCAACCAACGAGCAGGCAACTGCCGGGCCCGTTTTGGAAGTGAATACGAGACGCGCGGGGTCTTCTCTGTTGCCCATGGAAAGCGGACATACCTTAATGCCGATTTCCCCTTCTGCAACGGAAGGACATACTTCCAGCATATGCGCCTGTAAAATGCCTTCTTTTCCGGGAACAAGATTATAAGTATAATCTTCCATCATGGAAGTTCCTTTGGCATCTTTGATGTCGGCCGTCATCAGTTTCATCAGACGTACCATAGCCGCTACTTTCCAGTCGCCTTCCGCGCCGAATCCGTAGCCTTTCTGCATCAGTCTCTGAATGGAAAGACCGGGCAGCTGCTGCAGTCCGCCAAGCATACCGAAATGTGTAACAACCGCATGGTAATCATTTTCTTTCAGGAACTTCTCAATGCCGATTTCCTGTCTCGCCTGAACCGCCACATGTTTTCTGAACTCGTTTAAGTCTCTGCCTTCGTCGATAATCTTATAGCTGCTGTAATACTCTTCCACGAGAGCATCCACATCGCCCTGGGGTACGGCGTCCACATATTCTACCAAATCATTGACGCAGTAATGGTCGATTTCCCAACCGAACTTAATCTGCGCTTCTACCTTATCGCCTTCCGTCACGGCTACGTTGTTCATATTGTCGCCAAAACGGCATACTCTGACATGAGAAGATTCGATGACGCCAAGCGCCGTTCTCATCCAGCCCGCAAGCTGCTCCTGTACGCGTTCCGATGCCCAGTGTCCGACTATGATTTTCCGCTCAATTCCCATGCGGCTTACGATATGGCCGTATTCCCTGTCGCCATGAGCCGACTGGTTCTCATTCATAAAATCCATATCAATTGTATCATACGGAAGCTCTTCGTTAAACTGTGTATGCAGATGACAAAGCGGTTTTTTAAATTCCTTCAGGCCGAGTATCCACATCTTGGCCGGGGAAAAGGTGTGCATCCATGTGATGACGCCCGCACATAAATCATCGTTATTTGCATCGTTAAAAGTCTTGCGAATGGATGCCTGGCTAATCAGCGTCGGCTTTAAGACAACCTCGAAAGGCAGCTTTCCGGAAGCGTTCAATCCTTCTACAATTTTGGCCGAATGCTCCGCTACTTTTCTCAGACAATCATCTCCGTACAAATCCTGTGAACCGGTACAGAACCAGAACTGGTAATTCTTTGTTTGCATAATAATCCTCCATTCTTTCCTGGCCCGCAAAATGGGGCGTCAGTGAAATTATAAATCTTTTTGCCTTTGGAAACGGGCTGCCAAATCGGCAAGCATTTGTTACCGGCAGGCAGCCCGTTATTCTCCTCTTTCGTCGTTATAACAGTCTTACTTCTTCTTCCTTGACAGAACGACACTCTGGATTACCAGGAACAGACAAAGCATAACCGCAATGGTGATTCCTGTCCACCAGGCCTCGTCGAGTCCGACGGAAGAAACGATGTTTTTAATTGTACTGAGCGACAATACGCCGACAAATGTACCGAAAATATTACCAACGCCACCCGTCAGCATCGTACCGCCGATAATGGAAGACGCAATCGCATTCATTTCCGCGCCGCTCGCATGGGACGGTGAACCGGAACCAACGTGCATAAAATATACGAATCCGCCGATGCCCGCCAGCAATCCGCACAACAGATGCGCGATAAATTTCGTCCTCTTTACATTGATACCCAACATCATGGCGCTTTGTTCATTTCCGCCGACCGCATAGAACTGACGGCCGAGTTTGGTCCATTTGAGCATGCAGAACAGAATAACAACAATAATCAATGCAACGATAACGCCGATTTCAACATACGCATTGACATATTTTCCAAGTCTGTTCACGGACCCCATTCCCGGAACGATAACACGGGTTCCTTTCAGGGCAACAAATGCTTCATTCTCCACATTAAACGGGTTGGTATTGACAATCGTTGTCATACCGCGTGCAAAGAACATACCCGCCAGCGTAACAATAAACGGCTGAATTTCCAGATAAGCAACCAGATATCCCTGAACCAGACCAAATCCGAGTCCGATTGCAAGCGCAATTACAATCGCCATGAACACGTTTCCGTTATGAAAATCCAGATAAACCGCACAACACATGCTGACAAGCGCGGTAACGCCGCCCACGGAAATATCGATGCCCCTTGTAATCATAACAAGGCTCATGCCGCAGGAGAGAATAATCAAAGCCGCCTGGTCGTTCAGAATATTGAAGAAAGCCTGGGGTTTCCGAAAGCCCGAGCCCAGAAATACCACCGCGCCGACATACATCAGCAAAAATACGACAACTGTAATCGTAAGAAGCAGATTCGTGTCGGACATATTTTTAAATTTAGCGCCAAATCCGCCGGATGCGGATGTTTTACTTTTCGATGACATACTATACAGCCTCCTTCGTCTTTAATTTCTTCATGGCAGAAGAGAACCGTTCTCTGACTACCGGCGCGCTGATAACTACCAGAATGATAACAACGACCGCCTTATACGCAGGAAGCGCATTAGACTGTACATTAAACTTGAACAGCGTCGTTGTCAGGAACTGAATAACATAAGCGCCGATAACGGAAGCCGTCATGTTAAATTTACCGCCTCCAAGCGCATTGCCTCCAAGCGCAACCGCCAGAATGGCATCCATTTCGATATCTTTGGCGATAACCGAATAGTTAATGGAAGAAACACGGCTGACCTTAATCAGACCGACTACCGCAACACACAGTCCGAGAATCACGAAAGAAATCACCTTAATCAGCTGCGGATTCAGACCATTCAGTTTGGAAGAGCTTTCATTAATGCCGACCGCCTGTGTATACAGCCTGAGGTTCGTAAACTTCAGAACGAGCCCGATAATAATCATGCAGGCGAGCGCAATGAAGAACGGCGTCGGAATCGGAATCCCCGGAATAAAACCTCCGAAATAACCAAAGGAAGCGTCGCTGACGATAGGAAGTTCATTGTTGTTAATCCATGCCGCAATCGAACGGCCCGCCGTATAAAGAATCAACGTTGCAACCATCGGCTGTATCCTGAAATAAGCCACCAGCACACCGTTAAATGCGCCAAACAGCATTGCAACAATACAGCTTACGAGAAACGCAACGATAATCGGAGCCTGTAACGTTTCCGGACGGGTATCCTGTCCGCAGAGCACACGAAGCAGCACACTTCCCGCAATTGCCACCGCTGCGCCGACGCTGATATCCTGTCCGCCGGATGCTGCGGTTACGAGCGTCATACCGATTGCCAGAATCGCAACTTCGGAACCGGAATCCAGAATCGTCATCAGATAACCGGACAGAATCGGATTTCCCGCACTGTTATATCCCAGTGTAATCTTAAAAAATTCCGGGTCGGCAATCAAATTAAATAATGCAAGCAGAAGCAACGCTGCCAACGGAATAAAAATCTGGTTTTTGAATATTTTCGTAAAATTATTTCCACCAACTGGTTTTTTTAATTCCTTTGTTCCCATCTATCTGTCACCTCCGGCAATCGTATTCATAATCGTTGTCTGATTCAGCTCATCGCCGGAAAGCTCGCCTACGACCTTGCGGTCTCTCATAACAATCAGTCTCGAGCAGGTACGCAGCATTTCGTCCATTTCGGAAGAAATAAAGGTAACGCTCATACCCTCCGACGCCAGTTTCAGCACTAATTTCTGGATATCCACCTTCGTTCCGACGTCAATACCACGCGTCGGTTCATCCAGAATCAGGTAATCCGGATGGGTCAGAAGCCAGCGGGCCAGAATAACCTTCTGCTGGTTACCGCCGGAAAGAGACTTAATCGGCGTGTCAGCGGAAGCTGTCTTAATGCTCAGAAGCTTAATATATTCGTCTGCAAATTTATTGGCTTCGGCTTTGGAGAAAGGTTTGAAGAAGCCTTTCAGCACCTGCTGCGCAAGAATCAGATTATCTCGTACGGACAAATCTCCCACGATGCCGTCAATTTTACGGTCTTCCGGAAGATATGCGATTCCGTTGCGCATCGCGTCAATCGGCTTGGAAATTTTAATTTCCTTTCCGTCTTTCTTCACTTTACCGCCAAGCACTCTGTCCGCGCCGAAGATAGCACGAACGCTCTCGCTTCTTCCCGAACCGAGCAGGCCGGTAAATCCGTTGACTTCTCCTTTATCAATATGGAAGTTAAACGGCTTGATTCCCGCGTCACTGACAAGGCCTTCGGCCTCGAATACAGGAACCATATCTTTCTTTCTCTCAAATGCCTTCTGTTCGCTCTGAATATCTGCCATGTCGTCCAGCTCTTTTCCTAGCATTGCGGAAACGAGCTTAACGCGCGGCAAATCCTTGATTTCATATTCACCTACCAGTTTTCCGTCACGCATAACCGTAATTCTGTCACATACCTCGTATACCTGGTCCAGGAAATGTGTAACGAAAATAATGCCTACCCCTCTCTTCTTCAGGTCGCGCATCAGCTTAAACAGCTTTGCAACTTCCTGTTCATCAAGAGAAGACGTCGGCTCATCGAGAATCAGTACTTTACAGTCCATATCCACCGCACGGGCAATCGCAATCATCTGCTGAACCGCAATAGAGCAGCTTTCGAGCTGCTGTGTCGCCGTTGCCGGTATCTCCAGCGACTGTAAAATCTTCTCCGTATCAGTATTCATCTTCTTCCAGTTCTGATAAACACTCTTTGTCCTGCCTATGTACATATTCTCTGCAACCGAAAGATTCGGGCACAATGTAATTTCCTGATACACGGTACTGATGCCAACCTTCTGCGCATCCTGCGGCGAGCGAATCGATGCCGCCTTTCCTTCCAGCGAAATTGTGCCTTCGTCCTTCACATAACCGGAAACCCCGGTCAGAACCTTAATCAGCGTTGATTTTCCGGCTCCGTTCTCGCCCATCAGCGCGTGAATTTCTCCTGCTCGCAGCGTAAAGTCAACCCCCTGTAAAGCTCGTACGCCGGGAAAGCTCTTATGAATGTTCCTCATTTCCAATAAAGCGCTTTCTTTCCCCACTAAGTCCACCTCCTGTAATTATTGTTTGGAACAAAAAGCGCGGTGCAGGCCTATGAATTTCATCTACGCTGCGCCGCGCCCATTATCATTATTATAAGCTATTTCAGCTTAAATGACAACTAAATACCATAATTCTCAACGTCTTCCGCTGTGATTGTTGTTGCGTCAAAGCCCTTCTCATCCATGATGATTGTCTTCTCGGAAAGGGAACCGCCGCTCTCTAATGTCTTGATGATATCATTGATATAAGAAGACTGGAACGGGTTACACTGACCATCGTAATTCCAGTTTCCGTCAAGCAGTTCCTGAAGAGCCCACTTGTTGCAGTCAAAGCCCATGATGATTACGTCGCCGTCAACACCGTGAGAGATGTTTGCGCTGTCAAGAGCTGCTACCGCGCCTCTTGCCATATCATCGTTCTCTGCATAAATTACGTTGAAAGATGTACCTGCATCGATAACGGACTGAACAATCTGCTGTGCTGTTTCTGCATTCCACTCTGCTGTCTGCTGTGTTACGATGTTCCATCCCTCAGCCTGTGCTGTTGTATCAAGCGCTGCAGAACGGCCTTTCTGTGCTGCTGTACCCATAACACCCTGAAGGTGAATGATGTTGTACTCGTCAAGACCCTGTGCTTTTAACCAGTCAACTGCTGTCTGGCCTTCTTTTTCCATATCGGAAACGATAGAACCTTCATAAAGGTCTTCGCTTGCATCGATTACACGGTCAAACAGGATAACTCTTACGCCTGCATCCTGTGCATCCTGCAATACGGAATCCCAACCTGCTGTATCAGCTGCGGAAAGAAGAAGATACTGAACGCCGTCCTGTACGAACTTCTGTGCTGCCGCAATCTGCTCGTCATTCTTGTTGCTGTAAGCGAAAGATGCGTCATAACCATTCTCTTCTGTAAAAGTAGCTTTCAGGTCTTTATCATTCGCTGTACGATAACCGGACTCGTTCGGGTCATTGTTGATGATACCGACTGTAATCAGTTCACCTGATGCTGATGTATCTGCTGCATCTGTTGTTGTGTCTGCTGCCGCATCCGTTGTTGTGTCTGCCGCCGCATCCGTTGTTGTGTCTGCCGCTGCATCCGTTGTTGTGTCTGCCGCTGCATCTGTTGTCGTGTCTGCCGTTGCTGTTGTGTCTGTGGATGCCGGAGCGCTTGCGCCGTCATTTCCACAACCGGTAACTACTGCCGCTACCATTGCAAGGCTGAGTACCATGCTGACTAATTTCTTTTTCATTTTCATATCCTCCTTTTGTTTTCCATAAGAGCCATCCCTTACAGACAGTTCCCGGAACATGTCTGAGCCGCTCTTACTGACTAGACTTTAACAGAATTATACATCCGTTTCAAGTCGTTTCCCGTGCAATCGCGAATTTGAACGGTTTTGATAATACAAATTTTGTCGAACAATTTATTATTTCAATACAAATTTAATCTTTTTTCAAAATATTACTCTTTTCATGTCATTTTGGTTCGATTTTTTATTCTTTGTAGAATTTACCAATAAAAAACCGACTGTTTTTCATAGGCAATTCTTCTACTGCGGATTGGGAAGTTTGTTTTTTTACACCGCCGCAACATTGCCATCGTAAATTTTTTATATCACAATTTTACAAAAATACTTAATATAAATAAAAAATTATGATATTTTTATAAGAAAGGGCCGTTATTATGAAAAAATAAAAATACAGACCGGAACAGGAGCGTATGGATTTCATGGAAATAAAATACAGGCAGCTTGCCGAACGCCTGAAGCAGGAGCTGGAAAACTATATCAGACAGGGCACATACAAACTGCCGACGGAAAAAGAACTGTGCGAACAGTTCCATGCCAGCCGGCAGACAATCCGCCAGGCGCTCCTGATTCTGGAGCAGGAAGGGCTGATTGCGAGAAAGCAGGGAAGCGGCTCCTATGTAACCGGCCTTCTGCCGGAACGGGAAAAGAATCATGTCGCAATTCTGCTCTCCACGGATACGGAATATATTTTTCCTGCGCTGCTCGGAGATTTGGAAACTTTACTTTCCAAAGAAGGCTATTCCGTTTCCGTATATATCACCCACAACCGCACGGACGTGGAACGGACCATTTTACAGTCTCTTGCCGAAACGCCCCTGCGCGGTCTGATTGCGGAACCTTCCCGTTCCGGCCTTCCGACGCCGAATTTTGATTTGTATGAAAAGCTTTCCGCACAAGGCGCGCATATCGTTTTTTTCCACGGGTATTATTCCAATCTTCCGCCTTCTTCTTATGTGAAAGACGATAATTATGCCGGCGGTTATACACTCGGACAATTCCTGATAAATCAGCGGCACAGACAGATTGCCGGTATTTTTCAGCTGGATACGATTCAGGGACAGGAGCGTCATCTCGGATGCACGCGCGCCATGCTGGAAGCGGGACTCCCTATCGACGAAGATACCGTCGCATGGTTTACGACCGAGCAGCTCGTCCTTCTCCAAAAAAAACAGGATACCAGATTTCTTTCGGACTTTATCCAAAGAAATCTGAAATCCTGTTCTGCCGTCATCTGCCATAATGACGAAATCGCTTACTGGCTGATTAAAGAGCTTTCCTATGCAGGCCGCCATGTACCGGAAGATATCAGCATAGTCAGTTTCGATAACAGCTATCTGAGCGAACTGTCCGCGCCTGCGCTGACCTCGCTTTCCCATGAACCGCACGAAATGGCTTCGGCCGCGGTTTCGCTTCTGACGAAAAAAATGCAGGGGCACAACGCCGTATCGCTCCAGCTTCCCTGGCGGCTTGTCGAACGAAGTTCCGCAATGCCCTGGAACGGCTGACTCCTATTCGTCCTTGCCCCCGCTTTCCGCCGCACGGTACTCCCGGGGCGTACATCCCTGTGTTTTCTTGAAAACAAAACTGAAATAGTGTGGGTTCTTATACCCCACCGCGAGCGCAATCTCATTCGCGCGCATGTCCGTATCCCGCAGCAGTTCCCTCGCTTTTTCCATGCGTTTCCGCGTCACATATTCCACGAAAGTCATCTGCATTTCCTGGCTGAACATCGCGCTGAAATAATTGGGACTCACTTCCTGCGCCGCGGCAATTTCATTCAAGGACAGACTTTCTCTCATATAATTTTCTTCAATATATTCCAATGATTTGTTTAACGTTTTTCTTCCCTGACTTTCGTTTTCCCTGTCCCGGCAGCAAATCGCCTGCGTCAGCATGTCTTCTATATAATTCCGCATGTTTTCCAGACTGATTTCCATCTTCTGCACATCCTTGACAGAAATACTCTGTAAAAACTCGTCCTGCGTCACGCCGAGCTCCGCTACATAGGAAAGCACCGCAAACCTTACGTTCAACAGCGTATAATCCCAAAAAATTCTCGAATGAAGCGCCTGTTCCATTCCCCGCAGAAAATTGCCGACAAATTCTCCCGCCTCCTCTTTCTGCCCTTTTGCCAGAAAACTCCGAATCAGTTCCGGATTGGTCTTATTCATATCGACCACTTCAAACGCGCCTTTTCTGTTTTCGGCAGAGAGTTCATCGGCCTGCTTTTCGGATAAAATATGCTTCGACGGTTCAAAAAAACGATAGTTAAAAATATGGTTCAGTTTCTGATAACATGCGGAAAGCTGGCTGAACCGCTCAATCGGACTTCCGGCCGCCGCATGCCAGTCAATTTCTTCTTCATACTGCGCGCAAATCTGCGCGATGCCTTCCATACACTTATCGGTCCGCTCCGCGATGTTTTCTTCCTCTCCCTTTATCATAACGCCGTATATATCGATATTCCACCGGAATACGAGATAATAATTGGAAAAACGAAGGAGAAAACGCATCAGTTCTTCATAGCATTTCTGGCAGACTTCGCCGGCCTTTTTCCGATTCTCTTTTTCTTTCACATCGATAAGCACCAGATTGTAAAACGGCGCATTGATATCCAGCGAGTGTTTCTGCGCTTCCTCATAAATCTCCTGAACGGGTATCTGCCCCGCAAATACCTTTTCAAAAAATGTCCGGAGAAAGAACTGCTCATACTCGTGCATGTCGTCCTGATATTTATTCAGATAATTTTTCTGTTCCTGCTCGGACTCAATTTTTTCTTTCACTTCCGTCAGGGTCTTTTGCAGGGTGCGCCGCGTAATCGGCTTTAACAGGTACTGCTCTACGCCTTCCTGTATGGCCTGTCTCGCGTATTCAAAATCGTCGTAGCCGCTGATAATGATGATTTTCATCTCCGGAAATTCCTGTCCGACGATATGGCTGAGCGCCAGTCCGTCCATGAAAGGCATTTTAATATCCGTAATCAGGACGTCCGGCCTGGTCTTTCGAATCAGCGGCAGCGCCATTTCGCCGTCTCCCGCTTCGCCGACAAACTGATATCCGAACTGCTGCCACGGAATATTATCCCGAAGCCCCTCTCTGACTACGCTTTCATCTTCCGCCAGAAAAACTTTTAATGCCATTTCCACTCCCATCCGTCCGCTTCAGCAGACCCGGTCTTCCATTGTTTTGCTGCTTTTAATAAGTTCTCGTATCCAGATATTCGTCCACATTTTCCTGTGTAAATACCTTTTCTTCCACAATGTTCTCTTTATCCACGCTTTCGCCGTTTTCCAGTTTTCTGATGATTTCCAGAATGTATTCCCCCTGTTCCGGATTACACTCGATGTCCACATTGATAATGCCCTGCGACACGAGTTTCAACGCATCATGCACCGCATCGAAAGAAATGAGGATAATGTCTCCGTCCACGCCGGTCGTAATACCCTTTTCTTCCATCGCCTGCAGCGCGCCGAAAGTCATATCGTCGTTCTGGGAAATGACAACGTCAATGTCCGCGTAATTCCGGAGAAACATTTCCATGACTTCTTTTCCTTTGGCCGTCGTAAAATCCGCCGGTTCCTGCTTCAGGATATGCCAGTTCGAATGTTCTCTGGCAATGTTATGAAATCCTTTCGTCCGTTCAAGCTGCGCCGACGAACCGACCGTTCCCTGTAATACGACAATGTTGATTTCTTCCTCTTCCCGGCCTTCTTTTTTCAGATATTCTTCCAGCCAGATACCGGCTTTCTCGCCTTCGCTAATCATATCGGAACCGACCCACGCCGTATAGAGCGAATCGTCTTCGAGCGACGCCTTTCTGTCTACCAGTATTACCGGAATACCCGCATCCTTCGCTTCCCGCAGCACCGTATCCCAACCGCTCTCCGTTACCGGAGAGAACATAATGTAATCTACTCTCTGCGAAATAAAGCCGCGGATTGCTTTAATCTGGTTTTCCTGTTTCTGTCTGGCATTACTGAACTCCAGGAAAAACCCGTTCTCCCTTGTCAGGGCCTTCTGAATCGACTCGGAATTGGCGGTCCGCCAGAGGGATTCGCTGCCAAGCTGTGAAAATCCGACAACGACCAGATTTTCTTCCTCATTCGGCACTTCTTCCGGCACGACATCCTGAAAAGGCCCGCAGCCGGCCGTCAGAACCGAGAAAAGCAGCATCAGGCATGTCATCCGTCCAAACAGTCTTATATATTTTTTATACGGACGTCTCATTTGTATACCCCCCGTCCGGGAAATCTTCTATATTCTGCGCCGGAATCATGACCCGCACTTCCGTTCCCTCTCCTTTTTCAGACGTAATCGTCAATCCATATTCCATCCCGAAATTCATGCGGATGCGCTCATTGACATTGGCAAGGCCGAAGCCGGATTCCGTTTCTTTACAGGGACGGACGATTTCTTTCTGCAGGCGCCGCAATTCCTCTTCTTCCATGCCGACACCGTTGTCTTTCACGCTGAGACAGATTCTGTTTTCCTGTTCTTCCCGCATCATAAAACCGGTAATCGTAATCTTTCCCATCGCTCTCTTATATTTGATTCCGTGGTACAGTGCATTTTCCACGAGCGGCTGCAGCGTCAGTTTCAATATCCGGTACGGATAAAGCTCCGGCGCAATGGAAATTTCATAATCCAGAATATCATGGTAGCGCACCTGCTGGATTTCCAGATAACTTCGGATATGAAGTTCCTCGTCCTTAATCGTAATGAACTCTTTGCCGTGGCTTAATACAAGCCGGAAAAAATCCGACAAAGACACCACCATATCCACAGCCTGTTCCGAAAGATTTCCTTCTATCAGCCAGATAATCGTATCCAGCGTATTGTACAGAAAATGCGGGTTAATCTGCTCCTGCAATAAACGAAGCTCCGCGTGCCGCATCTTCCGTTCATCTTCTTTTATCTGCCTTACCATGACTTCCAGATGTTCGGACATCTCATTGACGCTGTCGGCAAGCTGTGAAACTTCGTCCCGCGTCTTCACCCCCGCCCTCGCGGAAAAATCCCCTTCCGAAATCTGTCTGGTAACGCCGCACAATTCCCTGACCGGCCTCGTAATGCCGTTCGCGGTCACGGAAGACAGTATCAGGACACAGACAATCAGGCAGATGAGCAACGCCGTACAGACCACGATGAATTTCTCCACCTGGTCATTCAGCTGCACTTTCAGATTCTCAATGCTCTGCGTCTGATAATAGATATAATACTGGATATCGTCCTGCGTCAGCTCCGTCAGTATATAGATATTATTATCCAGCATTTCTATATTTTCATCATAATGTCCGCCGGCTTCCAGATTGACTTTGATATCATCCACCCGGTCTTCCAGCGTATCTATATTCCGAAGCAGTCTCTGCAGCCACGACTTGCTTTCTCTGTCCGTCGTAATCTGCATCAGGACGCCGAAATCTTCCCGCAGTTCCCCGATAACTTTATAAGGGTCCTCAAGCGTCCCGTCTTCGCTGATATTTTCAAACGTTACCGCGCCTACCACCAGTTTATAGAGACTTTCATCCATTTCTTCCTTGAAATTCAGATTATAACTGTTGGCTATCGTCATATTGCTGACAATTTTATCATATGCACGGCTGTAATTGCGAAGAGAAAATATCAGATAAGCGGTAATGCAGGCAAAAGGAAGCGCCGTCCCAAGTATCAGGAACATCAGTTTGTTCTTTAAAGAATATTTATTCATGCTCATGCGATTTATTTGGCCTTTCCATATTGCGCTTTCAGGAAAAACGTTGTACTATTAGAGTAATCCGGTTTTTTACCCGTATCCGACTATTTACCATAAGAAAGGCATAATACCCAAATGAATTCTTCCTGGCTCCAAAAAGCAATCGGTTATATAAATAAAGATACGAGCGACCAAAATGAATCTCCGAAACTGATTGTTGTTGTCAGGATTCTGGTTCTTTCCATGCTTTTTTATATGATTATAAACAGTATAATCTATGTCAGTATTTTAAACAATATCGGAATTGCAATTTTACTCGTTTCTTTTCTGGTATTTCTGGCCGTTTTTTATATGTCTTACCGGGTTCATACTACCGGTGTCGTCTATACGCTGGCGCTGTGCATGGCGGCGTGGATATTCGTCAATATCATTTATTTTGGCTGGAATATGGGCGTTCAGCATTTTATTCTGGTACTGCTAATTCTCGGCTTTTTTTCCGGCTATTCGCAATATGCCTTTAAAGCGTTTTCCGCAGCCGTGCTCTGTTGTTTCCGCATTTACCTTTTTTTCCTGTGCGAAAGCAGAGAACCTGTCGTCATCCTTCCTGTGACAATGAATAATACGCTGCAGATCATCAATACGATTATGATTTTCTGGTGCATTTCCGTCATCGCCTATGTATTCAGCAAAGATTCTCAGGCCCTTGAAGGAAAGCTCATCGATTATAACAATCAGCTTCAGGACCAGGCCAATACGGATGCCTTAACGGGGCTGTACAACCGCCGGAAGGCGATGCAGTATCTGGAGCAGACCCTGATACCAAGTAACACAAGTTTTACAAGCATCTGCATATGCGACATTGATTTTTTTAAGAAAGTAAACGATAATTACGGCCATGATGTAGGCGATATCGTTCTCCAGAATCTTGCCGATATCATGACAACGACTCTGGACAAAAATATTCTGGCCGCCAGATGGGGCGGCGAAGAGTTTCTGCTTGTTTTTGCCGGATATAACGGCGATGAAGCTTATAACAAGCTGGAAACGCTCAGAGGCAATATCAAGTCTCTGGAATTTAAAGCCAAAGAAAAGACGTTTTCCATTACAATGACTTTCGGCCTCGCAGAATATGATTTCAGTTCCGATATCGATACCATCATTAAGGAAGCCGATGAAAAATTATATATGGGTAAGGAAAACGGACGTGACCAGATTGTATTCTGAGTACATACGAACCGATTTTTCATGAATGCCGCTCCGCTTCTGCACATATACTTAATCAAAACCGTCAGAAGCGGGGTATTTTTTTGAAAAAAAAGCTTTCTCCCCTGCAATGGGCCGGGGCAATTTTATTATTGTTCCTTTTTATCTTATTAACGCTTTTTCTTTATGGCCGGTTCCACGAAGACGCCCGGTTTGAGAAATTTGCCGAAAAATTTTTTCTGACGGAGCTGTGCTCCAATCCGATTAATCTTCATTACACGCTTTCTGACCCCGCGGCCTGGGGAATCGACGAAAGCAGCCTTACCCTCCCGGTCTATCATTCCGGCCAGGCTTCGGAAGAGCTGGAAGAAATCAGGGCCGCGCTTCGTTCTCTCGAAAAATTCCATCCTGAAAATATGTCCGCCGCAAACCAGTATACTTACATATTGCTGTCCACATATCTGCGTGCCACGGAAGAATGTTCCTCCTATCTGTATTATGAGGAACCTCTCTCGCCTTCTTCCGGCGCCCAGTCGAATCTCCCCGTGCTGCTTGCCGAATACCGCCTTTCTTCCGCAGGCGATGTGGAAAACTATCTGTCCCTTCTCGCTCAGATTCCATCATATCTGGAAGGCCTTACGCTTTATGAACGCGAAAAGGCGGATATGGGTCTTTTTATGTCCGATTCCTGCGCCGATAAAGTCATCGAACAATGCGTCGCGCTGATGGATGAGGAAGCGCTTCAATCCGACAGTCATTTTCTGGAAAGCACCTTTGCCAAACGCCTGAACGAACTGCTCGAGCAAAACCTGATTGAAAAAGAGGATGCGGAATACTGGTATGCGGAAAACAAACGCCTCCTTACGACCGTTGTCGCCCCCGCTTATGACAGGCTCGCCGACGAACTGACTCTGTTAAAAGGCAGCGGCGTAAACGCACAGGGCCTTGCCGGCTATGAATACGGCCGGGAATATTATCAGGCATATCTGCGTCTGATAACCGGCTCTTACCGGACAATTCCCGAAATCAAGCAGATGCTTTCCGAAGATTTTGAAAAAAACTATATTTCTCTTATCACGCTTTTACGGGAAGAGCCTGCCCTGAACGATAAGCTTTCCACGGTGAACTCCTTCTTTCCGACGCTTCCTCCCGACAAAATACTTGCGGGGCTTCAGGAAATGATTGCGGAGGATTATCCCGTGCTTCCCGTACAGACCGAATGCACCGTCAAATATGTGGATAAAGCGCTGGAACCATATTCCGCCCCCGCTTTTTACATGATACCGCCCATCGATGATACGAAGGAAAATACAATCTATATCAATCAGATGGATACCGCGGAAGGGCTTTCCCTGTTCACCACACTCGCCCACGAAGGATACCCCGGTCATCTTTACCAGACCGTATACAGCGGATATTATCAACAATCCACAAACGTATCTCCGGTAAGAAATATGCTTTCCTATGGCGGATATATAGAGGGATGGGCGACCTATGCGGAACTGCAGTCTTATGATTATGCCATTCGGCTGACCGCGGAAACGCACCCCGAAACAGGCTCCCTGTATCTTGCGGATAAACTGAACCGGCAGATTCAGCTCTCTCTTTATTCCATGCTGGACATTCTCATCCATTACGAAGGAGCTTCTTACGAAAGAGTCTGTGAAATCCTTTCCGCCATGGGCATTTCAGACGATGAAAGCATCTGGAATATCTATGAATACATTATCGGAGAGCCCTGCAATTATTTAAAATATTATCTGGGTTATCTGGAAATAGAAGCATTAAAAGAACGGGCCGAAGCGCTGTGGGCGGAAGACGGCTTTACCTTATGCCGCTTCCATACCTTCTTACTGAACAACGGGCCGGCCGATTTCAGAACGCTTTTCCGGCTGCTTGAGACGACCCGGCCGAAAGAATCTTCTTATTTTCTGGAAAAAAAGAACTGATTGATGCGCATCAGCGCTTTCTCCAACACCAGCTGTTCTTCTTCCGATAGCTGTTCCACAATCGCGTTTACCATTTTTTCATGGAACTGCTGGTGGTGGAGAAATGCCTGTCTGCCTTTCTCCGTCAGCGACACAAGCACGACGCGTCTGTCTTCTTCGCTCCGGACTCTTTCCACATAATTTTTCTTTACGAGACTGTTGATGGAAATGGTAAGCGTACCGGTCGTAACGTGAAGCATTTTGGCTACCGTAGACATGTTTTTCTTTTCTCCCACGCCGATTGCTTCGATAACGTGAATGTCGTTTGGCGTGACGTCTTTATACTCGCCTGTGCGGATTGCCCGCTCTTCAATTTCATTGATATTCCTGAATGTTTTCACAAGCAGCTCATTCAGGGCGCTGTTGATATCCATATTAATAACCAAGCCTTTCTCTGTTTCCGCAGACATATCTTTTTCCGGCGGCTATTCGATTGATTTCAAAGATTCCGCCATATTGATTTTTTCCAGTTTAAAGAACATCAGTCCGTTCACGAACATGGCAAAAGCAAAAGTAAGCACAAAGCTCCACAAATAGCTTGCCGGCATAATCAGCGTCTTAAAAGATACCATATCGAGATTAATATTATACATAACGAACCAGTGCAGTAATTTGCCAAGTCCCAGACCGACGACTGCCCCCATGCCCGTCAGAAACAGATTTTCCCTGAAAACATAGTCGGCCGTTTCTTTTGCATAAAAACCGAGTACTTTAATCGTCGCGATTTCGCGAATCCGCTCCGTAATATTGATATTGGTCAGATTATAGAGCACAATAAACGCGAGACTGCCCGCACAGACAATAATCAGGAATACGATATAGTCCATGCTTCCCATCATCGACCCAATCCGCTCCCGCATATCCTGTGTCACGGAAACGGCAAGCACATTGTTCCGGTCGGAAACGGCCGCGGCCGCCTCGTGTATGTCCGCGTCTTCCTTCACAATGGCATACGCGCTTCTGTATTCCGGCTCCCTGCCGAGCTGCTCCATATAAGTTCCTTTGCTGATATAGACATAACTGTAAACAAAATTCTCGCATAACGCCGACACCGTAACCGTAAGGCTGTTCATATCATTATCCCGCAGCGTTACCCTGTCGCCTGCCCTGATGCCAAGATTTTCCGCCAGTTTGCCGCTCAGAACCGCTTCGCCATCCGCCGGATACGGTATGGGCTCTCCGTCCGGCGTATGCAGATTCAGAAACGTCATAATTTCTTCCACATTTTCCGGAATGACAAGATAAGTCGACTTCGTTTTTCCGCCGAAATCCAGGTCAACGCTTTCTTCATACCGGCAGGCTGCCTGTTCCAGCATTCCGCCCGTCTGCTCCATCAGCGCATCCATATCCGCACCCTGCACGCCGTCCGAAAAGGTGATGCCGATATCAAATATCTGAATTTCATCATACTGCATGCCGGCAATATCCGCAACTGAATCCTTCACGCCGAATCCCGTAACGAGCAGGGCCGTACAACCGCTGATGCCGAGTATCATCATGAAAAACCGTTTTTTATACCGGACGAGATTCCTCACGGATACTTTCTGGAGAAATTTCAGCCTGCGCCAGATAAAAGTGACTCTTTCCAGAAAAATACGTTTGCCGCTCTTCGGCGCTTTGGGCCTTATCAGGCTGGCAGGCACGCTGTACAGCTCATAACGGCACGAGGCATGGGCCGCTCCCATAGAGCAGAGAAGCGCCGCCGCCAGAGACAAAACCGCGACCGGAACGTCAAAATAATACTCGATTTCTCCCAAATTGTACATAATGCCGTATCCCGTCCAGATAACCCGCGGAAACAGCCAGGTTCCTCCTGCGAGACCGATAAAAGCGCCAAACGCCGCCGCCGAACCGGCATAAAACAGAAATTTTCCCATGATGGCGGCGTTTCCGTAACCGAGCGCTTTCAACACGCCAATCTGCGTGCGCTGCTCTTCTACCATCCGGTTCATCGTCGTCATACAGATAAGCGCGGCTACCAGAAAAAAGAAGAGCGGAAAAACATTGGCAATCGCCGCAACAATATTCGAATCGCTTTCATAGCAGGCATAACCGATGTTCGTATTCCGGTTCAGCACATAATAATCCGGTTCGTCGATATCCGCCAGCTCTTCCCTGGCATCGTCGATTTTCTTCTGCGCATCCGCTACTTCCGTTTCAAATTCCGCTTTCGCATCATCGTACTCCGTTCTGGCATCGGCAAGCTCCAGTCTGCCGTCTTCCAGTTCCGTTTTTCCTTCTTCCAGCTCCGTCTGGGCATCGGCCAGTTCCGTCTTTGCTTTGGCAAGCTCCGCTTTGCCGTCTGCGAGCTCCGCCTTTCCCTCTTCCAGCTCCGTTCTGGCATCGGCAAGTTTCGCTTTACCGTCTTCCAGCTCGGTTCTCGCATTTGTCACTTCCGTTTTCGCCGCCGCCAGCTCTTCCTCTGCCTCAAGAAGCGTCTTTTCCTGATACTCGATTTCATCTTTTGCAGCGCCTATCTGCTCTTTTCCGGCCTGTATTTCCGACTTGCCCGATGCAATCTGATTAAGGCCTGCCTGTATCTGTAAAAGCCCTTCCTCAAGCTGCGTCCTGCCTGCCTGTATCTCCCCCAGACCGGCATCGAGCGCTCCGATTCCGGCCTGTATTTCACTTCTTCCCGTCTGCACCTGGCCGAGCGCGGCATCGACCTGACTCATGGCCGCGTCATATTCAGTCTGTGTAATCCCTCCTGCCGCGAGGGACTGTTCCAGTCCTTCTTTCTGTTCATTCAGTGACGTCTCCTGCACAGCCAGTTCCGCATCCTGTACAGAAAGCGCATCTTTTTGCGCATTCAGTTCCGTTTCCTGCGTATTCAGGCTCTCGAGCTGCGCGCCGAGTTCTGTTTCCTGCGCGCTGAGTTCCGCTTCCTGCGCAAGCGCCTCCGCTTCCTTTGCAAGCAGCAGGTTCTCTTTTTCCTGTAACGTCTCTTTCGCCAGAGCAAGCTCATCCTTACCGTTGGCTAACTTGATTTCATTCTCAAAAATTTCCCATTCGTGTCCGCTCAGTTCTGTTTCGGCATCCTGGATTTCCAGTTCCTTGTCCTGAATTTCCAGTTCGCCGTCATATAACTCCTGCTCGCCGTCCGCAATCTCCTGTTCATAATCGGCGATTTCCTGTGTGCCGTCCGCAATTTTCTGCTCGCCGTCATATAATTCCTGTTCCCCGTCAAGAAGCTCCTGTTCCCCATCCTGAATCTTTACCAGGGCATCGTTCAGTTCTTCTTCCGCTTCCGCCTTTTTATCGTCGAGCTCCGCCTGCGCATCGTCGATTTTCTCCTGCGCTTCCGCAAGCAGCTCATCATATCTGTTCTGTACAAGCGTTTCCGTTACGACTTCTATGCTGTCCTCCAGAGCTTCCGTATACTCCTGATACGCTTCCGTATAGACGTCATATTTTTGTTTCGTCGTCACATAGATTTCTGTTAAATAGTCGCAGTCGAAAGCGTCTTTCTGCACATAGAGAAAGGCCGTAAGCCTTCCCGAACCGATAGAAGTCGTTCCTCTTTCGCTGTTGATATAAAGGGGAGAACGCGCCAGGCCGACAACGGTAAAAGTCCGTTCGCAAAACATTTCCAGCGTATCTTCCTCGTTATTGTCCGTCACCGTAATCCGGGAACCGATAATTTCTTCCCCGTACAGCGCATCGTCCAGCACGCACTCGTCCGCTCTTTCCGGCATCCTCCCGGCGGTCAGCACGATGCGGTTTATTTTCTCCGGTACAGCATGTATTTTATAAGCGGATTCGTTCCCTTCCCCAAAGTCGCAGAGAACATCGACGGAAATCGTTCCTTCCACATCGGCCGCTTCTTCAAATGCTTTCAACGCGTTTACATTTTCTTCCGTGAAGCCAATCGTTGACAAAAGTCTGAAATCAAAGAAGTTCTGCTCCGCAAGATAGGTATTTTCCGTCGCTATCATCGCCGGCGTCGTCGCTTTCAATCCCGCAAACAGACTGACGCCTAGCATGACTATCGCCAGAATCGCCATATACCGCCCAAAACTTCCTCTGATTTCCCTGATTGTCGTCTTGACCATTCCACTGTTCATTCATCCGACTCCCTGACTGAGACAGGTATTTCTACCATTCGATTTCTTCCACCGGTACAATATGCTCATTCAGTTCCATTTTCCGCACCGTACCGCTCTTTACCGTAATGACCCTGTCCGCCATCGCGGTCAGCGCCTGATTGTGCGTGATGACAACGACCGTCATCCCGTTTTTCCTGCATGCGTCCTGCAATAATTTCAAAACGGCTTTTCCCGTATTATAATCGAGCGCCCCCGTCGGCTCGTCGCATAACAACAGTTTGGGATTCTTGGCAAGCGCCCTGGCAATTGCCACCCGCTGCTGTTCTCCTCCGGATAACTGGGCCGGAAAATTGCCCGCCCGCTCTTTCAGTCCGACCATTTCCAAAACCTCCATCGCATCAAGCGGGTTCTTACATATCTGCGCGGCCAGTTCCACGTTCTCCAGCGCCGTCAGGTTCTGCACCAGATTATAGAACTGAAAAACGAAGCCGATATCATATCTCCTGTATGCGGTCAGCTTCTTTTTATGATAGGCTGAAATCTCCTCTCCATCTAAGAGAGCCTGTCCCGAAGAAAGGTTGTCCATTCCGCCCAAAATATTCAAAATCGTCGTCTTGCCGGCTCCGGAAGCGCCGACCACGACGCAAAATTCTCCTTTTTCAATCACAAAGTTGACGTCCTTTAACGCCTCGATGTCCACTTCTCCCATATGATACGTCTTACAGACATTCCGAAACTCCACAAACGAACTCATAGCTCATCCCTTCCAAATTTCTTCTCACTTTCTTCTATCATACTGTCCAGATACCCTCTGTCCCACAACAGAATTTTCAGCCGCTTTGCCGCTTCCACGGCGGATGCCGTGAAGTACTGGTTCGTCATGACCGCACCCACCATTCTGTCATAACAGTCTCTGCCCGCATAGACCTGCTGAACTGCTTCCACGCCGACAGGAGCCGCATATCTTTTGCATTGAATGGCATATGTTACACCATCCTTCTCCGCCAGGATATCGACTCCATAATCACCGCTCCCGCGCGTCACCTCCACATCCAGAAAACCTCTTTTTTCCAGGAGTTCCGCACAGAAATATTCAAAATCATGCCCTTCCATTTCATCGATGATGCCGATTCTCCGGCTTCTCCTGTACTGCCCGATGAAAAGTTTTACCAGAAAAATGATACAGCCGCAGAGACAGATTCCCGCAGCAACCGCCAAAAATGGCCCTATATTCTGTATTTTATCATACATTTTGTTTTCTTCTGTTCCTTCCGGTCAGATTCTATGAAGTATTTTAACATATGTAAATTCAGACCAAAACAAAATTCTTATAAAAATATTGTTAAAATTGTAATTCCTCTTTTTAACGCATCATACCCGCGAGCACAATGCTTGCGACAACACCCGTTATTGTCGATAAAACCGCGCCGGCAAGCGTATACCGCGTTTTGGTCACTCTGGCCGCCATATAATATACGGACATCGTGTAAAATACCGTCTCCGTACAGCTCATCATGATGGATGTGGTCATGCCAATCAGGGAATCCGGCCCGTGATTCTTGAAAATATCCAATACCAGACCCGTTGCCGCAGACGATGAAAACATTTTAATGAGCATCAGCGGAATCAGCTCCGATGAAAATCCGAACTGTTTCGTAACGCCGGCGAACAGTTCGCCGAGAAAATCCAGAAAACCGGAAGCGCGCAGCACGCCCACCGCCACCATCAGGCCAATCAGCGTCGGCATAATCTGTATGACCGTATGAAAACCGTCTTTTGCCCCTTTGATAAATTCCTCGTAAACATTCGTCCTGACCGTAATGCCGTAGGCTACAATATAAAATATAATAACAGGTATTATTATATTGGAAAAGTGTGCGAAAACCTGTGTCATAGAAATGCCTGCATAAATTCCCTTTTTTAAATTTATGCAGGCATTTTTCTATTTATGTGTTTCTTTCAGGCTCCGTCAGTCTTTCGCATTTACGATTGCACAGGTTTCACGCGCAATCGCGAGTTCCTCATTGGTAGGGATGACGAGCACCTTCGTCGTGGAATCCGATGTTGAAATAACCAAATCTTCTCCCCGTTTCGCATTCTGTTCTTCATCCAATGCAATACCGAGATAACCGAGTCTTTCGCAAATCATGTTCCGCATAAACGGACTGTTTTCTCCAAGTCCTGCCGTAAAACAGATTGCATCCACGCCGTTCATCGCCGCCGCATATGCGCCGATATATTTCGTCACGCGGTAAGCAAATGTTTCCATCGTACGAATGCCCGCATCTTCACCATTCTCATATGACGCCTGCAAATCGCGGAAATCGGAAGAAAGATTTCCGGACAATCCGAGAACGCCTGATTTTTTATTCAGAACGGACATGACCTCGTCAATGCTCTTTCCCTCTTTATGTGCAATAAACTCAATGATTGCAGGGTCGATATCACCGGAACGGGTTCCCATGATAAGACCTTCGAGCGGCGTAAGCCCCATGGATGTATCGATACATTTTCCGTTTTTAACGGCCGATACGCTGGCGCCGTTTCCGAGATGGCATACGATGATTTTCAAATCTTCATACTTCTTCCCCAGAACTTCCGCGGCTTTTTGGGAAACGTAGGAATGGCTCGTTCCGTGAAAACCGTATCTTCTCACCTTGTATTTCTCATAATATTCATAGGGCAGTCCATACAGATATGCTTCTTTCGGCATTGTCTGATGAAATGCCGTATCGAATACGCCTACCATCGGCGTTTCCGGCATCAGCTCCTTACATGCCGCAATGCCGATAAGGTTCGCCGGATTATGTAACGGCGCAAGGTCGTTGCATTCGGTAATCGCCTGTACCACTTCATCCGTAATCAATGTGGAAGATGCAAATTTCTCACCGCCGTGTACGATACGGTGGCCGACCGCTCCGATTTCGGATAAATCTTTTACAACGCCGACATTTTCATCCGTCAGCGACTTCAGTACGAGACGGATAGCCTGCGTATGGTCTTCCATCGGCGTAACGGTTGTTACTTTATCTTTTCCCGTCGGCTGGTATACGAGCTGGCTTCCTTCAATACCGATGCGTTCACACAGTCCTTTTGCAATCAATTCTTCCGTTACCGCGTCAATCAGCTGAAACTTCAGCGAAGAACTTCCGCAGTTGATAACCAATATATTCATGATAACCCTCCAATCTTGCCTGGCCCGCGCGGACCGGACATTATCTTCTTTTTAACTTAACTGCGCCTGTACAGCCGTCAACGCTACAACACCGACGATATCTTCCCATGAACATCCGCGGGACAAATCATTAACCGGCTTGGCAATTCCCTGAAGCATCGGTCCGTACGCTTCCGCTCTGCCGAGTCTCTGCACCAGTTTGTAACCGATATTGCCGCAGTCCAGATTCGGGAAAATCAGGACATTTGCCTTACCGGCAACTTCGCTTCCGGGCGATTTGGACTTCGCGATATGAGGAACCAATGCCGCATCCGCCTGCAGTTCGCCGTCAATGCACAAATGCGGGTACATCTCATGCGCAAGCCGCGTCGCTTCCACCATTTTATCGACCAGCGGATGTTTTGCGCTTCCTTTCGTTGAGTGGGACAGCATTGCGATAATCGGTTTTGCGCCTACCAGACTCTTAAAGCTTCTCGCCGAAGATTCCGCTATGGAAGCCAGTTCTTCCGCCGTCGGGTCCTGATTCAGTCCGCAGTCCGCAAACAGGAAGGTTCCGCCTTCTCCGAACTCACAGTCCGGCACATCCATAAGGAAGAATCCGGATACCAGTTTAACGCCGGGCGCCGTTTTCAGAATCTGGAGCGCCGGCCTTAACGTGTCCGCGGTCGCATGATTCGCGCCGGCCACCATGCCGTCCGCATCGTTTGCCTTTACCATCATAACGCCAAACGTCAGATAATCTTTCAAAAGGGTTTCTCTTGCCTTTTCTAACGTCATGCCTTTATTCTTTCTTGTTTCATAAAGCAGATTAACGTATCCGTCCAGCTTATCCGTCGTTTCCGGGTCGATAATCGTAACGCCGTTCAGTTCCACTTCCAGCCAGTTTGCGCCGTCCAGGATTTTCTCTTCATTGCCAATCATAATGATATCGGCAATGCCTTCCCTGATAATGTGGGATGCCGCAATCAGTGTTCTTTTGTCGGTCGTTTCCGGCAAAACAATCGTTTTCTTATCGCTTTTTGCCTTCTCCTTCATGATGTCAATATACGCCATAACAGTTCTTCTCCTTTTCCATTTTATAATTTTAAAGATATTATTTTTGAATTTCTATTTGGGTCTTACCGTCAGATTCTGAATCAATCCGTTCTCATCCACTTCGCGCACGGTCGCAATCGCCATGACATTATAACCGCCGAAGTTCGCAATGAACTCCGCCTGTGTATCATTCACTACCTCGGCTTCGGCAATGGAATACTGGCGAAAGCCAAATTTATTCCGGAAGAACATGTTAATCGCTTCTCTTCCGTAAATATGATATTCTTTCTGCGCCGACGTATTATTGGTACAGTAATCGCAGATTCTTCCGTCTTCTGTGAAAAGCCCGGCAAGTCCGGCGAAATCTTTATTTTCCATAGCCTGAACATATTTTTCAATCGGTCTCATTGTAACCCTCCATCTTTTTCAATCCGGCATTTAACAGCGTCTAATATACTTTTTCTGAGTTCAAAAGCGCGTCCGTGCCGCCGTCAACAAACATGACATTGCCGTTTACGCCCCTTGCCGCATCGGATGCCAGAAAAACCATGACTTCCGCAATCTCGTCCGCTTCCATCAGACATTCCTGCCCGTATTTCGTCGGAATGGGAAGTGCATTCAGCGCCATTTTCGCCGACGTGCTCATGGTGGCCGTCATCGCCGTGCTCACATTACCCGGCGCCACCGCGTTGATTCGTACGCCGTTCGCCGCCCAGGAAGCAGACATACGTCTCACCCATCTCGCGAGCGCATATTTAGTCGATACATAGAGACTGTTTCCAACGCTGAGATTGGAATTGTCCATTTGAGATACAAGGCTCAAAACTCTCTTCTCGTCTCCGATATTGTTCAGCAAATCCGCAATATCCATGCGTCCGGCTCCCTGTGAAATCGTATTGGATGCAGTCACGACACAGCTTCCGTTCTTCCTGCGCAACAGGTCATAAACACCTCTTGCAAGCGCGATTGTTCCGAAGTAGTTCAAAGAAACAATCAGTTCGAGATTTCCGCATGCTCCCGATACGCCCGCATTGCAAATAACGCCGTCAAGCCCTTCCGGGTGCATCCTGTGAAGCGCATCGACCGCTTCCTTCCGCCCTTCTTCGGACGCCAGATTGACACAGATGTCCCCGTCTTTTAAGTCAATATTGATGACTTCGTGACCGCGCTGTAACAATAGTTCCTTCGTTCTGGCGCCGATTCCGCTGGATGCGCCAGAAATTGCATATACACCCATTTTTATTCCTCCATTTTGATTTCGTCTTTTATTGTAACCGCAGCATTTCCGTATAAGCCAGCAGGAACGGGCCTACTCCCTTCGCGTCGTCCTTTACGACAGGTTCCGACATGTAATAGTCAAACGTGCCGGGCCGCATCTCTTTTCCCCCGAGTCCCGCCACAAGGCAGATACCGTCAAGATGCAGATTTCCTTCTTCATCTGTGGATAAATACTTATCGCAGATTCCCTGAAATGCCTTTTTTCCGTTTTCCCGGTAGCTTTCCGGCAAAAAGCCAAGGCGGACGCCTTTTAACAACGCATATGCCATAATAGCGCTTCCGCTCGTTTCCAGGTAGTTCTTCTCCATGCCGCCTACATTGACCACCTGATACCACATGCCGCTTTCATCCTGATAACGCAGCATCGCGTCCATCAGGTCCACGAACGTTTTCTTCATTTCTTCATAAGCGCTCTGGTGCGCGGCGTCGGAAGTAACATCCGCTTTATCCATCGTATCGAGCAGGGCCATGGAATACCAGCCGAGCGCGCGGAGCCAGAAATTCTGGCTGAGGCCGGTCACCTTATCGCACCAGAACATCTCCCGCGAAGAGTCATAAGCATGATAATAGAGTCCCGTTTCGCTGTCCCGCATATTCTTTACGACCTGCGCAAACTGATTGAAAATGTCGTCGTAGTTCTTCCTGTCATGGAAGCGCGTCTCGTATTCCATATAAAAGGGCTGACACATATACAGGCCGTCCAGCCATACCTGATTCGGATAAATATTTTTATGCCAGAAGTTTCCTTCTTTCGTTCTCGGCATCTTTTCAATCTGGCTGTATACAAGGTCAATTGCCCTGCGATACTTTTCCCTGCCTGTCAGGTCATACAGCTCGAACAGCGTTTTCCCCGCATTCACGTTATCGATGTTCAGTTCGTTTACGTCATAGCCGTCAATCGTTCCGTCTTCACTTACTTTACAATCGATAAACGCATCCGCAAACCTGAAATATTTCTCGTCTTTCGTAATCGCATACATTTCAAGTATCGCTTTTATCATACAGCCATCGATATAATTCCACTTCGATTTGATGCCCTGAAGAATTTTCTCAATATTCCAGATTGGACGGTCTGGCGTACTTTTCTCCATCAATTCTTCAATATACTTTTCAATTCTGTCCACTACCGTAACCCTTCCTTTCTCTTATACTTTTCTGCGTTCCTTTTTGCCGCTCTGCGCTCCTGTTTCGCCTTTTGGCGCTCTACTCCGCTTTTATGCGGTTCCCGCCTACGCTTCCGCTTCTCTTTTCGTCAGCAGATACTGCGCATATGCCATGATAAAGGCGTTTGTCATCTCCGGCTGTTCTGCCGCCAGCTTCTCCACGATTTCCATCCCCGTGTCCACATACTTTTCCTTTAACAGGATTCCCATTCGGCACGCTTTCAGAATGCAGTAACCGATGAATGCGCCGCTTTCGCCGCTTATTTCCTCCGAACAGTCCAGCGCGCCCTTGAGAATCGTTTTGAACATATCCTGAAGTTTTCTATACTGCTCATAAATTTCAATGCTCATGCACTCCATCGTATCAATCAGCGCCGTCAGAAACTTTGCCGTGCCCAAGAACTTGTTCCCGTCACCTTCCCGCCGCCCTTTTTCATCTTCATCCCAGACCGGAGAACACAGGCCCCTGTCTTCATCGTAAAGCCGTTTCCGGGCATTTTCAAACTGGGTAATGATGTCGCCGTATTTTTCTTTTTTACCGTATACGGTCTCATATTCCATATAGAATGGCATGAGCATATACAGCGCATCTACGCTTACTTTTTTCAGGCATTCTTTCCGGTATACAAAATTTCCGCATTCACATCTCGGATAACCGTGGAGTTCTTCCATTATGTTTTCTGCCGCCAGCCGGTATTTTTCTTCTCCGGTCTCCTGATACAGGAAAAAGAGGCATCTGCTTCCGTTCACCCATTCCGCGGTAAAATCCGCCGCATTGTTTTGAAGTTCTCCATGTTCCGTCAGAAACGCGTCGTAATACTTTTTCATGAAAAAAAAGCATGTTTCCTCTCCGGTCACCTCATATGCCTGTTTTGCGGCAAGAAGCGCGCATCCGTCTTCTTCCTTTCCAAAGTCTTCCGCATAGCGGTAATTTTTGAAATATGCCGTTATCTCTTTTTTTGCACCCATAAAATTAACCATACCTTCTTTTTCTGTTTATTTCCGTGTTCAATTTTATCCTTCGGTTTCTAAATCCGCTTTCTTCTCCAATAGCCTGTTTTGTATATGACAAAAAGCGCCAGCGCCGACAGGCCGTTGCTGACCACAACCGAGTACCACACGCTGCGTACCCCGAGATGCAGCCATACTTCCCCGATATAAAGCGTCGCGAACCGAAATACCCAAAGTCTTGTCGCATCAATAACCATTGTTATTTCCGTATGGCCGCTTCCCTGAAACAGGCCGATGCTGGAATTATATACACCGTTTGCAAAACACCAGAACGCCATGATGCTCAGAAAATCCGCCGCCATTCCGATAACATCCGCATCATCCGAAAAAATCTTAACAATCGCGGTCGATATCGGCATTCTCGATAGAATCAGTCCTCCTGCCAGCAGAAAAATAACGCTGCCGAGCATCGAAACCTTATATCCCTTCTCGGCTCTTTCATACTGCTTTGCTCCCACATTCTGCCCGACAATCGTCGCGACCGCGGAACCTACGCTGTTCGTCGGCAAAGTAATCAGGCTGTTGATTTTATTGCCGATACCATAAGCCGCCATCGCTTCCGTCCCGTATTTCAGCACATTTCTGCTCATCAGCAGAAATCCAAACTGCATGGTGCTTCCGCCGATTGCAGTAGGAAGGCCGATAACCAGAATATTTTTTAACTTTTCCTTCTCGAATTTCAGTCTGCGCAAATCAAGATAAACATCCTTCGAGCGATTCTGCAGCAGGATAAAAGCGATGACTGCCGGGAACGCTTTCGCTCCGACGGTTGCAAGCGCGGCGCCCGCAACGCCCATATTAAAAACAATCATCAGCAGCGGGTCCAGAATCAGATTCAGCGTGATGCCGGTAAGGTTCAAAAGCATCGGCCGTACCGTATCCCCCTGAGCCTGATTAATCGCCGTATACATATTGACGGTATACAGGAACGGCATGTCCAGAATCACCAACTGCAGATATGTTTTTCCGTATTGCCATGTCAGGCCATCCGCGCCAAGCCATGTCACGATTCCGGGTGTCGTTACCGCACAAAGTATTGCACATACGATTGAAAAAAGCAAAGCACAGGAAAAAATCTGATTCGCCATGCTTCTTGCATCCCCGTCCCGCTTCGCTCCCAGATATTGCGAAATCAGAACGGAACCCGCAACCGTGATGCCGGAACCGAAATTGATGATGATATTCTGCACCGGCGTAACCAGATTGATGGCCGCCAGTTCTTCCGTTCCCAGTCTTCCGAGCCAGTATGTATCCGTCAGATTATACATCGTCTGTAAAAAACTGTTGATAACGACCGGAACGGCAAGCGCCAGAATTGCTTTCCCGATATTTCCGTTCAACAACAACTCTCGATTGGATTTTATTTTCATTTCTATTTTGACAACTCCTGATAATCAAATTTCCGGAATCTGATAAACAAGGGCTCTTTCCCGGCATAGCCATAGATACCGGTCATTGCCCCCGTAAAGCGTTTTCCCATGGAAATCCCCTCATCACACAGATAATATACGTTGGGTAATTCTGTCAGCGTCTTTTTCTCTTCTTCTACTTTACCACAATAGAATCTCCTGTGCAAATATTCCGTCTCGACGCCGAGCACAAATTGTTCTCCGACAAGCTCTTCCGGAAGAATCTCCCGGGGATGCTCTATGTCTTCTTTCCCGATATGCTCTTTTACCCGGACGGTCAGCTTTTCTCCTTCCTTCGAAAGATAACAGCATACCCATGTATTCTCATCATAATAACATGTAATGCCGGCCTCCTGCCCTTCCTTCATCTCCGGAACCGTCAACTGCGCTTCCGCGCGGAAACAGAATGCGCTCTGTCTTCTCACCAGAATGTTTCTGGACCGGACGCTTGCTAACGGATGCGCGCTTCCCTTCAAAACGATTTCACCGTTTTCAAACCGAACGGCACCCTTCTCCGGCGGACGCGGTGTCATAAATTCCTTCATCATGTTTTGTGCGGGTAGATTCTGTACAGGCAGATTCGGCCTTTTCTGCAAAACACTCGGCCCTTTCAATCCGTTGACAAGGGGCCATCCGTCGGCAGTCCATGTAATCGGGTCCAGCGCCGTTTCTCTCCCCAAAATGCTGTATCCGTCCCCGACTCTTCTGCCGCACAGATATACCATATACCATTCCCCGTTCTGCGTGCATACCGGTTTCCCATGCCCGCATCGCTGGATGCCGGCCTTTTCGTCCGTCTGCCGCATAATCGGGTTATAAGGACAGGGTTCATAATTTCCTTTAAGCGTTTTGCTTCTCGCAACCGTAATCCTGTGTCCCGGCCCCGTTCCGCCTTCCGCGAGGAACAAATAATAATAGCCGTCCTTTTTCAGAAGATGCGGCCCTTCCGGCGCGCGTTTCTGGTCTCCGTAAAATAACAGCGAAGCCTCTGAAATCTGTTTCGTGCAGTCGCCGTTCAGTTCAAAAATGCGCGCGCCTCTGTTCAGCAGCATATAGTGTCTGTCGTCCTCATGGAAAATAGACGGGTCGATTCCGTCTTCATCGATAATGGCCGGCTCACTGTACGGGCCCTCCGGTCTGTCGGAACTGACCACTATCTGTTTTCGGTAGACCGTTCCCGTATCGTTCAGGCGATAGGTCGCCGTAATATAATATCGTCCGTTATTGTATGAAATATCCGGCGCCCAATAGCCGCGGCCGCCTTCCAGTTCATCCAGACGCGCCCATTCCGGATTTGTTATCGCATGTCCGATAATTTCCCAGTGAATCAAGTCTCTGGAATGGGAAACCGGTATACAGGGAAAGAAAATAAATGAGGAATTTACCATATAGTAATCTTCCCCGACCCGGACAATCGACGGGTCCGGGAACATCCCCGTACGAACCGGATTATGATACATCTCCTCATAAGGCGCTCCGACCCGCTCCTGATAATAGGCCAGCAGTTCCTTATGACCGCGCTCCCATGCAATCTGATAAGGCGTCATCAGGTCCGCATCTCCTGCGGTAATATCCATGCCGACCTTCTCCACCAGATAACGGTTCATTTCCAGGTCCCCCGCCATCGCCGCATAATGAAGAATCGTTCGGTTCCTGTCATCCACCGTATTCATACTCGCTCTCGAATATTCGACAATAAATTTAACGATGGAAAAACCGCCTGTCTGCGCCGCATACAGGCACAGCGGAACGCCTCCCTCCGTTTTCAGGTCAATACAGGACGGTTCTTCCGCCAGAATCCGCATCACTTCTTCCAGATTCCGTTCCTCAATTACTTTCTGCAAGGGATGTAACGTGAATGTATTCAAAGTCCGCATATCCTCCTTCCCCACATATCTGCGAGCCATTTTCCACGGAACTGTTTCCCGGCGCATTCTCTTTCAGAGCCGTCGCAAACAATCCTATTTTCGCGCCCACCCATGTATGGTCCGAAGGCATGAAATCCGTTGTCACGCTTACTTCCTCATCCCCGAGGGTGAAGAACATTTTAAATTCCGGGCCGTCCTTTCCTTCTTCCATCGCAAAAGAAAATATGACTTTTTTCACATTTCCGGCAAGCGTTAACGTATTCGTCTTTTCTTTGATACTGCCGTCTTCCGCGTCATATGCCCCGGCATATACGAGTGCCTTTTCTCCGTTTATCATCCGCACCGCGAGATACGCATAATGGCCGCCCATCATCACCATACCGGCCTGTTCATTCTCCTGAATGCCGTCTATATGCAGACAGGCCGACGCTTTAAAGAACGGACAAACCAGTTTCTGCGTCAATACATTGGCGCAATTCCATAACACCGGTTCTTTTTCTCCGGAAGGATTCAGCGCATAAAGCCGCAGGAATCCCGGTTTTGCCGTCAGCGAACAGAAATTATCCTTTGGATTTCCGAGCCATTGCCACATCAGATTCAGTTTCGGCTCTTCAAAATCATCGGAAGCTTCCAACGAGCAAGGCGCTTCACTGACGCCCGTATCGGGCTTCTTGCAGACAAGACAGGGTTCCCCGCATCCGTCTTTTGCATTTTCACCCATAACCGGCCAGTCATTCTCCCATACGACAGGCTGCATATGTACAATGCGGCCATACAATCCTCTGTCCTGAAAATGAAGGAACCACTCATCGCCGTTCACCGTATCTACAAGGCCCCCCTGATGAGGCCCGTTTACAATCGTATTCCCTTGTTTCATAACAATTTTCTCTTCATAGGGCCCATAGATATTTTTAGAGCGGAGCGCAGTCTGCCAGCCCGTTTTAACGCCTCCCGCCGGCGCAAGAATATAATAATAACCGTTTCGTTTATAGACCTTCGGTCCTTCGATTGTCGGCTGTGTCTCCACGCCGTTATACAGAATATGGTCTTCTCCAATCGCCTTCGTTCCATCCTCGGACATCGGAAAAATACCGAGATAGCTCTTAAAACCGATGCGGCTCTTCGCATACCCGTGAATCACATAAGCCTTGCCGTCGTCATCCCAGAACGGACAGGAATCGATAAGCCCTTTTCCTTCCAGCACGAGCACGGGAGCATCCCACTTCCCGAGCGGGTCCTTCGTGCTCACCATAAAGATACCTTCATCCGGCATCCCGTAATAAATATAAAAACAGCCGTTATGGTATCGTATTGCAGGCGCCCACACGCCTTTGGCGTGCTGCGGCATATCATAATTATCGTAGTCAATTTTATCTATGGCGTAATTGACGAGTTTCCAGTTCACCAAATCTTTCGATGTCAGAATCGGAAGGCCGGGCACATAATTAAAGCTGGACGCTGTCATATAATAGGTATCGCCTGCCCTGATGACATCCGGGTCCGAATAATCTGCGAAAATAATCGGATTTTTAAATGTGCCGTCCTCCAAATCGGGTTTCCATAAATATTCCATCTTCATTCACATTCCTTTCTCCATCTACGGCATTTGTAACTGTAAAGCACAACTTTTTCTGCATTTTCTCATAAGTTCCGCCCACAGACATATAACAAATGGCTCAAGGCCATTATGCCCCGAGCCATTTTTCATCATAATTCGTCTGACAATAAGTCTTTGTAGACTCCACCCAGTTCTTTTAATCCTCTGGCAATGCACCCTCCATACATGACGGCCCCCGCATACTGCAGATGCGTATTATCTGTCAGCCCCTCCATATGGTAAGGATATTTCCCTTCCGGTATGTGCATATACCAGCCTTTGGAAGCTTCCGCCCCCACTCTGGTCATCTCCGCACGGCTCATGCGATTCAAATCGATTAACGGCACATCCAGCTTCTCTGCCGTCCGCTTCATCGCTTCCACATAATCGCCATGTTCCCCCGGACCAAGCGTCGTCTCATCGATAAAACATCTTCTTTCCAAAGGTGTTATCAGCACCGGCAGAGCCTTTTTATTTCTGGCCACATTCACGAATTTTTCCAGGTTGACCATATAATCGGAAAACGGTTCCGTATATCGTTCAGGGTCTTCCTTCTTTTCGTCGTTATGTCCGAACTGAATAAAAAGAAAATCCCCTTCCGTAATCCTGTCGTATATGGCAGGCAGCCTTGATTCATCGATAAAACTCTTCGTGCTTCTGCCGTTCTTTGCGTGATTCTCGACCTTTACTTCCGGCTTTAAGAACAGATGGAACACCTGGCCGATTCCCGTCTGCGGATACGTCATAATGCCATTATACTGTACGGTGGAATCACCGGCCCAAAAAATTGTTGCCATAATTAACCCTCCGGATATTTCTCTCAGCCTGTGAGGTTGGTCATCAGACCAAATTTTTATTCTTTTACCGCTCCGATATTAACACCCTGTACAAAATATTTCTGCAGGAAAGGATACAGAATCATGAACGGAATAATGACAACGATAATCGCCGCGTTTTTAATGGTGTTTTCCGTAGCGTTCCCGGCTGCCGTCGGCAAATCGCTTCCCATAATCATACCACGCAGCTTCATCTGGAAGTTATACAAATCGGAATTGTTGATATACAGCTTGTAATGTGTATAATCATTCCAGTAAGATACCGCATACATCAGACCGATGGATGCAAGCGCAGGCTTTGACATCGGAAGCACGATTCTGATAAAAGTCTGCATCGGCGTACTGCCGTCCAGCGTGGCGGCCTCATACAGACTGGCCGGAATCCCTTCGAAAAAGTTCCTCATCAGAACCAGATTATATACATTTAATGCGGGATACAGAATAACTACCCATAACGTATTCGTCAGATGGAACTGACGCAATACCAGGTATGTAGGAATCATACCGCCGTTAAAAATCATGGTGAACAGCAGAAGGTTTGCAAAAAAGCCGCGCCCCGGCATTTCCCACTGAATCAGCACATATGCGCCGAGCGTCGATAACGTCAGCGCGAGCAGCGTACCGACAATCGTCGTAAAGAATGAAATCAGCAGCGGACGGGACAGCGTCGGATTCGACAAAACCTGCTGATATCCGTCAAACCCAAATTTCTCCGGCCACAGTTTCATACCATAGGCAGTTTTTAAATCAAAAGAGTCAACCAAAATCTTCCAGATTGGTATAATAATAATCAAAGCCAGAATAATAAACACGATGCCGTTTACAATCGAGAAGACTTCTATTTTCTTTTTCTTTTTCATATCGCTTCTCCCTCCTATACAATTCCGCGGCCTTCGCGCACTTTCTTGCTCCACTGGTTACATATGAGCACAAGCGCCATGCCGACTAATGATTTGAATAGACCAACGGCGGTTGTATATCCGTAGTTCGGAATCGAACCACTGTTAAAACTCTGATAATAAATATATGTCTCGAGAACGTTGGAAACATCCAGTACTGCATCGTTCTGCAGTACGAATACCGCCTCGAACAAATTCATGACCTTAGCAAGGTTCAGAATGATAACGGTCAAAATTGTGTTTGCAAGTGCAGGGAAGGTAATATAACGCATTTTCCCCCACCGTCCGGCGCCGTCAATAGCCGCCGCTTCATAGAGTTCTACATTCATACCGGCCAGCGTCGCCATAAAGATAACGGTCTGCCATCCGGTCTCCTTCCACAACTGAATCGCATAGAACGTTCCCCTCCATGTTTTGGAACTTCCCAGGAAATAAATCATATTATTGGAATCAACCAGTCCAAGATTCACAAGGAGCGTATTCACGAGTCCCTGCCCGGTAGGCGCAAGAACCAGCGAGAAAAGGGATGCCGTAACAACCCACGATAAAAAGTGGGGCAAATAAATAACTGTCTGTACTACTTTCTTGAAATGAATGTTAATAATTTCATTCAGGAACAATGAAACGACTACTGCTACCAATGTCGTCAAAATCAACCGGATAACGCTGATTTGCAGCGTATTCCAGAATGCCGACCAAAATCCCGGCATGTTGAACATTTTAGTGAAATTATCAAGACCTACGAATTTCGGAGCTTTAATTCCGTTATAGTTTGTGAAACCGTATCTGACTCCAAGCATAGGCAGATAATAGAAAATAACTGCAAAAACCAAAATCGGAAGAAACATCACATAAAATCCTGCGTATTTCTTCATTCTTACCCCCAATGGTTTATTCGAACCCGGTTTTTGGCTGGAAACTGACTGTTTTTTCTTCATGAATGCCTCTCTTCCTTCCCCGATAAAAAAATTCACCTTATTTTTTGAATGATATGGAGCTATGGGAGAACCATAGCTCCATATATTGTCTTTTCCAAAAATCGCTCAAAGGAAAAAGTATTTAATTACTGATTCAAAGAATCAACAATCTGCTGTGACCACGCAGCGCCGCCGTCAGCTTCAAACTTCGCATAACCTTCTTCGATGGTCATTTCGCCCATCGCAACCTTCGCAACGATTTCATTCTTCAGGGTTGTAAGGTCACCGTTATACTCTGTCATAGCATCCGTACTCGGAATCAAATCTGCAGTCACGCAGTTTGCAGCAAACAGTTCCGCAGCCGCTTTCGCTTCGGGAGCAGTTGTCTTCTCTGCCGGGTCGCCTGCCAGTTCAACAAGCGCAAGCGCCGGGTCAATATGAGCTTTTGTATACTGTGTACCAGGTGTCTCAAGGTTATCTAACATATGGAATTCGCCTTCAGCGTAAACCTTCTCTTTAGACTCACCCTTGTCGTTTGTCTCGCCTGCATACAATGTTTCAGCAGCGGTTGACCAGTGTACGCCTTCTACACCGTATGAGAAAAGGAACTGTACATCCCCCCCGTCCTGCATTGCTTCGATGAAGTATTTGAATACGCCTTCAGGATTCTCGCAGGTAGACGTAATACACCATGTCGGAGGAATACGGTCAAGGTATGCGCCGACTTCCGCAATCGGAGGAAGCGCTACCAGTTCGCTGTCAAGTTCGTTGTTTTCAAGGTTGTTCTTCAGGTTGGAAGCCCATGTGCCTGACCAGTAGGTAAATACGCCGAAATCATCACTGTAGAATTTGTTACGGCAGTCAGCCGTACCGTTTGTCAGTGTCGTCGGGTCAATTACGCCCTTTGCATAAGCGTCAGCCAGTCTCTCAAGAGCTGCTTTCATGGAATCTTCTGTAAAACCGTCAGCATATGTGCCGTCGTCTTTCATGTAGAAGCTCGGATGAGCATCCTGATAGAACTCCGGCAGATAGTTGATATAAGGAGCTTCATTTCCGATAAAGCCCGCAGCCGTCACGCCAAATGTATTTCCGTTTGTGCCGTCGCCATCCGGGTCGCCGGTTGTAAATGCTTCCAGCATTGCGAGATATTCTTCATAGTTGGTCGGTGCACTGGTGATGCCGCAGTTGTCCATCCATGCTTTCTTAACGTAAGTAACACATCCGTTGCCACGGGTTGACGGCATACCGTACAATCTGCCATCCAGCTTAACGCCTTCAACAACGCCCGCACTGTCATGCGCTTCCTGTCTTTTCTTCAGCTCGGAATTTTCCCACGCATCCGTCATATCCCAAAGCACACCTTCTGCAGCGTATGCCGAATAATATGTACTGGAAAGAATAATAACATCCGGCCAGTCGCCGCTTGCGATTGTCTGACCGACATTGTCATAATATGCGTCATGGTCAGGCTGGATAACGTTAACTTTAATTCCTGTCAGCTCCGTGAACTTAGCCCAGAACTGTTCCTGTCCGTTCTCTTTTGTAAAAACAGTACCGTCAACCATAACGGTGATTTCTTCCGGCTTCTCAACATCATCCGCTGCCGGCTCTTCTGTCTGTGTTGTGTCTTCCGCTGCGCCATTGTCTGCTGCGGCTGTGTTGTCAGCGCTGTTATCTGCTGCCGCCGTATTGTCGGTAGTCGCTGCTGAATCGGTTGTGCCTGCATTATCTGCATTATCTGCATTATCTGCATTACCGCCGCCGCATCCTACTAAGGACGCCGTCATGGCAGCAACCATGAATAAAGAAACAATTTTCTTTTTCATAAAAACCTCCTTAAAAATGTAAATAATTTGTCTTTAGATATGATTGCAATCATCTGTATCCTATTATATAACTATAAGAAGACTCTGTCAAAGTTTTTTTTCGATTTTACGCATTAAATTCAGATTTTAAACACCGAAATTTCAGACTTCAATTCCTGCATATTATCTCCGAGCATATCCGCTGTTTTGTTCAGGTTCTCCACGTTGGCAAGAAGCCTTCCCGCAATGTCTTTGACTTTCTCCGCTCTGTCGGCAGTTTCCCCGATAATATCGGAAATATTCTGCACTCCCTGAACGGCGTCATTCCGCTCCGCATCGGCTTTTTCCATGCTGGTAACGATTTCTTCAAGCCCTTCGGCAAGCGTGCTCATCTGTTTCCGCATATCGCCGAACACTTTTATTACCTGTTCCACAGCCTCGGTCTGCAAATCCACCATTTTCTGCGCCTGCTGCGCATTCTGCACGCTGCTTTCCGTCTGTCTCATAATATGCGATACGTTATGCTGGATTTCTCCCGCCGCCTTTGCGGAATCATCGGCAAGTTTCCTGATTTCTTCCGCAACAACAGCAAATCCCCGTCCGGCGTCTCCCGCTCTTGCCGCCTCAATCGACGCGTTCAGCGAAAGAAGATTTGTCTGCTCGGAAATGGAGGTAATCGTTTCAACAAAAGAATTGATGATTTCGTATTCCTTTTTCAGCGATTCAATGCTGCTTCCTACCTCGGAAGTGATTTCCGTCGTCGTATGCGCCCGTTCGCCGAGAAGCTGCACATATTCCATTCCCCTGTTAATCATCGTTTCGTTCTCGCTTACAAGCGCTTCCACTTTTTCGATGACCCGATTGACTTCCTGAAGTTCATTGGACAACGTATCCGTTCTCGCCACACATTCCAGCGCATTTTCCGACTGCCTTCCGATTCCCTCGTGAATTTCTTCAATCGCCTGCGTGATATCCTGCGAACAGTCGTTAATCGCTTCCGAAACCTCTTCCACGCTTCCCGCCGATTTTTCCAGTTCATTCGTTGCGTTCGTCACTTTGTTCACCAGATTTTTGGTATTCGCAATCATATTGGTCGCCGAACCCGCAAGGTTCTGGAATTCATCGCGGCTCTTCGCTTCTACCGTAACCGTCAGGTCGCCCTTTGCCACTTCCCCGAATCTTCTGGAGAAACGCGACATATTCGCCTGAATGCCTCCCGCTACCATAACACCGACAATCAGCGCAATGATGCAGGCCAAAATGGTGAGCACAACCGTCGTCGTTTTGATTTCCTGCGCCTGACTCGTAACGACGCCCATCGGAACGAGCGCACATACGGTAATGTCTTCTATGGTCTCGCTCCTGCTGTAAAAGAACAGATACGCATCATCGTGGAATCTAATTTCCGCAGTCCCCTGAAGCTGTTCCGCATTGACGGCCCCATAAAAATCCTGTCCGAAAAATACTTTTTCGCCTTCCGCGAGAATGCTTTCCTGCCCTTCCTCCAGCTGCTCCACGATTATCTCTCTGCCGTTTTCGGTGATAAAGCCGATGATACTGCCCTCTCCCAGGTCAACGCCCTCCAGCAGTCCTTTTATTTCCGCGCTTTTGATATCAATTACAACACATCCGTTCTTGGACCTGCTCAAAATTTCAAAAGCCATGATGTAATCTTCCTGCAGCTCCAGCTTTTCATCCAGAAGCGGATGGGAATCAATCCAGCTTTCGATATTCTTATCCTTCGCAACCAGCTCTTTATATTCGTCATAAAAACCGTCCGAGTTATTGTTATTGGCCGTTGTGATAACATTAGAGCCGCTGCGTGGAATGATATGCAGATTGTTGATGAACGGAATGGAAGTGCTTGACGATATCATATCCGTATCGATGCTTTTCATGATTTCTTTTAACTCAATCGGAGAATCCACCGTTCCCTGCAGATACTTGCCGACGTCTCCGTCAAAAGCGTATTTCAGACCTTCGGCTTTGATGAAATCACAGCTCATTTCTATGTACTCTTTGGACATCGCAATTGTCTGCAGCGTCGATTCCTGAAATTTTTCACGCAGTCCTTCCGCCGCCTTCTGGTATGCGGAAACGCCGATAACAATCATAAACGCAATCGGCACAAGGAAGCAGATTACAATTTTGTTGCGAATGCCAAGCAGCCTGAATCCTGAAGTTTTCTGCGCAGCATTCTTCGCCGCCTTTTTCTTTTCCTTTTCAGCCTGTTTCATTTCTTTCTCCGCCTTCCGGCCTTTTTTCTCCTGCCTGCGGACCGCGGTTCTTTTTTCCTGCATTTCGATTTCATCCCCACTCGTTTTCAATTTCATGGACTCCGTTTTCTTTATCATAACAGTCCCTTCGTCCTCCTTCTTCCGTTCTGCCAGTTACTTCACAATTTTCATTTTTATATTTCAGGCATTACTGGTATTATTATACAATGCTTTTGTTCATTTTGAAACATTTTTTGTAAAATTTACCATTTTTATTTACACTGCTGTTCACATTTTATTTTGCATATTTTCCATTTTGCAAAAATGTATTTCTGAATTTCATCTCTGCATTTTATTTCGATTTTATTTCGATTCATTTCAATTTCATTCCGAAACAGTTCTTTTCGAAACGCATCTTTTTGGCAAAACAAAAAAATTATGATACAATGAATTGATTAATAAGACGAGGTGAAAATATATGCGTACGCTCATTTTTGAAAAAACTGCACCGGAGGCCGCAGGCGTTCCGGGCGATTCCATTATCCGGTTCACGAAGCGCCTTGCGGCGCGCCGGATTCCCATGCACAGTCTGCTTTTGATGCGCCGTGACAAACTGATTTTTGAAGGGTACTATTCTCCCTGCCGCGCCGAAACGCTGCACCGCATGTTCTCCATCAGCAAAAGCTTTACCGCCGTTGCAATCGGCCTGTTGGCGGAAGAGGGAAAACTTTCTCTGGACGACCCGATTATCAGGCACTTCCCGGAAAAACTTCCGGAACGGGTACATCCCTGGATTGCCGCAACGACAATCAAAGACATGTTGATGATGCGTTCCTGCCATGCGGCTACCACCTACAAACTCAATATGAACACCGACTGGGTGGAAAGCTATTTTACGACACCGCCGACCCATCCGGCAGGAACCCTTTTTCACTATGACACTTCCGCACCGCATACGCTCTGCGCGCTGGTGGAAAAAATGACCGGGCTTTCCATGCTGGATTACCTGAAAAAGAAACTGGCTCCTCTTGGTTTTTCGGATGAATCCTACATGGTCAAAGACCCTTTTGGCGTCTCTCTTGGCGGTTCCGGCCTCGTAGCGCGCTCCACGGATTTGCTGAAATTCGGTTACTTCATCGCGCACAGAGGAGAGGTTTGCGGACAACAGCTGCTTTCCGCATCTTACATCGACATGGCGGTGTCCCATTTAAGCGACACCTGCGTTACCGCGCCCGTCCCGAGCGAAGCACAGGGATACGGTATGCAGTTCTGGCGCGGCTCGCACAATGGTTATACCTGCTACGGCATGGGCGGCCAGCTCATCATTTTCCTTCCGGATTACGACCTGATTTGTGTCACGACCGCCGATACACAGGATATTCAGGGCGGCAATCAGCAGATTTATGACGCCCTTTACGAAGAAATTCTCCCGTACATACAGGATGACGCTTTGCCTGCCAGTCCTGAAAAAGCGCTTCTTCTCGAAGAAAATGCTTCTTCTCTCAGACTGGAGCCTTTATCGGGAGCCCGCGCATCCGCTGTGGCGGATGAAATCAACGGAAAAACTTTTCTTGTCCGGTCAGGAACTTCCGACGAAGTTTCCGGCTTTGAAAGTTTTACCCTCCGCTTCGAACGGACATCCTCCGGTCAGCAAACCGGAACGCTCTCTTTCCTTCACCGGCAGCGGCCATATTCGATTCAATTCGGCCTCGGCAATATGCAGACCGGCACATTCCCGCTTTATGACCAGCGTTACGCGGCAAGCGGCGCATGGCTTTCGGACGGCACGCTTTATATCATGGCGCATGTCATTGATGCCTATGTCGGCAGCGTACATTTTCAGCTGTCTTTCGGGAAAGACGACCTGACCGTTTTCATGCGGAAGAAAGAGGAAAGCCTGTTTCAGGAATTTAACGGGCATTTGTACTGCACAGTTGAAAAGTGAAAAGGCTTTCTCCCAACGGGAACAGGCTTCACATAGCTTCATCCCACAGCTTCTGAATGTATTTTCGGGCCGCTTCGGCATTTTCGGGAACCGTATTTTCCAACGTTGCGTGGATATACGGTTTCTCTTTTTTGATGAAACGGATGATTTCCGTATAATCCATCTCGCCCGTGCCCGCTGCGACAGAAACAAGTTCCTCGTTCTCCACAATAAAGTCTTTGATATGCACTACGGCAATATCCTTTCCAAGCGTTTCCACCGCTTCATGAATAATCTGTTCCCGGTTCCGGTAATTGCTGATATCCAGCAGGTTCACCGGGTCAAAAATTATCTGGAGGTTTGGAGAACCGATTTCGTCCAACACCCGTCTTGCGCGCTGCGGATTGCATACGATATGTTTGAAGACCGGCTCGATTGCAAAAATAACGCCCATCTTCTCCGCATATTCCACAACCGGCCTCAGATTTCTGATGAAAATCTCTAGGGCTTCTTCGGAATGATTCCGTTCTTCAAACTTGTACGCCTCGTTGACGGCTCCCGTTTCCGTCCCTACAACTCCCGCTCCGAGCAGGGAAGCAAAACGAATATGCGCCAGATAGCGGGACTGGATTTTTTTCAGACTTTCCTCGTTCGGGTTTGCCAGATTCAGATAACATCCGAGTACTGCAATATCGATTCCCGCTTCGGCAAACATATTTTTCAGATAACAGGCAAAGCCCGGTGTCAACGCGCTGTCGGCCACCGAATATTCGGAAATCACTTTGGAAAGCGCCAGATGTCCGCAGGCAAAACCCTGCCTCGCCGCAATCTGCAGCCGCTCCGGAAGCGGCGCCTTTTCGATGTCATGTAAACGTATGCCTAATTGCATGATAGTTCCCGTCCTTTCTCCGCTCAAATGATGTATGCGGTTTCGCGTTAAAATGCTCAGCTCTGTTTCAGTTCTTCCACTCCTGTCAGTTCAAGCGGCTCTCCGACCGCACCTTCAATCACTACATTTTCCAGAATCAGCTGTTTCACGTTGACCGCGTGGATTCCTTTCTTCGAGCACGCTTCCACGCCTTCCGACATAATCGGTACATCTTTTCTGGCATCCTCAGCAAATGAAATCGAGCAGTTCTTCATTTCGATTTTTTCAATTTTGCGCTCCGGCAGCCCTTCAAAAAAGATTGCCGCAACATGGCAGTTGACTGCATGGATATTCTCGAAGAGAAAATGTTTCAGCGCAGGCGTTCTCTCATCTACCGGAAACGCTTCCCTCGACTGCACATATTCCGTTTTTCCGTCGGGGTCGCAGAAGTAAAATGCGTTTGCCGCAAAAGGCGTCATAACGTTATCCATTTCGATATCCCGGAATACGATTTCGTCCAGAATCGAGTCTTCGCCGCGTCCACGTCTTGTTTTGATTCGAAGCCCGCGGTCCGTATGGGAAAAACGGCACTTTTCAACTGTCATGCCGCGCACGCCCGCCCCGATTTCGCTTCCGACTGTGACCGCGCCGTGTCCGTTCTCCATCAGACAATGGCTTACATGTATGTTTTCAGAGGCTCTTTTATATTTTTTCCCCATATATACTTTACCGGATTTGACCGCGATGCAATCGTCTCCCAGAGAAAAATGCACGCCCATGATTTCCACATTTTTACAGGATTCCGGGTCCAGTCCGTCAGTGTTCGGCGATTTCTGCGGATTACGCACTTCCAGATTCGCAAACAGCAAGTCATCACTGAAAAACGGGTGGATGACCCACGCAGGGCTGTTCCGGAAGGTCAGTCCCTGTACCTGTATCCGCTTACATTTGTTTAAAAACAGCATTCTCGGCCGAAAAGCGCCGACCATCACTTTGGGATTATGCCACCAGTTTTCTTCCGAAGCGCATCCGTTGATGACCCCCTCGCCATAAAGTTTCACATCGGTTACGCCGATTCCCGAAATGATTCCGGCAAACATCGGCAGCGGATTTCCTTCCCATGTGCCGAGATGAAATTCATCTTTTTCATCATAGCTCTCGATTCTTCCCGGAAATTTTGCGAACCGGTCTCTGTCGGTTTCCGCAAGCAGTTCCGCTCCTTTGGCAATCTCCAGATGGATTCCGCTTTTCAGAAATATGCTCGTAATTTTATATTTTCCTCTCGGAATCAGAACGCGGCTCCCCGACGGGCAGGCCATAATCGCCGCCTGAATAAATCCGGTATCATCCGACAGCCCGTCCCCGGCAGCTCCCAGTTCCCTGACATTTATCGTAACGAACTCTTCTTCCGTCCGGAAAGAAAGACTCCCCGCACTCGTGCCGTCTTCCCTCCGGACATCCAGCTCGTATTCCGTATCCGGTTTCAAATCAAAAAGACTGGTAATCACCGTGTCCGCTGTTCCCCGTTCCGCACCGTTCAACAGAATCCTGTATTTTTCTTTTGTCTCATAAGTTCCCCCGTCATTTAACTCAAATGTCACGCTCCGCGACGTAATCATAACCAGCCGAATATCCATGATAATTCCCATATCCTTTCTGCTCTTTCATTTTTTACTCTCGGCGTTTCCCGTCCGATACCCTCTCTAAAACAAAAAGGCGGCAGTCCTTTTTCTCTGCCGCCTCTGTAATTTCGATTTCCAATCCTTCAACTCGAACGGATTTTTCCTGACAGAATCGCTCCAAAGCGATTCCGCCGCCCAAACATTCATGTCGACAAGGCGGCACAGGCATCCATGCAGAATGGCCGTACGGACATTCTGCTGTGTGAAGAATTTCACACTTGTGAAGAAGGTTCGCTCTGCGAACCGTAGAAGTTCTTAGCGAAACGCCCATTGGCGTGAGCTTTAGAACTTCTCTTCACACTTAGCCCGGCTGTTTCCCGATATAAGCAAGGATTCCGCCGTCTACATAAACAACGTGTCCGTTTACAAAGTTCGATGCGTCGGATGCAAGGAATACCGCCGTACCCTGAAGGTCTTCCGCTTCTCCCCATCTTGCCGCAGGTGTTTTTGCGATAATGAACTGGTCGAAAGGATGTCTCGAACCGTCAGGCTGAATCTCACGCAGCGGCGCGGTCTGAGGTGTCGCGATATAGCCGGGGCCGATACCGTTACACTGAATATTGAACTCGCCGTACTCGGATGCGATATTTTTTGTCAGCATTTTCAGACCACCTTTTGCAGCCGCATATGCGGATACGGTCTCGCGTCCGAGTTCGCTCATCATAGAGCAGATGTTTATAATTTTTCCGTGTCCCTTTTTAATCATGGACGGAATAACCGCTTTGGAAACGATGAACGGAGCGTTCAGGTCTACGTCGATTACCTGTCTGAATTCAGCCGCCGTCATATCACACATCGGAATCCGTTTGATGATACCTGCGTTGTTTACAAGAATATCAATAACGCCTACTTCCTTTTCCACTTTGGCAACCAGCTCATTCACCTGTTCTTCGTTCGTTACGTCGCATACATAGCCGTGTGCTTCGATGCCTTTTTCCTTGTATGCAGCAATGCCCTTGTCCACCAATTCCTGCTTGATATCATTGAAAACGATGGTTGCTCCGGCTTCTGCATATGCGGTTGCAAGCGCAAAACCGATTCCGTAAGAAGCGCCCGTTACGAGAGCTACCTTTCCTTCCAATGAAAACTTGTCTAAAATTGCCATTTCCTTTTCCTCCTTTATTTTTTGTGGCTACTTATCATTTTATAACGTTATGCCCTGTTTGAAAATGCTTTCTTGTTTTTCGTTGTTACAGCGCCGCGCCCCGTTTGAAATGTTTTCTTGATTTTTCCTTGTTACAGCGTCACGCCCTGTTTGAAAATCGCCATGTCGTGGAATCCAGCTTCTTCGCTGCAAACCTTTTTCCCGGAAGCCACCGCCACTACATAATCGAACAATTCCTGTGCCGTTTCGTCGATATCCTTATCTTCTACCAGCACACCGGCATTAAAGTCTATCCAGTTCTTTTTCTTCCCGGCCAACGCGCTGTTGCTTGATATCTTAACTGTCGGTACGGGTGATGCAAAAGGTGTCCCGCGTCCGGTCGTAAACAGTACGATATGCGCGCCGCTCGCCGCCAGAGCCGTAGACGCCACCAGGTCGTTGCCCGGTGCGCTTAACAGGTTGAGTCCCGCTTTTTCTACGCGCTGTCCGTATGCCAGCACGCCCCTGACCGGCGCGCTCCCGGATTTCTGTGTACAGCCCAGGGACTTATCCTCCAATGTGGAGATACCGCCTTTTTTATTTCCCGGCGACGGGTTTTCATAGATTGTCTGGTGGTTGTCTTTAAAATACTGTTTAAAATCGTTTATCAGCTTCACCGTCTCATCGAACAGTTCCCGGTTCTCACACCTGTTCATGAGCAGCGTTTCCGCACCGAACATTTCCGGAACTTCCGTCAAAATCGTCGTGCCTTTTTTGCTGATGAGCAAATCGGAAAACTTTCCGACCAGCGGATTTGCCGTAATGCCGGAAAATCCGTCGCTTCCGCCGCATTTCATGCCGATGATGAGTTTCGATACGCTGATTTCTTCCCGCTCAAAACCAGATGCGTAGGAAATCAGTTCATCCAACAGTTTTCCGCCCGTCTCCATCTCGTCTTCCGTTTCCTGGCTGACAAGGAATTTCACTCTGTCCGGATTCACTTCCCCGATATACGGTTTCAGAACATCGATATTGCTGTTTTCGCATCCAAGTCCGAGCACCAGTACGCCGCCGGCATTGGGATGCTGAATCAAATCCGCCAGTATGGTTCTCGTGTGCTCCTGGTCGTCGCCCATCTGGGAACATCCATACGGATGCGGAAAAGCAATAACTTCTTCTACCGAACCTTTCAGCCTTTCGTTCGCCGCTTTGGCGAGCGCGGCGGCTACATTGTTCACGCAGCCAACCGTCGGAATTATCCAGATTTCATTTCTCACCCCGACCTTGCCATCCGGCCGCTGATACCCCATAAATACAGCGTCGGATGTGGTCTTTTCTTCGACCGGAGTCGGTTCATAATTGTATTCCAGCAAGTCTCCGAGCGCAGTCTTTACATTGTGCGTATGTATCCATGAGCCCGCTGTGATATCTTCTTTCGCATTGCCGATACAGAATCCGTACTTAACCACTTCGTCATCCTTTGCAATATCGCAAAGCGCCATTTTATGTCCCGCCGGAATCGTTTCTCTGGCGCTTACCTGCACCCCGCCGGCTTCGACGCTTTCCCCCACGGCGATTTCTTTAATTGCTACAACGACATTATCATTTTCATGAATTTTGATATAGTCTTTCATCCTGCCCCCCTGATTTCTATGCGAAAACCTTCTCCATCGTTCCTCGCATTCCCAGTTCCCGGATATCCGTCAGGTAAGAAACTATTGTCTCTTCCACACCCGCAAGCGCGCTTAAATCCTGTCCCCAGAAATCTGTATTCGCAAGTACCGCATGAGCAAACTCTTTCGGTTCTTTTCCGCTGTTTGCCGCAAAAAATTCCAGTACCGCGGCATCGTCCATAATATTGTATTCCTGTCCGTCGCGATGTCCAATCAGCGCCTTGTCTCTGATTTCCGTTCCGGTATAGAATGCCATCAGAGCTGCCAGCGAGAAGGTCAGATGCGGCGGAACTTTTCCCTCTTTCTCGATATAGCCCAGAAAGCTCGGCATACATCTCGCCCGCCATTTGGAAACGGAATTCAGGGAAATCGACAGGTGTGCGTGTTTTACATACGGATTGTTAAATCTCGTCAGCACCGCTTCCGCAAACTCGTCAAGCTCCTGCTTCGGAAGCGTCAGTGTCGGGATGACCTCGTCAAAAATCGTCGCTTTAATGAAATTCAGAATCAGTTCATCGTTCATGGATTCCAGCACGATATCGTTTCCACACAGGTAAGAAGCGAGTACGAAAGAGGTGTGCGCCCCGTTCAGAATCCGTACTTTTCTCTGCTTATACGGTTTCTGGTTATCCGTGAAAATAACAGGAAGTCCTGCCTTTGGCAGCGGCAGCTCATCGCTGATGTCTCTGGCGCTTTCGATAACCCAGAGCGCAAACGGTTCGCCGGTTACAATCAGGTTATCCTGATAGCCAAATTCTTTGCAGAGTTCTTCCGCCTCATCTCTCGGATATCCGGTAACAATTCTGTCCACCAGCGTCGATGTAAATACGCAGGCGTCATTTATCCACGCGATAAATTCATCTTCCAGTTTCCAAAGCTTCGCAAGCTTTAATACACATTCTTTCAGGTGAATTCCGTTATCGTCAATCAGCTCTACCGGAAGCATAACAAGGCCTTTATCCTGCGCCCCGTTAAAATGTTTATATCTTTCAAACAGAAACTTTGTCAGCTTGCCGGGATAGGTCTTGGGCGGATTCAGTTCAAATTTATCCGTATCGTCATATACGATGCCCGCTTCCGTCGTATTGGAAACGATAAAGCGCAGCGTATCCAGTTTTGCAAACTCCGCATATTTCTCATATTCGCCGTAAGCGTCCACAACGTCCGTAACACTCGTCACGACACGGTTAATCCGCTTCGCTTCGCCGTCCACGATTCCTCTTAACTGTACAGTATACTGGCATTCCTGCTCGTGGAAACGCTCCAGCGTTCCGAACTCAATCGGTTTTACCAATACGATATCTCCGTCAAATTCTCCCTTTTCGTTCGCGATATCAATCATGTAATCGACGAAAGCACGCAGGAAGTTTCCTTCTCCGAACTGAAGCACTTTAACCGGTCTTTCCTTTTTCCCTGTTTTCTGTTTGCTTAAAAGTTCCATTTGCTGCAAAATCTCCTTTCTCCCAATCGGCTCACCCAAATTTTTCGTGCAATTCCTCAAATGTAAGCAGTTTCATATCTGTATTTTTTCACATTTTTCCCAATTAGTCAATATGTATTTGAAACTATTTTCATATTTTTCACATGTTTTTTCATCATATCACATCGAATTTCGTCCTTTGCGTATTTTTCAGACAGGATTTTATAAAACAGAAGGATTTCATATTGCTTTCTCTTCCTTTATAATGTATAATATTTGCAGTTATATTGTAACCGTTTTCATTTGCATTTTTACCGGCATCATTTATTATAAATCCGCTGCGGCGGAGCAAGAGGAATCCAGCATGGCATTAACAATTTACGACATTTCCCAGAAAGCCGGCGTATCGACCGCAACGGTCTCCCGCGTGCTGAACGGCAGCGGAAATGTCAGCCCATCCACACAGAAAAAAGTAATGGACATCATCGAGGAATATGACTATATACCGAACGCTTTTGCACGCGGTATGGGTCTCCGCTCCTTAAAAACCATCGGCATCCTCTGCGCGGATTCTTCCGATTTATTTACGGCCAAAGCCATTTATCTTCTGGAACAGGAGCTGCAGGCTAACGGCTACGAATCTCTGTTATGCTGTACGGGTTACAATCTCGGCGCAAGAAAGAACTATCTGAACCTGATTCTTTCCAAGAAAGTGGACAGCATCATTCTGGTCGGCTCGAATTTCATCGCTTCAACAGAGCTGGAAAACGAATATATTAACGAGGCCGCCTCTCACGTTCCGATTATGCTGTTAAACGCTTCTTACGGCTGTCCGAACGTATACAGTACGCTGTGCGACGACCGGGCTTCCATGTATGAAGCCGCCTCCGCCATGATTCGTTCCGGCATTTCCGATTTGATATACCTGTATAATGCCGGTTCTTACAGCGGACTCAAGAAACTGCGGGGCTTTCAATCCGCCCTGGAAGAAAACGGCATTTCCCATTCTCCGGAAAATATTTATTTTTATGACGGAAAAGCGGATTCAACCGGGGATATCGCGGACTTTATCGAACACATTTCCGACAGCGGCATCGCTTTTCACGGATTGCTTGCCGCCGACGATTCTCTGGCAATCGGCGGCGTAAAATACGCGCAGCGCAAAGGACTCCGCATCCCGGAAGATTTTTCTGTAATCGGTTACAATAATTCCATTCTTACGACCTGCTGCACTCCGGAACTGACTTCCGTGGATAACTGTCTGGAAACGATGACGCATCAGCTCGTGCAAACGCTGCTGCACGTCCTTGCCGGCGAAGAAATGCCAAAAAAAGTCGTTTTTTCCGGGAAACTGATTGAGCGGGGGACAACTCGTTTTTAAGAAATTATTTTTATGAACAGATATAGTGAACATCATTTTAATGAACATCATTTAAATAATCAATAATCATATATTTAAGAAAGGGGTACAATCATGAAACAATTCATGGACAAAAACTTTTTACTCTCCAACGAGACCGCACAGAAACTGTACTTTGATTACGCGGCCGAAACGCCGATTCTGGATTATCACTGTCACATTAATCCGCAGGAAATCTACGAGGACCGGAAATTCGAAAATATCACACAGGTATGGCTCGGCGGCGACCATTATAAATGGCGTTTCATGCGTTCCTGCGGCATAGACGAGCACTACATAACAGGAGACGCGCCGGACAAGGAAAAATTCCTGAAATGGGCGGAGTGCCTCGGCAAGGCAATCGGCAACCCGCTTTTCCACTGGTCCCATCTGGAACTTCAGAAGTATTTCGGTTACACAGGGGTCCTCAATAAAAAAAGCGCGGAAGAAGTATGGGAGCTGTGCAACAAAAAACTGGCAGAGCCTTCCATGACTGTCCGTAACATCATCAAACAGTCTGGCGTTACTTTAATCTGCACGACGGACGACCCAGTGGATTCTTTGGAGTGGCATAAAAAGATTGCCGAAGACGAATCTTTTGACGTACAGGTGCTTCCCGCATGGCGTCCCGACAAGGCGATGAATATTGAAAAGCCCGCTTTCACGGAATACCTTGCGACGTTATCCGATGTATCGGGCGTAAAAATCAATACGTTTGCAGATTTGCAGAAAGCATTGTCCGTCCGCATGGATTTCTTTGCATCCATGGGATGCTCCGTTTCTGACCACGCACTGGAATATGTAATGTATGCACCGGCTTCTGCGGAAGAAATCGAGGCAGTCTTCGCAAAACGTCTTTCCGGCAATAGCGTAACGCGCGAAGAAGAACTGAAATTCAAAACTGCTTTCATGATTTTTGTAGGCAAAGAATATGCGAAGCGCAACTGGGTAATGCAGCTTCATTATGGATGCAAGCGCGACAACAACACGCTCAGATTCAACGAGCTCGGCCCGGATACCGGCTATGACTGCATCAACAACTATGCGCCGTCAGCCGAAATGGCAGATTATCTGAACGCGCTGATTCAGACGGACGAACTTCCGAAAACAATTATTTACAGCCTGAATCCGAACGACAATCAGGCAATCGGCACGATTCTCGGTTGTTTCCAGGATTCCACCGCCGTTGCAAAGATTCAGCAGGGTTCCGCATGGTGGTTCAATGACCACAAAACAGGCATGCAGGACCAGATGATTTCTCTCGCAAACCTCGGCAACCTGTCCGGTTTTGTCGGAATGCTGACCGACTCCAGAAGCTTTCTTTCCTACACAAGACACGACTATTTCCGCAGAATCCTCTGCAACCTGGTCGGCACATGGGTGGAAGACGGCGAATATCCGGCTGACTATGAGACATTGGAAGAAATCATTAAAGGCATCTGCTATAACAATGCGGTAAAGTATTTTGGATTTAAGCTCTAAAATCGGCGAAAGATACTGGCATGAAATAATAAGTTCGGCCTGCATAAAAAACCAATAAAAATAATTTAAAAAAGAAAGGACGACAGCAGCATGGAATTAAGAACAGCGGCATCACCGAAGGATGTCAAATTTTATACGACAGAACGTCTGAGAGAAGAATTTCTGATTGATGACTTATTCAAACCCGATGAAATCAAACTGGTGTACAGCCATATCGACCGTATCATTACCGGTTCGGCCGTACCGGTAAAACCTTTACAGCTTACGGCGGGAGACGAGCTTCGCGCACAGTATTTCTGCGAAAGACGGGAACTCGGCGTCATCAATATCGGTGAACCCGGAAAAATTACCGTTGACGGCAAAGTATATGAAGTAGGGCACAAAGAAGGCATGTATATCGGAATGGGCTCCAAAGATATCGTCTTTGAAAGCGCTAATCCTTCCGCCCCGGCCAAATTTTATCTGAACAGCGCGCCGGCGCACAGAACCTGTCCTACCGTTTTAATCAAACCGGAAGGCGAAGCGGCGGAAGGCGTTGTTATCGTGAAGGACAGCAACAAGGTGGAACTCGGTTCTCTGGAATCCGCCAATCACAGGACTATCTGCAAATATATTCTGCCGGGCCAGGTAGAAAGCTGTCAGCTCGAAATGGGTATGACCAGACTGGAACCGGGCAGCGTGTGGAACACCATGCCCTGTCATACACATGACAGACGTATGGAAGTGTATCTGTATTTCGACATGCCGGAAGATGCTCTCGTAATGCACTACATGGGAGAGCCTGCGGAAACACGTCATATTATCATGCGGAACGAGCAGGCCGTTATTTCTCCGAGCTGGTCCATCCATTCCGGATGCGGCACGCAGGCATATACTTTTATCTGGGGCATGGTTGGAGAAAATCAGGATTTTGACGATATGGACGGCTGTGATATGAAAGATTTACTGTAAGACGGTCTGAGAAAGGAGCATAAACGACATGAAAATTGCATTGATTAACGAAAACAGCCAGGCGGCTAAAAACGAAATGATTTTTAACACTTTGAAAGCAGTTGTGGAGCCGATGGGCCATGAAGTATTCAACTACGGTATGTACTCCGCGGAAGATGAGCATCAGCTCACCTATGTACAGAACGGCATTCTTGCCGCGGTTCTTTTAAACTCCGGCGCAGCTGACTACGTTATCACCGGATGCGGCACGGGTGAAGGCGCAATGCTTGCCTGCAATTCATTTCCGCAGGTTTTATGCGGTCATATCGAATCGCCGCTCGATGCTTATCTGTTCTCACAGGTAAATGACGGCAACTGTATCGCACTTCCTTTCGCGGAAAATTTCGGTTGGGGCGGCGAACTGAATCTGACTTATATCTTTGAAAAATTATTCTGCGCGCCGGGCGGCGGCGGTTACCCGAAAGAAAGAGTCGTTCCCGAACAGCGGAATAAGAAAATTCTTGATGAAGTAAAGAAAGTAACGCACAACGATATGGTTTCCATTCTCGCGAAGCTCGACCCGGAACTGGCAAAAGGCGCGTTGAGCGGAGAACATTTCCAGGAATACTTCTTTGCCAACTGTCAGGATGACGCGATTGCGGAAGCGGTTAAAAAAGTTCTTGCGTAAGCGGTTTCAAAAAAAGCTATGCGGTGGATTTCCATCCGCATAGCTTTTTTATTTTCATCCTGCCGCATTATCCGGCTCCGGACACTTTTACGGTTTACTGTGCTCCCGCCTGCTTACGCGCTTCTTTACAAAGCTCCGTAATCTTATCAAAGTTGCCTGCGGAAATGTCCGCTTTCTTACATACCCAACTTCCGCCTACTGCAAAAATTGCCGGATTAGCTGCAAATTCCGCAATATTTTCGGTATTTACACCGCCCGTCGGGATGAACTGCATATCCGTGAACGGCGCTGCAAGATTTGTAATCGCTTTCAATCCGCCGTAAATATTGGCCGGGAAGAATTTAACGACTCTCAGGCCCAGTTTGCGCGCCGCCATAATTTCTGTCGGTGTAACACAGCCCGGCGCTACGTCAATCCCTTTTTCCACGCACCATTTGACGGTCTCTTCATCAAATCCCGGAGAAACGATAAATTTTGCGCCCGCTTCCACCGCGTCTTTCGCCTGTTCCAGATTTAATACCGTACCAACACCGACAATCATATCCGGGCACTCTGCCGCTACATTACGAATGCTGTCAAGCGCCGCCGCCGTACGAAGCGTAATTTCCATCACGTTAATTCCGCCGGCCAGCAAAGCTTTCGCTGTCGGAACCGCATCTTTGGCATCCTCAATAACCACTACCGGAACGATAATGGAACTTTTCATGCTGTCTGTTATACTGCTCATTGCCTTTCCTCCTGAATCCATACTTTCTTATCTTTGTACCCGCGCTCCTGCGCCGCCCATAATCGCTTCCACTTCCTTCTTGCTCGCCATCGTCGTATCGCCGGGCGTTGTCATCGCAAGAGCTCCGTGAGCCGCACCGTAATTAACTGCCAGTTCCGCATCTTCCGTCGTCATCAATCCATAGATAAGGCCCGATGCAAAAGAGTCTCCGCCGCCGACACGGTCCATGATTTCCAGTCCGTTATAATCTTTTGCCTTATAAATCTCACCGTCTGCCCAACAAATTGCGCTCCAGTCGTTCACCGTAGCGGTCTTTACCTGACGAAGCGTCGTCGCAACCGCCTTGAAATTCGGATAAGTCTTAGCCGCTTCGTTAATCATCTTCTTATAGCCGTCCAGATTCAGCGTCTTCAAATTCTCGTCGTTTCCTTCAATTTCAAAGCCGAGACATGCCGTAAAGTCCTCTTCGTTTCCAATCATAACATCTACATATTTCGCAATCTCTTTATTGACTTCCTGCGCCTTAGCCTGTCCGCCGATTGCACTCCACATGGACGGACGATAGTTCAGGTCATAAGATACGATGGTTCCATATTTTTTCGCAGTCTTAATCGCCGCAAGAACGGTCTCACAGGACTGCTCCGATAATGCGGCATAAATTCCGCCCGTATGTAACCAGCGCACGCCCAGTTCTCCAAAAATATATTCAAAGTCAAAGTCTTCCGGCTTCGCTTTGGAAATCGCCGTATTGGCGCGGTCGGAACATCCTACCGCACCGCGGATTCCAAATCCACGCTCTGTAAAGTTAATCCCGTTACGGCATACGCGGCCGATACCGTCCGTCTTCATCCACTTAATGAGAGATGTGTCAACACCGCCCTGATTGATGAAATCTTCCATCAGTATCCCCACTTCGTTATCCGCAAAAGCGGTAATAACTGCCGTGTTCATCTTAAAGCATTTTTTCAGACCGCGGATAACGTTGTATTCGCCGCCGCCTTCCCATGCTCTAAAAGACCTGGCTGTACGGATTCTTCCCTCGCCCGGGTCAAGTCTGAGCATTACCTCCCCCAGAGATACTGCATCAAATTTACATTCATTCGCCTGTTTCAAACCCAAATTCATGAAAAAAATTCCTCCTGTTCTATCTGAATATTTTCAGCCTATTCTTCTCTATTATAATTTGAATTATTAATATTCTCAATGCTTTTTTAAAGTTTTCCTGCTTTATTTCCTGTATTTTTCCTGCTTTAGTCCGGAAAATCTTCGTTCCTGACAATTTTCCAATATCCGCTTTGGGGTGAACCATACCGTCAAATGCCTGTCCCCTTGAATATGGAAATATTTGATTGAAATCCCCGTCCAAGTATCATAAAATAATTATCAGATAAGTAAATTCCCTGGTAACTACCCGGATAACCACAGATATCACACAATCAAAGGAGGTTCCTCAATGAAGCACGCCAACCCGTTACTATCCAATAACAGCAGTCCTGACAAATTTATTACCATCGGAGAAATTATGCTCCGCCTGACGCCTCCGAATTATGAAAAAATCCGGATGGCGACCACATTTGAAGCAAGTTACGGCGGAAGCGAAGCAAATATCGCACTCGCGCTTGCAAATCTCGGCGTGGACAGCACCTTTTTCACTGTCGTGCCGAATAACAGCCTCGGCAAAAGCGCCATTCGTATGCTGCGGAGCAACGACGTTCACTGTACGCCCGTTATTCTGAGCACCCCCGAACAAACACCGACCCATCGCCTCGGCAGTTATTATCTGGAAACAGGATACGGCATCCGGGCGAGCAAAGTGACTTATGACAGAAAACACAGCGCCATTACGGAATTTGATTTTGACAGCGTCGATTTAAACGAACTGCTTGATGGTTTTACCTGGCTCCATCTGAGCGGCATTACCCCGGCGCTCGCGCCGAACTGCCGCAAACTGATTATGGACTGTCTGAAAGTTGCCAGAGAAAAGGGGATTACCGTCAGTTTCGACGGCAACTTCCGAAGCAGATTGTGGACATGGGAAGAAGCGCGGGATTTCTGCACCGAATGTCTGCCTTATGTGGATATCCTTCTCGGTATCGAGCCTTATCATCTCTGGAGGGATGAAAACGACCACAGCAAGGGCGACGTAAAAGACGGCGTGCCGTTACAGCCCAGTTATGAACAGGAAGACGAGATTTTTCAGGCTTTTGTTGCCAGATATCCGAACTTAAAATGTATCGCCCGCCATGTGCGTTATGCCCACAGCGGAAGCGAGAACAGCCTGAAAGCCTTTTTATGGTACGAGAATCACACTTTTGAAAGCAAACTGTTCACTTTCAACATTTTAGACCGCGTCGGCGGCGGAGACGCTTTTGCAAGCGGCCTGATTTACGCGATGATGCACCATTATAAACCGATGGATATCGTTAATTTCGCAGTTGCGAGCAGCGCCATCAAACACACCATCCGGGGCGACGCCAATATTACGGATGACGTGGAAAGCATCCGCAATCTGATGAATATGAATTATGATATTAAGCGTTAGCAGAATCCGTTTACAGCGATAAGGAAATTTGGGAAATGGGGCGCAGAGAACATGTCACTTTCATTCGTGGTCGGTTCTCTGCTTTTCTGTTACGCAACAGAACGCCGCTTTTGAGCGTACACTATCTGTCAACACCCTGTTAAATAACGTAGTCATCTCATTTCTTTTTTTCCAAAACATTTCACCGACACTGTAAGTACCGACACATAAACCAGAATTGCACATGGTAAAAATGGGAACAGGTGAAAACCGGAGCTAACGCCCTTTGCCGTAAAATCATGCAGGGAGCAGGATACCAAATAACCACTGTAACAATAAGGGTAAACCACCCAAAGCGGTGTATTTGCCGCTAATACGCCGGGGATAACAAGAAGCAGGTTTAATCCGACGGATAGTAACGGTTTATCAAATAGTACCGTAATCGCCCACATTGCCGCCACACCGGGAAGCATCGTGAAAAATAATCCGGCACACCACTTCAATAAATACATGACCGGCAATGCTTCCGTAATTCCTGTATTGCCCGCTGCAATCAACCCTGTTATCACAAAAACAACAAGAAAAACAACCATTTCCATGAATAGATAAAAGAGAAGCACGCAAAATTTTGCGGCCGACAGGGCATAACGGCTGACGGGTAAGGCTAACATTTTCAAAATTCCATTGTTTCCCGTTTCGCGTCCCATAATCATCACGCATACAACTATCATGCTGAACGGAAGCAGATAATAGGCATAAACCAATGCGCTCTGAATGAACATAGCCGCCCATGCGTTTGTATATTCGGGCGAAAAATAATTTTGCAGGTTGGCCACGCCGGAAGCCACGACCAACAGTGGAGCTATAAAAATCAGCGGTATCATTTTACCTCGTTTTACTTTTATAAACTCGATTTTAAGCAGTTCTAAAAAGCTCATACCCTACACCTCCCTATTCGTAGCGCAGGTATTTGGCAGCCCATAATCCGAAAAAAAGGAAAACGGCTGTTTCAACCAGCGAAAAAATCACAACGACAATATCCGGCTGTGCGCTCATTGCGACAGCGGGTTTCAGCATAATTACAAAGGGGTGCATGCAAAGCAAAACTGTATTCGACGCAGCCAATGCCATGCCGCTCAAAAACCCCGCAACACCGATGCCAAGAGTCACCCACATATTTTCAAAGCGGGATGATATAAGAACCATAAAAGATAATACGGGCATCGACGTTGTAAATGAATATCCGGCAAAAGATAACATAGCCTCAAATTCAAATGTACCCTGTGGTAAATTCGTCAGGCCGATTCGGGTAAGCGCCAAATTCTGAAAAACCGTTACAATCAAGAGCATGATAGTTAAAATCAGAAATTTGCAAAAGTACATAATCGGAACACTTGCAGGGAGCATATACATCTTTTTAACAGCGCTTCCCTTAAATTCCATATTGTAAATCATACAGGCAGCGACTATGATACCAAACATATTCAAAACCATTATCATGCCATACAACTGCGTAAGCAGCACATCCATAGGCGCTAATGGCAGATTTAGAAGAGTGTCTTTCCGCACAAGAAAAAAGGCAAAGTCGTATGCTGCCCCCAAAATGCCGACTGCAAGCATTAACGGAAGAACACCTGTACGCTTTTCTTTTCTAAGTTCGATGGTAAATGTCCTCATCGTGATGTTCATAATATTGCCCTCTTCTTTCTGCCTGCATTGTCTTTATCAACCATTGACAGGAACATATCTTCCAAATGAGCGACGCTGATTTTATTATCTGTACCAAATCCGGACTGCAATGCGTTCTGTCGTAATTCGTCGAGGCTTCCCTCAAACAGCAAATGACCATGATTGAGTATTCCTATATCGTCTGCCATTAACTCGATTTCAGACAGCATATGTGAAGAAATAAGAACGGTGCAATCATAAAGACCGGGTAACGATTTAATCAAATTTCGGATTTCATGTATGCCGGATGGGTCAAGTCCATTTGTCGGTTCATCTAAAATCAAAATAGGCGGTCTGCCCAACAAAGCTCCGGCAAGCCCCAACCGCTGCTTCATGCCCAATGAGTATTTTTTTGCAAGCCGCCCGCCAAATTCAGAAAGCCCGACAAGCTCCAGTGCGTCCGTAACGGAACTCTTCGGAAGCCTCAAAATACGGCGGATAATGTCAAGGTTTTCTTTGCCTGTCAGATTTGCATAAAAAGAGGGCGATTCGATAAAGGAACCTACTTCTTTCAAAATGGAAATGCGGTCATTCGGAAATCGCTTTCCGTCGATTGTAAAACTGCCTTTGGTAGGCGCAGTCAATCCTAAGAGCATTTTCATGGTAGTGGATTTTCCCGCACCATTCGGGCCCAGAAAGCCGTAAATACTGCCTTTCCGGATATGCAGCGAAACGTTATTAACAGCGACAAAAGATTTGTATTTCTTAGTCAGCTGTTTGGTTGTAATAATGTAATCCATATATACATCTCCTTTCATTGCTTCCATGATACCCACGCAGCCTTGCGACAACATTCTCTTTACCTTACATCTGCCTTACATTTTCAGAAATCCCCCAAAAAATTCGCCATTCTATGGTAAAATAACGAAGAAAGTACGGCTCATGCCTGCATGAAGCCGTCAACGCCGCGCGAGGCAAGTGTGCACCGCGAAGCGTTACAATGTCGTAAGACATGGTATGATGTAACTGTGAAAGGAGATTACTGCGTGTTGAGCAAGAATGGAGATTACTATGAATGAAGATTATCTGCTGAATAAGCGTATCCTGCTCGTTGATGATGAACAGGAGCTTTTAGATATGGTTTTGTCTATTTTAACGGAATACGGATTTCAAAATGTCAAAGCTGCCCAAAATATGAAAGAAGCTATGGAACAAGCTGAAAAAAACCGCCCGGAATTAGCAATCCTTGACGTAATGCTTCCGGACGGGAACGGGTTTGCGTTAATGGAACAGTTAAAGAAAGGCGGCGATTACCCCATTCTTTTTCTTACTGCCTGTGGCGAAGATGATGATAAATTCAAAGGCTTTGGTTTAGGGGCTGATGATTATATCGTAAAACCCTTTTTGCCAAAAGAGCTTTTGTTTCGTGTCATGGCAGTTTTACGCAGAAGCTACAAAGACGAAAATCCGCTTGTATGCTTACATGACAGTCAAATTGATTTTTCGCGCGCTGAGGTCATAAAAAATGATGAACACATCCCATTGACGGCAAAAGAACATGATTTGCTGTCTGCCTTATATCGCAATGCGGGGCGTATTGTGACGATTGACGCATTGTGCGAGGCCGCATGGGGCGACAATCCCTTTGGATATGAAAATTCTTTAATGGCGCATATACGCCGTATCAGAGAAAAAATAGAAGAAAATCCCTCGCACCCTGTTTCGCTGGTTACAGTCAAAGGATTAGGTTATAAGTTAATTGTAGAGGGAAAATAGTGTAAAAAAATTTTTCACAGGCGTCTTTATTCGTCTTGCAAATGTTGTGCCTGCTGCCCAAATCCGCAGGCTACGGAAAGGCATGGTTATCAGTATGAAAAGCATTCCAAAACTAATCCGCCGCTTTGTTGGAATCATGATGTTAAGCACAATACTTCTTGCTATTTTAAACATTACTTTTTTTGTGATAGTCTTTGTAAGAAATACGTCAGCATTTTCTCCGTGGGATATGGCGGATAATGCAGCAGCCGCATTGCAATCAACAGATGGCGGCTATTCCATATCCGATGATGTCATCGCTGAATTAAAAGAAGAAGATGCCTGGGCTTTCCTGATTGACAATGACACGCGGCAAGTCGTATGGCGGACAGATAATTTGCCCAACCATCTCCCTGCGCAATATACATTATCGGATATAGCGCAGCTAACGCGCGGCTATATAGATGGGTATCCTACTTTTACAGGAGAAGCCCAAAACGGATTATTGGTGTTAGGCTTTCCCAAAGACAGATTTTGGAAGCATACAAGAGCCAGTTGGGACTATAACTTTATTGCAAATTTACCCAGGAACACAATCATTATTTTGGCTGTCAATGTTGTCTTAATTTTCCTCATATATGTTGCTGTTGATTCAAAGTTGTTACGTTCCATCAGACCAATAACGAATGGAATACAGAATTTGTCAGACGGCAGTCCTGTCTGCCTGAAAGAAAAAGGTTTATTTTCCGAATTAGCTGAAAGAATCAATAAAACATCTGAAATATTACAAATGCAGACGGAACAGTTACGCAAAAAAGAAGCGGCAAGGGCAAACTGGATTGCGGGCGTTTCCCATGATATCAGAACGCCGCTGTCAATGATTATGGGTTACGCCGGACAGTTGGAAAATTCAAAAAACCTGTCAGAAACTGAGCGTAAAAAAGCCGCTGTCGTTGTAAGGCATAGCAGTCGAATGAAAGACTTGATTAACGACCTCAATCTCGCTTCCAAACTTGAATATGATATGCAGCCGCTGACAATAAAACAGGAAAATGCAATCTCCATTATCCGGCAGGTTATTGTAGATTTTATGAACACAAATCTTGATGACAAATTTCCGATTACATGGAAAACCGCCGATACCCTGTCCGCCTGTTACATTAACGCTGATAAGGATTTACTGAAACGTGCAATAGCAAACCTGATTCAGAATAGCATAAACCACAATGAAAACGGGTGTGTGATTTATGTGTCCGTCGATGATGATAACAATACTTGTAAGATTTGTATTGAAGATAACGGTATAGGAGCTTCCGACGAACAGATTGACAGACTGAACAATACACCGCATTATATGATTTGTGATACGAATACTGCCGAACAGCGGCATGGTTTGGGATTGCTTATTGTGAAACAGATTATAAAAGGGCATCAAGGAGAAATTTTAATAGACCACAGCGAATACGGTGGGTTCAAAGTCATATTAATCATACCAAAATAAATTTATCAAACAACTTCCGTACAAAACGACCGTTTTCACGTTTCTCCTTCCTGTTCTTCTTTAAACCATTCTTGCCGCGCCTGTAATATCTCAATATAATTTTCAAGCATATGCTCCATTGCCGGTATGCCTTCCGGCGCGGACGGTTCCCGCACGTTCCCGGCTCCGCTCAGGTCTTTAATGTGCTCCGGCGAAAGCTCTCCGTCAAAAAACATTTCCAGATGTTCTCTCCGAATCCATGCAAGATAATCTTCCAGACCATTCCAGCTCCGTGCAAATACGCCGCCCGGGAACGCCTCCAGCAAAAATACAGGAACATAGTCACAATACGGATTGCGTCCTCTGTCGCAGTTCAACCGCCTTTCAGGGAGCAGAAATACATTTTCCCTTCCGATTCCAAATTGAAACAGCGCGCTTAATTTCTGTACGATGGGCATTTCTTCCGGCAAAAGCCTTTCCATCGTATCTTCTTTGGCCAGCCCTTTCAGAAAGTTGTATTTGCTGTAAATATTTCCCACCGACCGCAGTTTGTCCATGTCATTTATCCGAAAAAGCGTGCTTTGAAGCGGTCTCCACAGGCTGAACAGCGTGTCTGCCTTCAACGCTCCACCTGTCAGCACACAATCCCTGTCGTTCAGACTCCGGAATCTGTCATGTTCCTCTATATTCGTAAAATAATTACTCTTCGGCCGATGCTCATCGTACCAAATCCACTCTTCCACCTTTTTTCTGATTGGTTCATATATATTTTTTTGTTCCATGCCGATAATTCCTCCTTATGACGGTCTTCGATATTGCATTATGTTTTCCTGTTCTTTATATTGTTTATTTTGTTTTTCCTACACCATATATTTGTTTTGCAAAAGCCTCACTTTTTTCTGAATCTCCTCCCGTATATGCGCCGGTTCCAATACCTCCAGCCGGTCTGCATACTGCAGCGCAAAATTGGTCATACCGAAAGGGGAACACTCTACCGAAACTATGTCGTAATCGGAATCTTCTTTATCCACACCAAGATATCTGTAATTATCCCCGAAACAGTCATAAAGAAATGTATAATCCGGCGTTACATGCTCCCGCGGATTGTCCGGTTCTTTTCTGCTCTTAATGCGGAGTTTTATCCGGACGGGCTCGTCGTAAGACATATGGATATGTTTCATCGGATAATACACATCCCAGTCTTGCGGCAGCGCCGCCACGTCACCCGGAGGAATCCTTTGGATTCCCTTCTTGCCCGTTGTTTCGTTTCTCTCGGGAATGAGCACTTCCGTCATCAAATCAATACGCAGTATCATCGTGCTCTTATACCTTTCGTTTGCCGCCAGCAAATAATATTTCCCGTTATCCGCCACGATATAATACGGGCTGGCCTTTCTTTTATAACGGCCCGCGGGCTCCAGTTTCTTATGATGAGAATATCCGTTAAACTGATATTCAATCTGCACGCCGTCCTCTATGGCCTGCTGAATGGTGAGAAGATTTTTCCGCAAAAGGTCTCTGTCATAGCCGGCCTTTTCATGCACTTTGCAGATTCCCCTGACGCCCCGTTTATAGAATTTGGACGCAAACTTCTCCTCGAGCGTTTTAATAATCTTTTCGGCTTCCTTTGTCGTCAGCGTCCGGGAAAACCGCACCGCTTCAATCAACGCGTCAAGTTCTTTGTAAGAAAATTCGGGAACATAGTATAAATTCCGAATCTGCATCCACTCCCTGTCCGTCTCGTCTTCCATTGGCAGTTCTCCATATTTTTCGATATAGTCATCGAACATCACGCGCCACTCGGCCTGCGGAAGCACGGACTCTTCCACATCCGCATTGCAGGCATTGGCCACACCGACGATAAAATCATGCAGCGTATTGTTTACGCCCGGATTTAAACCCATCTCACGAAAAGCCGCTTTAATATCTTTCAACTGCACGGTATGATTTTCATCGGTATTTTTTCTGAGATAGTCAAGGAAACGAATCGTCTTTTCAGGCGCCGAAAGGGTTCGTAAATTATCTCTGGGCATTCATAATCCTCCTGCTTTATTCTGCATCTGTCTTTTTATCCGGAAAAATCAATTCATGTTTTCTCTGCCAGTAACGCTCCGCGAGATTCATATAATGAACGACATCGTTTCCATTGCTGAAATCGACTTTCTTTCCTGATGCTATGAGCTCCTCCGTCAGGTCTTTTTCCATCTTATAGACTTTGGCGCAGTAATCATAAACATCGTCAAACAATGCCAGATATTGATATAATGCCTGCCTGCATTTTATCTTATATTCCGCTTTTCCTCCCGCCGCGGAAGAAATGTGAATCCAGTTTTTACAGGCTTCCCGGCACTCTTCATCTCCGTTTTCCGCCAATGCCGCTTTCTTCCGGTATTCATCTTCCTGCTGCTTTTCCCTTTCTTCATTTCTTTCCTGAAAAAACAGGTTCAACAGATAAATAAATTTATCAATTCTGTCCCGTCCTCTTCCCTTGCAATTGTTCATCGCACCCGGAATCAACATAACAGAAAAGTTCTCCAGAGAATGGGTTCTCCGCTCACACCAGTCTAACTTGCATAAATATGCTTCTTTTTCCTCTTCCGAAAAATCATTTTCCCGCTCAATCAGTTCTTTATAGCGTTCATATTTTTGATTTTGTTTTCTCAGGCATCCTTTCTTGAAATTAAAGTCTGTCTCCCCGCCAAGTCTTACCATGTTGTCCCAGGATTCGCTCTTTTGGGCCGGAGCAACCAGGCGCCACCCTTCCAGCCGTAAATTCTGAAAATCAAATATCTCTTCGAATGCCCATTCATCTCTTTTTCCCGCATATATTTTCTTATATACATTGTCCCATACATACCGGGAAGAATCCGGGTCATAATCTTTGAACGTATCTTCCCTGTCAAATAAATAATCCCACTGGCAAGACTGTCCGCGCCGGTCCCAGTACGATTTCAGTTCATTTATAAAATGATTCCTCTGCTTCCATTCTTCCAGTTCAAATCTCAGCTCTCCCATATTCTTCTTCCATCCTTTTTCTGCAAATCATTCCGGCCCTTCCACATAGACAACCGCCTCCATCTCCACACAGAAAGCCGCCAGCTTTCCGCCTCCCACACATCCGCAGTCCATCGCTATATGCCCGTTTTTCCTGTATACTTCCGTTTTTCCCCAATCGTCAATAAATACGGTCGGCGTATGTCCCGTTACCAGAAAAATGTTTTTATCCGGGTAATACCGTCTTGTATAATCCGCCCTTTCCTCCAGCAATTCATACAGGTCATATTCCTCAAGCCGCTTATCCGCCGCGAAATTTGCAAGCCCCGCATGTACCAGCCGGTATTCCTTTCCTCCGTTATCGATTATCTCAAACAGAGAAGCTTCCGCGATGTAATCCAATATATCCATTTTTTCGTCGTAATGCAATTTCCCGAACTGCTCCGCCGTGACAAGGCCGCCATCCTGAATCCACAGGTGATATGCAAGCATATCATCTTCCGTCAAATGACCGGAATAATTTTCTTCCGTAATCTCTACCGACATCTTTTTCATTATCGAATACATGATAAAATCGTGATTCCCCAAAATAAAAATAACGTTCGGTCGATTCATCATGTCCCGCAATACCCGTATCGGCTCCGGCCCGCGGTCAACGACATCCCCCAGAACATACAGCACATCCTCTTTTGTAAAATTTATCTTTTCAAGCAGTTTTTGATACTGTTCGTAACACCCGTGAATATCGGATATGATATATCTCATGGCAATTCCTCCTTACGAAACCGTCGTCGTACAGATAAAGAGGGGAATTTCCAGGCAATATCCCCTCTCTTATAATGATACAAACGATTTGAAAACGCAACCCGTTGTTTCTTACTCCGCTGCAAACTCCCGGAAAACCATTTCAAACAGCAGCTCCAATGTATGGAGCAGTTCATTTTGAAAAATGATTTCTTCCGAATATTGTAAATTTGCGCGTTTGCTTTTTTCTTCCATCTCTTTAAAATATGCTTTCCTTCTTGCTGCCAGTTCCGCACCGGGATAGCAGTTGAAACATACCGGCAATCTCACGCCACCCCTCATCAGGCAGTTCTCAAACATATAAAATACCGGCAGCTCCTCCATAATATCAAAAACACAGTCAAAATAAGTCAGGTTCGGGTTAATTTGTTTCCACCGCTCCACAACACCCGGCATTTCATACCGCCTGACAAAATATTCCGTTTCGTCGATTATCCACTTCAGCTTTTTTGACAGTTTTTCTTCCCCGATAAATAAAACGGAAACATTCTTTCTTATTTCAGCTATTTTTTTCCCCATATAATCCCATATATCTTCCTCCGGCTCTCCCGCAGGAACCTTGTTATACCGGTCCGTCTCGACATACAGTGACAGCAAATCCCATAACTGACCGTAAACACTCTTAATCGCTTCTTTCATTTCTTTCTTCTCCATACATGCTCCTTATCCGCCCGCCATCATCAGTAACAGGCTTAAAATCCGTTATCGTGTTCCTTATTTCGTTTTCATGGCCCCTGTTTTCCCTCCTCATTTGAAAGTAATTTTCATTATACAAAAAGAAGGCTCAAAAAATTGAGCCTTCCGTCCATGATTTCATTATTTTTATACTTAATTGATACCTGTTATTCCAAGATTCCCGTCCACAGATTTAAAAATGATATTGGGCGTCGCATCTCCCATGATGATTCCCGCCATCGTTTCTTCCAATGCCGCAATATCTGTGTCCGCTACTACGGCGCACCTCTCTTCCGTAAAAATGACATCTGCCCCAAGCGCCAGAAAATCATCCCTGTTTTCGACGACTTCACCGTTTACGGCGAGCGGATAACTGCATAAATCGGCAAGCGCTTCCATATCCTTATTGGCTGCGGCGTTCTGAATCTTTTCCGCAAAGGCCGCTATCTCTCCGCTTTCGCCTTTTTCCTCCAAATCAGTATAATTATCGTTCTTTTCTTCAACTTCCGCTTCTGTCTGTTCGCTTTCCGCCTGCGCCTCATTCACCGTTTCCTTTTCCGTCGGCGTAACGATTTCCACTTCCTGTCTGCCGCATCCCGCACAACTGAAAATCAGCATTCCCGCCGCCAGTAATATGTTCCATTTTTTCATAAACTTTCCTCCCTGATTCCGCAAAAATTTTATGTTTTTTCATGCAATCCTCATTATACTTGAGCAATATTGAGAGGTCAATTTACAGTTCTTCGCATATTCCTACCGATTATTCGCAGCACAGCCGGCCTTCTTTCGAGGGGCCTTTTCTTCTTTTTAACCGACAGACGGACAGGCTCAATCAGGGCTTTACGGCTTTGACAAGCAGCATCATTGGCCTGCGCATCTCATCCGTCATCCCCGGAATATTCATCATCTCCTGCGGAGGCATTGCTTCTTCGACCGACGCGATTTGAAATCCTGTCCCGATTAATGTGTTTAATATCTGTGTCAGCGTACGGTGCTGTTTTTCTACGCTCTGCCCCAAAAAGAACGTTTCTCTTCTGCCCGGGAAAAAATAATTATCAACCGGCCAGTGCAGAGCCGTTCCGTTCTCCGCGTAAATCCAGTCCTGATGGATTCCCGCGGTGAAAACGGGATGTTCCATGTTAAAAAGAAAACAGCCTTTCGGTTTTAATGTCCGGAAAACGTTCCGATATATTTTGTCCAAATCAGCGATATAATGCAGCACCAGGTTCGATATCACCAAATCATAAGCCATATCCGCATCCCAAATCCAATACCGTTTTTCCCTTTAAGTCGGGAAACAGCGGCTGCAGCTGATGCCACTCTCCCGCGGCGTTCAGTCCTTCTTTACTTCTTGGCATGTTCGCATAGGCTTTAAAAAATTGTTCGTCGTCATATAGATTGTTCATGATATTGCCTTTCCGGGTGGAGGGGTTACTGCTTATTGTCATTAACCGCAAGGCAGCATTGCACAAAATCATCTAAATTCGTCTCCTGAACCCTTTTAAGATTTTCGACAAAAGATGTAAGTTCAACACCTTCGCGATTCGAGTATTTTTTATCCGTCGGAAAAATTTTTATATATTCTTTTTTTCTCTCGACACCCTTTTTTTCAAACTTTATTCCCGCTTTGACCATCACGTTTTCTAAATCTGGTGTATTAAAAATAGGAACTATATAATCATATGCCCAATGCGTTTTAAACATATTTTTTGAAATAAATTTCTCCCTTTGTTCCGCCGAACAATCATCTGTATCCATAATGATAAATATTTTAAATTCAGGCGTTAATTTTTTCTTTGTTTTTTCCTGTACAATTTCCACATCATCAAAGTAATTGATAAAATTTTTCAGCGATGAAAAACGCTTATCCTTCAGAATATGATTAAGACCATTTATCTGTATCGATTTTTCTCCACTCTTCTCGCTGATAACCTCCATTTTAATTCGCAGATTTGACTTTATATAATCGCAGATTTGTTTCTCTGATTTTCCGTGAACTATTACGATAAATTTTAGATAGCAAGGCTTTATCTTTGGCATATAAGTACCTCCTAATCTAAAATTTCCAGCAATTCTTCAAAATCAATATCCCTGCTAATTGGAACACCTCCATACATTCCTTTTAAATATCTGCTTCTGTAATTCAAATTAGGATGGGTTCTGTCCTCATATGACACAATAGACGTTAATGTTTTATTTGCATTCGCATCGACCATAAATGTATATATATATGCAGGTTCTATGCTTGATTCCAGCAGCATTGTGTTGTGCGTGGTAATGATTATCTGACCTTTAATCGCTTCCACCATATTACTTAAAATATTATTAACCAGCAAATCATGTATTCCCGAATCCAATTCATCAATTATAACGGTTCTTCCCTTAATTCCCATTAACAAAAATGGCAGGATATCCAGCAAATGCAATGTTCCGGTAGACTCAGATTTCACATCAATGTCCACTACTTTACCATATATCAGTTTCTTAAACATTAATTCATATTGTATTTTTTCTTCCCTGATTTCTCTTTTATAATAGGCTTCTTTTATATCAGAATACATTAAAGTAAAAAACTCGTTAATCATTTCTTCCGCTTTATCCAGCTCTTCTTCATCATCAATATTGATTTCGCCTCTTTTTAACTTCCCTAAAATCTCATGCGAAATACCAATTTTACCTTTTTCTCCTTTATTACCTTTCTTTACCCGTATCGACATCGTTACAAACGCCGCTAAAACATCGTACAGTCTCTCGTGTATTTTATCTTCAATATATCCTTCCGCTTTTTCCTCTTCTTCTGATAATAAAATGGATAGGAAGCTATGTTTACCACGATATTTTATTAACAACTCCATAAATTCTTTCGCATAATCATTATCCATAAATAATTTATCATTTATTTTTATTTTTTCTGTATTAATATCGTATAAATTTGTTTTATTTTTATTTAAAACAAAATCTAATTTTTCATGCACTATTTTATTTTCGTCAAATTCCAGTAAATAACTACCTGGATTTTCATCAATTAAAAATGCAAACTCAAGTCTCATATTCTCCTTACTGTTTTTTGTTTTAGAATTTTTGATAATTGATTCAATGTCCCTGAAATTCTCAGATATAAATCTCTTAAACGCTTCTTCCGATTCTTCTGCTATACTATCTTTTTTTTCTAAAAACTGTCTGATAGCTTTTCTGACAGAAAGCGTTTGCAACGTTTCAAACAAAGTATAGAAAACATTAGCAAAATTGGATTTTCCAACTCCATTTTCTCCATAAATTAATACGATTGGTTTGGGCGTATTTCTCTTTTGCGTTAAATCCACTTCTAAGTCAACAAGTGATTTATAATTTTTTATTTTAATCTTTGTGAACATATATCCATCTCCTTTTTCTGTTTATGTTATATTTTATAACACATTTCCATAAAATATTCAATACTTTTTACTCTTTTTATTTTCTCACGCAAAAAACGAAGAGCCCTCTCAGGCTCTCCGCTTCCAATCCATCATCTTACAAAACACCACCGCCGCAAGCGTGCTGAAAAACGTCGCCACAATCGCCGGCGCGATTACCGCAGTCGGATTCACGCTGCCGTACTGCTGCCGGTACACAATCATATTCACCGGAATTAACTGTAACGATGAAATATTCAGAATCAGAAAATTACACATCTCTTTTGAAGCTGACCGCTCCTTTTTCCCCATTCCCGCAACAGGTAAGCCGGATTTTGCCTGCCTGCCGCCATTTGTTCCGCCGCCCGTTTCCGGCAGATACTCCGGATTCCCCCGCTCTGCCTCCAGTTTCGCAAGCTCTTCCATCGCCTTTAATCCCGCCGGCGTGCAAGCCCATCCGAGGCCGAGAATATTTGCAATTAAATTGGTGGAAATATATTCCCGCGCCGGATGGTTCTTTGGAATTTTCGGAAAAAGAAACGAGATAAAAGGCGAAATTCCTTTTGTCATTTTGGCGATTAAACCGGATTTCTGCGCGATTTCCATTAAACCGACCCACAAGGCCATCACGCCAATCATGGTGACGCACAAAGTAACCGCCTCGCCCGCAGAGTCCAGCGCCGCCTTCGACACCTCCTCCATATTTCCGGTAAGCGCGCCGAACACGACGCCGATAAGAATCATAAATGCCCAGATATAATTTAACACAGATAAAACCGTTCCCCGCGTTTCTTATTTACATTTTATGAAAGCTTCCGCTTTTTTATTTCTCCCTTTTACACGCCGCCCCGCATCACACGGTCGTAATCATATCCCCTGTCGCTTCTTACTTCAACAGGCTGTAATTCAAAATATACGACACCAAACTCTTTCACCGTAAATGTGACTTGCAGTTTTCCTGCTTCCGCCTCGATTCGACTGCCGGAAATAAACGGTTTCGCGCAATCCCTCAACAGTTTTTTCTGCTTCTTTGTCAGGCTGGACGGTTCTCCCATTTCATGCCACAGGCGCAGCGGATTACAAGTATCTTCATCCACGATTTTCGTAAGCAGCAAATATTCGCCGGTATTTTCCGTCTTCAAATTGTTTTCAACAGGGAATGTAATTTCAAACTGCAGCTCCCGGCCGCACCGTTCTTTTCCAGCATTCCATGCAATTCCCCGATATCCGCCGTCAGATGTGTGCAAAACTACCATATCGTCTGACTTATGCACACATTCACCGCCCCGTTCTTTCTGAATCAGTTCTTTATAAAATTGAAACGTCCAGAAAGTGGGTTTGGGAATACAGCCGTTCGCTACCAGTCCGAATCCTCCGTGAAAAGGGGTAAAAGGAACACCCTGCTCTTCAAAAATATCTCCAAATGTCCAGTAGGAATAAGATTCGTTTACATCGCCCAACCTGGATAACTGCTGTGCCAGCCAGGCCGCATTCTGATTTGTATCATGCAGCGGGCAGTTCGGAATATAGGAAGTATTGAATTCCGTCAGATGAATCTCCAGTCCTTTATATTCTTCAAAGCCGTCGATGATGTCTCTCGTGGACTGTAAATTGGCAAATCCCTGTTCCGCATCGGACAAAGCCGCATAACCATAATGACCTTCGTTTTTCGGAAACTCTGTCGTATAATGATGACGCGTAATAAAATCCGGAGCAAGTTTTTCTTTCCGGCAATAATTTAAAAACTCCCGTAGCCACAATTCATCCTGCACGCCGCAGATTGCCGGCCCGCCTACCCGGAAACGCTCATCCAGCTCTTTGACCGCCTCAAAAGTCCGGTGAAAAAGCCTGAAATATTCTTCCATATCGGCGTCTTTCCAGAAACCGGGCAGGTTCGGCTCGTTCCATACTTCAATCGGCCATTGTACCACCTCATCCGCTCCGTAACGCTCCATCAGATGGCGCAGCGTGACGGTTACCAGCTCACACCAGTTTTGATAATCCTTTGGCGGTGTTACATTTCCCTTCCAGTAAAAGACCGTCTGCTCTCCGGAAGCCATTTTATCCGGCATAAAGCCCAGTTCCAGAAACGGCCGCAGGCCGCATTCCCGGTAGCTGTCCATAACAAGGTCCAGATAAGTGAAATTATATTCCGCCCTTTTTACGCCGGATGCGTCTTCGTATTCCTGATAGACAGCCATATCATCGGAGAAAAGGCCATGCCCGCGGATATGGCGGAATCCGATTTCCTCCTGTACAAGCTGCAGCTGCTCCATATATTCCTTCTGTAACGCCAGTCCCATTCTTCCTGTTCCGATACAGAAATCGACATGATTATGAAAAACTGCCCGCTTTTGATTGTCAATTTCATAAACTCTGTTTTCTTTCATTTTCCGTTACCGCCTTCCTTCTTTCTAACTTCTCTTCACATTTTCACCGGAGAATTTTTCACCGGAAAATAAATGCCATAGGGTTCATAGCCGACTTCATACAAAGGCACAAACCGCATGCCCCGTTCCTGTCCTGTTATACGGAAAGTCGATTTCCAGCTTCCCCATTCCCGCTCGTTATCATGCGTCAGCAAATCTTCCGGCCTGCATCCTTCCGGCACATGCAGAAGCCGCTCTTCTTCACACAGCCCCGCCAGTACCACCGGCCCGTACAAAAATGCCGTCATATCGCTTCTGTCAGGAAGCGGCTCACATGTAACCGCTCTCGGAAGTACGATGCGTATGACATCGTTATCTTCCCAGTTCCTTTCCAACGGAACGAATACCGAACGCTGGTCGGTGCAGGCAACCTCCCTGTCATTGACGTAAATTCTGACCTTTCCGGAAACCCATGCAGGAATCCTTATCATCAGCGTCATCAAAACGGATTCCGGCGTCCTGATTTGAATACAGGGAACCAGTTTGTCCGGATTGGAAGGCCACTTTCTCGTGTCCGTGAGCACCGACTGTCTTGCGGAAGAATCGCTGGAAAGATGCGCGCTCCCCGTCAGCGGGTCATTTTTCTGCACAAGCGTTATCGGCGTTTCGTCAATCAGGAACTTTGCTTCGCTGTCAAAATACTGGCTCACATAGACCGTTCTTTCCGACTGGTAATACAGTCCCCGGTTAAAAGCGGCATTCGCCTGTACCATCGTTCCGTGACAGCAGAAAAAGTCTCCTGTTTTACTGCTCCACCCTTTCTGCGCGCCGGTCCGCATCGGCAGAAAATAAGTAAGCAGACCTTCTTTCGGATAAGCATCCGTAAAACCATGACTCAGCCCGCTCTTCCAATATGCCTGTGCCATAATTCCATTATAAAGGCTTTTCTCCCAATAATCCAAATATATCGGGTCTCCGCTCCACCGGAAAAGGAATCCGGACAGCCGCATCATATTATAAACGGTACAATGCTCCTGTCCTTTTTGTCCGAGCCGGGCGGATAGTTTCTTTATCGGCGTCCAGATTTCTCCGCAGGTCTGTCCGCCGGTAGCGTAGCATCCCCGTTCCGTTACCGCCAGTTTCCAGTAATTTTCCACTATTTTACGCCACTTTTCTTCTCCTGTCACGTCATATGCTCTGGCGCATCCGATAATTTCGGGAATCGTCGTATTGGCGTGCATATTGGTAAGTACGTCCTCTCCGCGCAGCAGCGGCTCAAACAGCCGGCCACGGTAATAACGTTCCATCAGCTCCAAATACTTTTGTTTTCCGGTAAAATCATATAACTGCGCCCATACTTCCAGCATTCCTCCGGTCTCGAAATCCAGAATGTCGTCAAATTCTTCCCGGCTGTAACCCGCGCTCCAGTCATAAAACCAATCCGCAAAATTCCCGGCAATTCGCAGCGCCGTCTGGTTTCCGGCATATTCGTACATGTCCAGCAGTCCCATGAAAACCTTATGAATCGTATAGTGCGGCGCCCAAACCTGTTTTCCCGCTGCTATCCGATATAAATACTTTTCGGGAATGGGGCCGACCCATTGTCCCCCGTTCTCTTTCTGGCACTCTTCCAGTTCCGCAATGATTACATCCGCTTTTGCCTTTAGCTCCATATCTCCGGTAGCATGATAATGGATTGCCGCAGCGGAAAGCCAATGGCCCAGAAAATGTCCACGCAGCTGGCAGGTCGGAAATTCCCATCCGCCGTGCATATTTTCAATGACATCCGTCGAAGTGTCTCTTCCCGCCTCCAGATTAAAATTCAATAACAGAAAACGGTTCTCCAGGTGAATCATATAATTGCGATTCGCATTTTCCCGTCGTTTCAGTTCCGAATCCAGAAGGCTGACTTCCCGCCCCGCTTTTTCTTTTAAACGCATATTTTCTTTCAACAAATACTACCTCCTCTGTACAAATCATTTTTATAAACCTTCTGATTTTTCTATCCGACAGAGAACAGGGGGCAGCTTTCGCCGTCCCCTGCGCTCTCAAATTATTTACATATTCACTGTAATGATTAGTTTGCTGCTTTTCTCGCGTCAATAACCGGTTGATATTTCTCAGTATCAAATTTTACCAAATCCTGCCATCCAAAACCGTCAAGCTGTGTGCACATATCATCCCATGTTGCTTCAAATGCCGCTTCATCCGCTGCAAAAATCGCTTTCCAGGAAGAGTCGCAGACGATTGTCTTACACTGGCTTCGAATCAGACCGATATCCGTCGTATCGGTTGCCAATGTGATATTGATACTCGGAACAGGACTCATCATGCCGTTGTTCTGTAAGTATTCTACTTCATTCTCCGCGCCGAATTTTTCTTTCCATTCAATCGTCGTCTTTGTATTGTTCTTTTCAATAGAAGCCGCCCACAATACCGGGTCATATGCCTCGCCCGTGTTCGGGTTTGTATCTACGCTTGCGCCAATCCACTGATTTACCTGATTGTTTCCGTCTGTCCAGTTACCGCCGCCCAATTCTTCAGGTATCATGATTTCAACGTTAAATCTGTTATAGCCGTCGTCTGTCAATGTATATGTTCCATCGTCGTTAACTGTATAAATAAGTCCTTCCAGACTCGCGTGCTGAGCGTCAAGACCTTCCGGAGATGCCAGCCAGTCAAGGAACTCCAGGATACGAACTTTATTTTCTTCGCTTACCTGAGAACCGATACCGAATACACGGCCGCTTCCGTAATAATAATCAGACTGCTGGAAAACCTGCATATCTGCAAGCGGAATACCCATATAGTTTGCACCCTTCGCGCCGATTTCAGGCGAGTTGGTAAATCCCTGCATCCAGTCATTCCATACGAGATAAGTTCTCTTGAATTTCATCTTATCGCATGCCGCGTTCCAGTCCTGTGTCGCGGAGTCCGGGTCTACCAGACCCATCTGGTTTGCTTTAAAGAAGAAATGAAGCATCTTATAGTATGCGCCTTCTTTATCAGTCAAAGGCATAATCGTGTTATCCCATCCAATCAGAACGGAATCCAGCGTTTCCTGTCCGTACCATTTCGTAAGCTGATTTACATTTTCGATAGAATTGTTATCCCAGTCTGACCATAATGTCATCGCATATGCGCTGTCACCCGCTTCGTTAGTCGGATGAGCTTCCTGCATATCCGCCAGAACATTCAACAGGTCATCCAGATTGTTCAAATCGGGAGCGCCCAGTTCACTGTAAAAATCCCACGGGATTCTCGGCATGGAACCAACCGTTTCTTTCATATACGCGGTCGGTCCGTTCGTGTTCATTTCGGTAGGAATCGCATAAATTCCGCTTCCGTCACCAATTGCCGCATTAAACTTTTCAATCTGTTCCCAATATTTCATCAGGTTCGGATAGTTCTGGATATCCGCGCTGATATCCGCTACCAGTCCAACGTCAATACATTCCAGCATATCCGCATTATCCAGAAGAACGATATCGCCCAGATTACCTGCCGCCGTTCTCGTCTGGTACAGCGCTTCACCGTCGCCGGATACCTGAGGTGCAATGATGTTCAGTACAATATTGAATTTGTCTTTCAGAATTTTGCCGTACCATCCGGTCTGAAGTCCCTGATAGTTTGCGGCAACATCATATACTTCCAATGTTAATTCCGTATCATGGGAAACTGCCGGAGCCGCTCCCTCGCTGTCGCCTGTGCTCTCGCTTCCCGTATTCGCCGCTGCGGAATTATCGTTTTCCGCATTAGAGGTGTCCGTTGTCGCTGATTGGTCCCCCCCTCCCTCGTTTGAGGACTGCCCTCCGCCGCCACAACCGCTAAGCACCATGGACGTCGTCAGCATCGTTGCCAGTATTACTGATAAAATACGCTTTTTCATGATTTACCTCCTGATAAATTATTTATAACAAGCAGAGACTATTCCCCCCTCTGAGTGATGTCCCTGTTCATCACCGACATAACTTCTGTATCCTCTACACGTTCTTCTCACCCTATCCTTTGACCGCCCCAATCATGATACCTTTCACGAAATATTTCTGGAAGAAAGGATATACCATCATAATCGGCAGTACAACGATAACCGTAATCGTCATACGAATACTGGTAGCCGTCTGTGTCGTCGCCGCCGCGGCCGCCAGCGAACTGGAACTGCTCGTATTGGCAAGGGCAGAAAGTGAACTGGCCTGGTTCAGATACTGATACAGGACAAACTGTAACGGGTAAAGCTTCGTATCCGTAACCAGAAGCAGCGTATCCTGAAAAGCATTCCACTGATTAACTGCCGCGAAGATTGCGACCGTAGCCATAATCGGCTTGATAACCGGTATCATAATCTTGAAAAATACAGTCAGGACACCGGCCCCGTCGATTTCAGCCGCCTCTTGCAGCTCTTTTGGAATCGACTCCACAAATGTTTTTGTCAGAACAATATGGAAAGGAGATACGATTACCGGAAGAATATACCCCCAGAAATTATTGGTCAGGTGCATATTCTTCATAACCAGGAACCAGGGAATAATACCCGCGTTAAAATACATTGTCGCAATCAGCAGTCTGTACCAGAATTTTCTATGCCACATCTTTTCCTGCGTGAACATAAATCCAAGAAACGCGGAGGCGCTCACCGTTCCTACCGTACCGATTACCGTACGAAAAACGGAAATTTTCGCCGCCTGGAATAACCCATCTATGCCGAGCGCACTTTTATAATTTTTCAGATGAAGCCCCTGCGGCCAGAACATGATAACGCCTCTTGCGCTTAAATCGTTCGCGCTTATGGTATTGATAAATATGTAATAAAACGGATACAGGCACAAAAGCGCGCATATGGAAAAAAATATGTAACAGACAATGCTGACCATCCTGTCCCCCGGACTTTGGTGCATTTTCTTTTTCTTAACTGTCTTTCCCGCCATAAAATAACCATACCTTTCTTTGTTCCTACAAGAAACTTTCGCCTCTTGTCACTTTGGAAACCGTATTTGCAACGATTAAAAGAATCACGCTGACAATACTCTTCAACATACTAAGCGCAACCGATACGGAATAGCTGCCGCTTCCCATCGCCAGATTATAAACATACAAATCAAGCACCTGGATGTACTCCTTGTTGAAAGCATTCTGGAATACATAATATTGTTCCATACCGTTTGAAAGGAAATTACCGATATTCATCATCAAAAGAACAAAGAAAGTCGGAAGGAGACTCGGAATCGTAATATAACGAATCATCTGCATCCTCGTCGCACCGTCTACTTTCGCCGCCTGGAACAGTTCCCCGTCAATGCTGGAAATCGCCGCTATATACATAATCGCCGCCCATCCAAGATTCTTCCAGGTAAGCCACAGCCACTGGGTCAGCCAGACATTATCGGAAGACTGCAGGAACAGAATCGGTTCTTTGGTCAGCCCTGTGCTCATCAGGAAAGAATTTACCATACCCGTGCTGTTAAAAAAGCTGAACGCAACGGAGTAGACCAATACCCAACTGATAAAATTCGGAAGCGTCGTAACCGTCTGTACAAATTTACGGAACGGAACACAATGTATTTCATTCAAAAATACTGCAAAAAGCATCGGAATCCATGAAGTGCCAAGTGTTATTCCGCTCATGACAAACGTATTTTTTAATACCTGCCAGAGCTGCGCTATTTTAATTGGATTTTCCACCAGCGACTTGAACCACTTCAGTCCTACAAACTCCGCCTCGGAAAACGGTCTCGGCGGCCGGTAATCATAAAACGCATACAGCCAGCCATAGAGCGGGTAGTAGGAAAACAGAAGTACCAGCACAATAAAAGGCAGAACAAAAAGAAACAGTTTGAAGGAATACCATTTCTTTTTATCGAGTTTATGCAGCATATAGAATCCTCCCTCTTTTTAGTTTAACGATTTACTTGTTTATAAAAAGAATATAGCAATTTCATCACTTTGTCAACCTTTTTTTGTCTTCATTTGTACTTTTTGCCAGTTTATTGACAATGTTGTAGTATATTTTGACTTATAATTTCATATTTTCCAAATTATTATCGGCATTTTCCCAATTCATTTTTATGTGTATCGTTACAGTTTGAACGCAAAAAGGGAACATCTGTTTTGACGTTCCCTTTTTCTATGCTTTCTTATCCAATTTCCGTTCTTCGTTTCCGTTGCATTGAAAACACTTTGCCAGACTTCGTCAGTTCCCTTCCAGACGCCTGACGGAAGCTTCCATCAGGAAACGCATAAATTCGCTTTCCCCGCCGTCCGGCTCCGGGCCGTTTCGTACCGGCGCCGCGCCCTCCGTTGTAAATACCATTTCACAGGGTTTCTCATGCGTATAAGGCTTCCACTCCGGCATGGGCAGCTGGTCCGCGTCGGAGCCATTCGGGTCTCCGTTCTTAATAAAATTCGCCCAGTAATTACACATCCGGCGGGCCAGGTCATAATGCTTCCCGGTAAACGGCCGCCAGCATTTCGCCAGCGTTTCAAAAAAGAACCATAAATCCACGGAATGGAAGTTTCCCGCGTTGTCCCATCCCGGAATATCCGCCGCAAATTTATAATAATAGTGATTTTTACCGATGCCTTCGGCCGTACGTCTGTCTAAAATTCCTTTAATAGTGCATTCGAGCCCGTTAATTTTCCCATAGCATCCCGTTTCATCACAGGCCAGAGCTTCCGGAATCCGCAAAAATTCCTCCGCTCGTTCCCCGAATGCCGCCCTTGCTTTTTCCCGCATCTCTTCTTCGGAATCCGCTTTCAGATATGCCGGAAACTCATCCTCGGTATTGCCCGCCATAACCGGAACATCGGCGCTTTTTCCCTGTAAAAAGAGCGCAAGCGGGTCTCCGAAGCAGAAACGATTGTCCACCGCCGGCCCCATAAAGGAAAATGTCTCACGGTACTCCGCATATTTTTGGCAAATATAAAATGCGTCCAGTTCCCTTGCTTCTTCAATCGTCGATACGCCGAGAAAGCCAAGAAAATTCATGCCGTTCTTCTCCGCTTCCCGTAACGGCTTCGGAACGCCGAATCCGCCTTCCTCATAGGGATTTCGAATCATTGCGCTCATAATGACCGCGCCTCTGAACAGGCCCTTATTCGCAGGACACGCCATTTGACTCAGCACGCTTCCGCCGCCAGCCGACTGCCCCGCAATCGTAATCTTCTCCGGGTCGCCGCCAAATGCGCGGATATTCCGTACTACCCACTTTAACCCTGCCTGCTGGTCCAGATTTCCGAAATTCGCAGGGGCATCCGCCTGTTCCTTCGTCAGCTGCGGATGTGCCATAAAACCGAATACATTAATCCGGTAATTCACCGTTACGACTATCACGCCGCGTCTTGCCAGCCGTTCCCCGTCAAATTCCATCTCCGACGGGTAGCCCCACTGGAGCGCGCCGCCGTAGAACCAGACGAGCACCGGCTGCTTTTCTTCCGCACTTTTTGCACCGGTCCAGATATTCAGATACAGACAGTCCTCGCTCATCGGTGTTTCCGGGTCAACATGCCATTCCCGGCAATAAACGTCGTCGCCAAGCCCCGGCGTATCCTGTACCGCGATGGGTGCAAATCGGGACGCGTCCCGTATTCCTTCCCAGTTTTCACAGGGCTGCGGCGCACGCCATCTGTTCTTTCCGACCGGAGGCGCCGCAAAAGGAATCCCTTTAAATGCGGTAATTCTCGGGTCCGCCGCCTCAATTCCCCGAACCTTGCCGTTTTCCGTTTCCGCTATTCGTATCATCTATGTAAATCACCTCCATCTTCCATAACCTTTATACGTTCCCTGCGCCGGCTTTCCGCGGCCTGCCTTACAGCCGCGGTCCCTGCACCGTATGTCCCGCGCCGGAAATCTCCGCGCTCTGTTTAATGAATCCGAAGCATCATAACGCTGCATGGCGGAATTGTCAAAGTAATTCCCCGTTCTGTCAGGGTAAATTCCTGAAATTCTTTTTCCACTACGTTTTCAGGCTCTTCAAACGTATTATGCGCATTCATCGCGCCATGCAGAATCGTTCCTTCCACAGAAGAAGGATTTTTCTCCGCCAGCACAATTTCCAGTTCTTTCTCATCGGTCAGGGAAAGATTATTTAACGTTACCGTCACAACGCCGTCTTTATCTACGGAAACCGACTCATGCACGTCCGTTACCTGCATTTCTTCCGTTCCGGTCGTGCCGTTTCCTTCCAGACAGCTTTCCACAAGTTCTGCGCCCTGATGGTGCTTATACATATGGAATACCTGCCAGGTTGGCGTCCGCAGCATCTTTTTCCCTTCCGTCAGGACAACCGCCTGCAGCACGTTGACAATTTGCGCAATACATGCCATCTTTACACGGTCACAATGTTTATTGAAAATATTCAGCGTCACGCCCGCCACGATGGCATCCCGCATCGTACTCTGCTGGTACAAAAAGCCCGGATTCGTTCCGGTTTCCACATCGTGCCAGCAGCCCCACTCATCCACAATCATTCCGATTTTTTTCTCCGGGTCATACCGATCCATAATTGCTCCGTGTCTCCTGATAACGTCTTCCATGCCGAGCGCACGTTTCATCGTATAAAACCATTCGTTTTCATCAAAATTCGTCGCGTTTCCTTTATGCTGTCCCTTTTCCACGCCCACATAATAATGTACGGAAAGCCCGTCCATGAATCCATGCGCCGATTCCGGCGCCGGTTTTCTGAAGCATTCGTGCAGTACCGTATCGGTCCAGTTGTAGTCAGTCGCGTCCGCGCCGCCGCACACTTTAAACACAGGCGCGTTTTTATCATAATTTCTCACATAGGTCTGATATCTACGGTATAAATGCGCATAATAGTCCGGCGTCATATTGCCGCCGCAGCCCCAGTTTTCATTGCCGACTCCAAAATAATCAAGTTTCCAGGCTTTTTCATGTCCGTTCTTTTTCCGCAGCTCGGCCATCGGCGATACCCCGTCAAAAGTCATGTATTCCACCCATTCGCTCATTTCCTGCACCGTGCCGCTCCCCACATTGCCGCACACATAAGTTTTGCACCCGAGTTGCCTGCAAAGCTCGAAATATTCATGCGTTCCAAAGCTGTTATCCTCGGTTACGCCGCCCCAGTGCGTATTGACCATCCTCTTCCGGTCTTCTTTCGGTCCGATTCCGTCTTTCCAGTGGTATTCATCCGCAAAACAGCCCCCTGGCCAGCGCAGCACCGGAACACCGATTTCCTTTAATGCCTCCACCACGTCTTTTCTCATGCCGTTCTCATTAGGCACTTCCGAATTTTCGCCCACATACAGCCCCTCGTAAATACATCTCCCAAGATGTTCGCTGAAATGACCGTAAATTTCCGGTGCAATACGGCCCTTTTTCTGTTGCTCGTTAATATAAAGTTTCATACCCTCTTTTCCCTTCTCTAAAATTAAGTTTAACGTTCAACCTGTTAATGCAATTATAGGGTGTGCATACAGGTCTGTCAACTAAAAAAGAATGCCCTCATATCGGACATTCTTTTTTCATCCTGCCAAACATGCCGCCTGCGGCGGCACAAATATTCAATGAAAAATGCGTGCTTTTCGCATTCTTCGGTGTGAAGAATTTCACACTTATATCCGGTGAACCGACGCCCGCTCGATAAAAGTACAGGGAATCAGTTTTTTTATCTGCCCCGGTGCCTCACCCGTCTTTTCATCTTCCATCTGCCGTAACAAAAGGTCTGCGGAAGTATGGCCGATTTCCTTTAACGGAAGCGCCATTGTCGTCAGACCCGGCACAAAATATTCCGCAATATCCTGATTGTCAAAACCCACTACGGCAATATCTTCTCCGGCCCGAAGTCCTTTTTCCGCAAGGTGCTGATATACGCCGCCCGCCATTCTGTCAGACATGCAGAATACCGCCGTCACATCCGTTTTCAGAAGTTCCTTTGCTTCCTGATAGGCGCTTTCTTTGTCCCACCGCGCATAGCGTATCCATGACGGATTATACAAAATCTGATTTTCAAACAGCGCTTTCTGATAGCCGAGAAGTCTCTGCTGTGTATGTATATTATCGGCTTTTCCGCCGATAACGCCTATTTTCCGGTGTCCTTTGGATATAACATACTGCACTATCTCATAGGCCGATTTTTTATCGTCCACAACAACAGAAGGTATCTTCGGATTAGTGTCAAAAGCATACGACATCACCGCAGGAATTCTGACCCCCTCCGAAAAGCAATGAATCATCCTCGCATGGCCGGCAATATAAATTATGCCGTCCAACATAATCGAATCCAGCTCTTTCATGACCGGGTCGAGAATCGAATGATAACTGGTCTCGTTGCTGAACCAGGAATCATTCCATCTGGCATAAAGACGAAGGTTCTTCACAATTGTGCGATACCCTCTTTCCTCACAGAAGCTCATGATGCCCTCTACGATTTCCGGCGTCGTAAACTGCGCGATATCTTCCGCAATGATACCGATGGTTTTTGTTTTCTGATTCCGCAGTCCCTGCGCAATATAATTTGGCCTGTATCCCCGCCTGTCAATGACTTCCAGAACGCGGGCTTTTGTCTCCTCTCCGACTTTCGGTTTTCCGTTCAGGATATTGGACACGGTAGTCGGTGAAACGTTACATTCTTTGGCGATTTCTTTTAAAGTGACCATCTGATTACCTTTCCTCTATCTGCCGGCGTGTTCTTCCAACTATTTTTGCAGCAAATGTAATGCAAATCCGGAAACTTCTTCTTTCAGATAAACGGCGCGCAACACTCCTTCCTTATAGCTTGCAGTCTCCATATCCACTTCGATGCCGAGTGCCTCCAGATAACTGATGGAACGCCAGATATTGTTCGTTCCGATGGCAATATGCCCTTTTGCTCCAAGATACGGTGTTTTCATCGCCTCGATATAGGTTCCTGCAAAAATGGAACTGTTCCCGGGTTTCTTCGTGAATCCGAATACGCTGTCGAACAAATCCGTCGTTTTGTCCGCTTCGGCTTCGCTCTCACAGTTGATTCCGACGTGTTTTAATTCAAACCCGTGAACGGTCATAACGGCTTCTTTTGTCAGCTCTCTGATTTTATCAAACGCTTTCGCCTTTACAAGCTCACCGCTTACCATCCAGCTTCCGCCGCAGGCAATGATTTTCGGAAAAGCAAGATAGTCATTGATATTCCCCGCATTAATTCCGCCCGTAGGCATAAATTTAAGATTCACATATGGCGCCGCCATTGCCTTAATCGCCTTTAATCCGCCGGCCGCTTCCGCCGGGAAAAATTTAACCACTTCCAGTCCCAATGCCAGCGCGCACTCCATATCCGAAGGATTGCTGCATCCCGGAGCGACCGGAATGTTTTTCTGAATACAATATTCTACGACGGTTGGATTAAGCCCCGGGCTTACGATAAATTCCGCGCCCGCTCCGACGGCACGGTCCACCTGTTCCGTTGTGAGTACCGTTCCCGCTCCGACAAGCATCTTTGGAAATTTTTGTTTCATCACGCGGATAGATTCCTCCGCCGCCTCTGTACGAAATGTGACTTCGGCAACAGGAAGCCCTCCTTCACAAAGAGCCTTTGCCAGCGGCTCCGCATCTTCTGCTTTATCCAAAACAACGACCGGTACGATTCCCAATTTTTGTATTCTCTCCAATACTGCGTTCATCTTTGCTCCTTTCTGTCCGCCATAACGAACATGTAATTTTTGTCAGATTTTATTTTACTATGAAGCAAACAAGCCTACAAGGGTTTTCTCTTTTTGATAAGTTCTATTCGTAAAATATCATAAAGCATCATGCTTCCGGCCGCATAAAACAGTCCCATGCTGTAAAGCATATATCGCGGCTGCGTGAAAATCGTCAGTCCTACCGTCAGAGAATTAACCGCAATTGCGATAAGAACGATGAACATAAAAGTAAGGCTCCGCCCAATCTGTTCTATGCTGTTTTCATATTCCGCCACACCCGGCCGCTGCTGCATCATGTTTTGCAGTTTCTTTTTCTGTGCGATGAGATACCACGCCATCGCTCCGACAAACAGGTAAGCCGCCAGAGAATACAGACTCAGAAGGTTTGTCGCCCGCGCAATCGAATTAACGAATCCGCGCCAGATGTTATATGCCCATACCTGCATTAAAGGCCCCTTTTCCTGACGAAGCAGCACGCTGACCATTCCGCCGCAGATTTCATCATATTTTAAAGCGGCTTCCACTTCCGAATAAGAGAAATTCTCTCCGATATATCCTTCTACTACCGGATTGATAATGCCATAGCCGATTGCGTCATAGCTGTCCGCAAAATGTACGGCAAGCGGCAGCCATCCCGGTTCCGCATCGTCGTATAAAATCTGTTCTTCTTCCGCCTGTTCCATAATATCGAGATACAGCGTTTTCAATGTTTCGTCCTCAAACAGGTTCTGGTCGTTTTCCACATCGGAAGTGTAAAGCAGCACACATAAAAATCCCATCGAATTGTGACAGTGCTCTATCCAGGCGCCCCGCACCACATAGTTATAAGTCCTGTCTAATAATTTACCGGCAGAAAGCACCAGAAGCATCAGAAGGACGAGCGCGCAGAATTTCCGTATCTTCCGGCTTCGTATGATATAATACCATCCAAAGACTGCACCCATGATAATTATCGTAATCAGCATTTGCTTCCGCAGACTGAACAGCAGAAAAGATAAAATCATGGCTGCCGCTATATGACGTTTCTTTTCTGTAATCATGCACAGATACAGTTCCACGGTAAACAGAACAAAGAGAGAAAGGCACACCCCTTCCGTCATAATGCAGTCTATATAAACGGAACTTCTGATTGCGGCAAAACGGCAGAGAAGCGAAACGGCAAACTGAAATCCGATTGTCGCAAATTGCAGCACGCGGCTTTCATTCTTCGTTTTCTTAACCACATAGCCGGCGTACCAGGTTGCAAAGCCCGCAATCAGACTTTGCACAATGACTGCCGCCATCATGCCTGATGCGGAAATTTCCGCGCCGTCCAGCACCTTCATCAGGGCAAGAAACATAGGATATAACGGTTCTCTTGATATGTCTTTGCCCGCATAGCTCAGGGAATCTTTACACCATACAGGCCCGTCAAAGATTGGAAAAAGAAGGTAAAACAAAAGACAGACCGCCAACAAAAGCAGGTCCGTCCTACTAAATTTTTTCAAAAAAGCATTTTCTTTTTTCTGTACGCTATGATTCATCTCTTTTGCCTCTTTTCTATGTTAGAATCTATTCCGGTTAGTATCTATCCGGTTCGTCTGCTTATACATCATAATCTGTAAATATTGCATTAATTATGAGTATACTGCATGTCGGAAGATTTTTCCACCATAGAATATTCTTTATAATACTTCGTGAAGCACAGAGGAATCATAATTTATCAAAATACCCGCTTTACCATTCCAGCACCGCAGAGCCCCATGTAAGCCCGCCGCCAAATCCCGATAATACAATCTTCATGCCGGGCTTTAAAATGCCTTTCCTGTTTATTTCATCCAACAGAATCGGCACGCTGGCTGCGGAAACATTTCCGCAATGGTCCAGACTTGTCGGGAATTTTTCTTCCGGCGCTTTCAGCCGCTTCGCAACGGACTGGATAATTCTGATATTCGCCTGATGCAGCGCAAAACAGTCAATGTCTTCTATCGTCAGCCCGGCCTCCCCGACCACCTTTTTAATGGACGCCGGCACTGTCGTCACCGCAAATTTATATACTTCCTGTCCGTCCATATGGGTATAGGAAGGCTCTGTCGGATTTTTTACGAAGGGATTGTTGTTCTCTCTGCTCCGGCAGGTCAATACCGTTCCTCTTGCGCCGTCCGACCCCTGGTCGTATGCGAGCAGCCCTGTCTCGTCACTTCTTACGACCGCCGCTCCAGCGCCGTCTCCGAACAAAACGCAAGTGCTTCTGTCATTCCAATCCATAATTTTAGACAGCGTTTCCGCCCCCAAAATCAAAGCTGTTTTATAAACGCCGGTTTTTATGTAGGCATCCGCAATATGCAGCGCGAACATAAAGCCCGAACATGCCGCGTTGATATCAAACGCCACCGCTTTATCGGCGCCAAGCGCCGCCTGCACTTCACATGCGGTTGACGGCGTTACATAGTCTCCCGTAATTGTACCGACGATAATCAGGTCGATTTCCTGCGCCGTTATGCCGGCATTTTCCAGCGCGCGCTTTGCCGCCGTCACCGACATCGACGCTGTCGTTTCTTCTCTGGCAAGCCTGCGCTCCCTGATTCCTGTACGACTGCTTATCCACTCATCGGAAGTATCCATTATTTTCGATAAATCATCGTTTGTCACCACCATTTCCGGCATGCAGCTTCCGGTTCCTATGATTCTTGTTCTCATTTTTATAACCATGCCTTTCTCTTAGCCTGCAAGTTTGCAGCCGACCTTTTACGGACGGAACTCTTCCATAATCTCTTTCACATGCTCCAGCTTTTCCGCCCGCCAGGCATTGGCGCCGCAAAACAACAGGGCGTCCTCTATGCGGCCCACCGCCGCATTGACGAGCGCATCCGTAATACAATAGGGCGTCTCGGACGGATTGCATGTACTGATACAGCTATGGCATTGCCCATGCGGTATCTTTCCCGTTTTCGCTTTCTGCATAAAGGGATTCAGAATCGCTCTTCCCGGCATACCGACCGGGCTCTGAACGATTACGATATCTTCTTTGCGCGCATTGATATAACTCTGTTTATACGCCTCGGCCGCATCACACTCATAAGTGGTCACAAACCGGGTTGCCATCTGTACGCCGGATATCCCCATCGCCAGATAATGTTCCATATCTTCTCTTGTGTAAATGCCGCCCGCCATAATGACCGGAATATGCACATGATGCGCTTCCCCGGTTTTTTCGACGTCCGCCAGTATTTTCTTTACTTCCTCATCATACCGTAAATCTTCCGGATGTTCCGCCTGCTCTTTCGTAAAGCCCAGGTGACCTCCGGCAAGCGGCCCTTCTATGACGACCGCGTCTGGCAGGCGTTCATATTTTTTCATCCAATATTTCATAATGACCCGGACGGATTTAAGGCTCGATACGATTGGAGCCAGTTTCGTTCCGCTTCCTTCGGTATATTTCGGCAAATCCACAGGAAGTCCCGCACCCGATACGATTAAGTCCGCGCCGGCCAGTGCCGCCGCCCTGACATATTCCTCATACCGCTTCGTTGCAACCATGATGTTCACGCCGATAATGCCGCCATTGGCAATCCGGCGCGCCTTGTCGATTTCCGCTTTAATTGCCCTCAGGTTACACCCAATCGGGTCTTTGTCAAAATCCGCGTCGCGGTAACCTATCTGTGCCGTAGAAATAATGCCGATGCCGCCTTCTGCGGCTACTGCCCCGGCAAGCCCGGACAGGCTGACTCCCACGCCCATTCCGCCCTGCATGACCGGAATGCGCGCCATTAAATCCCCTATAACAAGAGGTTTTATTTTCATCCTAATAACCCGTGCCTTTCTTTCAGCCCGCGACATTGAAATGCGAACATCACTGACCGATTGCAAATGTGAGCTCCGCGCTCGTTACCAGTTTCCCGTCCACATAAGCTTTCGCTTCTCCTACGCCGATGGGCCCTTTCACTTTTACGATTTTCGTCTCCAGCGTCAGGACATCCCCCGGCGTCACTTTGCCCTTGAATTTCGCCGAATTGATTGCCGCAAAATAAGCCGTCTTTCCTTTGTACCCGGGCTGGCTCAAAATTGCCACCGCACCCGTCTGCGCCAGCGCCTCGATAATCAGCACGCCCGGCATAACAGGCTCTTCCGGAAAGTGTCCCGCAAAATATGGTTCGTTATAAGATACACATTTCTTTGCCACCGCTTTTATGCCCGGTTCCAGCTCTTCGACCGTATCAATCAGCATAAAAGGCTGCCTGTGCGGAATGATTTCCATGATTTCCTTTGCACTCAGAACTGACATAATTACCTCCGTCCATTTCCATACTATCTGCGCAAAACTGCGCGTCTTTCTGCTCTTTCTGTTGTTATTCGCTGAATTTCTTAATCAGAATACTCGCATTATGTCCGCCGAATCCCAAAGAATTTGACAGCGCATACAGGTAGTTTCCTTCCGCAGGCTCAATGCAGTAATCTAAATCACATTCTTCATCCGGAACCTGATAGCCCGCCGTCTTGTGAAGAAATCCTTCCTGAATCTCCTTCACGCAGGCAACAAATTCGACCGCGCCCGCCGCACCGAGAAGATGCCCTATCATGGACTTTGTGGAATTGATTTTTATTGATTTCGCATGTTCGCCGAACGCCAGCTTAATTGCCCTTGTTTCGAACAAATCATTGTGGTGCGTACTCGTTCCGTGCGCATTGATGTAAGTAATATCTTCCATCGCAATGCCCGCGTCCGCCACCGCATATGTCATGGCTTTCGCCGCGCCGGAACCGTCTTCCGCCGGAGACGTAATATGATAAGCATCGGAAGTACAGCCGTACCCGACGACTTCCGCATAGATTTTCGCGCCTCTCGCTTTCGCATGTTCCAGTTCTTCCAGCACCACGATGCCTGCTCCTTCTCCCATTACGAAGCCGCTCCGTTCCTTGTCAAAAGGAATCGAACATCTTTCCGGGTCATTGGAGGAAGTAAGCGCCGTCAATGCGGTAAAACCAGCTATGCCAATCGGGGTAACGCTGCTTTCCGTACCGCCCGCAACCATGATTTCCGCGTCTCCGTACTGAATCGTGCGGAATGCTTCGCCAATGGAATTTGTTCCCGTCGCGCATGCCGTTACGACATTGATGCTCTTACCTTTCAAGCCGAACTGAATCGATACATTTCCTGCTGCCATATTGGAAATCATAAGCGGAACAAGCAAAGGTTCCACACGCGCCGGCCCTTTTTCCAGCAATCTGCTGTGCGCCCGCTCCATCGCCTGTAAAGAACCGATTCCGGAACCGACGGAAACGCCTACTTTGTATGGGTCTTCTTTTTCCATATCAATTCCCGCATCCTCCATCGCCTCTTTGACTGCCGCCACCGCATACTGGCAGAACAGCTCCATTCTTTTGGCCGCCTTGAAGTCCATGTAATTTTTACCTTCAAAACCTTTCACTTCTGCCGCCAGTCTGCATTTATATTCCGACGCATCAAATCTGGTAATCTCTCCGAATCCTGTTTTACCCGCTTTTATGCTGTCCCAAAACGTTTCTACACCCAGGCCGACAGGGGTAATCGCTCCCATACCCGTTACAACTACTCGTCTGTTCATATTTTCAACCATGCCTTTCTCCAAACCTGCGCTGTTTGTACGCGAACAACGTCCGCAATGTTCACAGCGTCCATTGTTTCGCTTCTAAATTGCCATGCCGCCGTCCACGGAAAGAACCTGTCCCGTAATATAGGACGCCTTTTCGCTTGCCAGAAAAGCTACCGCCTCGGCAATATCTTTCGGCGTTCCCGCTCTTTTTAAGGGAATCTGTGACAGAACAGCCTCTTTGGCGGTATCCGTCATCGCCTGCGTCATATCTGTATCGATATAACCGGGCGCGACCGCGTTGACCGTAATATTTCTGCCTGCCAGTTCTTTTGCGACAGACTTGGTAAGTCCGATAACGCCCGCTTTGGACGCCGCATAATTTGCCTGACCTGCATTGCCCAGAATGCCGGTAACGGAAGAGAGATTAATAATTCTTCCCGCCTTTTGTTTCAAAAAGGGACGATACATATGTTTTATCATATGAAACGTGCCTTTCAGGTTCGTTTCGATGACCGCATCGAAATCTGCCTCGGACATCTTTATCATCAGATTGTCTTTCGTTATGCCCGCATTGTTTACAAGAATATCAATATGGCCGAATTGTGCAATCATATTTTCCACCATTTTTCCGCAGGCTTCAAAGTCGGCTACCGTACACTGTACCGCCGCCGCTTTTCGCCCCATGCTCTCGATTTCCTGCACAACTTCTTCCGCCTTTTCTCTGGAACCATTATAATTTACGATAACGTCCGCACCGTATTCCGCCAGCGTCAACGCGATTTGACGCCCGATTCCGCGGCTTGCTCCCGTCACGAGAGCCACTTTTCCTGTCAGCATATTTCTCTCTCCTTCACTTCGTTTCCGCTGTTTCTCTTCGATACAGTTTCCGTAGCAGCTTATTTACATTAACTCATTTACATCAGCTTATCTGCATTAACATATCTGCATCAGTTTTTCCAAATCTTCTACTTTTTCTACATTCAGCACTTTCACATCGCGGTTGATTTTCCGCATGAATCCTGACAGGGTCTTGCCCGGCCCGATTTCGATAAAAGTGTCCACACCGTCTGCCAGCATTCTTTCTATAGTCTGCTGCCATCTGACAGACGAAGATACCTGTTTTTCCAGCAATGGCTTCACATCCTCCGTTTTTGCCACATAATCCGCCGTCACGTTGGCGATATAAGGAACGCTGATTTCATGAACCGTGACCGCTTCCAGCTCCTTTGCCAGTTTTTCTCCCGCTCCCGTAAGCATCCCGGAATGAAACGGGCCGCTTACCTTTAAAGGCACGCATCGCTTCGCTCCAGCCTCAGTCAGTCTGGCAACGGCCGCCTGAATCGCGTCAGCTTCCCCGGTGATTACAATCTGTCCCGGGCAGTTATAGTTTGCAATCGACACCGTTCCCGGCGTCTCTTCGCATATCTTTTCTATCGCTGCCGTATCCATTCCGAGAACCGCCGCCATACCGCCGCCTTCCGGCACGGCTTCCTGCATATAGATGCCTCTTTTTCTGACAATTTTAAAAACATCTTCCGGCGTCATCACACCGCTCGCAACAAGCGCGCCATACTCGCCGAGGCTTAACCCCGCCGTTACATCCGGCCGGATTCCCTTTTCACAAACCGCCTTTAACATGGCGACTTCCGCCGCCAGCATGGCTATCTGCGTATACTCTGTAATGTTTATCTGTTCATTCTCTTCAAAACACAATGCGGCTACGTCCAGGCCGGCTGCCTTTCCCGCCAGCTCAAACATCTCTTTGCAAACCGGAATCTGCTCATAAAAATCTTTTCCCATCCCGATATACTGCGCTCCCTGCCCCGGAAACATAAACGCTGTTTTACCCATTTGAATTCATCCCTCTTTCTCATTATCATTGTATTGTCGTTTAGCATCTATAATATTTTGAACTTCAAAGTATTCTCTTCTGAAAAAGCGCAAGCCGGGCAGCCTGCGCTCCACAATTTAACGTTTCATCAGTTCTTCCGCCTGCGCCATGATTTCCTGAATCATCTCCGCACAAGTCTGTTCTTTTTTTACAAGGCCGGCAATCTGTCCTGCCATAACGGAGCCTTCCACAACATCGCCTTCCATGACCGCTCTTCTGAGCCCGCCAAGCGTCAGTTTTTCAAGCTCTTCCAAAGTCGCTCCGTCTTTTTCCAATTTCAGATATTCTCTCGTTGTTTTATTGCGGATACAGCGAATCGGATGTCCCGTTGACCTTCCGGTCACCGCAGTATCAATATCCTTCGCCGCAATTACTTTCTGTTTATAATTCTCATGTACGATGGATTCACTGGCTACAACGAATCTCGTTCCCATCTGAACCGCCTGAGCGCCTAACATTATCGCAGCTGCAAAGCCTCTTCCATCCGCGATACCGCCCGCCGCAATAACGGGAATCGCAACCGCGTCCACGACCTGCGGAACTAGCGTCATCGTTGTCGCTTCTCCGATATGTCCGCCGGATTCCATTCCTTCCGCAATGACCGCGTCCGCACCGGCACGTTCCATCATCTTCGCAAGCGCTACGCTGGCCACAACAGGAATGACTTTAATGCCCGCTTCCTTCCACATCGCCATATACTTGCCAGGATTGCCGGCTCCCGTCGTAACGACTTTAACGCCCTCTTCCACAACGACCTGTGCAATCTGGTCCGCTTCCGGATTCATCAACATAATATTCACGCCAAACGGCTTATCCGTGATTTCTTTTACTTTCTGAATCTGCTCCCGTACAAAAGATGCCGGTGCACCGCCCGCACCGATAATGCCGAGTCCTCCTGCTTCGGAAACAGCCGCCGCAAGATGATATTCCGCGACCCATGCCATGCCGCCCTGAATGATGGGATACTCAATTCCCAGAAGTTCCGTAATTTTTGTCTTCATAACCAGTGTCCTGCCCCGTCTTATGCTTCAACGCCCTTGCTCTTCATATATTCGATAACAGCGCCGACTGTCGTAATCTGCTCCAAATCTTCCGATGGAATTTCAATCCCGTATTCTTCTTCAAAAGCCATAACAAGTTCGAATAAATCCAGAGAATCCGCGCCGAGGTCATCCTTAAAAGAAGATTCTTCCGTAATTTCGATACCTTCCAAATTTAACTGCTCCTGAATAATTTCTCTTACTCTTTCTAACATTTCTTTATCTCCTTTTCCGTCTTATAATTTTTAAGCAAAGAATAGTTTGATATTCAAAGTATATTCTCTACTTCCATATTTGTCAATCTTATTTTACGGTTTTTATAGGTTTTGTCAATTCACTTATTTAAGAAATATTGATAAATCTCTCTTTTCGTGATTCCACGGTCTTTTGCAACCTGTTTCATAGCGCTTTTTCTGTCCATCCCCTCCTTCTCATAACAGGTCATATGTTCTTCCACAGGCATTTCCAGCCAGGACATTTTTTCTTCTTCTTTTTTCTCCCGGCGGCTTTTGCCTTCCATGACTATGACATACTCGCCGCGAGGTTCCTCCTTTTCATAATAGATTAGAGCATCCTCAAGCGTGGTCGGCAGAATTGTTTCGAATTTTTTCGTCAGTTCCCTGCAAAGGGTTACTCTTCTGTTCCCCGCGCTGTCATACAATTCTTTCAACGTCTTTTTCAGACGATGCGGCGCTTCATACAAAATAATCGTTCTAGATTCCTCCCGCAGTTCCTCCAATATTTCGGCCTTTTCCTTCTTATCGGCGGGCAGAAATCCCTCAAAGCAAAATCTTCTGGTTCCGAGTCCTGAGAGCGTCAACGCCGTAATGCAGGCGGCAGCTCCCGGCAGCGAAGTTACCGTAATCCCCGCCTGCATACACTTCCGCACGAGGACTTCTCCCGGGTCGGAAATGGCCGGTGTGCCGGCGTCGGTTATCAACGCTACATTTTTTCCCTGCAAAAGCTGTTCCGTCAGGTAGTCCGCTTTTTCTACTTTATTATATTCATGATAACTTGTCATAGAAGTTCTTATTTCAAAATGATTCAACAGTTTTATGCTGTTGCGCGTATCTTCTGCGGCAATCAAATCGACGGTCCGTAACGTCTCAACCACGCGGGGCGTCATATCGCCCAGATTTCCGATTGGCGTTGCGCACAGATATAGAATCCCTGCCATCTCGTATCAATGCTCCTTCTAATAGCCGTACAATTCGTATATTTCCGGCATATACACACCCGGTTCCCGATAGATGATTAGCGGTTTCTCTACTGTCATACGGGGTTTTCCGCCCCGGTTCGCTTCAATCAGCACCATATTGGGCTCTTTATCCACGAACGGATAGACAAGCTGCATCCGCTTCGGCTCCAGCCGGTATTGCCGCAGAAGCACCATAATTTCCACCAGACGAAACGGTCTGTGCACCATAAAAAAATTACCGCCCGACTTTAACAGCCCTGCCGCCTGCCGGACAACATCTTCCAGCGTACACAAAATCTCATGCCGCGCAATCGCTTTGGCATCCTCCGGATTAACCAATCCGTGCTGCCCAATCATATAAGGCGGATTACAGGTAATAACGTCAAAAGAAGCAGCGGCAAAAAGACTCCCTGCCTCCCTGATATCTCCCGTTACAATCCTGATTTTTTCTTCCAGTCCGTTCAGCGCTACGCTGCGCCTCGCCATGTCGGCGCTTTCCTCCTGAATCTCCAGTCCGGTCAGATGGGCGGCATTCGTTCTGGCTTCCATCAGAATCGGTATGATGCCCGTACCGGTTCCCATATCCAGAACGCTGCTGCCTTCCTTTGCTCTGGCAAACCCGGAAAGCAGAACCGCGTCCATTCCGAAACAGAACTTGTCCGGATTTTGGATGATACGATAACCGTTACGTTGTAAATCATCTATTCTTTCGTTTTCCTTACACAACATATGTTCTTTAGTTTTCATCCAGCTTCGAAGTATTGTCTTCCAGTTTTTCCAGTTCTTTCATTTCCTCCACATTCACCTTTTCCCGATGGTTTTTGTGATGCTTTCTTTTAAACCGGAGCTGGTCCGCTCTGTATTCCTGAATCTCTTTTTCATCGTCTACATCCACGATAACCTTAACAAGCTGGCGCAGCACATTTACGCTGTGCACCTCGCCCTTTAAGCCGTCCGACGTCGTAACGAAGTCTCCCACATTCGGCAGTCTTCTGTTCAAATCCTCATACGTTTCTTCCTCGTGGTTCAAACAGCACATCAGCCTTCCGCAGACACCGGAAATCTTTGTCGGGTTCAGGGATAAATTCTGTTCCTTCGCCATTTTGATTGAGACCGGGACAAACTCCGACAAATGCGTATGGCAGCACAGCGCCCTTCCGCAAATACCGATACCGCCTACGATTTTGGTCTCATCCCGCACGCCAATCTGACGAAGCTCTATTCTCGTCTTGAAAACGGATGCAAGGTCTTTCACCAGCTCTCTGAAATCGATACGTCCGTCCGCCGTAAAATAAAACAAAACTTTGTTATTGTCAAATGTATACTCCGCGTCGATGAGCTTCATCGGCAGTTCATGCTTCCGAATCTTTTCCAGACAAATTTGATAAGCGTCTTTTTCTTTCTTTTTATTTGCCGCTTCCTGTTCGTCGTCCTTCGGCGTTGCCACGCGCAGAACCGCCTTTAACGGCTGTACAACCTTATCTTCCGTAACTTCCCGAGGGTCTCCTACCACCGTACCGTATTCTATCCCTCTGGCGGTCTCCACGATAACATGGTCTCCCCTTTTAATCTGTAACTTGCCGGGGTCAAAATAATATATTTTTCCGGCAACGCGGAACCGCACACCAATTACCTTTATCATTCTCTATAAACCTCCATATTTCCTCACGCCGCCATGCAGGCGGCTTTTCATCTTATCTTTCATATTGACAGACGGGAAGTGCACTAATTTTCCTGAATCGTCAGCAAAAGTAATTCCATCGTCAGGTCAAAATTAACATTCGCTTCCAGACGCCTTTTCGCCTGCTGCAAGGCTTTTACAATCGTCTCGATTCCTTCATAAGTGCTTCTGTCCGCAACTTTTCGGATATACTGAATCTCATTTTTAAAAATCAGGCTGTTGGCATCCTTCGTCGCCTTAAATAGCAGCACATCTCTGTACCAGACCGACAGGATGTCCAGATAATCGGTTACGTCGAACTGATACTCCGAAATTTTCTTAATCGCCTTTACGACCTCGCTGATATCCATGTCGTTAATATATTTCACCAGCGTAACCGCTTCTTCTTTTACCTTTTCAAATTCCTCGCTGGACGCAAGCATTTTGGCCTTGCCGATATTTCCTCTGGCAAAAGCCACGCAGATATTCGCCTTATAATCCGGAATTTGCAGTTCCTCCATCAGATATTTTTTCACTTTATGGTCGGGAACCGGTTTCATATTCAATACAACGCATCTGCTGAGTATCGTAGGCAACAGTGCATCCACATTCGTTGTCAGAATCAAAATAACCGCATACTCCGGAGGCTCCTCTAATGTTTTCAATAAGGCGTTCTGCGCCTGTACGGTCATTTTCTCCCCTTCGTTCATAATATATATTTTCCGGGGGCTGCTGTATGGTTTAATGCCGATATCATTGTTTATCTGTGTTCGAATATCCTCTACGCCGATTGTATTCGGTTTATCGTGGGAAACAAAAATAATATCGGGCTGATTACCGCTCTTTTCCTGAATGCAGGAATGGCATTCTCCGCAGGGCCCCGTCCCGCCCTTCTCGCACTGTAACGCCGCCGCAAAAACTTTCGCGGCAAATTCCTTGCCAGAGCTTCTTTCACCATTTATTAAATATGCGTGCGATACTTTATTCATAGCAATGGCGTTCTGTAAATGCTCTTTTAACTGTTCCTGTCCGATAATATCCGTAAATTTTGCCATTCGATATCCCCCCTGCCTTTTCTTTAAGTAAAAATGTCCAACAGTAACCCTCGTATCTCTCCTATCTTATTTAGTATCGCCAGATTGTCCTGCTCATCCTTTACGAGTTCCTGCGCCAGCTCATCCAGATTCTGGTCAATCAGGCGGATAATTCCATAAACGCGATGCCGTCCCTTTCTGTCCAGAAAATTTTCTCTGGAAAAAGCATGGGAACGGTTTACGATTTCATTCATAAAATCTTTAATCAACGCCCGATACCGCCGCATATCCTTGATATCCCGATGCTTGGCGAGCTTATCCCCCTGTCTGGTAATTTCTTCCATCATCTGTATCAGCGCGTTCTGCAAATCCTGTTCTTCAATCCGGCTGACCAGTGTGAACTTAAATGTTCCGTCGGCTTCCTGCACCTGCTGAGGCTGCTCTATCTGCACAGGCTGCTGCACCTGATTTACCTTAATATCCACTTGAACCCTCCAGTGCGCTCATTATGCGCCGCATTCTCTTATATACTCCATGATTCTCTCAAGACACTGTTCCAATTCGTCATTATGAAAAGTCTGTGTAATACCGGCCGATTTCATTCTTTCCGATGAAAAATCTTCCGCATCGGCGAGAAACCGTCTGCACATTTCTTCATATTTCGGATGGTCCTGCGCTTTTTCCCTGTCCAGCGCTCTTTGCAGCCGTACACCGTCGTCCAGCTCAATCATAATGGGAATCACATTTTCTTTTCCATAAAAAATACGGATTTTCTCATAGGCTTCGAGCGTTCCGATTATCAGATACGACTGCGCTGACAAATCAACTTCCCCATCCGCCACCGTAAAATACCGCCAGATGCCGTGACAGGTATGATAAATTCTGGCTTCGATGACTTCGCCTTTTTTCAGAAGCTCCTGATAGCCCTCTTCATCCGTAAAATGATACTCCACGCCTTCCCGCTCTTCCGCGCGTATGGGCCTTGTCGTATATGGCACAATCTTTTGCAGCCGAATTTTGTCCTGCTCCAGCAGTTTTTTATAAATAGTATCTTTTCCCGAGGAACTTTTTCCCATCAGATACACGATTTTTCCCATATGAATAATATGCCTTCCTGTGTCCGTTAATTTCTTCCCTATTTTAATAATGCCATATTTCTATGGGAATTTCAATTTTATTCAGCAAATAATCAAAGTTCCGTCAGCGGACACGCCCTGCACGGAAAGGCCAAGTCGCAGACTCTCCTCTATCCGGGCGGCCAAATGTGTTTCAATAACTTCTCCCGGAACCAGAAGCGGAATGCCCGGCGGATAAAGGCATACGAAATCACCGCTGATATGACCGGCCGCCTGTGAAAGCGGAACCCTCCTGACGCCTTCTGAGGCCCGCCCGGGCAAATTTTCCTGAATGCTGTCTTTGTTATAAATCCGACCGCCGTAAACGCGTTCAAAAGCCTCTGAAATGGTCAGTTTCGCTTCCGGGCGTAACTTCTCCGTTCCTGTCTTTTCATTTTGCCGCGTTATGTCTGTATCCTCCGTTTTCTGTAATCTTCCGTCAATTTGCAGCAAGGCCTCCGCCAGTCTTTGCCAGCCTTCTTCTTTATCCGCAATTGTCATGATTGACAGCACATAGCTGGCCGCCGCCATCTCCATCTGCAAATGAAATTCATCCCGCAGGATATCGTAAAGAACCTGTCCGCTCATAGATGTTCCTTTTACGGAAATAACCAGCTTACAGATATCCCATGCCCGAAAACAATATGATTTTGCCGCAAGCGCCCCCGGGCTTCCGATGCGAATGTGCCTGCATTCTTCCATCTGACGCATAAAACGCTCATGGCGCTTCTTTAGCGGCGCAAAACAGATATCCGTGTTTTCCCTGACATAAGAAAGACAGGCATCCATGCCCGCCATCAGAACATAAGAAGGGCTGCTTGACTGATAGATGTTCAAATACCGGCGCAGCCTCCCGCGATTGACACGCGCTCCGTTTACATGCAATAATGCCGTCTGTGTCAGGGACGGCAGCGTCTTATGCAGACTGTGAATCACGATGTCCGCTCCCTGGCTTACTGCATTCTCCAGCATTCCCTCCGCCAGTCCCAAATGCGCCCCGTGCGCTTCGTCCACTACCAGAATGCCGCCCTTTTCATGAATGATACGCCCGATTTCCCGGATATCCGACACAATGCCTTCATAAGTTGGTGACGTAATCACCACTACCCGGCATTCCGGAAACTCCTCCAGCGCCGCTTTCACATCTTCCGGGCTGACCGCGTCCAAAATATCAAACTCCTGTATCTGCCCCGGATACAGATACCTGACTTCCAACTCCTGTAAAAGAGCCGCATGATAGACCGACTTATGACAGTTACGCGCAGCCAGTATCATATCCCGCTTCTTTGTTACCGCCGAGATGGCCGCCAGGATTCCACAGGTGCTTCCGTTTACCAGAAAAAAGGTCTCCTCCGCACCATATAACTCTGCCGCACGCTCCTGCGCCCTGCCGATGATTCCCTCCGCCTGATGCAGGTTGTCAAAACCGTCTATCTCCGTAATATCAATTTGAAAAAAATCTGTAAATCCCTCTATTTCACCGCGCCGTTTATGTCCCGGCATATGATAAGGGTAATAATCCGTCTTTCCGTAACGGGCGAGGCTGTCATACAGCAGTTCTTCCCGTCTCACCTCATGCCCCAAGCTGTTTCTCCTTGTCGTGTTTCCACTTTGCCTCGACAAAATCGTACCGTTTTCCATGCCCTCTGTGAAGCTTTAACGTCTCCATCAGAGAACAATACTTATCCGCACTCGTGACAACCCATGATTCCCGACATGCCGGCGGCACAATCGTCAGCGGCCACATATGCTTCCGGATGATGTCCCGCTGAACGTCCGTCAGCTGATATTCCTTATCCGCATTCCGAAGAGCAATGCCCGGATGCCAGAAACCGTGCAGCCTTCCCCTTTCCGCTACATATTCCTTATCATGCCAGTCGTACAAAAAATAATCATGCAGCAGAGAACCTCTGATTAAATCCCTCTGATTACAGTGCAGATGCAGTTTTTTATTCAAAATCAGGCTGTACCGCGCTACGCTCATACAATGGTCATTGACGGTCATATTCCCATGCTGGATATGAGCTTTTGTCCTTTTAAAATTATCGGAATGAATAATATCATCCCCATATTTCTGCAAAAGGCTGCGAATTCTGCGATAACGTTCAAAATGCCTTTTCAGTCGTTCTCTTCTTCGATTCCTGATTTTTTCTACGATATTCATTCGGTTATCGTCTCCCTTTCATTTCATTTTTTTCTTTCAAATATCTTATTCACGCTTCCCGACATGCCTCCTGAGGCGGCACAAACATTCATGCAGAATGGCCGTATGGACATTCTGCCGTGTGAAGAAGCTCTGCTCGCAGAGCGTGTAATCACTTAGCGAGGTTTTTTCGAGCTTAGTGATTTCCTTCACACTTCTATCAGATTATGCAGCGCCGCCGCACGATGTTCCCAGGTATGCGCGGCTTTCGCCATCTCATATCCATTATCAATAATTTCCTGCATCCCGTCCGGATTGGCAAGCAGTCCGTATACCATATCGGGCAGTTCCTCCGGCCGCGCCGTCGAATAAATTTTGCAATTCTTTTTATCCTGTAAAATTTCCTCCAGATAAAGGCTGCTGTCCGTCAGACACAGCGCCCCGTTCAGCATCGAATTAAATATTCTGTCATGTGCACCGTCCCGGAACCAGGGCATCACATTTAACGATATCTTACTCTGGCACAATTTTTTCAGACATCCTACGGAATCCAGGCTGTTGCCGTCGATTAGGTTTTCCGGCTTTCGACAATCAAGCGCGTCCCATCCGCCTCCAAAAACATGCACCTTGATGCCCGCATCTACAAGCGACTGCACCGCCTGCCCTCTTGTCCTGAAGCGGACGTACAAATCTATGAATGTCAGTTTGCTCATAACCTGCTTCAATTCTTCTTCCGTTACTTCCGGTATCTCCCGGCGGATATGTTCCTCCGCAACTTCTTCCACTGTCCGCATCGGATGCGCCAGCAAGTCGTCTATGATTCCATAATAAAACGCCGTGTACTCGTCGTCAATCCTTGTAATGTACTTCTCAAACTGCTCAGGCCTCGTATAATTGCCGACCATCGTTACTTCATAACGGCGATACTGCGCCGGCGTATAAGATTTCCCCGGATATAACTGTGTTCCGGCAAGCGGAAGGAACGGACCGTTCTGAATTTCCGGAAAAAATCTTCTCATGTATTTTTCATGATGTCTGTCGATGCTGATATGATGATAATCTTTCGGATGCTTTTCCAGAAAATGATGATAATACATCGGATGGTCCACAACAATGTTATAACTCGGTATCCGCAGCGCATCCCACATCATCCTGTCATTTTCATCCAGAAAAATTTCTTCTCCGCTCATTCCGTGAAAGTTAAAATTGATAAGCACGGTATTCCCTTTTTCAAAGAACTTAAAAAAACGGTTGGTGCTGCTCCACGGACGGCTCAAGTCAAAAATATAAGTCTGATGCCCCATTTTCTGAAAGGCTTCCGCCAATTGTATTGAAAAATAACCCTGCGTTTCGATATCACCCTCAAAAAGCATTATCTTTTTCATATTCACACCTATCTTTCCGTTTTAGCAGATGGTTCATTTCACCCACCATATATATCGGCTTTCTTTCGCCATAAATACGGAGGCTTTCACAATAAATATCCATTTTTTTCGGATATCCTAAAGACTGTTCTCATTCAATTTTAGCACAATCTGCGCCAAATGCCATAGCAAGTATTTCCTGCTCCTGCTTTTGCATATCTTACCCATTATGCAGGCCGACCATATTGCACAGTAAATCAGACATTTCCGGATATCTGTCGGCTATGTATGTTCTTCCATCTCTGTTTCTGCTTTATCATATCACATTTTATAAAGAAAACATATTATTTATCACATGACACAACAAAAAAGACCACTCTTTGTATAAATACCTACAAAGAACCGCCTTATTAAATGAACTGCTGTTTTTAATGAGCCACTGGGGATATCGCACAGGGGTTCGAATCCCCTTTAACTTTTTTTATTTTTAATGAGCCACTGGGGATTCGAACCCCAGACAACTTGATTAAAAGTCAAGTGCTCTACCACCTGAGCTAGTGGCCCGTATAACTGGGCTAGCTGGATTCGAACCAGCGAATGCAGGAGTCAAAGTCCTGTGCCTTACCGCTTGGCGATAGCCCAATATTCATGACAACAGCGAATTTCCGGAACCTGTCCTCTGCTGTTTGGATAACACCAGGCTGTGCTCCCAACATATTCCCATGTAAATCTGTTGTAAAACAACAGGGTGGATAGAGGGACTCGAACCCTCGGCCTCCAGAGCCACAATCTGGCGCGCTAGCCGACTGCGCCATACCCACCATAACAGGACAGAAAGCGTCCGCTTCCTATCCTCAACGTGCTCGAAGGGATTCGAACCCCCGACCCACGGCTTAGAAGGCCGTTGCTCTATCCAGCTGAGCTACGAACACACATCCTTTCGTAATGAAAGGAAAAAGCGGGTGATGGGAATCGAACCCACGTATCCAGCTTGGAAGGCTGGTGTTCTACCATTGAACTACACCCGCATATATTTTGGCCCAAATCGGGGTGACAGGATTCGAACCTGCGACCTCCTGGTCCCAAACCAGGCGCTCTAGCCAAGCTGAGCCACACCCCGGTAAGCGGCATTCATAACTTTTCAGTCACAACGCAAGGTTTATTATATAATATCAAAATTTGTCTGTCAACTACTTTTCAGATTTTTTTATAAACACGGTATGTTTACGTCCTTTTTACAGGAAATTTATCGTATAATGCGCTTTTCCTTCTCTATCGATTTCCATTATTATGTACGATGGCCGCCGCCCTTCCTGCCGCGGATAGCTCATGCTGCCTGGATTCAGCAGAGTCAGATTCCTGCCGATGTCAATAACGGGTTTATGCGTATGTCCGCACATGACAATATCCACTTCCCGGTCTCTGGCTTCCTGCTTGATGGTCTCGTAATTCATATAAACGCAGTAATTGTGTCCATGCGTCAACCAGACTTTATAGTTTCCTATCATAAATTCCGTTTCCCGGGGCATCGGAGAAATGAAATCATTATTTCCGCGTACCATATATACCGGGCAGCCGGCCGCTTTTTCAATCAGGCGTTCGCTTCCTTCCACATCACCGCAATGCACCACCATGTCCACCGGCCCGATTTTATCCATTACATGCAGAAAATTTTCATCCCGACGGTGGGTGTCGCTTACAACAAGTATCTTCATAGCTCCATCCTTTTTTCAAGTTCTTCCCGCATCGCCGCTAACGCTCTGCCGCGATGGCTGATTGCGTTTTTTTCATCCTCGCTCAGCTGTGCGGAGGTGCATCCGTATTCCGGAAGATAAAAAATCGGGTCGTAGCCGAAGCCATTCTCGCCTTCTATTTTATAACCGATTCTTCCTTCGATAACGCCCACTGTTGTAAAAACTTCTCCGTCCGGCATAGCCGCCGCAATCGCGCAGACAAAACGGGCGGTGCGTTTTTCATCGGGCACGCCTTCCAGCCGCTCTAACAGATTTGCATTTTTAAGGTCATAGGAAGTATCTTCTCCCATATAACGGGCCGAATAAATACCCGGCTCTTTGTTCAGATAATCGATTTCCAGCCCGGAATCGTCGGCAAGCACGATATGATTTGTCTTTTCCGCCACCGCTTTGGCCTTGATGACTGCGTTTTCTGCAAAACTTTCTCCGTCCTCTACGATGTCCGCCTCAATTCCGGCCTCTTTCATGGAAAGCAGCTCGACGTGGATTCCCTTCATAATCTGTCGGATTTCCCGCATTTTCCCTTCATTCCCCGTTGCAAAAACAATTGTCCGCTTCATATTATGACTCATGCCCTTTCTTTCCGCCTGCGGTATCTGGTCTGTCTATTCTTCATATGCCTTCATAATCGCCTGATAAATGCCTTCCGCGATTTTCTGGATATAGTCTTCTCTTCCAAGCAAAATTTCCTCCTGGCCATTACTGAGATAACCGACACGAATTGCCGCCGCCGGAACGGTGGCCTCGTTAATGACAACATCCTCCTCCGTCGAGTCCGTCAGTCCGTTGGCTTTCCCGCTGATTGCCGTAACAACTTCCCTTTCCAGTAAATCCGCAAGCTCTACGCTGCCAAAACCAGGAATAAAAAAACGACTGTTATATACTGCTTCCGTCCCATATATTTTGGAATCTTCATTCTCGTTCACTTCGATGCGAATCAGCATATCGGCTTTCGCCGCGTTCGTCAGGCTGACCCGGTCTTCATCGGAAAGTGCGCTGTCATCCATCCGTGTGTAATAAACTTTGATATCCGTCTCATCCAGTTTTTTCTTCAAAGCACGGGCAATTTCCAGTGTTATATCTTTTCCCGCCAGTTCCTCCGAAACCGCACCCGTTATATCTCCACCGTAAGCCGGGTCGATAACAACGATTTTATCATAGGCCTCGCGCGGCGTCATAAAGTCAATATAGAGCTTATTATCTTCAAAAATGCTATGATATTCATACACATCCGTCAGTCTGAATTTCAGCCAGAACGTATCCGTCCCGTTCTCGTAAAAGCCGTCAATGACCGCGCTCCGGTTGCCGTAAACGCCCTGTGTGAGGTAAAAATCACCGTATCCTGCGCTTTCCGCTTCCTGTTTGATGCTGACCCACAGTTCTTTATCCATATAGTGATTCTCTATCATAACATTTTCGGCTTTTACATCCGGGTGCAGAGGAATGCAGAAATAATTCATTTCCTGTCCGTTCTGCTCAAACAGAATATCATTCTGCTGCGATACGACGCCCGCAGCGTTTCCGCCTTCTGCCGCTTCTGCGCTCTGGGCAGTCTGCTCCGCGCCCGACTGCTCCTGTAAGTTTTGCGCCACTTCATCCTGAGCCACGTCCGCAACGACAATAATTTTGTTGGACGAATAATAAAAAACAGCCGCAAGCGCAAAACATGCAAACAGCACCGTATAGACCGCGGTTCTTTTCATTAGTTGATTCTGCTGCATTCTATAACCATGCCTTTCTCTATATCAAACACTCGGTTCCGCTTTCCTCTTCGGAGGTCTCGGCCCCATAAACTGATAATAATATGTCTTCATCATGCCGTTATATATTTTCCGGTTTTTATCCGCTTTTCTTCCTATATATTGTTCTGCCTGCTCATAGGCTGATATCACATACATGGACCAGCTGTCCAGCGCCTGATACCGCTCTCCCAATATCCGATACAGCTCCGGAAGCGCATTTTTCTCCTCAAGCCGCTCTCCGTATGGAGGATTGGTAATCAGAAATCCATACTTTTTCGGATGGCTGAGCTGCTCCACGCTTCTGCGCTGGAAATGAATCATGTCTTCCACTCCCGCAAGCCGGGCATTCTCTCTGGAAATCGCCACCATCCTGTCATCCATATCGTATCCCTGAATATCCGGCCTCACCGTTTTGTCAACGCCTGCGTCCGCTTCGTCCATCGCCCGGTACCAGCCCTTGCGCGGCAGGATATGCGTCCATTCTTCTGCCAGAAAACTGCGGTTTGCCCCCGGCGCCATATTGGCCGCCATCATGGCCGCTTCAATCGGAAACGTGCCGCTTCCGCAGAACGGGTCCACCAGAATCCTGTCTTTATGCCAGGGTGTCAGCATTATCAGCGCGGCAGCCAGATTTTCCGCGATGGGCGCCTTCGCCGTCAGCTTCCGATATCCCCTTTTATGCAGCGATTCACCCGTCGTATCGAGTCCGATGACCACTTCGTCTTTCAGCAAAAAGACTCTGACCGGAAAAGAAGCGCCGCTCTCCGCGAACCATTCTTTATGATAGACCGTTTTCAGACGTTCCACCATAGCCTTTTTCATAATCGACTGAATATCGGAAGGGCTGAAAAGTCTGCTCTTGATGCTGGCCGCCTTTGCCACCCAGAATTTTCCGTCTTCCGGCACATAATCTTCCCATGCGATACCGCGTGTTCCCTGAAAAAGCTCTTCGAACGTTTCCGCATGAAAACTGCCGACCTTAACCAGCACTCTTTCCGCCGTGCGCAAAAAGACATTCGCGCGGCAGATGGCATTTTCATCGCCCGCAAACGTCACGCGGCCGTCTTCCACGGAAGACACCTCATATCCCAAATCAAGGATTTCCTTTTTTAATACTGCTTCCAGTCCAAAATGACAGGGCGCAATAAATTCCATATGAATAACCATGCCTTTCTCTCAGCCTGCGGTATCAAAACCCTATTGATTATTGTAAAGTGTCGCCCTTTTTCTGTCAATCTTTCAGGTGAAAATTTGATTTACAATTCCAGGCAATGGGGATAAACTTAAATTATTATAAACGCAAAGGAGAACGCATCATGGAAATACGGGGGAACGGCATTGCTCAAAAGGTATTGGAAAATATTCACAAAGTGATTATCGGAAAAGAAGAAACTGTCCGCCTGCTTCTGACCGCGCTTCTCGCGGACGGGCATGTGCTGCTCGAGGATGTTCCGGGCACGGGGAAGACAAAACTGGCGAAAACACTCGCCAAATCTCTTCATGCGGACTTTTCCAGAATCCAGTTCACCCCGGATTTATTGCCCGCCGACATCACGGGACTGAATATTTTTGACAGGCAGAGCAACGCTTTTGTCCTCAGAAAAGGCCCGGTCTTTACGAACATTCTTCTGGCCGACGAAATCAACCGCGCCACGCCGAGAACCCAGGCCGGTCTTCTGGAATGTATGGAAGAAAGACAGGTGACGATTGACGGTATAAGTTATGTGCCGGGAGAGCCTTTTTTCGTTATCGCCACGCAGAATCCGGTGGAAACCGCGGGAACATTCCCGCTGCCCGAGGCACAAATGGACCGTTTCATGATGCATCTGTACATGGGCCTCCCCACCAAAGAAGAGGAACTCGATATCCTCTCCCGTTATATGGAAAAAGAGCCGCTCGAAGAGCTTTCCGGCGTGCTGACGCTTCAGGAATTGCAGCAGGCCAAGCAGGAAGTCACAAAAATCTTTGTTCATCGGGCGATACAGGAATATATGGTGGACATCGTTTCCGCCACCCGCAATGAGGAAAGCATTCTTATGGGCGTGAGTCCGAGAGGCAGTCTCGCGCTTCTGCGCTGTGCCAAAGCCTATGCCTGGCTGGAAGGCCGGCAGTTTGTCATCCCGGACGATATAAAAGCCGTAGCGGTTCCGACGCTTGCCCACCGTCTCTTAATGGATTTTGGCCGGAACGACAGCCGGGAGAGCACCGCTTATATCCGAAAAATACTGGAACAAACCCCAGTACCGACAGAGGATTTTCAGGCATGATAAAAATAATCGGAATCGGGCTGCTTGCATTTCTTCTTCAATGGCTCCAGAGAAAATTATATGGAAAATGGTGGGCAGGGAACCTGGATATCCGCCTGGAGTTTACCCGGAAGAGCCTGTTTGAAGGCGAAAAAGGCGAACTGCTTGAAATCATCGAAAACGGCAAGCGTCTTCCGCTTCCCATGTTAAAAGTCAAATTTCAGACCGACCGGAATCTTCGTTTTACGGACTCCGAAAGTTCCAAAGTCACAGACCTGTATTATCGAAACGATATTTTTCAGGTGAAAGGACGGGAACGGATTACGAGAAAACTGGAATTTACCGCCGCCAAAAGAGGCTATTATCGGATTCACAACATCGACCTTGTGGCCGCCGACCTGTTCCTTTCTACGGAAATGGTGGAAAGCCGGCAGACAGAACAATATTTTTATGTTTATCCCGCGCCTTTTGCGTCCGAAGAATTTCGCCGTTCCCTCCAGCAATTAAACGGAGAATTGCTGACAAAGCGGCACTTTCCGGAAGACCCTTTCGAATACCGGGGCATTCGGGAATATCAGCCTTTTGACGATATGCGCAGCATCAACTGGAAGGCTTCCGCCCGGACCGGCGAATTAAAAGTCAATCAGAAAAATTATACGGCTCTGCAGACCATCCGCATTTTTTTCAACATCGAAGACAGCGGAATCCTGAAAAAAGACGCTGAAGTAGAGGCATCTCTTCAAATCACCGCCGGTCTTGCGGCTTTCTTTCTGAATCAGGGCATTCAGGTGGCCTGCTACGGCAACGGACGGGATATTCTGAACGGAGAGCCGCTGCGGCTCGAAGCCGGCGCAGGCGCCGGACAGATGCAGCAAATATACCGCGCGCTTGCCCGTATCGACACGAAACAGAAAACAGCCGATTTTGCCGACTGTTTTGAACGGGAACTGCTGAATGCCCCTCCCGGAACGACGACCGTTTTCGTATCTCCCAATGCCTATGACGGCTTCCTTTCGTTATTGGAACGTTTTCGACGGGAGGAACCGAATTGTATCTGGTTCTATCCGCTGTCAAAAACAGAAAAGCATGTCCCGGAGCTGCCCGAGAATTGGAAAACGGACGTTATTTTACTGTGCATCGACGGTTCCCGATAAAGCGCAGACGCATCCGTCTGCACGGTGGAAATTGCTCTGTCATTCCGGCTGACGAAATCAGTCTATGGAAAGGAAATACTTTATGAAACAGGAAAAAATCATTGCCGCTGCTGATATTCTGGCTACGCAAATGAATCACTGGACGCTCTTTGCCTTAGTTGCAGCCGCTGCCGTCCTATCCGGAAAAAAACCTCCGCTCGCTTTATGGACGGTCTGCGGGCTTCTTCCCGTCCTGTTTTTTTTCATCAGAAGATATACCAACAGCTTTTTGCTTCTGGCAGGCAGCCATTTGCTTTGCCTCCTCCTTTTATTCGTCGTGCCTGTTTCCGGACTTGCTCTGAAACTTCTTCTGTGTTTTTACGGCATCGGACTTGTCTTCTGTTCTTTTTCTCTGCGCATCCGCACAGAAGAACGGCTGGACGAAATCATCGTACCCGCTGTTGCTGTCGGCATCATAGCCCTGACGCTTTTCCTTCTGCGTTTTCGAGGACACGGGGAAGCCGATTATTACTTTATCGGCATGGTCATTTTCTATTTCATCTGCCACTATATCAGGTGTTATTTTAATAATTATCTTTCCTTTATATATGTCAACGCTTCCTGTACCGGCTATATTCCCCGTCAGAAAATTTTTGCGGCCGGAACGAGTCTGTCGCTTCTGTTTATCCTGTCGGGCATGGCTGCCATTTTGCTGCTTTCCAATCTGGACTGGCTTGCCCGGTTTTTCGGGCTGCTCAAACAGGGCATTATATGGCTCCGGGAGCAGGGTGTTTTTGCTTTCCTCGCGTCGCTTTTGGCCGGAATAGAAGAACATTTTGCCGAGCCGGCGCAGGAAAGAATCCCCGCAGGCCCGTCAGGTATGTATCTGGAACCCGGAGAACCCGGGCTGTTCTGGCAGATTCTGGAAAAAATTTTGATGGGCTTCATGTCTCTGCTCCTCGTTGGACTGCTGTTTCTCTTTCTGTTCCGTTTCGTCCGTATGGTTCTGGAATGTTTTCGCCGGCAAAAAACTTTTGCCGAAGACGCCGTTTACGATGACGGCCGCGATATCCGGGAACGGTACGAAACAAAGCCCTCGAAAAAAGAAATAAAACCGGCGCTGTTCTTTGCATTTCTGAAACCGGCCGATAAAATCCGGCGAATTTATAAACAGAGAATCAGCGTAAAAAAAGACCGGTTGACAAAAGAATCGCCCGGAACCGGTCAGCCGTTCGAAAGCTATACCGCCAGAGAATGCGGAAATCTGCTTCGCGAAGAAACGCTGTCTCTTCTATATGAAAAGGCGCGTTATTCGAATATGGAATGCACCAGAGAAGACGTCAGAAACGCCGGCAGGGCAAAATAGCAAAAACGGCACAGCAATTCGATGCTGTGCCGTTTTATTCCCGCCAGGCGCAGGAGTTGAAATTTAGTAGTTGTTCTTCTGGCTGTTCTGCGCGTTGCTGCTGGAGCTGTTCTTAGAATTGTTCTTCTGATTGTTCTGAGAAGAATTCTGGCTGTGGCAGTTGTTAGCCTTGTCCTGCTGTTTCTCATTGTTCTGCGCGTTCTGGTTATAATCATTCTTAGACATCTTGCATACCTCCTGATTGATTTATATTACAGCAATAGTATTGCAAGATATCCGAAAAACTATTCAATGGACACATAGGTCTTTAGTACTATTTTTTTATGAAAAAGTACCAAAATATTTAATGGTACTTTGGTACTATTTTCGATTGCATTTTTTCCAAAAGTGTATATAATAATAATTGTAGATAGAAACACCCCTTCAATTTTCTATTTACAAACCCTTATATTTTAATTATTTATACTCCCCTTAATAGCCCATTATTTATAATGGGCTATTTTGTTATTCTTACGATTGATTTCTGCTCTGCACAATTTTCACAATCAGCAGCGCGATAAGGCCAACGATGATAACCGGCGCAAAGGCAAAAAGCAGCGATGTCACAAGTCCGATTATGACGATGACAACTACTGTCACAATAATCATTATCAGCCAGCCCGGCAGCATAACGCCTGTCCTGGGCTTCCTGTTGAACACTTTCTCTTCCGCTTCATCTTCCGTAAGCTCTTCGTCATATTCCCGGTTGGAACCGTAGCTTGCACCGGCGCGCTTATTCGCCTCAATAATGCTTTTGGCCAGCAGTCTTGGGTCTCCGAGCTGCGAAAGCACCGCCTCTTCGGTATTCCCTTTCTGTATTTCCGATTCGATATAGTCCTGATAGTATCTTATATTTTCCGCTACTTTGTCGCTGTTAAGCCCGCCGGCCAGCGCACGCTGTAATTTTTCAATAAATTCTCTTTTATCCATTTTGCAACCGTACTCCCCTTGATTCCGTCTTCCCGACTTTATCACAACTCAGAAAAGCTTTATTCCTTATCCATCCCCGGTCCGTCAGCCAGTTTTCGTTCATATTCCGAGGGGTCTTTCCGCATTTGGGCCATCGTCCAGAACGCCTGTAAAACCATTTCTTCTTTATTACAATTCTCCGTATTTTTCCCGGTATCCCGCCGCAGATTGTCCTGTCCCATCTGCCATACATAGAGGTCAGTCAGGGAATATCCCGCCGCTTTCAGGCAATCCGCAAAACAATGGTTCTCCAGATAGTACAGCAATTCGGTATACAATTCATAATCGGTCAGAAGCGACAGCCATAATTCATTGCACCATTCCTCGCTTTTTCCAGCATATTCGCACAACATGGAAAGCCCCCGAAATGCTTTCAGTTTTTCCGTACCCAATATAATCTGAGACATTTTACACCTGTCCGTCCGCCTTCTCTCAGGCCTTGTTCGCATAAAATACATTCTTATACAGTTTAGCACACTATTTTCCATTTTACTATCTTGTCATTCTTAAAATTCTATTAAGATAAAAAATCGTCGCTCGGCAGCGACGATTCAGAGAATGCTTCGCATTCTCCTTG